>CASDSD010000050.1 GCA_949283205.1 uncultured Alistipes sp. | reverse complement strand
TTGCGGTGACAGCCGACTGGTCGGCCCGCGGTGAGGGCATCGACATACCTGCCACATGGACGGTCACCATGGGTGACTATACGGGTACGGAGACTTCCGCCACCCATGCCCCCGACCATCTGTTTGCTCCGGGCAGCTACAACATTAACCAATTGGTCAAAGTACACATCTTCGATACTTCTGACGATGTTTAGACTATTGTCGCGCAGCTCAACATCAAAAAGGTCCTTCCCTTCATTGTATTTCACGAACACCCATCCCCGATGCTTGAATCCGTCCACCTTAAATGCCAAGCCTCCATCGTCAGGCAGTGCCATGGGACTATGAAAGCCCCATGAAAACACTACCATCAGTTCCATGCGCAAAATCGAAAGAATATACTTTGCCATAATTATCTCAATTAAAATACCTTGACAATGGATTCCCATCTCAGTGAACGCCACGCGCCTCGCTCAATATCAAAATAGGCTGTCGTCTTGAATGCCTCTCGGCTACATCCTCTGCCGTTGACGTATTTCTCAACCAAACTCTTCGAGGTCGTTCCCCAAGCCTCTCGAAACTCTCCATTTTTTTTTGATGAAGATGAAGTGTGCAACTCCGTTGCGAAGTTTCTCCTTCAAGTTCTCAATCATCATAGCCTTCGCACCTGCTACCAAAAGATTCTGTGTACGGTCTGCAATCACATTCATCCGAACTGCCGTTGTGTCAGTAATTACTAAAGTATTCATAGTGTAAGATTTTTTATTACATATAATTAAAACTTTCTGTATAACTTTTTGGGCTCGCCCCAACCGTTCAGGCGATACACCTCTTTTACCGCATCCTCATAAGTGAAACTATCCTTCACGAACTTTGCGCAAGTTCCACTCTCATTGACTGCGATGTACAACCAAATACCCCACATATTCCTATGTCTTCCGAATCTGTATTGTCCGACTTGCGCCTTCATAACTTATCTTTCTCTTTTGTTTCCGCTACAAAAATATGGAATATATTTAATATATCCAAATTTTTAGGCTGAAAAATATGGATTATTTTGATTATTTTCCACTTTTTTCTAACTTTGATAGAAATATCATATAAAAATGAATAAACAAGAGCGAACAGTCATTCACCTTGAGTTGAACGGGCAGCATCACTACTTTGGAAGCATCAAGGCTTTGTGCGACAATTTTAGTAAAGAAGAGATCGGGATTTCCTATAAGAGTCTTGCCAACTACGGCATAACGCCTGAAAAACCTTTTACGAACAAATATTGCATCATTAGAAAAGGTATATTGATAACAGCGCCGAAAATGGAGTAAGATATGGTTACGGGAGAAGTAAAAAATAAAATAGACAACATTTGGGATACCTTTTGGACGGGAGGTATTACTAACTCGATCACGGTACTTGAGCAGATGACCTACCTCTTCTTTATGAAGATGTTGGACGATGCTCAGACGAAAAAGGAGGTTGCGGCTAACGCATTCGGAGTAGAAATCTCAAATCCTGTTTTTAAAAAGGGAACGTGGCGTAATCCCGACACGAAAAAAGAGGTGCCGTATGAGTCGCTGCGGTGGCATGTTTTTAAGAATACCAATTCTACGGACATGTTCAATACCATCCGCAACGATGTTTTCCCGTTTATCAAGACGTTAAACAGCGGCAAGGAGAGTGCGTACAGCCGTTTCATGGAGAATGCGACATTCCTTGTACAGAATCCTCGTATCCTTACCAAGATTGTGGACGACATTGACGATTTGGATATGAACGACCGCGATGCCATGGGAGATGTCTATGAGTACATTTTGGGAAAGATGGCGGCAAGCGGCAATAACGGACAATTTCGCACCCCTCGCCACATTATCCACATGATGGTCTCTCTTATGGAGCCTACATTGACGGATACAATTTGTGATCCTGCCATGGGATCGGCGGGATTTATAGTCGAGAGTGCCAAATATGTCAAGGAACACTATGGGCAAGACCTTCTTGACCGCAACAACTTGGATCACTTCAAGAACAAGATGTTCTACGGATACGATACCGACCAAACCATGCTGCGTATCGGGGCGATGAACCTAATGCTGCACGATGTCGATAATCCTAATATTGCCTACTGCGACAGCTTGTCCAATGATAATACCGATGTCAATAAATATACTCTATGCCTTGCCAATCCGCCTTTTGCGGGGACGTTGGATAAGGATGCCGTGAGCAAATCGCTACTGACCATATCAGACAGCACAAAGACCGAATTGCTTTTCGTGGCGTTGTTTATCCGAATGCTGCAGATGGGAGGTCGATGTGCAAGCATCGTTCCCGACGGTGTTTTGTTCGGAAATACGAAGGGACATAAAGCCTTGCGCAAGGAACTTGTCGACAACCAAACACTCCAAGCCGTTATATCCATGCCCGCAGGTGTGTTCCAACCGTATTCGGGTGTTTCTACCGCCATCCTTGTCTTTACCAAGACCAATGCGGGCGGCACCGAAAAAGTATGGTTCTATGACATGAAAGCCGATGGTTACTCACTCGATCAGAAACGGACGGAGGTGGCAGAGAATGATATTCCCGATGTTGTTGCACGTTTCCATAATCTCGAAGGCGAAAAGAGCCGCTCCCGCAAGGATCAGTCGTTCCTTGTTCCCGTCGAGGAGATACGTGAAAATGGATACGACCTGTCTATCAACAAATACAAGGAGATCGAACGCGAAAAGGTCGTCTATGAAAAGCCGTCGGTGATTTTCGACCGCATAACGACATTGGAAGGAGAAATTAATGCTGCACTTGAGGAATTTAGAGATAAATATATGTAAACATGACACATAAGGAAGTTGTGCAAATATTGGATAAAGCTATCGCGGAAATTAACGCCATGCGAAACATTGGCATATATAACGACAGCGATATCAGAGTAAAGGGCAAGAGTATAAAAGATATAGCATACCACGCCATGAGTAATGCAGGTGCCGATGCGACCATGTTAAACTCTTTGAGTAGTGTATCTTTTGAATCACAATATACAGGCGATTTGGCTTTTCAGGCGTTCGGTCGACGTGAGATTAACCGAGGCTTGGAAACAACATATAGAAATGGACTTACAGCTGTGGTAAATTTACTTGACAAAGAGCGAGAAACGCACTTGCAAGCAATACAGGCTCAAGAGCAGAATAAGAGCCTTGCGGAACAAAAACGTAGTAATAAGATTCAGATATGGACTCTTATTTTTGCTATCCTTACGTTTATCGTATCAGTGCTGACATTTATTAAATAACCTTTAGCAAGATGAAACAAGATTGGAGGACATTGCCTTTTGAAAAATCTATAGTTAAAGTAAAGTATACTACAAAAATTGCAAGCACAGACTATCTTAAGAGTGGATTATATCCTATTATATCTCAAGAAGAAGGCTTAATCAATGGCTATTGGAACAACGAGAAAGATGTGTTCAAAGTCTATTCTCCAATTATCGTTTTTGGGGATCATACAAGGATTCTAAAATATGTAGATTTTGATTTTGTCATAGGAGCAGATGGCGTAAAAATATTACAACCAATAAATAAGATAAATGCAAAGTTTCTTAAATATTATATAGAATCATGCAGAATACCAAGTTTAGGATATTCAAGGCATTATAAACTTCTGAAGAAAATATCTGTTCCTATACCTCCAATGATTGAGCAGGAGCGGATTGTGGCGGAGTTGGATTTATTGAGCGATGTGATTGCCAAGAAACGCGAGCAGTTGAAGCAGTTGGACACCCTTGCCCAATCCATCTTTTACGATATGTTCGGTGACCCGATAACCAATGAAAAGGGATGGAAGCAAGTAAGTCTTGTAGATATTTGTAAAAATACAGGAGTCTATGGAGCAGGATCCTCATCAATGCCGAAGCAGCTATATAGACCGAGGTACGTCCGAATTACGGATATTTTGGATTCAGGAGATTTGAATGATGATTTTGTTGTGTCTTCTAATGTTGAAGATGATGAAACATATCGGTTAAATGTAGGAGACATCCTATTTGCTCGTTCAGGCGCGACTGTCGGCAAAACATACCTTTATAGAGGGAATGAAGCCCAAATATATGCAGGATATTTAATAAAGTTTTCTTTGAATATACTGTATGTGAATCCTATTTTCATTTTTTATATTACAAAAAATAGAAGCTATAAATTATGGATAAGCAAACAAATCATAGGCGTTGCACAGCCTAATATAAATGCTCAAAAGTATGGTAAACTCCCAATAATTCTTCCTCCTCTTGCCCTTCAACAGCAATTTGCCTCAATGATTGAGTCGATAGAGAAACAAAAAGAGCTTATCAAACAGTCGTTGTCGGAGGTGCAACAACTCTTCGACAGCAGAATGGATTACTACTTCGGTTGATTTGCCGCTATTTTTGGCGCGATTTTCGTAATAAACATACGAAAAAGCATCAAAAAATTTGCATTTTGCATCTCGAGTCGTATATTTGCATAACAAATCACCAAACCCACTAAACCATGATTTACTCTTTTACTGTTAGGAATTTTTTATCTGTAGCCGACGAGCAAACTATTTCATTTGCCTCGACGTCAGATAAAACCATGCGAGACATTCTGACGGTTGAGGTCAAGCCAAACTGCTTCATAAATAAGTTAGGAATATTTTATGGAGCTAATGCGTCGGGCAAAACGAACATCTTATACGCTATGGAGGCTGCATTCGAAATATTATTTCAACCGAAGAATGACAAATCTCAAGCAATGAGATTTACCCCTTTTGCGCTTCGCAAGAATGAGCCGACATATTTTAAACTGATTTTCTTCAAGGAGGGAGTTCAATATGATTACGAGGTGTCATATAACGGGAATCATATTCTCTTCGAGAATTTGGATTATTATCCGAATAACGTTAAGGCTCTTTTCTATCATCGCGATTTCACAGGCGATGATACACAACCGCATATTGAGTTCGGTTCTACTCTCAAATTGAGCGCTAAAACAAAGCAAACGCTACGCGAAGATACATTTAACAACCACTCTGTATTAAGTACATTCGGGAAGAAGTCCTTGAAAGAGGATGCCGCTCTATTCGCAAATTTATATAATTGGATTCATAGATATGTACACAATGTAAACGGCGATAAGCAAAATAGATATATGATTGCTGAAATGAACGATGTATGTAATGATAATGCCAAGAAGCAATTTTATTTGAACTTATTACGCAAGGCTGATTTCAATATTACAGACTTTAGAGTAATAGAAAATACCGATATAGTTCCGCAGAATCTATTGGATGCCGTTTCTGCATTATCAATACCCGATGATCAGAAGTTTAATATAATGCATGATGTGATATTTACGAATCATTACGTAAATGGCGATTTCAACATCGAGTCCAATGATCAGTCTATGGGTACATTGCGATATATCGAGCGATTGGATTATCTGTATGATATGATAATGGGAAATCACATCTATTTGTTGGATGAAATAGGCAGTAATCTTCATTATGATTTAACAGTATACTATCTGAATCTATTCTTGATGAATTCGCAGCCTCAATCGCAACTGATTTTTGCGACGCATAATATCATGTTATTAGATGAGGATTTTGTACGTCGTGATATGGTATATTTGGTCGATAAGGACTCACAAACAGCAGAATCGCAATATACTCGAGTCTGCGATATGGGTCTTCATAAAAACCTGTCATTATTCAAGGCGTACAAAATCGGTAAATTAGGTGCTGTTCCTGAGATGGGATCGTTCTATCTGAATACAAAGAGTGAATGCTAAAACGGGGAGGTAATTATGGGAAAGGTTAAAGAACCCGCCGCAATCATTGGGGAAGGTATTACGGAAAAGTATTACATAGAATCATTAAAAGATCTCCGCGAACTTAGTCCCAAGCCGAAATTTTTTAAGACAACTAATGCTACAGCAAAAGAATACGAGAACAAAATAAAAGAGTCTATCGAAAAAGGATACACTAAAATTTACTGTTTATTCGATATGGATACTCACAGTAAAGATCCAAAATATATTGCACTTAAAGGGAAATATCATAATACAACAAAGAAAGGTGTTTTCATACGTTTTTTTGAATCCAATCCTGCGATAGAGATATTCTTTCGATATTATTTCGGATATACCACTGCAGCACAGACCAATGATGGTTTGAAAGATTGGCTTGAGGAAAAAGTTGGATATAAAGTCAAGGAAAACTATTTTGCAAAAAATCCTCTTCATGACGTTTTTTGCAGGAATCATGGTAGCCTTGAAGATGCTATAAGTAATTCTATCCGCTCCGTGGCAAATCGTGAGCCTGATAATTATGTATGCTGCTTTACGGAGGTAGGTAGTATGATTAAATTATTGACGAATCAAGAAGAGTAGCTGTACGATGAGAAACTTCGATTACCTGAAGGATATACCCGAACTTGGAGACCTGTACGGTTATTGCAATACGGCTGAGTTGACGCAGCAAAGCGCTCCCGACACATCGGCACTGAACGCTCGCAGGGCTTTGGAGTGGATGGTACGCGCAATATATGCAATGAAAGAGATCGAAGTCGGTCCGCGCACCTCACTGTTCGAACTGATAGACGGCGAGCCTTTCCGTGCCTTTGTCGGCGACGATCGTCTGATGATGGCTGTCCACTACATCCGCAAAGAGGGAAACTGCGCGGCGCACATGGGTAATGTATCGGGACGAGAATCATTCTTCGCATTGCTGAACCTGTATAACTTTGTCGGTGCGGTGCTTGTCAAATTGCAGGTAATAGATGAGTTAAAACCATTTGACAAAACGCTGCTTACCCAACAGGCTTCCATACATATATTGCCTGAAGAAGAGCCAAAACCTTCGACCGAGTTTATAGAGAAGGTTGATGTATCGAAGATTTCGGAAGAGCCTGTAAAGGCATATCCGACAGGTATATCTGAGGCGGAAACCCGTAGATTGTTCATCGATATGATGCTGCGCGAGGCAGGTTGGGAGGTGCTTTCGGCGCAGGGTGCCATAGCTCCCCTGAAAGCATGCGTAGAGGTGGAGGTACACGGAATGCCGACGGATAAGGGTATCGGGTATGCAGATTATGTACTCTTCGGCGCGAATGGGAAACCGCTTGCTGTCGTAGAGGCTAAACGGACGAGTGTAGATTTGGCAAAAGGTCGCCATCAGGCAACGCTGTATGCCGATTGTTTGGAGGCGCAGTACGGAGTGCGCCCCGTTGTATATTGCAGTAACGGATACGAGACCGAAGTTGTTGACGGATTGGGGTATCCCGCAAGAAAGATATACGGATTTCATACGGCAGCCGACCTTGAACTTATGGTGCAACGTCGAGGTCGACAGCCCATTGTTGATATGCGCATCGACGATAACATCACCAACAGAGAGTATCAAAAAAGAGCTATCAGGAGCATTTGTGACCGATTCAACGCCAACCACCGCAGCACGTTGTTGGTCATGGCGACGGGCACGGGTAAAACACGTGTGGCTATATCGTTGGTGGACGTGCTCATGCGAAACAATTGGGTGAAGAATGTATTGTTCCTTGCCGATCGTACTGCTTTGGTTAAGCAGGCTGCAAAAAACTTTGCCAAGCTTCTGCCTTCGACAACGACATGCATACTGTCAGAGAACAACGATCCCGATATGAGTGCCCGTGTCATGTTCTGTACCTATCAAACCATGATAAATTATATTGATAGTGACGTAAAAGAGTTTTCGATAGGGCGATTTGATTTGGTTATCATCGACGAGGCGCATCGCTCGATATTTGGAAAATACTATTCTATCATAGACTATTTCGACAGTTTGCTTGTCGGGCTTACCGCAACCCCGCGCGACGAAGTGGATCGGAATACGTTCGATCTGTTCAAGATAGATGCTCAGGATACATTTGCATACGAACTTGACGAAGCCATCGAGGATAAATATCTCGTGCCATACAACGCTCTGAAGCGCGGAACACTTATAATGCAACAAGGCATAGTGTACAACAACCTCAGTGATGACGAAAAGGAACAATTGGAATCAGTGTGGAAATACGAAAAATCTCGGCAAGGTAAAAAGATATTGGATGCGGATGATGATGGACACAGGGATATTCGTAGCGATGAGATATTTAACTACATATTCAATATAAACACGATAGACAATGTCCTTCAAGACCTTATGGATAAAGGACTGAAGGTGCAAAGCGGTGAGCAACTTGGAAAAACAATCATATTTGCATACAATCATAAGCACGCTGAATTGATTGTGCAGCGTTTCAATGCTCTGTATCCGAAGTATGGAGCGGATTATTGTGTGCTGATTGACAATTATGTCAATTATGCTCAGGATCTGATTGACCGTTTTGAAGTGCGTGATTCCTTGCCTCAAATAGCAGTATCGGTTGATATGCTTGATACGGGTATAGATATTCCCGATATCCTCAATTTGGTATTCTTCAAACCTGTGAAGTCAAAGATAAAGTTCCTTCAAATGATTGGTCGCGGAACCCGATTGTCGGAAGGTATTTTTGGTGTAAATTGCGATAAGCAATATTTCAATATCTTTGATTGGTGTAATAACTTTGAATTTTTCAGCCTCAATCCCAATGGAAAAGAGGCACAGCCTGTACAGTCATTGACAGAACGCTTGTTTTGTATCCGAGTCGATATCGCATTTGAATTACAACGCAGGGAGTTTCAGGAAGATGCATTTGCAAAGGCTTTGCACGATGATCTTAAAAAGGAACTGCGAGAACAGATCGTAGCATTGCAGGATACATTGATTGCAGTCAGGCAGCATTGGAAGGCAGTAGATCATTTCAGACAAACGGAAAATTGGGAGTATCTTTCATGTGTAGACGTAGTACAATTGAAGGAAGAGGTATCGCCTTTGTTGATAAAAATGCCGACGGACGAGAATGCCAAGAAATTTGACTTACTGATGTTGAACATCATGCTGTCGAATCTTGTCCCCGAGAAAAATGCAAGCAGGTACGTTGCAAAAGTTCGCAAAATTGGCGAATTACTTCAGCAGCGAGCTTCGATACCTCATGTAGCAAAGAAGATGGATGTGATTGATAAGATTGTATCCTCAGACTTTTGGGAGAAGCCTTCGTTGGAGTCGTTGGAGTATGTGCGTAAAGAGTTGCGAGATTTGATAAGGTTCATAGTGGGCGGTGATAACCAAACATTTGTGCTGAATATTTCGGACGAGATTATAGAACAAGGTGTTGCCGATGTACCTATAACTACCAAGAGTTATAAGCAACGTGTTGTTGATTATCTTGCCAAAAATAGAGACTTGCCCGTAATACAAAAGATTATCCGTATTGAGAAGCTTAATCAAACTGATATAAACGAACTCGAAAAGATACTTTGGAAGGAACTTGGTACACAGGATGAATACAGGCGCTATATTGAGAAGAACAAATTACAATTCGGAGAAAGTGTCGGAGCATTTATCAGGGCACAGGTCGGAGTAGATCGTAGGATTGCGTTGGAGCGATTTTCCGAATTCCTGAGTTCTCACGCATTAAATACAATGCAGGAAGAGTACCTTAAAACAATTATAGCTTACGTGTGCAAGAATGGAGACATTACCGCTCAAACAATTGTGAACGAACCTCCGTTTGATGCTTTTGATTGGGCAGCTGTGTTTGAAGGTGAATTACCTAATATAGGTAGATATGTGAATATGTTACATGATTCTATTGTAGCATGATAAAATAAAAAGATAACATAGCACAAAATATCTGCCACTCTTTAGGGGGGGGGTGGCAGATATTATTTTAGTACATACATGAATTTGATACAGTTTATTTTATTTCATGTTCAAAAAAATATAATGGGAACTTCAAATCGTAGTCAATGTGTCCATGATCTCGTATCATTGTTAGAATCTTTCCCATTGAATTTCTTCCACTTAGAGTATAATTACAGTGTTCAAATAACGTCTCTTCATATATCTTCTGTATTTTGCCAATATTAGATTCAAATTGTCTCATCTTTTGCACATGGCGTTTCTGTGCCGCCTCTGTTCGAGGATGCTTTAATTTTTCCTCTCGACAAATTTCTTTTTTTTGCAAATATGTAATATATTTTATTACACTATTTCGCGTCTTGTTAATAAGATCACGTTTTTCGAGATCCTGACAGCCCCATTTTAAAACAGACTCATTAGTTCGCTGCATTGTAGCATCCTCCACTATGACCTTCCCCCTTGTCGCATCGAGAAGCCGCCTAAACCCTTCATTCTGTTCATATTTAAGATTTATAACATACTTCATAACCTCCACATCAAAGTAATTATCATGCCAATTGGGATGATGGTATTTCTTATACTTGCCACTCTCAACAAACACCTTCTTGCACCACATAGCATTGTCATACTCCAACACCTCTTTCTGAAGTTCAGGATAGCCTGAGAATCTCAAAGCGATGAACAGATGTTCAGAGGTGGGGCAATGATACCCGAACAAATCAACAGGGTAAGCGGTACTCATATTTGAGAAGGCTCCATACTTACCTGACAGTTTGGAGAAGGTTATTATATCCGCAGCCTTGTAATGCTCAGTGCGCCCAAAGACTATCTCATACGGATTATAATCTGCGGCTATCTCATCGGGGGTTCTATACAAATCCCGAATGGGCATATTCAACACCCTTGCCATATTCTCCAATTGCTTTTTACTGACATTCTCTCCCCGTAAAACATGATAACAATGCTCACGAGTGATTCCGAGCATCTCTGCAAACTGTCTGACAGATATATTTCTTTGATTTATAATCTGTTTAACTCTTAATTCATTCATATAATTTTATTTTTCGTAAATGTAATAATTTTTATTACAATATATATCTTTTTCTCAATAAAATCATTTGAATAAAATTGCATCACTATTCCTGTAGTTATTTTTCTATTTATCAGAAAAATAAATCAAAAATAGATGCAGTGGTAGGGGTGGTTGTTATATAGTCCTGCCACTACATCAATATATCTCGCCAATCAAGTTTGATTCTCCCTTTGGTAAATCTTACAACCGACGAAAGGTAGTAGAAAAACATATCAGTTATAGAATCCTGATCGAAGATCAAATCTATTGTTTGTGGAATCTTCTTCATTGAACAATATCTCCTAATCTCTTCGGCATTCAAATGGACTTCTAACCGATGTAAACACTTTGGACAGCCATAAAAGTCTAAAATATATTGTTTAGAAGTATTTTCAATCTCAGCCTTTTTGTTGTAACAAGAAACACAAATACCTTTGGTCTTATCATGGATAGCCTTTTTCTGCTTGACATAAAATGTCGGATACTTCAAGCGTTCGAGACTAACCGAATAGTCTATATGAAATTCAGGGATTATACGCTTCCGATCCTTGATGGCCTTACCGTTCACAATCGTTGTAACCGCCTCGTCCTTGTATAATCTCCTTATAACATTTACTATATTCTTCTTAAAGTCTTTTGTTAAATCTATAGCTGTAATATTATTGAAGGTCAATTTTAGGTGACAGGGAATATTAAGGACCTTCTCAAACCAATTCCTGTTATACAAAACACGGTTATCAATTCTCAACCATACATAATAGTTTTCGGAATTTCCATATTGACCAAAATACAAATTCCCCACTTGTTTATTATGAGCATCTAAAACCTTGAATAGGTAGCGGAAATGTTGCCCGATAATGCGCACCATTGAAAAATAGACGAAATCAATACGTTCTCCAAGAGGAACCGAGCTCAGATCATTCAACAACGAAGGCTCCGCAATGTAGCAGAGCCTCAATTCATCAATAATTGTTTCGCCTAATTTACTACATGATACCATCCGCTTTTGATTCTTCACTCTTATTTTTGTATGGCACATTTTGCCAATAGGCTTTCAAACCTTGAGAAATGTGTTGTGTGTGGCTGTAACTTTTGCTTCTGCCTCGAAGAGCCTGACTAATTTTTTGTTTGGTAGCATCGTCCAACTCACGAAATTTTCGCTTGTAATTTTTTTTATCCATACTTATTTATTTTTATAAATTATTTAATCTTCCCATATAAAATAGTATGAATGCTTAAAAAGTCAAGAGCAAAAGGCAAGAAAAGTTGATTTTATTTTTTATAAAAATATATCTGCGGGATATACAAACAACAGTACCTTAATTTAATACACCTATCTCTAATAGGTTTAATTAAGGGCGCTTACAGCAATAACACATTGTTATTCAATGATTAATAGCGAGGAATGCACAAGCATACAAAATTCAATATACCACTAAGAACGTGTCAATAGATAAAATATATCCCATTTTATTTGTTTTATCATTTATAAAAAATATATATTTACAAAAACCTCGATGGGTACTCTGACCTGCTGAAAAAGAGGACAAGCAATGATGCTTGTGCAAATAGAAATAAAAAGAAAAAGTTTAATTAAAGAATGTTATCTATCAATTTTAACAACGATGAATTTGAAAAATTAATCAGAAAAGTAGTGCATGAAGAGTTGGACACTGCACAAGATTGCCTGAATAAGGCTTCACAGAAACCGTTATACACCAACAAAGAGTTGCTTGAGTTATTAGATGTGAACTCTAAAACCCTGAAAAAATACCGAGATAACGGATGGCTTGGTTATAGCCAAGCGGGTGATAAATTCTTTTATTCAGCCGATGACCTGAATCACTTCCTATCCATGACCCATCAGGAAGCATTCGCTTGGAATTATGCCTCAAAATGATGGCATATATCCAAATGAAAGCTTGTTTATTACCTCTTCTGTGATTGTATCGGGTAGAAACTCGGCATAAACCTTTTCTGTTGTAAGAATCGAAGAGTGCCCCAACAATCGACTTATCATGTGAATCGTGACACCCCGATTTAGAGCCATGACAGCAAAGGTGTGGCGAGCTACATGCATGCTCAAATGAAAGGGCAGTCCCATTTTATTGCCAACTTCATTCAGCGATGTCTGCAAGATACGATTCTTTGATTTGATTTTTTTGTCAAGAAGCGCAGCGTCACTTGTATCGAAGGTGGAATCGAGCAAGTTGAATACGAAACGTCTGTTCAGGTTCTTTTCTTGCCACTGTTTTAGAATCTCCAAAGCTGCATCAGTCAGAGGAATCGTATGCGGGACCTTACCCTTCACAAGATTCTTCGACAGTTCTTGACGTTCCCAATCTATATGAGACCATTCCAACGTTACTATATCCGATACGCGCAGACCGCAGGCGTGAAAAGAGAAGAGGAACATGTCCATGATTTCACGAGTCCTGTTAAACTTAACCTTTGAATACAAATCCACAAATTGCAGCATCTGTTCCTCTGTCAGATAGCGGACTTCACGATCTTCAACCTCAGACCGATATTGCCGCACCTTCAAGTCAAAGTATGATTGCTTGATTTGTGCTGATAACCTTGCAGATAACAAGCCATTATCCGAGGCATACATGGCAGCCTTTATAAGAGGAGTCAGCATTTTGTTGATTCCTTCTTTTGTATTGCCCATTTTAATGCAGAATGTTTTATATTTATCTATCAGGTCAATAGTTAGGTCGGTTAGATAAATGATACCTTCGCCCGTCTGCTCTGCCAAGAAACGCTGAAATTTCTTGATATAGCGGTCTCCGTTATAGTATGTTGAATAGGACAACTTCTGCAGATCATACCGTTGCTGATTGTAGTCCGTGGCATACTGAATAAAATCAATCTTCTTGGGGTCATTTTGTTGAGCGAACTCACCTTTGAGCATCTTACGGACAATATCTGCCGTCAGTCGTCCTTCATATGCCATGATTTGCTCATCCACCTTTTCCCGTTGCAGTTTCAACTGATTGTTCAGTCGGGCTGCAGCGGGATTCTTGCTTTTTACGGTTTGCGTCTTGCTGTCCCAATCTTCAGGCTTGACAAAAATATCCGTGGTAATAGTTACAGGCGTTGTATTGATATTATAACAAAGATATAGGGCAACTTTACCCTCTTTATTTGGCTTCTTATTTTTAATAACAATGTTCCCTGTTGGGAATTTTGACTTTACGCGCCCCATATTCTATGTTATTTATCGTGGATGAACATACAAATATAGGTAGATTATTAGAAAGTTTATATATCCAAACTATACTTTTATATACGAAAAATGCGACCCTAAGGTCGCATTAGAAAGTTTTTAAGAGGCGTATTTTGAGGCATTTGCCTCCAAAACAGGCTTAATACTCTTCTTCGTTGAAGAAGAAATCATCCTTAGAAGGGTAGTCGGGCCAGATATCTTCTATCGACTCGTAGATGTCGCCCTCGTCTTCGATCTCCTGCAGGTTCTCCAGCACCTCCAAAGGCGCACCCGAACGAATTGCATAATCGATCAACTCGTCTTTAGTTGCAGGCCACGGTGCATCTTCCAACTTCGATGCTAACTCTAAAGTCCAATACATATTTCGTAGTTTTATGCAAATAAGGTCGTCGCATTTCTATATCGGCCGCAAATATAGAAAAAATTCATTAAAAGCAAACACTTCGTCATATAATGTTAACAACCATGCGACCTTTTATTGCATAAACGGGTCAAGGTATCCACAGTATCTCGTCCGCACCGAGTACGGAAGCCACCGTACGGCCCAGAACATAAAAATAATCCGACAACCTGTTCAGATACACCAGTACGCCGCCATCCACCCCGTGGTCGGCATCCGCACGCAGCGCGGCACGTTCGGCCCGGCGGCATACCGTGCGGCATACATGGCACAGCGAGATACGTTCATCACCCCCGGGGATAGTAAACTTCGTTATCGCAGGCAGCCGATCCTGCATGTCGTCTATCGCCTGCTCGAGATATACCACGGCATCGTCCGACATCGGCGCGATTTTACCCTCACCGCCTTTCCCCACGGCAAGCAGCGCAGAGGCCGTCATCAGCTGCGACTCGATACGACGCAACCGCTCGACACTCGGCTCAAGAGCCGCTTCGCACGTCATCCTGTCAGCCAGCAGAGCCGTGAAGGCTATAAGTTCGTCTACGGTGCCGTATGCCTCCACGCGGCTGTCATACTTTGACACTCGTTCTCCTCCCACGAGCGACGTTGTACCCTTGTCGCCGCTTTTAGTGTATATCTTCATAATCTGAATCGTTGTTTAGGCAGGTAATTGTTGAATATCAACAGATACCCGCGATTATCTATACTTGTGCAACGGTGTG
This sequence comes from uncultured Alistipes sp., assembly GCA_949283205.1. GTDB lineage: Bacteria > Bacteroidota > Bacteroidia > Bacteroidales > Rikenellaceae > Alistipes. The sequence continues at coordinate 108,678 of CASDSD010000050.1, read as the reverse complement.
CTTCGACAATTCCGCGGCATGTTTCGTCACGGCTGCGGTCCGCGGCCGGAGACATTATGCACAGCGTCGACCGCATTTCGGCAGCGCGTGCCGCCATCTCTTTCAGCCGCTCCGGCATCACCTCCGTCGTCGCTATGATCATATCGCTGCGCGGAGCCGTCGCCGGATCGCAGTCTATGTCGAAACACTCGTATCCGCAATGCGCCATAAGGTTCTGCAGCTGTATGGCCCGCCGCTGCGATATGCCGCGCGACAAAAGCGCATCATAGAGAGCCGTTCCGGCTTCGGGGTTCAACTTCCGGCGCATGAATACCTGGCGCACCACGGCATATACGAACGGCGAATGTACGCCGTGCCCCCGAAAATAGCGTGCCCGTTTGAGATTCGACGGCAACATGCGCAGACCGTAGAGACGGCGTTTTATGTTTCTCCCCGAGATTTTCATACCATACATCAGCCGGCAATCCGTCAAAAAGCCGACGCGTCACTTTATATATTTATCGCATATAACTCACTTTCAAATGCTATTGCAAACATGATATCACTTTCGCAACTGCCCGGCCAGACGTCCCGTCGAAAAGGCTATCTGCATGTTGTAGCCTCCCGTATTGGCGTCTATATCCAGGACCTCGCCGGCAAAGTATAGTCCCTGCACCTTCGTCGACTCCATAGTATAGCGGTTCACCTCGTCGCACCGCACGCCGCCCGCCGTAACCACGGCATACTCGAACGGCGCATAGTCGACAATGGGGAAGGTCATGCCTTTGAGAACCTTCACCAGGCGTGCGATCTCGGCATCGGTCACCTTGCGGATATAGTTTTTCGAATGTACGTCCAACTCATGTGCCAGGGGTATGACCATCTGCTTGGGGACCAGACGCCGCAGCAGCTCGGCAAAGAACTCCTCGGGCTCCATATCCTCGATCTCGCGACGGATACGGTCTGCGAGCATCTCTTCGGTAAGGGCCGGTTTCATGTCGATAACGATCTTCACCTTGCGTTCATCTATAAGCGCATCGACCGCATCGCGGCTCATGCGCAGCGCCACGGCCCCCTCGATACCACGCTCCGAAAAACCGATCTCACCGAACTCTTCGCGCACGAGTTCATTGTCCACATATAGCCGTGCCGACACGTTCTTCAGCAGCAGTCCGTCCAGATATTTGCGTTGAGGGTGCGACGTACGCAGCGGCGTCAGCGACGGCCGCACCGCCTCGATCGTATGACCCAGCCTGTCGGCGAAGATATATCCGTCGCCCGTCGAGCCGGTAGCGGGGTAGCTGACGCCGCCCGTGGCGACGATGACGTTCGGGGCCTCCTCCTTGCGCTCGAAGCCTCGCTTGTTGAAGTACCGCACCCCGTAGACCTTGCCCTCGGCGGTGAGGATGTCTGCCACGCGCGTATCGAACATCATCTCCACACCGTTTTCCGTACAGTAGTCGGCCAATGCGTTGGCAATGTCCCACGCCTTCCCGCTGCGTGGGAAAACGCGTTGTCCGCGCTCGATGTCGAGTTTCACGCCCAGCCTCTCGAAAAAGCGTATCGTAGCCCTGTTGTTGAATTCGGCGAAGGCCACATCGAAGAAGTCGGCATTGGTGCGTATCGCCTCGCGGAACTCCTCGGGCGGGCGGGCATTCGTAAGATTGCAACGGCCCTTGCCCGAGATGCGGATCTTGCGCCCCGCCTTCTCCATCTTCTCCATCAGGAGTACACGACGGCCATTTTTCGCTGCGGTGGCCGCAGCCATCATGCCGGCCGCGCCGGCGCCTACCACTATGACATCGTACATATACAGCAAGTTCAAATTTGTGCAAATTTACAAAGTTTGTCGGAATAATCTCCATAGCGCGCACCCGCTGCGCCATTTATTTTCACCATACGGGCGGCAACGGAGCCGCAGGAGAGCAGCGTCTACCGTAAAGCCACAAAAAAATCACCGCCACGGCTGCCATATTCACGTCGATGGGCTATCTTTGCATAGAGCAAACAGGAAAAGGCCGCTTACGCGACGGCATAAAAACACACGCATATGAAAAAGATCATAAACCCGTGGCGCAATATGGAGGGCTTCCGCTGCTTCGGCTGCGACCCCGACAGCGAGCGCGGCCTGCGAATGGAGTTTTACGAGGACGGAGACCAGATTGTGAGCCGCTGGAAGCCGCGTCCCGAGTTCCAAGGCTGGATCGACACCCTGCACGGCGGCATACAGGCCACTTTGGCCGACGAGATCAGCAGCTGGGTCATATTCCGCAAGTTCCAGACAAGCGGCGTCACCTCACGCATGGAGGTGCGGTATCTCAAACCCATACACACCACCGACGACCACATCACGCTGCGGGCCGAGGTCGTGCGCCAGCGGCGGAACGTAATCGACATCGAGGTGAAGATATACGATTCGGAAGAGGAACTCTGCACCGAGGCGCTCTGCATCTATTTCACCTACCCGAAGAAGAAGGCCCACGACGAGTTCCACTTCTGCGAATGCAGCGTCGAGGGACAATAGCCCGCCGGCTGGCACACGAAAAGGGCCGCATCCGAGATGCGACCCTTTTTCGTATGCAGTATCCGGCATCGTCGTGCCGGAAGGCTACTTCTGCAACTGCGAGTTGTCGGCAACGACCATGTTCTTGTCGATGCGCAGCGTCACATTGCTGTCCACCTCGATCAGGAGCGACGTCTCCTTCACCTCCTTGACCGTACCGTAGATACCGCCAGCGGTGATGATCTTGTCACCCTTCTTGAGGCCCTCGCGGAACTTGGCCATCTCCTTGCGGCGCTTCGATTCGGGACGCCACATGAAGAAGTAGAGAACCACGATCATGAGGATTATCATGATCCAGAAACCGCCCATTCCGGGCTGCTGTGCGCCGGCGGCACCTGCGGCCGTGGCCTGAAGCAAATCAATCATAGTCTATGTTCGTTTTAAGTGTTTGCGCTAATTTCTATCGGTTTGCAGCACAAAGATAGTGATTATTCACAAATACGCAACTATTCCACCTCTGCTTCGACGTATATCTTGAGAGGCCGGACCGATGAGGAGAGATAAAAATCCAATAATTTCATCTGCCAGCCGTACTCGCCCTGCGAGTCGAAGGTGAAGACGATATCCGCGCTGCCGCCGGCGGGGATGGGGCGCCGTTCATATTCCGGCACGACACAGCCGCATGAGGTGGCATGGCGGACTATAACTATCGGAGCATCGCATGCGTTCTCTATACGCAGTCTCTTGACAACCTTCTCTCCCTGACGCATCCTCCCCAGGCGGAGCGTGTCGGAGGTGCCCTCCGTCAGGACCGCATCGTCGACCTCCAGCACATCGGCCACACGGACCACCTCGCTGCGCGACGGCCCGCACGATGACAGGATCGTTACAAAGGCCAACGACAAGGGGATAACGTATTTAGCGTAAAGTTTCATAATTCCTTATTACGGTCTCTCCTGTTCCGGCCGCAGACTTCGGCCCGCGGCGGCAGGGGCATCAGATCAGACCGCGGCCGCTCTTGTTTATGCGTCCCTCCTCGGTAAGCGATGCGACGATCTTGTCCAGGACGCCGTTTATGAAGGTGCTGCTGGCGGGGGTAGAGTAGTATTTGGCGATCTCAATATACTCGTCGAGCGTCACCTTGACGGGAATCGACGGGAACGACGTCAGTTCGGTCATCGCCGTGACCATGATAAGGTTGTCCATGAAGGCTATGCGCTCGACATCCCAGTTACGGGTAAACTTCTCGATATATTGCAGATGGGCGTCGAAGTTGAGTGCAGCCTTGGTGAAGAGCTCCTTGGCGAAAAGCAGGTCGTCGGGGCTCTTGAATTCGGACATGACCTTCACGTCGCGGTGCGACTGGCGTATGCCCGACAGCGTGCGGATAACCATCGCCAGGACAAATCCCAGATCGTCGTTCCACAGGATAGACTCCTCGTCGAGCACATCCTCCAGCATCTCCGACTCCTCGAGCTCGTTCGTATAGAAATCGATCACCAAAGCCAGATCCTCACGAAACGAGCGTTCGGGCGAAGCCATGTATTTCTTATAGTAATCGCTGCGTTCCATCTGCTCGAAGAGGGTCTTGACAAGCTCCGGACAACGCGCCCACGACAATTTGTGTGCGGCATTGTAATCGTTGACCGCATCGCTTCGCGACAGCAGCCCGACCACGGCATTGTCCACGAACTTTCGGTTGGGGTTCAGATCCTCGAACGAGGGAAGCTTCTTGCGTTTGGCCGTCTCCTGACGCTCCTCGGCATAGCGGGCTACTTCGGTTATAAGCGACAACAAATGAAAATAGAGATCGTATGTCTTGTCGATCGATGCGACGAGGTTCTTCTCCGATGCCGCCAATGACTCCGACTCCGATTTAAGATGGGCGTAAAGGGCCTTGACTACCTTTATCCTGAGCAATCTTCTGCTTATCATGTCAAATGAACTTGATTCGGCCGCAAAGATAATACAAGCCGACCAGCCGACCAAATTTATTTGCCCCGGATCGCCCTCCGCCACACATGCCGGAAGACTTTTTTCTCACCGCGGCAGACGATTGGGCCTCCGGCGCATGGGGCGGAGGCTTCTGGAGATATATTTCATAAATTTTTCGTACCTTCGTCCCGTTAAATCATCACGATGAAAGTAGGACGTATCCAAACGCTGAAGGTAAGCCGCATATCCGACTACGGACTCTACCTTGCGGACGACGAAGGGGCCGAGGTGCTGCTTCCCAACCGCTACGTCTCGCTCACCGACAAGGTGGGCGACGAAAAGAGCGTATTCGTATACCACGACTCGGAGAACCGCCTCGTGGCCACCACCGAGCAACCGCTCATAACCGAAGGGCATGTGGCCTACCTGAAGGTTGTCGACAAGAACGCCCACGGCGCATTCCTCGACTGGGGGCTCTACGGCAAGGATCTCTTCCTGCCCAACCGCAACCAGCAGGGCGGCGTGATCCCGGGGCGCAGTTATACGGTATATCTCTACGTGGACAATATCACGGGACGCTGCGTTGCGACCATGAAGCTCAAGCCATATATCGGCAACGAGATAGTTACGGTATCCCCGCACCAGAAGGTGGATATCCTCGTCGCCTCGGAGAGCCCGCTCGGCTACCGTGTCATCGTCGCCTCGCGCCACTGGGGCATGATCTACCGCAACCAGATATTCCGTCCGGTGAGAGTGGGCGAGCAGACCCAGGCCTACGTGACGCGCATCACCGAGGACAACCGCATCGACCTCTCGCTGCAACAGGAGGGATACGAGGGTGTAAGTTCTTCGGCAGAGGATTTGCTGCGTCTGATACATGACGCGGGCGGGCGCATCGGGGTGGGGGACAACTCCGCCCCCGAAGCCATCCATACCAGCACGCGCATGAGCAAGAAGGTATTCAAACGCGCACTCGGCATGCTGCTCAAACGCGGTGCCGTCACCACGGACGGCGAGAGCGTGGAAATCAAAAAGCAACAATAACGACAATGCCATCCCTGCACACAGCCGAAAGGGTGTCGAATCGCGACGCATCGGACAACTATGTTTTCCAACGCTCGATTCTGGCCTATCGCGAAGCCGCCACGCTCGTCTCGGGAGATGTTCTCGAGATAGGGACGGGCATGGGCTACGGCATCGAGGTGGTGGCTCCCGCCGCCGCGCGCTTCGTCACCGTGGACAAAAGCGTTCCGGCGCTGCCGGCGCCGCTGCCCGCCAATGCCGCATTCCGCCCCATGACGGTGCCGCCGATAGATTTCCCGGACGCCTCGTTCGACTGCGTCATATCGTTCCAGGTGATCGAACACATAGAGCGCGACAAGGAGTTCGTACGCGAGGTGAGCCGTGTGCTGCGCCCGGGCGGACGCTTCGTCGTAACGACCCCCAACGCCCCGATGTCGCTCACGCGCAACCCGTGGCACGTACGCGAATACACGGCGCAGCAACTTTTCGACCTGCTGCACGGCAGCTTCTCCGAGGTAGAGCGGCGCGGCGTCTTCGGCAACGAGCGCGTCATGGAGTATTACGCGGCCAACAAGGCGTCGGTGGAGCGAATCACGCGCTTCGATCCGCTCGATCTGCAGCACCGCCTTCCGGCATGGATGCTGCGCCTGCCCTACGACATACTCAACCGGCTGAACCGCCGCCGCCTGCTCGCAGACAACCGTACCCTCACCTCGTCGATCACAATGGAGGACTATCGTGTGGGGCCCTGCGAAGAGGGGTGCTTCGATCTGTTCTATATAGCGTACAAATAGACCGCGGAATCTGTATTTTCGTTCCTGCGCAACGATTTTCGGGCAAAAATTTTTCTTTTTGCCCGTTTTTCATTACCTTTATGGAATCGGAGCCACGACGCGCCGCGCCGGACTTTCTCCCACATAAAACCGATGCCCATGAACGAAACTACGATCATATTGATGCTTGTGCTGTCCGGTATCGTCGTCGGCGTCATCAACACCCTCGCCGGCGGCGGAGCCATCATAACCATGACGCTGTTCATGGTGCTGGGACTCCCCGTAAACGTCGCCAACGGCACCAACCGCATAGCCGTCGTGCTGCAGAACCTCACGGCCACGCTCGCCTTCCTGCGCAAGCGCCTGCTCGACGTCAAGAGCGGCATAAAACTCTCCATTCCCGCCGTCATAGGCAACATAGCGGGCTCGCTCGTGGCCACACACATCAGCGACACCATCTTCAAGATATGCATGGCCGTGGTACTTACCGTCGTACTCATATACATGATCTTCGACCAGAGCCACAAGCGCCCCCGCATACACGGCGGACATCCGCTGCGCCTGCGCCCCCTGCACTACGTGTGGTTCCTGCTGCTGGGATTCTACGGCGGGTATATCTACATAGGGTTGGGCTACGCCATCCTGGCCGTCACGATCTGGTCGATGAAACTCGACATCATCACGGCCAACGTAATCAAGGGATTCATAATATTCATCGCAACGCCATTCTCGCTGCTCATATTCATCATCAACGGACAGGTCGACTACTCCTACGGGCTGTGGCACGGTCTTGGCAACATGATCGGAGCCCTCTTCGCATCGCACATCGCGTTGGCATGGGGTGTCAAGTTCGTGCGATATTTCACGCTTATTATTTTGGCCGTTTGTTTCGCCGATCTTGTAGGTTTGCTATCTTTGCAGAATATTTTACATTCGCTGCTGGAGATGTTCTGACGCCCCGCGCCGGACACTCTCCCGAAGCGGAGGATCGACAACTATGGCAATCAAAGACAACGACAAGATAGTAATCGCAGGCGCAAGGGTCCACAACCTCAAGAATGTGGACGTGGAGATTCCGCGCCATGCGCTGGTGGTGATAACAGGCCTCTCGGGATCGGGGAAGTCGTCGCTGGCATTCGACACCATATACGCCGAAGGGCAGCGGCGATACATGGAGACCCTCTCGACATACGCCCGGCAGTTCGTGGGGACGATGGAACGCCCCGATGTGGACAAGATATCCGGATTGAGCCCCGTTGTGGCCATCGAGCAGAAGACCACCAACAAGAATCCCCGCTCGACCGTGGGCACCGTCACCGAGATCAACGACTTCCTGCGTCTGCTCTACGCGCGCGTCTCGCACGCCTTCTCCCCGGTCACGGGCGAGGAGATGGTGCATTACAGCGACGAGCGCATCTGCCAGCTCATCGTCGAAGGGTTCGACGGCCGCCGCGTAGCCTTCATGGCGCCCATCGTCAAGGGCCGCAAGGGACACTACCGCGAGCTGTTCGAGTCGCTGGCAAAGCGCGGATACATATATGCCCGTATCGACGGCGTCATCACGGAGATCACGGCCGGCATGAAACTCGACCGCTACAAGGTGCACAACATAGAGCTCGTCGTGGACCGCATGGTTGTAAACGCCGGCAGCGCCGACCGCATCATGACCTCGCTCAAGGAGGCGATGCGCCAGGGAAAGGGGACGATGGCCCTCTACGACTACGACGCCGACGGCATGCGCTACTATTCGCGCCATCTGATGTGCCCGTCGACGGGCATCGCCTTCGACGACCCCGCACCGCATACCTTCTCGTTCAACTCGCCGCAGGGGGCATGCCCGCGGTGCAGCGGCCTCGGCGTGGAGGCAGTATTCGATATCGACAAGATCATCCCCGACCGCACGCTGTCGCTGCGCGAGGGAGCCATAGACCCGCTGGGCAAATACAAGAACAACAAGATATTCGCCCTGCTCACGGTTCTCGGCCGCCGATACGACTTCACCATCGACGACCCCGTCGAGACCATCTCCGAGGAGGGTATGAACGCCATCCTCTACGGCGACCCGAAACCCCTGACGGTAGATCTGTCGGAGTTCGCCTCCATGTCGGGGCGGCGCATGATCCCGTGGGAGGGCATTGCCGAATACGTCATCCGCAACAGCGACGACGAGGAGTCGAAACGCGGACAGAAGTGGCGCGAGCAGTTCCTCATGAGCCGCCCGTGCAGTGTCTGCGGCGGCACGCGCCTCAAGAAGGAGAGCCTGCAGTTCCGCATCGGCGGGCTGAACATAGCCGAGGTGTCGGCCATGTCGATCTCCGATCTGTCGGTGTGGATGGCCGGCATCGAGCAATACTTCTCGGAGAAGGAGAAGAAGATCGCGCAGGAGATAGTCAAGGAGATACGCGAGCGCCTCGGGTTCCTGATGGACGTGGGGCTGGGATATCTGTCGCTGAGCCGCTCGTCGCGGTCGCTCTCCGGAGGCGAGAGCCAGCGCATACGCCTCACCACGCAGATCGGATCGAAACTCGTGAACGTGCTCTACATTCTCGACGAGCCGAGCATAGGACTGCACCAGAGAGACAACCGCAAACTCATACATACGCTCCAGGAGCTGCGCGACGCCGGCAACTCGGTCATCGTCGTGGAGCACGACGAGGAGATGATGCGCTCGGCCGACTACATTGTCGACGTGGGGCCCAAGGCGGGCCGGCGCGGCGGACATATCGTGGCGGCAGGCACCATCGACGACATCATGCGTTCGGACACAATCACGGCCGACTACCTGTGCGGCCGCCGCAGGATAGAGATACCGGAGCACCTGCGCGAGGGTTCGGGCCGCAGCATCGTCATACGCGGCGCACGGGGCAACAACCTCAAGGGTATCGACGTGGAGTTCCCGCTCGGCAAGTTCATCTGCGTGACGGGTATCAGCGGCTCGGGCAAGTCGACCCTCGTAAACGAGACCCTGCGCCCGATATTGAGCCGGCAGCTATACCGTTCGCTCGACCAGCCGCTGCCGTATGACAGCATCGAGGGGGCGGAGCATGTGGACAAGCTGGTCGTGGTGGACCAGTCGCCCATAGGGCGGTCGCCGCGCAGCAATCCCGCCACATATTCAGGAGTCTTCTCGGACATACGCAAGCTCTTCGAGGCCACACCCGACGCGCAAATACGCGGATTCAAGGCCGGACGCTTCTCGTTCAACGTGCGCGGAGGCCGCTGCGAGGAGTGCCGCGGCGCCGGCGTGCAGACCATCGAGATGAACTTCCTGCCCGACGTATATGTCACCTGCAAGGCGTGCGGCGGACACCGCTACAACCGCGAGACGCTCGAGGTGAAGTACAAGGGACGCAACATAGACGACGTACTGAACATGACGGTGAACATCGCCGTCGAATTCTTCGCCAGCATTCCGTCCATATACCACAAGCTGAAGGCCATACAGGATGTGGGACTTGGGTATCTGACCCTCGGCCAGCCCTGCACTACGCTCTCGGGCGGCGAGAGCCAGCGCATAAAGCTCGCGGCCGAGCTCTCGAAGCAGGATACGGGACATACGCTCTACATTTTGGACGAGCCCACGACGGGACTCCATTTCGAGGACATACGACAGTTGCTCGACGTGATAAACAAGCTCGTTGACCGCGGCAATACGGCCATCGTCATCGAGCACAACCTCGACGTGATAAAGGTCGCCGACCACGTCATCGACATAGGACCCGAGGGCGGTGCCGCCGGCGGGCGCATCGTCGCCCAGGGTACGCCGCACGACATAGCGCAATGCGAGGCGAGCGCCACGGGAGAATTTTTACGCAAGATGGGGGTTTAGGCAGGAATTTTGGTAGAGAACGATTCATTATCCGGAAAATGAGACATCACACCGAGCGTATCAATCAACAAACAGCACAATACATACGATGAAAAGCCTTTTTGTCCTCTGCCTTTCGGGCATTCTCTGCATCGCATCGCACATCCCGGCCATCCATGCTCAAACGTCGTCATTGACATCCCTGTCGGGGATAGAGAACGTCATCGAACCGGACTCTTCGCGATACCTTCTCGAGCAACTGCGCTACATGCCCAACATCGAGGTCGGCAACGGCATCACCTTCCGCCCGCGCAACAACCTCTTCGAGGTGACGATGCGGTTCCGCATGCAGAACCTCCTGGCGCTGAATTTCGACAACGACTTCACCCTCACCGGCACCGACGCCCTTGTCAAACGCCTGCGCCTGCGCTTCGACGGATACATCTATTCCCCCAAACTGGCATACTCCATACAGCTGGGCTTCACAGACTACGACTCTGAGGACCTGCCAAACGGCAACAAGAACATCATACGCGACGCCATCGTATACTATATCCCCAACGCCGTATGGAACATCGGCTTCGGCCAGACGAAGATCAAAGCCAACCGTGCGCGGATCAACTCCTCGAGCGCGCTGCAGTTCGTCGACCGCAGCATCGTAAACAGCCAGTTCAACATCGACCGCGACTTCGGCCTGTTCGGGGAGTACAACCCGCTGCGGGGCGACGGATTCAACATCTCGGCCAGGATGTCCGTCACCTCGGGCGAAGGCCGCAACTGGGGGACATCCAAAAAGGGCGGCCTCGCCTATACGGGACGCCTCGAATTGTACCCCTTCGGACGGTTCAAGGCCAAGGGAGAGATCGTAGAGGGGTGCTACGAATACGACGAAAGGCTGAGGATGCTCGTCGCCGGCGCATACTCCTACAACGACCGCACGGCGCGCGTGGCGGGACAGCGCGGCGCGCTGATGCCCGACGGCGCCACACGCACCATGGGCGCCTATTTCGTCGATTTCATCCTCAAGTACCGCGGATGGGCATTCTGCACCGACTTCATGGGCCGCACGTGCGACCGACCGCTCTTCGAGGGCACGCCCGAAGCCTATGTCTACACGGGATGCGGTCTCAACATACAGACCAGCTGGCTCATCAAACGTAACTGGGAGATCGCCGTGCGCAACTCGACGCTCTTCCCGTCGGATCGGATACGCAGCCTGGCCGGATACGACAGCCAGAACCAGATGACGCTTGGCGTGACGCGATACATCATAGGCCATAACCTGAAGGTCCAGGCCGACGTATCGTACAACTCCTACAGCGAACGCAATCCGCAGATCATCCCCGACGATTACGACCGCTGGCAATTACGCTTTCAGGTAGAATTGGGATTGTAATTTATACCGGGCCCCGAATCTTAGGCAAGGATTTTGGAAGTCGGTAGGGCATAGATCTTTAATGATATATGCCATGAAACGACTATTCATCATCGCAGGGTGCACGTTGCTGTGCACTCTCTGCGGGGCCTTCACAACGGAGGCGCTCGCTCAATCCGCAAACCAGAAGGACCTGAAGAGCTACACTCAGGAGCAGCGCGCCCAACGCCGTGCGCAACGTCTGGCCGACATGGAGCACTACATCGACTCGATCGTGCAGTCGCGCAACTTCGAGTTCAATCCTCAAACCGTTCAGCAGCAGCCCGCGGGGTCGATGCAGTTCATCACCAACACGGTATATACGGTGACGCTGTGGCGCGGCACGCTCGATGTCTGCCTGCCGTACTATGCTGGCTATGTTCCCCCGTACAAGTACGTACTCCTCAATACGGGCGTACCCAGTGTCCAGAACTATGTCGAACAGAAGACAGAGCAGGGGTGGATGGTATCCTTCAAGGCCAACCTGTATGCCACAGCCATCGACTACACCTTCACCTTCGAGATCGATGCCCGTTACGGCAGCGCGACGCTCACCATAAGCAACTCGTGGTATAATCCCGTACAATATACGGGAACCATAACAAGGATATATTAACGCAGCGACATGAATAGATTCATTACCTTTTGCGTCGTTGCCACAATGTTTCTTGCCACGGCGGGTGCCACAGCGCCCGCCGTCGGCACCTCTGCGGCCGCGCAACAACCCGATTCGCTCGCACAGCAGATATCCGAACGCCGCGACAGCCTCCCCGTAGCGACGCTCGTGCCCGTCCAGAAACAGCCGTACGCCTCGAGCGACACCATATCACGCGACACCTCCTGCAACGGGGCCACGACACGTGCCGCACGCCGCGCCTGCCGCGCCGAGGCCTTCGCCTTCGGCATAGACTCTCTTGTCGCCACACAGTCGTTCGCATTCTATCCAACCACGATGCAGTCGGCGCCACAAGGTATGATACGCATGATATATGCCGAGTATTTCTACGTATACATAAGCCCCGTCGACCTCGAGGTACACCTTCCGGTAGAGCGCGGCGTGACGCAATATGTTACGATGCTGAATTTCGATGCCGACACGATAAGCGGCTACGCCGCATCGAAGCATCTGACACAATGGAACATCTCCTTTTCGGCCGCATACGCGGGACAGACCTACGACTTCGACCTCGTAATATCCACCGTAACGGGCGAGACCGTTCTATCCGTACAGGGTGGCCCGACGGCGATGCGGTATGTCGGGACGATAGGGCAGCGGCAGCAGGAGAAGGATGCCATCCCCGAACGACGCCGACGCCGTGCCGACGCCGTAACAAGCAGCATCCCAACGCCCGCACCTCCCGCGCACACGGTCAGGACGCTAAATCCCGCGACGGAGCCGCGTCCGGCATCCCTCACAACCGTCAGCTCGCGGCAGGCTGCACGCTGACAATCCGCCACATCAGCGGACAACCAATACGACGGCATGGGCCGAGACGCCCTCTTCGCGCCCCTCGAAACCCATATGCTCGGTCGTCGTAGCCTTCACCGAGACACGGTCGCACTCTATTCCCATCGTCGCCGCCAGCGCCTCGCGCATGGCGTCGATATGGGGACGGAGTTTGGGGCGCTGCATGGCTATCGTGCAGTCTACATTCGAGATACGGTAACCGCACTGCGAGACGATATCGACAACACGCCGCAGCAATATCCTTGAATCTATGCCGCGGAACTCCTCCGACGTGTCGGGGAAGAGTTTGCCGATGTCGCCGAGAGCCAACGCCCCGAGCAGGGCATCGCATATGGCGTGTATGGCCACATCTCCGTCCGAATGCGCCACACACCCCTTCGTATGCTCTATCTCCACGCCTCCGAGTACAAGCCGCAGGCCATCGGCCAGGGCGTGTACGTCATAACCGTGACCAATTCTCATATCCTCCATACACAACTATTTCTTTACTTTACATAATCGGCGCAAAGCGCCTAAAACATATCTTCTTACGATCTGCGGCAAGGCAAGCCACAAAGCCGATGCGGCACGCCATCGCAAGGAGTCGCACTCGACGATCGAATCATTCGGCCGCAGGACGGCTCTCATCACGGCCATAAGGTCCCCGCGCGAGGCCCGTTCCTCCATCCGATAGTTTCCGTCACCGGCGAACACGATCGTACCGCCCTCCACACGTACAATACGGTGGACGCAATACATCCCGCGGTAACGGAACAGCATCACGGCGCCCTCGCGCACATCCTCCTCCGCATACTTCCGCAGTATGATCCTGTCGCGCCCGTCGCGCAGCAACGGTCTCATGCTGTTGCCCCGCACACGTATTGTTACGCTGTCGCCCTCGTCGAGCAGACGCTCCACCTCGCGGAAAAATATCCCGTTGTCTATACGCTGCATCTTCATGGCTCACACATTGCCGAACACGGTTTCATATGACATACGCGCCGCCGCGGCATCGGGCAGACACTCGAGATGGTATACCGGCACCTGCGATATTATCGCCGAGAGCGTCTTCAACATCAAGTCCTGAAGCTCCTCGTCATATCCGAAGGCAGGTGTCAGCGACGGCAGCAACGCCCCTATGGCGTGCAGCGACGGCAGGCGGCGGATAGCATTATGCGGTGCCTGGCTCAACCGTACAATGGCGGCAATAGGGTACTCCTCCTGCTTGTAACAGGGGGTCTTGCCGCTCCACGGCGCACCGAAGGCCGTGGCCACACCGTCCACGAATCCGATAAAGGGGCTGTCGTCGTTCAGAAGCACCGCACCGGCGATATTCTCACGCCACAGGCGCGTGTGCGTACTCTTTCCCGTACCAGATTCTCCGAGGAACAGCACGGCCCTGCCGTTGCAGACGACAGCCGACGAATGCACCGGCGTGACATTGCGCCCGACGGTGGCCAGGGCTGTCATGAACCACAGCCCGAAACGCACGGCCGACAGGTCGGGGACATCGCGCGAAACGTCACATTGCACATTGTCCGTCGCCCGGTCGTATATGAACAGGAGCTCTCCCTCGCCGCCGCTTGCGATACGCAACACATACTCCGTATCGGTACGGCCGAAGATACACTCGGCGCCGCCCCATCCCTCCAGTTCGAAACGGGTGATCTCGGTCACGCGCGAAGCCTCCACCTCGGGACGGGCGTTCATCTCTATGACAACCGCCGCGGCAAGCGAGAGATCGCTCTCCACCTCGAAGTGGCGGAACGCCTTCAGTCCCAGTGCCACCAGGTTGGAATCCCGACCTGTCGTACGGATGCGGCACCGCGCTATCATGTAATCGTTACACATATCCTAAATATCAATTATGCGGTCGCAATATCCCAACGACGATTCACGATGGGCTATCACGACAATCGTCAGTTCGCTGTTATCGGCCGAAAGCCGCGCTATCGAGTCATTCACGCTGCGTTCGGTATCGCGGTCGAGCGCCGAGGTGGCCTCATCGAGGAACAGCACGTCGGGATTGCGATAGAGCGCACGGGCTATGCCTATACGCTGACGCTCGCCGCCCGAGACACGGCTGCCGGCCTCGCCGATCATCGTATCTATACCCTCGGGCAGCGTCGCCACGAAACCGCCCAGGCTGGCCATCTCCAACGCCCGCATCACGCGCCCGCGATCGATATGTTCCGTCTCGTCACCCAACGCCACATTTTCGGCCAGCGTCGTGTCGAGGATGAACACGCTCTGCGGTACATAACCTACGGCGTTCTGCCACATGCGGCGGTTCGCCGCATCGAGCCGCACGCCGTCCACCAGCACCTCGCCGCGCTGCGGCAGATAGAGCCCAAGCATGATATTCATGAGCGTGCTCTTGCCCGCTCCCGAAGGCCCGCGTATGCCGATACGTTCACCGCGCCGCACCGTCAGAGAAAAATCGCATATGACGCACTCCTTCGCGCCCTCGTCATAGCCGAAGGTTATATCGCGAAGCTCCAGCGACGAATGCATATGCAGACGCCTGCCGTCACTCTCGACGCGCTCCTCGTCGCCGACACGGGCGAGGATGTCGAGCGTGTAACGGTTGTACCGCAACGCCGTATATGCCGACAGGATATTTCGCACCGACGGCATGAGCCTCACGGCCGCCACGGCAAAGAGTCCGAACAGCATCCGGATGCTTCCGCCCGCGACATACAGACTCGCCACCACCATCACGGCCATACCTGCGGCAATGGCCGTCTCGGTGAATATCTGCGGCAGCAGTGCCAGCGACGCATCCCGTTTGCGCATGGTGATGACGCGCTCGGTCGCCTCGTCGAAGGCCGACAGCATGCGCGGGAAGGCATTGCTTATCTCCACGTCGGCATAACCCCGGAAACTCTCCGCCACATTGCGGAACTTCGCCCGCTGCGCCTCGTTCTCCTGCTTTCCGTATATCTCCATACGCCGGCGTATGATACGGTAATACAGCCACACGGCAGGCACCATGACAATGACCAGAGCCAAGGCGACAACCGGCTCGAACAGGACCAGCACAACGAGTATCAGCAGGAAGAGCAACGCCTCGCCCGCAATGACGGCAATGGGTCGCAATACGCCGACGACGAAGTTCAGGCATACGATATTGACATTGCGCGACAACTCCGACGAATTGTTGCGCAGCACGAATTCGAGTCCCCTGCGATGGTAGTCGATATAGAGCCGCCGCGAGAGATTTCGGTAGAGTCCGAATATGTAGTCGCGTTCGCTGCGGTAGAGCCACATATCCGCCACCCCCTTGACCACGATGGCCGCCACGACACCCGCCGCCACAGCAATGACGAAACGGTTGTCATCGGAAAAACCGAAGGTGTCGTAAAGACGTTGCAGGATACGGTGCGAGTGTATCGCCCCTCCGTCGAGAATGACCATCAGCAGCGGCACAAGCAACGCTATGCCGAAGAAGTTGAGGACGGCACGCAGCAATATGCTGGCTGCGGCCGCCACACTGCGACGGCGGAACGAAGAGGGGATTATGTCGGCTATCTGTCTGAACATAACAAGAGACAAAGATATGAAAACGCGGGGGCAGATACAAATCGCTAACGAGGTTTTCGTGTCCGTACGCTACCGCTGCCGCTTCCGGCCATCCGCGCCGAAAGGTCCTACAGTACGACCTCGGCGATCTCGCCCAGGGAGATATACCATACGTATCCCTCCACACGGCCGTATCCCATATCCCCGATCAGGCGCATATACTCGGCCACCTGCCGCACGTGTCTGCCGCTGCGGTCGGCACCGAACTTGTAATCGACCACCACGGCGCGGTCGCCGCATATCATCACGCGGTCCGGACGCCGCGTGCCTGCGGTTGCACCGCTTATGATGTCACACTCGTTGCGCACCTCATCCCACTCTCCTGAAAACCACTCGGCCACCTTCGGACGGCTGAATTCTCGTTTCAACGCCGCCGACAGCTCCTGCGCCTGTTCATCGCCCAGCAATCCCGACCGGCGCATCTCGTCCAGCCGGCGCTCGGCATCGGCCGCACATGCCGCGCCCCCCAGCACCTCGTGCATGAGTATTCCCACGCTGCGCGGCGTCATTACGCGGCCGCCATCGCGTTCATCCTCGAAGTATCGCTGCGAAGGCAGGCGCAACGCCATCGTCACGTCCGATGTCGGGTATCCGCGCAGGATGACGTTACGCACGGCCGCATCATCCGCCTGCCGCTCCTCCTCCGGGCCCGACGGCGTGCCGTACTCCACGAACTGCGCATCCTTCTCCGCCCCCACGGCCCCCCACAGCAGAGGCCCGATCGTGCTGTTTCTGGCCGCCCTGGGCACAAAGGCATACAGCGCCTCCCTGGCACGCGTGAGCGCCACGTACAACATATTGATCGCATCGACATGGGAATATACCTTCTCTCTGTAGTATTCATCGCTGAAGGCCGTCCCGACCATGTTCTTGACGTAAGGTATCGGGAAACGCCCCACATCCGACATGTCGCCGTCGTACGGCTCCGCCCATACGATATTGCGGCTGCCGCTCGTCGGATCGAGAGACCATTTGCAGTAGGGGAGTATCACCACCTTTTTTTCCAGTCCCTTCGCCTTGTGTATCGTAGTGAGCTCTATCGTGTTGTCACCCTTCTCGGCGCTCAGGGCTCGCCCTGCGCCGCGTTCGTCCCACATCTTCAGGAAGAGCTGTATGTCCGACACCTTCGAGGCGCAGAACGCCACCACCTGCTCGTGCAGGGCCTGCAGATATGCCGTCTCGCCGGTACGTGCATCGAGCCCGTACTCCATCACGATCCTCTCGAACGCCTCCTCGGGCGTAAGCTGGCCGATACGGGCCAGGGTCGAGACGTCACGCGGCGTCAGCTCCGCATCATAATCACGCCCCAGATATGCATTCACCGCAACGCGGCTTATGGCGTCATCGGCATCCTGCGACAGCCGCATGACGGCTATCACGAAACTGCTCACGGCGGCGCTTCCCACCACCAGGGCATCCTGCGTCATGATATTGAAACGGTTGTTGCGCCGCTTGTATTCGAGCAATATCCGCGCCGCACGGGCGCCGTCGATGTTGCTTCGGTACAGGATCATTATGTCCCCGTAGGAATACCCGCGGCTTACGATCGACTCGATGCACTCCACCAACGGAGGCTCCTCGTCGAAGAGTTCGACACGCACATACCCTTCGTTGCGACCGCGCAGGCGCGGCGTCTGCGCATGGCCCTCATAGGCGCGATGCAGCGTATCGACCAGCTCGTCGCGCGCCGCCGTACTCAACATCCCGTCTTCGGCCGCCCCGCGCAGCAGGGTGTTGAGCGATGCATTGTCGGCCTGCACGACACGTTCTGTAACCATGTTGTTGAACTCGACGATCCGCGGCAGACTGCGGTAGTTGTCCGCCAGCACGCAGGTCTCCGTATCCCCGGCACCCAGCTGCCGTGCCGCCTCCTGCTGCAGGATACGCCAGTCGCCGCCACGCCAGCGGTAGATCGACTGCTTGACGTCTCCCACGATCAATACCGACGTATCCTCCGACTGCGACATGGCGTTGCGCAGCAGCGGCAGGAAATTGCACCACTCCATGTAGGAGGTGTCCTGGAACTCGTCTATCATGAACCGCTCGTAACGGTTGCCGGTCTTCTCATAGATGAACGGGGCGTCGTTGTCGGCAATAAAACGCGAAAGGATATATTTGGTCTCCGAAAGCAACATCAGCCCCTGTTCGCGGCACTGCTCACCGATCTTGGCATAGATGTCCCCCAACAGGGCATAGCTGCGATAGGTCTTGCGCATCAGCGACAATGTCTCGCGCAGGCGCATGCTCCTTTCGCATATGCCCAGGATGCGGCTTGCCGCGCCATGTACGATCTCCGCCGCCGCATCGCGCCTCTTCCACTCTTCGGGCGACACTATCTTGCCGCGCACACCCTTCTTCGGCACATAGAATGTCCCCGCAGCCGCCGAGCGCAGGAAATCGACCACACCGGCCACATTGCCCGACAGATCGATACTCTCAACCCCCGCCTCTTCCAACTGCCGCACGGCCTCCTCCGCCAGACGGCGCGCCTCGCCGTCCACAGCCTCCAGGCGCTCCCCGGCCTCACGCAACAGATCCGTAAGCTCCTGCTTCGACATGGCATTCATGATGGCCCGCTTGGCGCTCTCGTCGAAGATCTCCGCCCCGAGGCCTATGATTTCATCGCGTATATCCCATTTGCGGCTGCCGTCGATATTCTCCTGGGCATAGCCCGTGATCCAACTCTTGAGCGTATCGTCGCGCGAAATGTCGTCGATAAGCGAATCGGCGCTCTTGGCCAGCAGCGATGCGGTCTCGATCTCGATATTATAGTTCAGGTCGATCCCCAGCTCCTTGATGAAGCCGCGCAGTATGCGCTGGAAAAACTTGTCGATGGTCAGCACCGTGAAATGAGAGTAGTCGTGCAGGATCTTCGCCCGCACGGCGCGGGCGCGGTTCACCACCAGCGTCTCGTTCAATGCCGGGTCCTTCAGCAGCATCGGCATGTATCCGCTCCTGTCGGGGTGCGAGGCGAGGATGTCTATCTCGTGCAGGATGCGCCGCTTCATCTCCTCCGTAGCCTTGTTGGTGAAGGTTACGGCAAGGATGGCCCGATAGAGATAGGGCTTCTCGTCATAGTTACGGATCGTATCGTAGACATATTTGTATGCCAGCTGGTATGTCTTGCCCGAACCGGCGCTTGCACTCAATATCCTGGCTCTCATGGCATCATCGTTTACAGATCGATTTATATTGGCAGTAGAGGCAGGTCTTGTCCGCCTCCGCGGCATCGCACTGCGCAAACGGCACGGCCGCGTCGAACAGCTCCGAGAGCTTGCCCCGCAGCGCCGCCTCGAACTCCCCGGCATAGGTCGCATAGTCGATCTCCGCGCCTCCGGCGCTCTTGTCGATAATACCCGGCGAGAAATCCCTGTCGTTCATGCACCGCACGAAATACAACGCCGGACGGACATTCCGTCCGTATATGCGCGATATGACCATCGAGTATATGAGCGTCTGCAGTATGTTACCCACTTTCGTACGGTCCTTTCCCTCGAAAAGCATCTCCAGAGAGTCCATATCGTTATGCTTCGCCCCCGTCTTGTAGTCGACCACGCGCAGCGAACCGTCATCGAGCGAATCAATGCGGTCGGCACGACCTCCGATCGAGACGCTGCGGCCGTCCCCGAGGTCGAAGCGCGTCATGATCTTCTCCTCGACCTTCATCACCGCAAAAGCGTCGTGAGCCATATCGTAGGGGATGATGCCCTGCTTGATATACTTGGTGGCAATATCGTGTACCAGAATCAGATCGCCCCCGTAATCCGACTTGTCTGCATCCGTAGTCCTGAGGTAATTCTCGTTGATCGACTCCTCGACCGCACGCTCCACGGCCCCGCTGCGGACAATGGCCTCAAGCAGGGCGGCGGGATGCACCGCACCTTCCAACTTCCCGTACAGTTTCTGCATCGCAGCGTGTACGATGGTACCGAACATCGGGTTGTCGACCCCCTCGGAGAGCTCCTCGCGCTCGTCGATGCCCGCCACCGACGCAAAGTAGAATTGCAGCGGGCAAGCCACGTAACGCGACAGCGCCGTCGGTGAGAGTACGCGTCCCGAATCGGGATCGAGGAAGGCGTCCAGCACCTCGAGCGTCCGGCCGCGCTTGGCTACGGAGATCGGCTCGGGACTGTCTACGTTGATATCCACACCCACATTCACCCGCTCGATCCTGTAGGGCGATTCGTACATCAGCTGGTATATGTAACGGCTGCACTCGCCCGTGGTCTTCTCGTCGGCGTGCGAACAATAGAGCATGTCGACACGCCCGGCACGCTGCACGAGACGGTAGAAATAGTATGCATAGACGCCCTCGTGATGCTCGGGCGTGGGCAGACCGTATGCCGCACGCAGGTTGTAGGGGATGAACGACGAGGCGCCGCTCATGTCGCCCGGGAAGTTGTCGTCGTTCATCGACAGTATTATGACATTCCTGAAGTCAAGGTTGCGCGTCTCGAGAATACCCATCACCTGAAGCCCCTTCAGAGGCTCGCCGCTGAAGGGTATCCGCACGGTCTGAAGATGTCGTTTCACAAGTGAAGAATAGATTGATGTGGTTATATCCACATCACAATCCTTCAATGAGTTATTCACCTGCGACAGGTTGTCGGCCATGATCGACATGTATGCCAGACGCAACGACCGCTCCTCACTCTCGGCGAAACGTTCCGACACGGCGCGCAGCGCATCCGTAAGATATTCGGCCAACGAACGCCAATCGTTCGCCGCCGTGAATATGCGTTCCAGAAACGGATCGCCGACAAAAAGGCCCTCCTCGACGCGGATGTAACGCCCGCCGACGATCGTCTCACGCAAACGGGCGGCACTCGCGCCGTCAATCTCCTCGATATATGGGTGTGACAATATGCCGATCACATCCGCGTGATAGAATGTCTCGCCTCCCTTGCCGTGGCGGCGGTTGCGCTGCAGCTCCAGCAGACGCTCCACAAAGGCATAGGCCGTGGTCTGCCGCAGCGGATAGCCCATCGTGACGTTTACGTTGTCCTTCAACTCGGGCGGCAACGAATGCAGCAGCGGCATGAGCAGGGATTCGTCCGTCAAGACGATAGCCGTCTGCCGGTCGAATTCCATCGACGGCGATATCTCCCTCAATATGGACGCCACGTACTTGCATTGGATGACATTCGACACGGTTGATATGGCCGATATTTTCTTGTTGATTTTAAGAAAATTATCATTCGTTATATCATACGTCGGGTGAAACAGCGAGATATCCTCGCGCAGAAATCGTCCGGCCTCCTGGTCAGCATTGTCCACATAATATGAATCGTAGTCCCAGCAGAATTCGCACGCAGCGGCATTCGCCGCGATGTGTTTCAGCACCCGTTTTTCGCTTACCGACAGGGCATTGAAGCCCACAAAGACATACCGCCGCGTCAGATCCACACAGTCCGACCCCTTCTCGACGTTCTCCGCAGCCGAACGGTACATCATCCCCGGATAGACCTGTCCCGACGCCGCCAGCCGCTCCCGCACGCCGTGATATACCGCAGCGAGCGTCTTCCAGACGGACAGGAACTTGCGCTTCTCCTCCGAAAGCGACGCTTCATCCTTGAAATGGCTCCAGAATGTACTTATCACACGCCGCATCTCGGGCGTCAGGTACGACAGGTCGGCCTCCAGCACCTTCAGGTCGTAGATGTTGCGGAAGAGCATGTCCGCGTCGATCATATATTTGTCCACAAGGTCGAAATCGTTCAGCAGCATCTCGCCCCAGAAGTAGAATTTGTCGAACGGCTCGTCATGATACTGCGAATAAACCTTGTATAGTTCGGTGATCATGCGCACCTTTTCGCCCACGGCAAAGGATGACGCCTCGCGCATGATGTCGTCCATGGAGAGATAACGGGGACTCCATAAGGGACGGTCGGCAAGACGCGACAGCTCCTCGGTAAAGAAGAGCCGCGCACGCACCGACGGCAAGACGATCGTCAGCGACGAGATGTCGCGACCGTATCTGTCATACAGGCATTTGGCCGTTTCGGCAAGGAAAGAGGATTGCATGGGAGTTATTTTGCCACGAAGTTAACAAAATAACGGCGATCGGACAATCGCTGCGCCCGAATTGTTTTCGCGGCGGGGGCCGTCAGTCGAACGACTGCATTCCCGACTGCGATATGCGTATGATGCGCTGGTATTCGTCGGGCGCCAGCTCCATAAAGAAGTAGTGTATCGGGTCGACCCTTATGCCGTTGTATCTCACCTCGTAATGCAGGTGCGGCGCCAGCGACAGGCCCGAGTTGCCCGACAAGGCTATCAGGTCGCCGCGATGCACCTTCTGCCCGCGGCGTACAAGTATGCTCAACAGGTGCCCGTACGATGTCTGATAGCCGTTCCCGTGGTCTATGACGACGGTCTTTCCCGACGTGGAGTTCTTGTCCGCGATCTCCTTCACCGTGCCGTCCGCCGTGGCGAATACGCTCGAACCCTCCGCTAGGGTATAGTCCACGCCCTGATGTGACTCCAGAGCGCGATAGAAGGGATTCAATATGGTGCCGTAGCCCGCCGTAAGCAACGTCAGCTGGTTGTTCACCACAGGCTGTATCGAGGGGATGTTGTTGCTCGCCTCGCCGAGGCTGTCGCCGAGCTGTTTTATCGTCTGGTATGACGCCTCGAGCGCTGCGGCACGCTCGTTCAAGCGTTCTATGCCCGAAGCGAGGTCGGCCTTGAGTTCGCGCCGCGACTTCGACACGGTCTTCTCGTGCAACGCCAGACGCGCACGGTTCTGCTCGGTATCGAAATCATAGGGGTCGGATTCGAACAGCACGCGGAAGACGCTGCGGTCGCGCTCGGTCACGTTGTCCAGAACCATCTCCAGCGAGTCGTAACGCGCCGAAAGCACCTCGTACTCCTGTCGCAGCCTGTCGGCCGAATGGCGCATGCGGTGTTCGGCCGGCGTATCGAAGAGGATAGAGAACCCGATGTAATAGAGCATGGCCACGGCGACCCATGCGAAGAGATTTATGAAAAATCTCACCGTTTTCTGCCGGCGTATACGGCGCTTGCGTTTCGATGTATCGATGTTATCCATATCCCTGTCGCGTTTATCACTCCGCCTCATAGTTGGCATCCTGTATCTGGTTCATCAGGCTCTTGTATGCCTCGGCCGACATGTTCTTGTCGAAGTAGTTGACGGGATTGACGAACGAGCGCATGTATATAACCTCGTAGTGGAGGTGCGGCGCCGTCGAGGCGCCCGTATTGCCCACTTCGCCTATTATCTGGCCGCGTTTGACCGAATCGCCGCGCTCGACCAGGATCTTGCTCAGGTGGGCATATCGCGTCTGATATCCGAAACCGTGGTCGACCAGGATCTGCGTGCCGTATCCGCTGCGCGAGCGGGTGCGCTCGGTATAATCCACCACGCCGTCGCCCGTAGCGTAGACCGGATCGCCTATATGTCCCGGCAGGTCGACCCCGCTGTGGAACTTCCAGCGGTGGTATATCGGGTGCATGCGATAGCCGAAGGCGCCGATCTTGTTGCGCAGTTTGGTGCGGTCGATGGGCCACACGGCGGGGATCGCCGTCGAGAACTTCTCCTTGTCCTTGGCCAGCACCTGCAGGTGGTCGAGCGACTTGGACTCCAGGTAGAGGCTGCGCGCCAGCTGATCGAGTTCAAGCCACGTCGAGAGCATCAGAGGCGAATATTCGTCGCCGTCGGCCGAGGCGTATTTCGAACGGTCGTAATGGGAATATATGCCGTCAATCGAGATCGTGTCCGACGAAAAGAGCGGCCTGTAGACGAAGTTGTCGCGGTGTTTGATCTCCTCGAGCCTGTGCTGCGAGGCGCGTATTCTGTTCTGCAGGATCTCGTATTTGAGGACCAGTTCACGGTTACGCTCCACGATACGGTACATCTTGGGGGTATAGAACAACGAGGTGAAGAGTACGTTCACCAGCGCCACCAGGATGAATCCTATGAGCAGGTTGCGCAGCAGGCGATAAGACCGCAGCCGATAGACGAGACTTTTGACCTCATCCTCCACACGCTTCTCGTCAACGGGCAACTTCATGTTTATATTTATAAAATAACTTAATTATCGGTGCAAATTTAACGTAAAATGTGTAATTTTGCAATCCGAAACAACATTATATAAACGGCAAGACAAGTAAAATCATATATATGGAATCGAACAAAATCAGAGAGGCTTTTCTCGAATTTTTCCGCAGCAAGCAGCACACGATCGTGCCGTCGGCGCCCATGGTGGTGAAGAACGACCCCACGCTGATGTTTACCAACGCCGGAATGAACCAGTTCAAGGAGATATTCCTGGGCAACGCCCCGCGCAAATATCCGCGCGTGGCCGATACGCAGAAATGCCTGCGTGTCTCGGGCAAACACAACGATCTGGAGGAGGTCGGACACGACACCTACCACCACACGATGTTCGAGATGCTCGGCAACTGGTCTTTCGGCGACTACTTCAAGAAGGAGGCCATAGCGTGGGCCTGGGAGCTTCTCACCGAGGTCTACCACCTGCCCAAGGAGCGCATGTACGCCACCGTATTCGAGGGCAGCGAGGCCGACGGCGTCCCCTTCGACCAGGAGGCGTACGACTATTGGAAACAGTACCTTCCCGAAGACCATATAATCAAGGGCGACAAGCACGACAACTTCTGGGAGATGGGCGAGACGGGTCCGTGCGGCCCCTGCAGCGAGATACACTTCGACCTGCGTGACGAGGCCGACGTCGCCGCCGTCCCGGGCCGCGAGATGGTCAACAAGGGACACCACCTCGTAATCGAGATCTGGAACCTCGTCTTCATGCAGTTCAACCGCAAGGCGAGCGGCGAGTTGGAGCCGCTGCCGGCAAAGCACGTCGACACGGGCATGGGATTCGAGCGCCTCTGCATGATACTTCAGGGCAAAAAGTCGAACTACGACACCGACGTCTTCCAGCCCACGATCGAGCGTATCGCCGCCATGGCCGGCCGCCGTTACGGTGACGACCCGAAATGCGACATCGCCATGCGAGTCATGGCCGACCACCTGCGAGCCATTGCCTTCTCGATAGCGGACGGGCAGCTGCCCGCAAACGCCAAGGCCGGATATGTCATCCGCCGCATCCTGCGCCGCGCCGTACGCTACGGCTACACATATCTGGGCTTCACCGAGCCCACGCTCTGCAAGCTCGTCGCAGGCCTGGCCGAGCAGATGGGACACCAGTTCCCCGAGCTGCGCCAGCAGCAGACGCTTATCGAGCGTGTCATCGAGGAGGAGGAGAGCGCCTTCCTGCGCACACTCGCCACGGGCATAAACCTTCTCGACGGCGTCATCGCACGCGTCGGCAAGGGTGGCCGCATCTCGGGCAAGGATGCCTTCGAACTGTATGATACGTTCGGCTTCCCGATCGACCTTACGGAACTTATCGCCCGCGAGCAGGGTGTCGAGGTCGACCTCGAGGGTTTCGAGAAGGAGCTCCAGATGCAGAAGCAGCGCTCGCGCAATGCCGCGGCACAGGACGTCGATGACTGGCAGGAGCTGCTGCCCATCGAGAGCAGCGAGTTCATCGGATACGACACGCTGACGGCTCCCGTTCACATTGCCCGTTACCGCCGCGTGACGTCGAAGGGGAAGACCACCTACCAGCTGGTATTCGACCGCACGCCATTCTACGGCAACTCGGGCGGCCAGATAGGCGATACGGGATATATCGAGAACGACAAGGAGCGTTTGGATATCGTCGCCACCGAAAAGGAGAACGGCCTTATCATACATATAGCCACGCGTCTGCCAGAGAATCCCGAGGCGGAGTTCACCGCCGTGGTAGATCCCGTCAAACGCCAGGCTGCCGCCAACAACCACACGGCGACGCACCTTCTCGATGCCGCCCTGCGCAAGGTTCTTGGCCCGCACGTCGAGCAGAAGGGATCTATGGTGACGCCGCAGGGGCTGCGTTTCGACTTCTCGCACTTCCAGAAGGTCACGCCCGAGCAGCTGCGCGAGGTGGAGCGCCTCGTAAACAAGGCCATCCGCGCCAACTACCCGCTCGAGGAGCGTCGCGACGCCACCATCGAGGAGGCGCGCGAGGCGGGAGCCATCATGCTCTTCGGCGAGAAATACGGCGACCGTGTGCGCATGGTGCGCTTCGGCGACTCGGTAGAACTGTGCGGCGGTACGCACACTTCGGCCACGGGAACCATAGGTCTCTTCAAGATCATCAGCGAGAGCGCCATCTCGGCCGGCGTACGCCGCATCGAGGCCGTTACGGCCGAGCAGGCGGAGTCGATGCTCTACGCCGTGGAAGACCAGATACACAACGTTGTCCGCCTCATAAACAACCCGAAGGTAGAGCAGTCTATACAGAAGCTGCTCGAGAGCAACGAGTCGCTTCAGAAGGAGGTCGAGCAGCTGCACAAGGAGCAGATAGCGACGCTCGCCGACAAGATCCTGGCCGAGCGCAAGCAGTTCGACGACGTATACGTCATCGCACGCCAGATGCCATATGCCTCGAACATGATGAAGGACTTGGCCTACACTTTGCGGTCGAAGGCCTCGGACATAGTGATCGTGTTCGGCTCGGCGGCAGGCGACAAGCCTACGCTCACCATAATGCTGGGTGACGACATCGTGGCCCGCGGCGTCGATGCCGGCGCCGTAGTGCGCGAGGCTGCCAAGGCCATCGAGGGCGGCGGCGGCGGACAGAAGTTCTTCGCCACGGCCGGCGGCAAGAATGCCGAGGGGTTGCAGAAGGCAATCGACACGGCAGTGGAGATAATAATGTCGAAGTTGAAGTAAGAAGTAAAACGTATAAAGCTATGGACAAGAAAGTATTATTGATGATTCTCGACGGTTGGGGAATCGGCGACCGCTCGAAATCGGATGTCATCTATACGATGCATCCCGCCTACATCACGGCTCTCACCGAGAAATACCCGCATGCGCAGCTGCGCACCGACGGCGAGAATGTCGGGCTGCCCGACGGACAGATGGGCAACTCGGAGGTAGGGCACCTTAACATCGGTGCCGGCCGCGTGGTATATCAAGACCTGGTGAAGATCAACCGTGCCTGCGCCGACAACTCGATCCTGCAGAACCCCGAAATCGTCAAGGCGTTCGAGTACGCCAAGCAGAAGGGCGTGAACGTACACTTCATGGGCCTGACGTCGGACGGCGGCGTACACTCGTCGATCGACCACCTCTACAAGCTCTGCGAGATAGCCAAGCACTACGGCATCAAAAACACCTTCATACACTGCTTCATGGACGGCCGCGACACCGACCCCAAGAGCGGCAAGGGCTTCATCGCCGACCTGGAGAAGCATCTGGCCGCCACCACGGGCAAGATCGCCTCGATCATAGGCCGTTACTACGCCATGGACCGCGACAAGCGCTGGGAGCGTGTGAAGGTTGCGTACGACATGCTCGTAAACGGCGTGGGCGATGCCGCCACCGACATGGTGGAGGCGATGCAGCGCTCGTATGACGCCGGCGTGACGGACGAGTTCGTGAAGCCCATCGTCCGCATCGACGAGAACGGCAAGGCCGTGGGCTGCATCAAGCCCGACGACATGGTCATCTTCTTCAACTACCGCAATGACCGCGCAAAGGAGATCACCATCGTCCTGACGCAGGAGGACATGCCCGAGCAGGGCATGCACACGCTGCCGCTCTATTACTGCTGCATGACGCCCTACGACGCCAAGTTCGAGGGGCTGCACATACTCTTCGACAAGGAGAACGTGAAGAACACCATAGGCGAATATGTCTCGTCGCTCGGCCTCTCGCAGCTGCGTATCGCCGAGACCGAGAAGTATGCCCACGTGACCTTCTTCCTGAACGGCGGCCGCGAGGAGAAGTTCGCCGGCGAGGACCGTATTCTGGTAGCGTCGCCCAAGGTTGCGACCTATGACCTGAAGCCCGAGATGAGCGCATACGAGGTGAAGGACAAGCTGGTGGAGGCTCTGGGCACGCAGAAGTTCGACTTCATCTGCCTGAATTTCGCCAACGGCGACATGGTAGGCCACACGGGAGTGTATGAGGCCATACAGAAGGCCGTCAAGGCCGTAGACGAGTGTGTTTCGGCCGTTGTCGAGGCCGCCAAGGCCAACGGCTACGAGGTGGTCATGATCGCCGACCACGGCAATGCCGACCACGCCATCAACGCCGACGGCACGCCCAATACGGCACACTCGCTCAATCCCGTGCCCATCGTGGTGGTATCGGACCGTGTGAAGAGCGTCCACAACGGCATTCTTGCCGACGTGGCCCCCACGGTTCTCAAACTCATGGGACTCGAGCAGCCTGCCGAGATGACGGGCAAGCCTCTTGTAGAGATGAAATAAACGTCTCACATATTGGTCAAAATCCCCGCGAGGCAGACGCTTCTCGGGGATTTTTCGTACCTTTACCTGCGTAACCAACAAGTATCGGATTATGAAAGTAGCAATCATAGGCGCCGGCAACATGGGAGGCGCCATAGCATGCGGGCTGGCCGCAAGCGGCCGCTTCGCCGAGGGAGAGATCGTCTGCTCGAACCGTTCGTCCGAAAAGCTCGAGCGTCTGCACGAGAAATACCCCCTGATAACCGTCACCACCGACAACATGGCCGCCGCAAAGGGTGCCGATGTGGTCATCGTGGCCGTCAAGCCGTGGTACGCAGAGAGCGTTGTGCGTCAGATACGGCCTGCGCTGGATGCCTCACGGCAGATATTGGTATCGGTCGTTGCCGGGGTGCCGTTCGTACAGTTGGCCGACTGGCTCCAGCCCACGGCAAAGCCGTGGACGATTGTCCGCGCCATACCCAATACGGCCGTCGAGCTGGGCTGCGGCATGACCTTCGTCACGGCCGTCAATGCCAGCGAGGAGCAGATGGCGAGCGTAATGTCACTCTTCGGCATGATGGGTGAGGCGATGGCCGTCGACGAGAAGCAGTTGGAGACGGGCATGATCCTCGCCTCGTGCGGCATAGCCTTCGCCCTGCGATACATGCGCGCCGCCGCCGAGGGCGGTGTGGAGCTTGGTATGCCAGCATCGCAGGCATCGCGTATCGTGGCACAGACTATGGTCGGCGCGGCGCAGCTCGTGCTGCACAACGGTTCGCACCCCGAGCAGGAGATCGACCGCGTAACCACGGCGGGCGGCATCACCATACGCGGCCTTAACGAGATGGAACACGCTGGTTTTACCTCGGCCGTCATCCGCGGGCTGAAGGCCTGCAAGTAACCCCGACAGGCAACGCACGAACAAGGCCGCACCCGTAAAAGGTGCGGCCCTGATTTTTCAACTGTTGTCGCTGCCCGTTATTTCCTGTTACGGCTCAACAGCATGAGCAGCAACAACAACGCCACGGCCGCAGCCGTCCACCACACCCATACCGGCACGACGCATACGCCCTCGGCATCATCCCCGAAGGGATTTTCGCCGAGATACTCGCCGTTGGCTATCGCCTCCAGCGCACGGTTGAGGATGGCATCGCCGTTGATTGAAGCAACCTCCTCGTAGGTCAAAGGTACATATATGTCGGGAATGACACCGCGGCCGTAGGGTATGCGGGGATTTTCCGTCGTGTCGAAGACGCACTTTACCAGCGGTATGTGCCATGTCACGCGCGAGTGGGGCAGGCAGATGTCCACAAACTTCAACGCCGTCATGTAGTGGTATGCGGTGCGGGTCTCACGACCGATTATCAGCCCGCGGTGCGAGCGCAGCACGTTGGCAGGGAAGAGTGTCGCCGCCGAGCATGAATTTTCGTTCACCAGCACATAGAGCCTGCCGCCGTAATGCGCCACAGAGTCGGGCATGATAGGATTCGACTCGCTGCGGCAATACAGGCCGTCGCGGCCATCCTCGGCTGCGTATTCATCACCGAAGAGCTCCATGTCGGCCGTGTAGTTGCGCGCATGGGCAAATGACGGGAACGAGTGGTGCATAACCTTGCTGTAACCATCGACGGCGACATACGGACGGTCCGAGCAGTAGGAGAGCAGCTTGCGCAGCACCTCGTCATGGCCGCCGCCGTTGTTGCGCATATCAAATATAAGGTGCGGCACGGAGTGGCGCGCGGCAATGAAGTCGCGTATCTGCTCGGTCTCGACCTCGTTGAGCTGGAAAGTCGCAAGGCCGATATATGCGACCGAGTCGTTGAGCATCTTCAGGTCGAAGTTCTTGCCCGTGCGGTTAACCGACAGGTAATCGCGGCGCGAAGGCGAGTAACTCAACTTTTCGCCTTTCCATATATGGCCCTCGACATGGAGCGAGGTACCGTCGTCGAAGGTCACCTCGCAACCTCGACCCTCCGTGTCGGGACGGTAGTCTATATACGACCACATGAGCGTACCGAACTGCGTACACTTCAAGTACTCCTCCACGGCGGCATCGTATCCGCCCACATACTGCGCCGTCATACGCAGTAGCGAGTCGGCCGCAATGCCGTCCACGGCCGCAACACGGCGGTTGAGATACTCCTCGAAGCCATCCATTGCCAGAACTATGCGCACATCGTCGCCCACACGCCCGATATACATATCCCAGTACCTCTGTTCGCCAGATCCCGAAATGCCCCAAAAAGCCACATGTGAATCGTGCAGCAGGGCATTCGTGCGCTCCATTATCTCCCTGAACTTCTTGATCGGAATGATCTCCGTCACCGACGCTTTCGTCTCGCGCCGGTACTCCTCCAGCTCCTCGCGCGAGATGAGGTCGTCGAGCGAAGGGTAGCAGTCGATGAAGGCGTCGATCATAACGTCGATGTCCTCGTGCGCCTGCTCCACGGTAAGTTCCGTAACGGGCTTCAGCTCCTGCGGCGGGATGAACGACGTCGCGAGGCCTAACGGCGTCATCGGGTCGTCGACCTTGCCGCCGCGCGACGTAACGGAGAACATGATCGAAGGCTCCTCGACCAGACGGTATGAATACCGCACACGGCCCAAAGTGTCGCCGCGCGCGATGCTCTCGCCCGTCTTGAAGGCACTGTCGATGCGCAAGCCGCTGATATATATCGTCCGTCCGTCAGCCACTCGCAATCCTATCGAATGGTTCACATGCTTCGGGTCGGCACCGCGCCCGATACCCTCGGCCATATCCTTGGCCCGCGTGTCGAAGTCCTCTCCCGGCACGATGCCCGAACTCGTCGCCGACGACAGCGAAGGCGAATAGTTCCATCCGACCGACGTAACCACACAATCGTCGGGTGCGACCACTACGGCATCAAGAGGTGCGGCGATGAACAGATGGTCGAAATTCAGCTCCTCGCCAATGTAGGTTTGGGGTTTGTATATAATACTGTCGCCGGCCTCGGCTCCGGCAACGGGCCATTGCCACGGTTCGCCCGCCCGCACGGCTATGAACGACACCGATGCAAGAAGCGTGATGAAAAATCTCTTCAAAATCATAGAAAGGTAACTTGAATAGTGATAGATTGGGAATAAAGGTATAGAGCAAATTTAGCAAAAAAATTTTTTAGCAAAAAAATGCTTACCGCCCGACAGAAAACAAGATTTTCAGCCATAAAAAAATCCCGTACCGCACTTCCCCGTCGGCGGGGTGGGTGCGGTACGGATTGAACTACCCGTCTGATTACCAATGCACTAACAACGTTGGCGCGAGACAAACTCCTCGATATTGGCCACAACGCAGCCGATAAGACGGTCGATCGCCTCGACGGGCGACCATGCGTTGTGCGGCGAGGCCAGCAGACGACAGGGGTCTTTCAGCGCATATAAGGGCGACTCGCGCAGCGGCTCCGACGAGAATACATCGAGCGCCGCGCCGCGTATCGCGCCCGCATCGAGCGCTCGGGCCAGCGCCGCCTCATCGACGATGCCGCCGCGGGCGACGTTTATGAGTATCGCCGAAGGCTTCATGCAAGACAGCTCCGCCTCACCGATCAAACCGCGCGTGCGGTCGTTCAGCGGGCAATGCACCGACACGACATCCGACACGGCAAGCAGCTCGTCGAGCGGCAGGGCAGGGTACTCCTCCCTGCGCACAACACCCGAAGTGGAAGTGTATGCCACCTCGCACCCGAAGGCCGTGGCAAGGCGCGCCACCTCGCGGCCTATGTTGCCCATGCCGACGACACCCCAGCGGCGGCCGCGCAACTGCCCCGTCGGGCGGTCGAAGTTGAAGATACGGTCCGAGGCGGCATATCGTCCCGACTTGAAATACCCGTCGTAATAGACCGTCTCGCGCAGCAGGGCCAGCGCGGCGCCCAGTGTGGTCTCCGCCACGGCGTAGGTCGAGTATCCCACGGCGTTGCGCACCTCGATGCCGCGGTCGGCCGCAGCCGCAAGGTCGACGTTGTTCATCCCCGTGGCCGCCACACATATCAGTTTCAGGCGCGGCAGACGCGACATGGCCCCGGCGTCGATCACCACCTTGTTGGTTATCACTATGTCGGCATCGGCGCAGCGCTCCACAACCTGTTCTGGCGCCGTGACCTCGTAACCCGTATATTCGCCGAAGCGGCTCACGGCAGCCATGCTGCGGCCGCACACCGAGTATTCATCCAGAAAGACAATTTTCATGGTATTTTCGATTTTCGTTTTTACAATATTCAAACCGCCCGTCCGGCCCCTAAAATTCTCCGATAAGGCCGCGCACCACAACCGAGGCGCACCCTATGCCGAACGTGGCCGGGATGTAGGATATGGTCCCCATGTTCGATTTCTTGTTCTGCTCCTCGCACAGCACCACGGCACCCTCGCGTACCGGCTCGGGCGAGAAGACCGCCGTAAATCCCGACCGTATGCCCGCCTTGTGCAGGCGCTTGCGCAGCATGTGCGCCAGCGGGCAGTGGTGCGTCGCCGAGATGTCGGCGATCTCCATCCGCGCGGGGTCCGTCTTCGCCCCCGCACCCATCGAACTGACCAGAGGCATGTTTCGCTCCATCGCGCCGATTATCAGCGCCAACTTGGGCGAGAGGGTGTCGATGGCGTCCACCACATAATCGAAGCGGTCGGAGTCGAGCAGCGCGTATGTCTCCTCGTCCTTGATGAAACGCGCCACCGTATGCAGGTCGATGTCGGGGTTAATGTCTCGCAGGCGTTCGGCCATCACCTCGGTCTTGTGCCGTCCCACGGTCGAGTGCAGAGCTATGAGCTGGCGGTTGATGTTCGTCTCCGACACCACGTCGGCATCGGCCACGGTCATGTGTCCCACACCCGCGCGGGCGATCATCTCGGCGGCATAGGCCCCCACGCCGCCCAAACCGACAACAAGCACACGCGAGCGGCGCAGCCTCTCGAGCTTCTCCTCCCCGAGCAACAGTTCGGTACGCTCCAACCATTTTTCCTTATTTCTCTCCATCTTTTCCGAATATATCGCAATAGTTCAGCATGATGCGTTCCTTGAGAGTCTCCATCGCCATGCCGCGCGCCTCGCATATCATGGCATAGACCTCCGCAATGTCGGCCCCCGTGTCGTCCGTTTCGGCGAAGATGCGGTCGGCGGGGCAGCCGCGCAATGCCTCCATCGTTCGCGGCGACCTTTGCGCCGACGGCCCGAACGAGAGATAATACCCGCGCTGCACGGCCCGCGCCGCCTGCTGCGGCGATCCGATGAAGCCGTGGAATATGACCGCTCGCAGACGGTATCGCCGCAGGATCTCCATAACGGGCTCGAAGGCCCTCACACAATGCAACACCACCGGCAGCGACAGCCGTTCCGCCGCCTCGAGATGCAATCGGAACAGACGCTCCTGCGCCGCACGGTCGACACCGCACGCATAGTCAAGGCCCGTTTCGCCCACAGCCTGCGCCCCCGCGAAGATGTCATCAGAAAAACGCTGTTCCCGATCGAATTCCCCGGCCTGCCAGGGATGCACGCCCCGGGCGCGTAACTCGATGACACGACCCGAGAAACGGTGCGTATGTATGTCGACAAAAGGGCTCATACACAAGTAACACTATGCAAATGTATGGAAAAATACGAAAAAACGCCTGCAAAAGAAAATATTGCGCGGATTCTTACGGAAACTGCGAAAAAAATCGTACCTTCGTGCGCGTTTTAAGGCAGTTACGTCAGGAAAATCTTTTGCAACAAATTTATTATTAGCATAAATACAAGCAAAAACCATTCATTTAATTAAAGATCTATGTCGAAAATCATTAAACTACGGAAAGGTCTCGACATCAATCTTCAGGGTAAGGCGTCGGAGTCATTGGTCGAAGTGCCGATGGCCAGGCAGTATGCCGTCTCACCCCTGGATTTTGAGGGGTTGACTCCCAAACTGTTGGTGAAGGTAGGCGACAAGGTGAAGGCCGGCGCGCCTCTGTTCTTCGACAAGAAGGACAGCCGAGTGTTGTTCACGTCGCCCGTGAGCGGCACGGTCGCAGCGGTCAACCGCGGTGAGAAGCGAAGGATTCTCAACGTGGTGGTCGACGCCGACGCCACACAGGAGTACGAGGAGTTCCCCGTCGCCGATTTGCGTAAGGCCGACCGCGCCCGGATCGTGGAGGTGTTGCTCAAGTCGGGTCTGTGGACCATGATCCAGCAGCGTCCCTACGGCATCGTCGCCAATCCCGACGACAAGCCGAAGGCCGTATTCGTCTCGGCGTTCGATTCAGCGCCTCTGGCCCCCGACATGAACTTCGCCCTGCGCGGCGAGAAGGCTGCCCTGCAGAAGGGCTTCGACGTGTTGGCCGCCCTTACCGACGGCAAGGTTCATCTCTCGATGAAGGCCGGCGCAGAGGGTGAGATGAGTTCCTTCACGGGCGTTGAGCTGCACACCTTCGCAGGCAAACACCCCGCAGGCAACGTGGGTATCCAGATCCACCACATCGACCCCATCGCCAAGGGCGACATCGTATGGACGGTCAACATCCAGCATGTGGCCGCCATCGGACGTCTCTTCCTGACGGGAAAGGTAGACCTGCACAAGGTCATAGCACTGACGGGCAGCGAGGTCGCAAAACCGCAGTATTACCGCATCATCAGCGGCGCACCCGTAGCCTCTGTCGTCGAGGGCAACATCAAGCCCCAGGCCGACGGCGGCAGCGTGCGCATCATCTCGGGCAACGTACTCACGGGCAAGAAGGTCGCCGCCGACGGCTTCGATTCATTCTTCGCCAACCAGATAACCGTAATCCCCGAGGGCGACAAATACGAACTTCTGGGCTGGGCAGCACCGCGATTCAACAAGTTCTCGGTGTCGCACGCATATTTCTCGTGGCTCTGCCCCAAGAAGCAGTACCGCCTCGACACCAATCTCAACGGCGGCGAGCGTCCGTTTGTCGTTACGGGACTCTTCGAGCAGTATCTGCCTATGGATATTTATCCGATGTACCTGTTCAAGGCCATCATGGCCGGCGACATCGACAAGATGGAGAATCTCGGCATCTACGAGATCATCGAGGAGGATGTTGCCCTGTGCGAATTCGTCGATCCCTCGAAGACCGAGATTCAGCAGCTGGTACGCGACGGTATTAACTTAATGATTAAGGAGTGTTAGCTATGGGTCTGAGAAAAATAGTAGACAATCTGAAGCCGACCTTTTCCGAGGGCGGCAAGCTGAGCTTTCTGGGCTCGACGTTCGAGGCCTTCGAGACGTTCCTCTTCGTGCCCAACACCACTACCCAGAAGGGCGCCCATATCCGCGACTGCAACGATATGAAGCGTACGATGATCGTCGTCGTCGTGGCCCTTATCCCCGCATTCCTCTTCGGATGCTACAACACCGGCGCGCTGGTGGGCCTGAGCGGCTTCACGGCATTCTTCTACGGTCTGGTGCGCATCCTTCCCATGGTGTGCGTATCGTACATCGTGGGTCTGGCCATCGAGTTCGCCTATGCGCAGATGCGCCACGAGGAAGTCAACGAGGGTTACCTCGTAACGGGACTCCTCATCCCGATGATCATGCCCGTCAGCACCCCGCTGTGGATGGTGGCCCTGGGCGTGGCATTCTCGGTAGTATTCGTAAAGGAGGTCTTCGGCGGTACGGGTATGAATATCTTCAACCCCGCACTTACGGCCCGCGCCTTCGTATTCTTCGCCTTCACGCCCCAGATGTCGGGTGAGGAGGTGTGGTACTCGAAGTGGACCATGATGGGCGCACAGGTCGACGGCGTATCGGGCGCCACGGCTCTCGAGCAGCTCGCCACGAAGGGCGACATGCAGTGGAGCGCGCTGGACGCCTTCCTCGGTTTCATCCCCGGTTCGTTCGGCGAGACCTCGACGCTCTGCATACTCATCGGCGCAGCCATCCTGCTCTTCACGGGCGTGGCATCGTGGCGCACGATGCTGAGCGTATTCGTGGGAGGTCTGGCTATGGGTTACCTGTTCCAGGCTCTGGGCGTTACGGAGTATCCCGCATACTACCACCTGCTTGTGGGCGGCTTCGCCTTCGGCGCCGTATTCATGGCCACCGACCCCGTCACCTCGGCACAGACCGACACGGGCAAATATATCGTGGGCTTCATGACCGGTGCGCTGGCCGTAATGACGCGCGTCGTCAACCCGGCATACCCCGAAGGCATGATGCTCGCAATACTCTTCATGAATGCCCTCGCGCCCACGATCGACTACTTCGTGGTGGAGGCCAACATCAGAAGACGCAAGAATCGTATCAAGACTGTAAAATAAGACGGGAATATGGCAAAGAAAAAATTTATATGCAAAGTGTGCGGATACGTTCATGAGGGCGATGCCGCACCCGAGAAATGTCCCGTTTGCGGCGTGCCGGCATCGGAGTTCGTCGAGCAGAAGCCCAAGGGACTCTTCAGCGACGTCAACAGCAACGCTTACATAATTCTCTATTCGGTCGTGATGGTCGTACTCGTTGCGGCGCTTCTGGCCGTAGCATCGTTCTCGCTGCAGGGACGCCAGAACGCCAATATCCTTAACGAGAAGCAGCAGCAGATCGTCAAGGCTCTGGGCGAGGATCCGCAGACGACCAACTACGCCGACGTGATCGCCGAGGCGCAGATACTCGATGCCTCGGGAAATGCCGTTGCAGGCAAGAGCGAGGCCGATGTCTTCGCCGCGCTGCAGGACATGCGATCGACGCTCGAGGCGGGCGAATATCCCATTTTCAAGGCCAAGAACGGCAGCGTCGTGATACCCGTATTCGGAGCGGGTCTGTGGGGCGACATCTGGGGCTACATAGCGCTGGAGCCCGACCTCAATACGGTAAAGGGTATCGTCATGGACCACAAGGGCGAGACGCCGGGTCTGGGCGCCGAGATCGCATCGGCTCCGCATCAGGCGCTCTATGTCGGCAAGACGATCTTCGACGACGGCGGCAACTTCGTCTCGGTAACCCTCAAGAAGGGCGGCACGAACCCCAGCGACCCCAACTACGCACATGAGGTGGATGCCATCACCGGCGGCACGAAGACTTCGGACGGCGTGACGGCCATGCTGCACGACTGCCTGAAGAACTACCTGCCCTACATCGAGGCCAACAAGGCGGCCAATTCAACCATGTCTAACAATTAAAGAAGCGGAATATGAATATTAAAAATCTAACCAACCCGCTGAGCCTGAACAACCCCGTCATCGTCCAGATTCTGGGTATCTGCTCGTCGCTGGCCGTGACGGTGAAGATGAAGCCCGCGCTGGTCATGGGATTGTCGGTGATGGTCGTAACGGCCTTCTCGAACCTCGTGATGTCGAGCCTGCGCAAAGGTATTCCGTCGCGCATACGTATCATCGTACAGCTCGTTGTCATCGCCGCGCTGGTGATCCTCGTGGACCAGTTCCTCAAGGCATACGTCTATGACGTGTCGAAGCAGCTCTCGGTATACGTGGGTCTTATCATTACGAACTGTATCATCATGGGCCGCGTCGAGGCCTACGCCCTGGGCAACAAACCCTGGGATTCGTTCCTCGACGGTATCGGCAACGGCCTCGGATATGCGGCCATACTGCTTATCATAGCCTTCTTCCGCGAGCTGTTCGGTTCGGGACAGCTGTTCGGCATGCAGGTGATACCGCAGAGCTGGTATATCGCAAACGGCGGTTTCTACTCGAACATAGGACTCATGCTCTTCCCGCCCATGGCGCTGATAATCGTCGGCTGCATCATCTGGGTACACCGCTCACTCAATAAGGACTTGCAGGAAAAATAGGAGGTAGAATATGGAAACACTGAATCTTTTCATACGTTCGATTTTCATCGACAACATGGTCTTCGCCTTCTTCTTCGGCATGTGCTCCTACATCGCCGTCTCGAAGAGCGTAAAGACCGCATTGGGATTGGGTGCCGCCGTTACCTTCGTCATGGTAATGACCGTACCTCTGAACTACCTGCTCAACGAATACGTACTCAAGGCCAACGCACTGGTCGAGGGTGTCGACTTGAGCTTCCTGTCGTTCATCGTCTTCATCGCCGTGATCGCATCGTTCACGCAGCTCGTGGAGATGATCGTCGAGAAGTTCTCGCCCACGCTCTACAACCAGCTGGGTATATTCCTGCCGCTGATCGCCGTGAACTGCGCCATCCTCGGAGGGTCGCTCTTCATGCAGCAGAAGGTCGCCGCCGGCGCCATCACCAACACCTGGCAGAGCATCGTCTACGGACTGGGTTCGGGTCTGGGCTGGTGGCTCGCCATCGTCATGATGGCCGCCATACGCGAGAAAACACAGTACTCGCGCATCCCCGCGGCGTTGAAGGGCCCCGGTATCGCCTTCATCATCACGGGCCTGATGGGTATAGCGTTCATGATCTTCTCGGGAATCAAGTTGTAACCTTTAACAAGAGAATAGCACAATGAATTTAATTACAGTTATTATCGTTGCGATAGCAGCCTTTCTTGCGGTGACGCTGATTCTGGTGGCTCTGCTTCTCTTCGCAAAGGCCAAGCTCACCACCTCGGGCGATGTCACTATCGACATCAACGACGGCAAGAAGGTGCTCACCGTAGCCGGCGGATCGTCGCTTCTGAACACGCTCACGTCGCAGGGCATATTCCTGCCTTCGGCATGCGGCGGCAAGGGTGCCTGCGGACAGTGCAAGTGCCAGGTGCTGGAGGGCGGCGGTGACATCCTGCCCACCGAAACCGGTTTCTTCAACCGCAAACAGATTCAGGACCACTGGCGTCTGGGATGTCAGGTCAAGGTCAAGGAGAACATGAAGATCGCTGTTCCCGCCTCGGTGTTGAGCATCAAGAAGTGGGAGTGCGAGGTGGTGTCGAACCACAATGTGGCGACCTTCATCAAGGAGTTCGTGGTGAAGCTGCCCGAGGGCGAGGATCTGAATTTCCGCAGCGGCGGTTACATCCAGATCGACGTGCCGGCCGTTACCGTCGACTTCAAGAATATCGACGTCGATCCCGAATACCGCGAGGATTGGGAGAAGATGCATGTCTTCGACCTGAAGATGGTCAACACCGAGCCGCAGGTACGTGCCTACTCATGCGCAACGTATCCGGCCGAGGGCAATGTGATCAAACTCAACGTACGTATAGCCACTCCGCCGTTTGACCGTGCCACGGGACGCTTCATGAACGTCAACCCGGGTGTATGCTCATCGTATATCTACTCGCTCAAGCCGGGAGACAAGATCACCATCTCGGGCCCCTACGGAGAGTTCTTCCTGCCGGACAACCTGCCCGACGACCAGGAACTCATCTTCATCGGCGGCGGCGCCGGCATGGCCCCCATGCGAAGCCATCTGATGCACCTGTTCAAGACCGAGAAGACCAAGCGCCCCGTATCGTTCTGGTACGGTGCCCGCTCGCTCAAGGAGGCATTCTACCTCGAGGATTTCCACCAGATAGAAAAGGAGTTCCCCAACTTCTCGTTCCACCTGGCTCTCGACCGTCCCGATCCCGCAGCGGATGCCGCAGGCGTTCCCTACAAGGCCGGATTCGTACACAACGTCCTCTATGAGAACTACCTCAAGAACCACGAGGATCCCGAGGGCTGCATCTACCTCATGTGCGGACCTCCGATGATGTCGGCCTCGGTAGTGAAGATGCTCGACAACCTCGGCGTACCGCCCGAGAACATTCTCTACGACAACTTCGGCGCATAAGCCGTCCGAATATCCGAAAAGAGCCTGCCCTCCATGATGAGGGCAGGCTCTTTGTTTATAGTATAATCTCCCGCCGAAACACCCGACCGACCGGCAGCACAATACAACGCCATACCGCACGAGGCCGCACCGGTCACCACAGACGGAGAACCTGCGCCGCGCAACCGCCGCATATCATGATCCGCGTATGAGACACGCCCTCGAAGCGTATCTCATGGCCGGTTCTCTGCACGCACAGGAGTGCATACGGACGCAAAGGAACGGGACGAAACTTTCCCCGTAATTGGAGCGGGAATAGGGCAGGCCTGGCGCGGAAAACGTGGCGGGAACAGGAATAAAATACGCGCTGCGGAAATCCGCAGCGCGTATTGTGATCCCTTAAACGGCAGGGTACCGTATT
This sequence comes from uncultured Alistipes sp., assembly GCA_949283205.1. Taxonomy (GTDB): domain Bacteria; phylum Bacteroidota; class Bacteroidia; order Bacteroidales; family Rikenellaceae; genus Alistipes. Next base: position 67,878 of record CASDSD010000050.1, on the reverse strand, counting down.
ACTTACTCTTACTCAATCTTAAGTTCCTTTGCATTGTCCGACAGGTCCATTACGAACGTATCCGCGGCATCGCTGTTCATATCATGATACAGGATTTTGATACCCTTGTACTGATTAACGTCTATGCCCAGGTCAGAGCGTAGTTTCCAGCTGCCGTAGTCGGTGTATTCGTAAAGCGTTCCGTCTTCATCCGAGTCGTGATAGAGCTCGAGATAGAGATATCCGTCATCCTTATACATGCTCTGGAACATACCGGCATGATCGGGGTTGGTGTTATATACGAGATACACCTTGTGCTCCTTGCTGCTGGGACCGCCGTACATGAACGTGAAGTTGAGTGTAATCCAGTCATTGGCATATGCGCCATCGTTGATGCCTATGGATGCGGTGTAGTCCGCGATGTTGCCGATGTCATGATCGGTGATATAACGCACGTAATCCGTGAATATGCCGCGAAGGCCCTGGATGGTTATAACCGCATCGTACCCGGGGACTTCCTGCTCTTCCATGACGTAGTAAATCATGGCACGCAGCTGATTGTCGAACGTCGGCTCGATCGTCACCTGATTGCTGACCTCCACGGAATTTGTAACGTATGCCGTATCTCCGGTGTCAAACACGACCGAAAATCCGCCGGTTATGGCCGATCCTGGTTCGATGGTGGCTATACTCACATAAACGGGAGTAGAATCTTTCTTGTTGCACGAAGTGCCGAGAGCCACGATCGAGAACAGCACCATGGCCATGTTGAATAGTTTTTTCATTTTATACGATTTTAAGTTGTTTTCGATTTTAACAACGCAAATATACGCCAAAAAGTATACAAACATTACATTACGTAAACATTTATTCACATTTTCGCGACATTGCCGGCGGCACACGGCATCCGATTCATGGCGACCTCGAAATCCGCACGGCAAGAGCATTCCGCCCACCACATTCAAAACAGCGCGCACAAGGCCTTACGGCATCGTGCGCGCCATCGTCCCGTTTTCGACCGCGTTACGCATGGTACGCGATCGGGGCGGATTTATGCTTTATGTTGGGAAAAGTCGCTCCCATCGTCTCTACTTGCCGTAACCCACGGCAACTGCCTCATCGACAACTTTCGGGTTTTCTAACCCTCGCGGCTAGCCGCAGCAGCGACCTTGGCACCCGAAGCGGAACCATCAGAAAGTCTGAAATTCAGAGGCATCATGAACTTAATGTCCACAGCCTTGCCATCATTCATTCCGGGGCTCCACAAGGGCGACTTCGAGAGTATATCCGCAACGTGTTTCGATGCATCCTTGTGCAGCTCCTTTATGATACGTATGTCGGTCAGTTTACCATCCTTGTTTATGACGAACTCCACCAGCATCGTTCCTTGTATATTAGCATCATACATGCTTTCGGGGTAATGGATCTGCGACATAATCCACATGCGGAAATCCTGAATATCACCGCCGTTGAATTTGGGCATCACCTCGGCCCGCATTAACACCTCCTTCTTTTGGGGATCCTGCGGCTGCGTTGTCTCTGCCGCAGCCACGGCAATCCCGATCTCCGAAACGGGAACTTCGGGCTGTTCGGCTCTCGCCGTAAAGGAGAACGTACACAGCAGGGCTGCAGCCACGGGCAATACGGCAAACGTGCGGAGCATGGCGTACCTGCTCTTTCTCTTCGTAATCATCATTTTGAATCGTTTTTTGGTTAAGGAATCCCTGAAGCTGTTGGCTATGTCCGGACTATAACCCAACAAGCTCTTCAATATCGAAGCTATATAATCGTTCACGTCGTAGCCTTCGCTCAACACGTCGGCATCGGCTTCGTATTCGTGCACCTCCGACAGGCGGCGCTGCGCTATCCACACGAAGGGATTCCACCACATCAAGGCACGCAACAACTGCATGGCGACCTTCTCGGCCGAATGCCTGTGGCGGATATGGCTTCTCTCGTGCGCCACTATGGCCGCCATGTCGGCTTCGGCAATATCACGGCTCATGTATATGGTACCGAAGAAGGAGAACGAGGCTATGCTGTCCGCCGTGCGTACAATGCGCGGCGCATGCCCGCGCAACACCTCTCCACTGCGGGCCATAGACCCTATACGGTACAACTGCATGGCCATGACCGCAAGCGACAGGACCACTCCGGCCGCATATACTGCAAGTACCGCCTCGCGCATGCCCGCTCCGCCGGTTTCGGCAACAACGGCCGTGGAGAGATCTCCCGCCGTGACTCCGGCAACCAAGGCCAAGGGTGCAGCATTCCATACGGGAATGCGCAGCAGAGGAATCACTGCCGCCGCAACCACTGCCGCAAGCAGATATATGCGGCATGTCGCAAATGACACCCTGCGGTCGAGCAGCACACCGTACATAAGCATCAGCACGGCGCTGCACGCCATCGTCTCGAGCATGTATGTTACCAACTCTCTCATATCATCGCAGATTGGACCGTATTACTGTTTTCTGGCCTTCTCGACTATCTCCATGATCTCGTCCAGCTCGCGCGCCGAGATATTCTCCTGCCGCGAGAAGAACGACACCATGTTCGACATCGAACCGCCGAAATACGACGCCAGCATGTTGCCCACCACCGTGCGGGCATACTCCTCCTTGGCCACGGCAGGGTGGTAGACAAAGCCCTTGCCGACAGGCTCATGGCGTACGAATTCCTTGTTTTCGAGGATCTTGATAAACGTAGCCACCGTCGTATATTTGGGCTTGGGGTCGGGCATGCGGGCAATGATATCGTTCACCGTTCCTTTTCCCAGGTCCCACAGCACCTGCATAACCTCCTCTTCGCCTTTCGTAAGCTCCTGCCTGCGCCGTTTCAATCCTGACATAACTGTTCCTGCATTATTATATATTATTCAACTTGTTGTCTTCACACGTCACTCTCCGCCGACCCATTCCGTCCTCACATACAGCACCCCGTGTTTTGCATGCCGGCCGTATCGCTTGTATGCGTCGATGGGGGAGAGCGTACGATAGTTTACCGGGGTCTGCATGTTGATGGTCTCCATGTTGCACATGGCAAGCCACCGTTTGAGCCGCGCCGGCTCGCCGTCTATAAGTATCAGCGGACGGCGCGTGCGGAATGTACGAGCGCGTATCACGCCATTCTCCGCATCAGGGCCGAAACGCCGCACGTCGCGGCGGCGATACTGCAGATCCACCTTCTGCAGCAACGACCCTTCGAGGTATATCAACGTGCCGCCATCGACACGGCGCCCGTTCAACAGGTAGACCACGTCGGGCGAGAGCTGCCGCCAATGCTTCGCCTCGGGAACGAAGACCTTATCCTTGGGGTGATTCTCGGCGCGGCGGATGCTGTCGTAGTCGCTGTGCAGGATGTACGACGAGATATAACGCCGCACCTCGTCTCCGCCCGACCACTTGCTGTCCCATTTTATGCCGCACACGTTCCCCTTGAGGAAGCTGCGCGACATCCTGCCCGCACGTATGCGCAACAGTATCGTACCATCCTCCGTCTTGCGCAAACGGATCGAACGCACGTTCCACGGGCGCACGCGTATGTCGGCCTCGTTCTCCGACATCTCCTCTCCGTTTACGAGGTAGCGATACTCCGCCTTCGGCGCCTCGGCCAAAGCCCCGGCGATACCGTCGTCGGCCACGACCTCACGCCGGATGGCGGTGGAGTCTATGCGGCCTACGATATTCTGCCCGTGGCAGTACAATGCCCCGAAGGCCAACACCAATGTCAATATGGATTTTTTCTTCATGTCTGTTGCAGTTTCAAGCCGATACAAATGTATTACTAATTTTTTAGATGAACAAATGTTTCAACGAAAAATTTAGATGAAACAGCAGGGCACTTGCGCGACGACCGAACCTCACCGCGCGGTCATATAGGCTACCGGCATCGCATGGATGCGTCCCTGCCCCGACGGCGGTGTCCGTGTTTGCTATTCTGCGGCCGTATTGTTATCTTTGCACATATGAAAAACATCGTATTCGATCTGGGCCGCGTGGTCTTTGCACAGGATCCGGCCAAATGCAGCGAAGAGTTCAAACGCTTCTTCTCATACGTCATGGAGTCGCCCATGCCGCAGTTCTGGGTGGACTACGACCTCGGCAAATCGTCGTTCGACAAGATGATCAGCGACTTGTGCGCATATCGCGGGGCCGACGAGGAGTATGCGCGCCGCCTGGTGCTGCTCTCGATAGAGAAGCAGGAGGCCATAGCCCCGACCGAGGCGCTCATACACGACCTGAAGGCTGCCGGATACCGTCTCTACGTACTGTCGAACATGTCGCGCGAATATATCGCGTTCCTGCGCCGTACGGATGTCTACCGTTATTTCGACGGCGACGTCATATCGTGCGAGGAGCACGTCGTGAAGCCCATGCCCGAGATATACGACATTCTGATCAGGCGATTCTCGCTCGAACCGTCCGAGACGCTCTTCATCGACGACCGCAAGGAGAACACCGTAGCTGCCGGGGCCAAGGGTATCGTGCCGTTCCACTTCGACAAACACGACGCCGAGGGCTCATGCGCCCGTCTGCGGCAGATGCTGCTGCCGCGAGGGTACAACCGATAAGATGAGAGCCGCCCGAGGGACGGCTCTCATCCTATATCATCGCATATCATCATAACGATACGGTCGGCAGGTCGCTCCATTCGGTGGTATATCGCGGCGAGCGGTGCTGGTGCTGGTTGCGCACGTCGCCGAAGCCCTGCGAGGCAACTATAACCGAGTCGTGCCCCAGCCGGCCGTTTATGGCATCCATCGCACGCATGAGGCGGTCATGGCGCTGTGTATCCGTGTCGCCGAAAAGGTTGGCCTGCACGCCGTCCTTGGGTATGATGGAGGTGGCTATGGCCCCGGCCTTCTTGTAGCCGCAGCCGCGGGCGAAGATCTCCGCAAGAGCCGCATGCGACGCCTTCACCATCTCGAGAGTGCTGTCCGTTGCCGTCTCGAATACCGTGACGCAACTGTTGCCGCGGTTCGACGTCCACTCCTCCTTGAAACGGTTCGTCCATGCGAACACCGTCATCTGGTTGCACGCCGAGTGCTGGCGGCGCAGCTTCGCGGCCGTCATCGAGGCGAACTTGGCCACCTGCTCGGCCAGGGCGTCGAAGTCGTATATCTCCGTGGCGAAGCTGCGCGAGGTGCATATCGACTGCTTGGCCTGAAATCCCTGCTCGAACTCTATGCAGGCCTCGCCCCGCAGCTCGCGCCATGTACGCACACCGGCAATGCTCATCTGCGCCCGAACCCACTCGGGCGAAAGGGTCGTGAAGTCGTAAGCGGTCTTTATGCCCAACTCGACGAGCCGTTTCGAGAAGCGGCGCCCGATGCCCCACACATCCTCTACGGGGAACTTCCGCAACACCTTCTCCACATCCTCAGCGCGGTACATGTAACATCCGCCCCGCAGCTTCGGATAACGCTTGCACAATTTGGAGGCAATCTTTGCGAGGGTCTTCGTCGGGGCTATGCCGACCGATACCGGTATACCCGTATTACGCAGGCAGCGGCGCGAGATCTCCTTCGCAAGGGCGTCGAAATCGGCCGACTCCATCCCCCGCAAATCGAGGAACGCCTCGTCTATGCTGTAACGCTCGATGGCGGGGGTGAACTCCATGAGCGTCTGCTGCACGCGGCGAGAGATATCGCCGTAAAGGGCCATATTGCCCGAGAATACCGCCACATTGTTGCACCGCACGATGTCGGCTATCTTGAACAGCGGCGCCCCCATGCCTATACCCAGCGCCTTGGCTTCGTTGCTGCGCGCAATGGCGCAGCCGTCGTTGTTCGAGAGCACGATGACGGGACGCCCGTTCAGATCGGGACGAAACAATCGCTCGCACGATACGAAGAAGTTATTGCAGTCGGCCAAAGCGTACATCGTGTCACACTTTTTTGATCACATATGTCACTACGCCCCACACGGCAAATTCATTGTCGGCCGTCACGCGGATCGGGGCGAAACGTTTATTTGCCGGCACAAGCCAGATACAATCCTTGTCGCGGCGGATACGCTTCAACGTGAACTCGCCATCGATGAAACACACGGCCACACGGCCGTCGTCCGGCTCCAGACTGCGGTCGACGACGATTATGTCGCCCTCGTCAAAGTCGTCGTCCACCATGCTCACGCCGCTCACGCGGAAATAGAACGTCGCGGCGGGGTGGCGTATCAACAGTTTCAGCAGGTCGAGCCTCTCATGAGGCGTATCGTCGGCAGGGCTCGGGAAACCGGCCTTCACCTCGCCGCACATGTCGGCCTCGCGCGGATTGTACTCCACGCCGTAAAGATCGAGTTTGCTCATTTCACGTTTTTCCTTTACGCAAAGATAACCCTAACGGCAGAAAATAACAAGGGGCCGCATCCACCGATGCGGCCCCTTTGTTCATTCGCGGTATATACGCGGCTTTAGAATGTAATTCTGATACCGAACTGCATTCTCCAGCGCGAGAAGTAGTCGTCGAGGTCCATGTTGTTCTCATAGAAAGAGTAGGTAGGCTCGTAACCCACAACCTCATTCTTGCTGTTGAAGACCTCCGACACGCCGGTTACTGTCAGCGGAGCGATTGCATAGATGTTGGCGTAATACTTGCCCCAATCCTTGTTGAGGAGGTTTGCCACGTTCATGATCGTCCACATGAAGGTGATCTTGCCGCCGCGCTTAACGTTGTAGTAGAAGTCCTGCGAGAAGCTGAAGTCGAACTGGCTCTCGAAAGGCATGCGGATGCTGTTGCGCTCGCTGTACTTGCCGCGGTTGTCGCGCAGCACCTTGTTGCTCAAGATGAAGTTCTCGAAGTTGTTCATATCCTGCTCCGAAGCCCAGTTCATGTTCATAACCTCCACAGCGTTGGGGATATAGATCAGGTCGTTACCGTTGTAACCGTCGCCGTTCATAGAATATCCGCCATTGGGCAGGTTCTTGTTGAAGTAATAGTAAAGCGAATAGGGCTGACCAGAGTGACCCTCGTAGATAAGAGCGACGTTGGTTCCCCAACGGTTGTTCTTACCATAACGGGTATTGTAGTTAACCGAAGCGATTACACGGTGGGGTATGTCGAACGACGAGAGCGAAAGCTCGGGATCATTCGTATTGCGTGCGTAGTTGTACTTCCAGTTAGAGTAGGCAACCGACGAAGTACCGTCGAATACGCTGTACGAGTGACCGAACGTATAGGCCGCATCGAGCGTAAGACCGAAGTCGAACGATTTGCGCACCTGTGCGGTCAGCGAGTAAGAATATCCCTTGTTCGTGTTCTTCAGGTAGATGATATCGCTGTACGAAGTCATGTTGTCGTAAACGATTGCGGTGTTGTTGGCATTGGCCATACCGGCATTGACGGCATAGAACTTCTTGCCGCTGTCTTCATAGTCGATATCCTGAACGTACATGTTATTAAAGGTCTTCGAGTAAAGAGCCTCCAGCGTAGCCGACCATCCGTTGCCGAGGTTGAAATCGGCAGCCAAATTAACACGGAACACCTGCGGATACTTGAACTTCTTGTCTACGACATTGATAGTGGCGGCGCCGGCATTGAATCCCATTGCCTTGACATCATCGGCCGTAATAGAAGACCCGAGTGCGGGAATAGGAGTGTCGTCTTCATTCTGCGGTCTGTAACCCGTAACCGAAACCTGATCTATACCGGTATTTGAGAATTGGTTCGACATCCACACGAAGGGTACACGGCCCGTGAAGAGGCCCATACCACCGCGCAGAAGGACGTTCTTGTCCTCATCAACATACCAGCGGAAACCCAGACGGGGCGAGAACAGGACATTGCCCGAAGCGATATCGCCCGTTGCGACGCCATATTTCTTTGCAACATCCGAGTTGTTGAACTCATCGTTTACCGAAGGATTCTTGAAAATTACGGGTACATCCATACGCAGACCGTAGGTGAGAGTGAACTTATCGTTGGCACGCCACTCGTCCTGCAGGTAGAGACCGAACTGCGCAGCGCCGAACTTGGCACCCCAGTTGCCGTTCTCATCCAGATCGTCGCTCTCGTAATAAGTATATCTGAACTGATTTGCATCATTGTTCATGAAATCGTCGAGCGAACTGAACGACCAAGCACCCGTCGCATTCTGCGCATAAACGTTATACATCTTGTAGAACTCGTTATGCGTACCGAAGGTGATGGTATGGTCACCCTTGTACCACGTAAGGTTGTCGGTGATGGTGAAGATATCCTGATCGAGCTGATTTGCATAAGAGCAGTACTCGGTTCCGAGATAAACCGTAGTATTCTTGTTAGAGTCGCCGGTGGGGTTGCTTACCGAAATCGACACGGTGGGGGCGCCATTGGGAGCGGCAGCCTCACGCCAGTCACGAACGCGGGTGTAACCTACACGCAGCTCGTTCGAAACAGAGTTGCTGATACGCGACTGCAGCTCGGCTACCAGCGAGTGGGTCTCGTTACGCTGGTCGTAGCTGGCATCGTTGAAGTAATATGCGCTCGACGTAGTGTAATACTTGTCGGCCGAAGCACCGGCATAGTTGTAACGCAGCATCAGCTTGTTGTTGTCGTTGATGTTCCAGTCCATACGTGCGATGACATTCGCCGACCAGATCTCGGGCGTGTGCTGGCCGAAGCCGGCAGCATCGTATCCCGTGAGTTTCTTGTACTGATCACGTATCTGATTGAGCTGATCCATCGTAACGAAACCGTCGATGTTGTTCTCGTCATACACAGCAGCGGGAGTCTGATCCTTGTAGTACTCGCCGCCAACGAAGAAGAAGAGCTTGTCCTTTACCAGCGGACCGCCGAAGGTGAAACCGTAGGTCTGCGTGCTCTGCTCGGCATACTTCTCGCCCGAAGCACCCTTGCCGACCAAATTGTTGTTACGGAAATACGTGTAAGCCGATCCGCGGAACGAGTTGGTACCCGATTTGGTTACGGCATTGATACCGCCGCCCGTGAAACCGCTCTGACGAACGTCATAGGGTGCGATAACAACCTGAACCTCCTCGATGGTCTCCATCGAGATGGGGTTGGTCGAGGTCTGACCACCGTTGGTTCCCGACGAGGTAAGGCCGAAGACGTCGTTCGACACCGTACCGTCGATCTGGAACGAGTTGTAACGGTTGTTGGTTCCGGCAAACGAGATACCTCCGGTAGAGCTCTTCGTCGAAGCTGCCAGAGGCGACAGACGAGCCACGTCGGCGATGCTGCGGTCGATGGTGGGAAGGTTCTCGATAACGCCGCGCGAGAAGTTCACTGCGGCACCGGTCTTGTTGGCATTGAAACGGCTGTTGGCCGTGCTGACCACGACAACGGCGTCAATCTCCGTAGACTCCTTGAGCGCCACGTCGAAGGTACGGGGCTCACCGAGGCTCAACGTAATGTCGGTCAGCTCGACAGCCTGATAACCCACATACGATACGGTGATCGTGTAGGGGCCGCCGGTACGCATACCCTGAATGTTGTAGCGGCCGTCGACATTGGTCAAGGCACCGTACTGGGTTCCGGTAGGCGTATGCACCGCAATGACGGTGGCACCGATCAAAACCTCACCTTTCGCATCGGTGACCTTACCGTTGATACTCGAAGTGGTGACCTGGGCGCTCACGGTGCCGATCATCAAAATCGAGACAATCAAAAAGAAAAGATGTTTCATTCCGATCTGATTTAAGATTAAGTTAATATGAAAAAATGTGTTTCACTCCATGTTGGCAGTGCCGTTCCGACACACGTAAAATAACGCGAAAGAGAGCTGCGCAGACATACGCGCACGCTCTCTTCGCTCCATAGCCGCCGTCATAGCTGTTACGCTTGACGTCATAACGTCGGTCGTTGATGTTGTATAGGTTAATACACCTCATCGCGATATGCTGCTTTTACGACAATCATTCGTCGGAATCCGCTGCAAAGGTATATATTTAATGCGAACAGACAAAAAAACCGACATCTTTTAATTGTTTCGTAACCCATATCATATCCGGAACGGCATTTGCCGTACACTTCATGCCGGAAGATATGGCATATCGGGGTGAAAACGGATGGCACCGTAGCTTCGGACATAACCTTTTTTGCGAATAACGGACACGGAATCACAGGGTGCGGTCCGACATGGCCGAATCGGGAAACAGCAGGTTGCGACTTGTCTCTGCGCTCGACTTTTCGTATATTTGAATAACATACAAGGTCAGGCATGATCAGTTCCGCAGACAGGGTTTCCGATGTGCCTCTGCACCTATTTTCGTCATACGCAAAACATGTTTCACCCGACGCATCGCAACGGATGCGTCACAACGGCTCAAAAATATGGCTTTCTTCAAGGAATTCAAGGAGTTCGCCCTCAAGGGCAATGTTATGGACATGGCTGTCGGCGTAATCATCGGCGGCGCGTTCGGCAAAATCGTATCATCGCTGGTGAACGACGTTCTGATGCCTCCGATCGGAGTGCTTATCGGCAATGCCGACTTCTCGAACCTGAAACTCGACATCTCGCGCGTACGCGATGCCGTCGCCGCAGGCACCGATTTCCTCTCGCACGACACGGCTGCGGCAGCAGCATACGAACCCGTATATCTCTGCTACGGGGCATTCCTGCAGCAGTGCATCGACTTCGCCATCCTCGCCTTCTGCGTATTCCTGATGGTGAAGCTAATGAACCGCATAACGCGCACGAAGCCGGCGCCGGCACCGGCGCCTCCCGCCCCGACCAGAGAGGAGCAGCTGCTCACCGAGATACGCGACCTGCTCAAGAAGCGCGACATTTAATTTTTCACGGGAATCCCGCACAACAATACCACAACACCCCGCGTCTTGACGACACGGGGTGCCATGGTCTGCAACCGTCGCGGCCGCCACAATCAGCAGCAACCGCACACAACCGTCATCGGGCATCATCTTCCGCATTTATCCTCTCGGCGACGATACGGGCAGCGATGGCCACATATTCCGAGCAGGGGCGGCGCCGATAATACTCCTGCGTGCGCTTCGACGGCGTCGGGTCATCCTTTCGCTGCGCGAGCCCCAGGAGTTCGCGGCAGACGATCGACCCGTTCTCCGCACGGAAACGCTCGGCCATCTCCTGCACGGCGGCATAGGTCCGTTTCTTCGACTGCATATCGTTAGGACGGCTGTTGGGATAGAGGAATCCCGCCATCATGCTCATGCCGCTCACCGTGCCGCACACCTCGCGCAGACGCCCCATGCCTCCACCGAAAGGCGCTGCAAATGTCGCAGCCAGCTCCTCGTCGAGTCCCGTCACGTCACGGAAGGCCAAAAATACCGATTGCGCACAATTATATCCCGATTCAAAAAGGTCCCGTGCCCGTTGGGCACGTTCGTTAACATCCACTTTCATAAGCCTGTCGAAATTGATTCATGCCGCAAAATTAATCATTCCCGAGATATAAACGGACCTTGCGGGAAATATATTTGGATGCCCCGATCCGATATTGCGGCACGTATCACCCGCATCGCCGCTATCGAAAACAGCGTTTTTGATTTGTCTCTTCGCACACATTTTTATAATTTTGTAAAATTAAGACAAACATTAACACCTCCATACCATGAAAAGACTCATCACCCTGTGCCTCATTACGGCCGCAACGGCCATGTTCCTATCGTGCGGCGGGAACAAGGAATTCCTTCCGGGAGAAGTTTGGCTGGACAACAACGGCGTGGCCATAAACGCCCACGGCGGCGGAATCCTCTACCACGACGGACGCTACTACTGGTTCGGCGAACACAAGACCGAAGGCGAAGGCGGCAACCGCGCCAATGTGGGCGTACACTGCTACTCGTCGAAGAACCTCTACGACTGGCGCGACGAGGGTATAGCCCTGGCCGTGGCACCCGAAGGCTCGGGCAGCCCTATCGAGAAGGGATGTATTCTGGAGCGCCCCAAGGTGATATACAACGCACAGACAGACAAGTTCGTCATGTGGTTCCACCTCGAGTTGAAAGACAAGGGCTATTCGGCCGCCATGAGCGGCGTCGCCGTCAGCGACAACGTAACCGGCCCCTACGAGTTCCTGAATGCGGGACGTGTCAATGCCGGCAAACTGCCGCTGAACGTCAGCGATGAGACCCGCCAGGCCGTTGCCGACATCGCCGCAGGCAAGGAGGCGGCGGTACCCGAAAGCGACCGTTTCCTCGTGCGCGACCTCGAGGGAGGGCAGATGGCACGCGACATGACGCTTTTCGTGGACGGCGACGGCAAGGCATACCACATATACGCCTCGGAGGAGAACCAGACGTTGCAGATCGCCGAACTCACCGACGACTACACGGCCCATTCGGGACGTTACGTCCGCGCCTTCGTCGGCCGCTCGATGGAGGCCCCCGCCATCTTCAAGCACGACGGCAAATATTACCTCATGATGTCGGGATGTACGGGATGGGCGCCCAATGCGGCCCGCTCGGCCGTAGCCGACGCCGTGATGGGGGAGTGGACCGAGCTGGGGAACCCCTGCCTCGGAGACGATGCCGACAAGACATTCCACTCGCAGAGCACATACATGCTGCCCGTCGAGGGACGTGACGGAATATTCATATACATGGGCGACCGCTGGAAGCCCGAGAACGCCATCGACGGCCGCTACATATGGCTGCCCGTAACCCTTGAGGAGGGACGCTTCACCCTCACCTGGCAGCCCGCCTGGAAACTTTAACGCAAATACCACCACACCGTGCCAATGGAAGACCACGCATACCTGAGTCTGGAGAGTCAGACCCCATACCAGTTCATGCAGCACCGTATCCACAAGATACTCCTCGTGTGCTGCACCTACGACGGATACATTCTCGAGGAGGACGGGCACATCGAGTCGCAGATCAACCGCGAATACATGGAGCTCAACATGAGCAACCCGCCGTCGCTCACACGTGTCGAGTCGACGGCCGACGCTCTGGAGCTGCTGAAGAAGCGCAACGACTTCGACTTCGTGCTGACGATGTACAACGTGGGCGAGCCCAACGTCTTCGACTTTGCCCGCAGGGTAAAGGAGATCTACCCGTCGCTGCCCGTGGTTCTGCTCACGAGCTTCTCGAAGGAGATCTACCGCCAGATCGCCGAGCAGAAATGCACGGCCCTGGACAACATCTTCTGCTGGCACGGGAACACCGACCTCATCATCGCCATCATCAAGCTCATGGAGGACCACCTCAATGCCGAGTCGGACATACTCGAGGGCGGCGTGCAGGCCATATTGCTGGTGGAGGACTCGGTACGCTTCTACTCGACATACCTGCCCGAACTGTACAAGATACTGCTGCTGCAGAACAGCGAGTTTCTGAAGGACGCCTACAACGAACAGCAGCAGGTATCGCGCAAGCGCGCCCGGCCGAAGGTGCTTCTGGCGACCGACTACGCCTCGGCCGTGGAGACATACGAAAAGTACAAGAAAAATCTTCTGGGCGTCATCTCCGACGTGGGACTTATCCTGCACGCCGGAGACAAGTCCGAGAACGAGAAGAGCGATGCCGGCATCGACCTCTGCAAGATGATCAAGGCCGACGCGCCGTGGATGCCCGTCATACTGCAGTCGTCGCAGGTAAACTACCGGGCTGTGGCCGAATCGATGGGGGCGGGCTTCATCGCCAAGACCTCGAAGACGCTTTTGCCCGAGTTGCAGGATGTCATCCTGCGCGAGTTCGGATTCGGCGCGTTCGAGTTCTGCGACCTCGCCACGGGCGAGGTTGTAGGCCGCGCCCGCGACCTGAAACAGATGCAGGAACTTATAGCTACGGTCCCCGACGATGTTCTGGAGTATCACCTGCAGCACATGCACCTCTCGAAGTGGCTCTACTCGCGCGGTCTCTTCCCGCTGGCGAAGGTGCTGCGAAGCATCAACAGCAGCCATTTCAGCTCCACGGACGAACACCGCGCCGCACTGGTGTCGCTCTTCAAGGATTACCGCACGATGCTCGGCCAGGGCGTTGTGGCGCAGTTCGACGACGCCACATACAGCGACGCCATCGGTTTCGCACGTCTCGGCGAAGGCTCCATCGGCGGCAAGGCCCGCGGCCTGGCATTCATGAACAGCATGCTGGCCAAGTACAACCACTACTACAAGTACCCCAACGTGCGCATAATGATCCCGCGCAGCCTGGTCATCGCCACCGACTACTTCGACGACTTCATACGTCTGAACGGGCTCAAATATGTCATCTCGCAGGAGGTGGACGACGAGGGCATCCTCTCGGAATTCCTCAATTCGGTGCTTCCGGCAGAACTCTATTCCAAGCTGCGCATCTTCGTGCGCACGTGCCGGCGCCCGCTGGCGGTACGCTCCTCGTCGAAGCTCGAGGATTCGCACTACCAGCCCTTCGCGGGAATATACTCCACATACATGATCCCGCGCTGCGAGAACGACGACCAGATGCTGCGCATGCTCGTGCGCGCCATAAAGAGCGTCTATGCCTCGGTATTCTACGCCTCGTCGCGCGCCTACATACAGTCGTCGCAGAACCTGCTGTCGGAGGAGAAAATGGCCGTACTCATACAGGAGGTGTGCGGTACGGAACAGAACGGGTACTACTTCCCGACGCTGTCGGGTGTCGCCCGCTCGCAGAACCTCTACCCGCTGGGCTACGAGAAGGCCGAGGACGGCGTCTGCAACATAGTGATGGGGCTGGGCAAGGCCGTCGTCGACGGCGGCAAGAGCATGCGTTTCTCGCCCGCATATCCCGACAAGGCGTTGCAGACATCGACGCCCGAGCTGGCTGTGAGCGACGCCCAGACCGAAGTGATGGCCCTGAGCCTGAACCCCGACAAGTTCCGTCCCTCGACCAACGACGAGGTCAACATCGAGCGGCTGCCCGTATCGCGGATGGGGGAGTTCCGCAACTCGAAATACACCTGTTCGTATTACGACTACCAGAACAACCGCATCAGCGAGAGCCCCACGCTGTCGCGATACTTCCGCGTCATCACCTTCAACCGCATACTCAAATACGGCTCGTTCCCGCTGGCCGAGATCATTCGCGACCTGCTGAAGATCGGAGAGGAGGAGATGCGCTGTCCCGTAGAGCTGGAGTTCGCCGTGAACATGGATGTCCCGTACGGCTCCGTACAGATATTCAATCTGTTGCAGATACGCCCCATCATCCGCAACGAGGAGAGCGCCAAACTCGACTGGACACAGGTCGACCGCAGCGGCGCAATCGTATATTCGGAATGCGCCCTCGGCATAGGGCTCATGCGCGACATACGGCACATAATATACATGAAGTTCGACAAGTTCTCGTCACTCAAGACGCAGGAGATCGCCGACGAACTTTACGAATTCAACAAACGGCTGCACGAGAGCCACAACGAATATGTCCTTATCGGCACGGGACGCTGGGGATCATCGGACCCCAATCTGGGCGTGCCAGTCAAGTGGGGGCACATATCCGAAGCGCGCGTAATTGTCGAGTCGGCATTGCCCGACTTCAACATCGAGGCGAGCCAGGGTACGCACTTCTTCCAGAACGTCACGTCGCTCGGAGTGGGGTACCTCTCGCTCAACCCCTCGCGCGGCGAGGGTACGCTCGATATCGCCGCACTTGACGCCATGCCTGCGTTATACGACGGCGAATACCTGCGGTGCGTGGAGTTCGACAGGCCGCTCTACATATATGTCGACGGACAGTCGAAAAAGGGTATCGTAAAACCCGCCGCAGAGGAGTAGCCTGCCGCGGGAAGAGGGCCCGCGCAAGCAAGTCGGACGTGCCGCCATAAGGAACAACAGCGATGCTGTGGATATTGCTCATAATGAAATTGCGATCGCTCCGGGGCAAATGGGGCGCCACGGTGGCGCCTGCCATACGCCGCATATCTCGCCGGGCATTGCTGCGCATAGCCGTACTCGTCCTCTTCATCATGGCCTTCCGGTCCGTGCTGGCGCGCGGCGCGCGACTCGTATCGGGAGACAACATCGTACTTGCGGGCGTGACGTATTTCATTGCCGGAGTGCTCATAATAGCGCTCTATGCCGCGCTGTGCCGCATCATGGAACGCCGTCCCATAACCGAATTGTCGCGACACACGGCGCTGCCGGCCACGGCCACAGGGTTGGCCACGGGATTCATGCTCATAACCGTCGCCGTCGCGGTAATGTATCTCTGCGGAGGGTACCGTATTACGGATTTCACGCTTTCCGCCGACCTGCTGTGGATATTTCTCTACTGCCTGCTCACGGCCGCTGCCGAAGAGTGCCTCTTCCGCGGCGCAATATACCGTATAACCGAACGGTCGCTGGGAACGGCTGCGGCAATGACAGTCTCGGCCCTGCTCTTCGGCGGGGCACACATACTCAACCCCAACGCCTCGCTGTGGACAAGCGTCGCCATCGCCATAGAGGCCGGCATACTGTTCGGCGCCGTATATGCGCACAGCGGCAATCTGTGGGTGCCGATAGGGATACATTGGGCCTGGAACTTCACCGAGGGAAGGATATGGGGGCTGCCCGTATCGGGATCAATCAAGAGGATCTCGCTCTTCCATGCCGAAACGTCGGGACCGGAACTGCTTACGGGAGGAGCATTCGGACCCGAAGCATCGCTTACGGTAGTCGTACTCTGCTCGCTGCTGTCGGCATATCTCATATACGACCTTCACCGTACGGGACGCTGGATGCCGTTCCACCGCATACAGCGCAGATACGCATTGCAACGCAACCGGAAATAACAATGCGCACCCGTTGCAGCCAGGCCAGACCTGGCGCGTCATCCGAACCGGCCACCGCATGGCCGGACCACATGCAAAACACATATATGGGAATGCAGAAGAATGCCGCGTAAGCCCGCATCTCTACTTCAGGCGGCCCTTGACCGTCCAGATACCGCCCTGTTCGACCCCGCCGACCGACATGACGGCCATGACCGTATTCCCGTCGATCTGGCACAGCGAATTCCACAGGGCATGACCCTCCTGCGGAAGATCGGGAAAGGGAGTTGTGCGGTGCGAGAAGTTTTCGGCATTGCGGTCACCCGCATAGACCTGCATGTTGGCATATCGTTCGTTCGTGCCATGCCGCCCCTGCGTCGACTGCACCGAGAGCAGGGTACGCCCGTCGTGCAGCCACAGCAGATATGGAGCCCCGGCATAAACCGTATCGTGCAGCCGCTCATCCGCCGCCAGAGCATGCCGACGGCAGGGCGAAGAGCCCGTCACTCCACCCTCGGGCCAACCTCCCGCAGCACGTACGGTTACGGGTTTGAACCTCCCGGCAATGCCGTTGTCCTCGATGGCGACAACCGTCTCGCCGCTATGCGGAAGATATACCGGTACGGGCATGCCGTCGCGCGCGCCGCGGCGGAAAGAGACGCATTGCACCGCGCCCCAGGTCTCGCCGCCATCGGCCGAGCGCATCATGCTTATCTGCTGCTCATCGGTACTGTCGTACGGAGACTCGTCCGCAAAGTACAACTCCACGCCGCCATCGGGGAGCTCCAGCGCCACGGGCTCCCAGCATCCCTCCCGGGGGTCGGTACCCGCACGATATACGTCCTGCACACGCCATGATGCCCCTCCGTCATCCGACAGGGCGGCCATGATCTTGTACTCGCACTCTCCGGCACGTCGCGGACGCGCATTCCACAGGTATATGAGACGGCCGCTGCGCAGCTCCAGAAGCTCCGAGTTGGTATAGTTGTAACGCCCGTCGCGAGCGACTTCGACCGCATCGCTCCATGTGTCGCCGCCGTCGCGGCTCGTGCGGAGACATACGGCGGGGCCGTCGCTGTAAACCAGGAGCAGCCTTCCGTCCGAGAGGAGCTTCGCACGCCCATAAACACCCGTCATCACCCGGTGCAGGGTAGCGGCATCCCACACTATCTCCACAGGAGGCACACAACCGCAGAGCAACACGGCTGACAATATCGCCGTAAAAACTTTCATCACACCAATCGTATTCATAATGACATAGCCGCCGAACGGCCACAATGCAACATGGGGAAAACGGAAAAAGGCTCGGCAATCAATGATTGTCAAGCCTTTTATGCAGTCGGGATGACTGGATTCGAACCAGCGACAACACGCCCCCCAGACGTGTACTCTAACCGGGCTGAGCTACATCCCGAGTTTGACGCCGAGACCTTTATTCGGGGTGATCTCCGCGTGTAGCGAGAGAGAGACTTGAACTCTCGACCTCATGATTATGAATCATGCGCTCTAACCAGCTGAGCTATCTCGCCATCTTTCAAATGCGGTGCAAAGATAAGCCAATTTTTTTGTTCTTGCAAAACATTTCCGAAAAAATATTCATCTCCGCGCAATTTTATCGGCACGCCATTTGCCTCCATCCGAGCCAAACCGCTCGCACGATGCCACGCCTCTACTCCATATTGCGCATAGCCAGCCTGATAGCAGGAATAGCCCTCATTACAGGCATCTCCGTAGAGGTCCTCACGGGTAACCATCGCGTCTATTCTTCATGGTACATGGATCTGCAGCTGATCGCCTGTACGGTCTTCATGGCCGACTTCGCAGGCGAGATCGCTGCCGACTACGGCGCCCACCGCCGCTTTGCCCCCAAAGTGCTCTTTCTGCTGCTTTCGATACCGTATCTCAACATCCTGCAATGGTGCGGCGCAGACATCTACCGCAGCGCCGAGGTCGCCGTAGCCGCACTGCCCCTCATACGGTCGTTCGTGGCAATGGGCGTGGTCATACGATGGCTCATAGGCCGCGGCGTGAGACGCCTGCTGGCAGCGTACGTATTTACCGTGGTCTGCTTCACATACCTGGCGGCCCTCATATTCTACGACTACGAGGTGACCACGAACAGCACGCTCCACGGCTTCGGCAACGCCCTCTGGTGGGCATGGATGAACGTCACCACCGTCGGCGCTGCCATATTCCCCGTAACGGCCATAGGCAAGGTCCTGGCCGTGATGCTGCCATGCCTGGGCATGATGTTCTTCCCCATCTTCACGCTCTACATAACCGACATGTACCGGAAGCGCAACGACGACCAGGAATGATCCGGAACGGCTTGCAATACGGCCAAAATATATTAATTTTGCAGGAAACAAATCTCCTGCCCGATGAGACATACCCTCTACACGATAATATTATCCATGCTCGCCCTCACGCTGCACGCACAGGGGCCGCAGCAGCCAGACACCCCGCAGCAAGAGCAACTGCCGCCCATCGACGCCGCATGGTTCAAGGCAAATTACACCAAGGCGGAATACATGATCCCCATGCGTGACGGCGTGCGCCTCTACACGGCCGTGTTCACCCCCAAAAGCCGCGGCGGCGACCACCCGATACTTATGACACGCACCCCGTACGGATGCGCCCCATACGGGCGTCGCAGCGCCTCGTTCTGGGAACAGCCCATATTCGAAAACTACCTCCGCGCCGACTACATCATTGTTTTCCAGGATGTGCGCGGCCGATGGCGCAGCGAAGGGACATTCGTAAACGTACGCCCGCTTACCGCAGACAAGACTTCCGGGGGCATCGACGAGGCGACCGATGCCTACGACACCGTCGAGTGGCTCCTGCGCAAGGTGCGCCGCCACAACGGCCGCGTCGGGGTCTTCGGCAACTCATATTCGGGGTTCTACGCCCTGATGGCCGCCGCAAGCGGACACCCGGCCATACGGGCCGTATCGCCGCAGGCACCCGTCTGCGACTGGTTCCTGGGGGATGACTTCCACCATAACGGAGCATTCGCCCTGAGCGATGCCGTAGGGTTCCTGCCCAACTTCGGGACCGCAGGCAGAACAAAGCCCTCCGACAGACCCGAAGCCTTCAACACCCCCGTCGAGGGCAACCCCGTGGAATATCTCATGAACAATACCGTCGCGGATATAACGCGTGCGCTCGACGGCCAAATTCCCTTTTGGGAGGAGATGGCCGCACACCCCGATTACGACGAATGGTGGCAGCAGCGCAGCGCCCTGAATGCCACGCACGGCATACGCTCCGCGATACTCATGGTCGGCGGCCTGTTCGATGCCGAGGACCTGTACGGCACATGGAACATATACCGCGCCCTGCGGCAGAACTCGCCCGAAGCCGAATGCCGCATCGTCATGGGCCCTTGGACACACGGCGCATGGCGCGGAGGGGACAACGCAAACACGATAGGCCACATACAGTTCACAGAAGAGTCCATGTCGAAGTTCTATCGCGACGAGGTGGAGTTTCCCTTCTTCGACCTCCATCTGCGCGATGCCGGACACGGCGGCGCCTCATCGACCGGAGCCCTCATATTCTTCTCGGGAGAGAACTGCTGGCGCGAAATGGAAGGGTGGGATCCCGAAGCTGAAAACGACACCCTTACGTTGCATCTCGCCGAAAACGGCTCCATGACAGCCTCTCCGTCCGACATATCGGAGTCATACAGTTTCTACACCTCCGACCCGCACGACCCCGTCCCGTATTATCCCGACATGGCGTGGCCGCGCCGCAAGGAGTATATGACGGCAGGGCAGGAGTTCGTCGACAGGCGCCACGACGTGCTGACATTCCTCTCGCCGCGCCTCGAGAACGACATTACGGCCGCCGGCGCCATCGAGGCCACGATATACGCAGCCATATCGACCTCCGACGCCGACTTCATAGTCAAGGTCATAGATGTCGGGCCCGACGGTGAATACGAGATGCTCATACGCGGCGACATCATGCGGGGACGCTACCGCAACGGCTTCTCGACGCCCGAAGCCTTTACGCCGGGCCGGGTGGAGCGCATAACCCTCACGATGCCCGACATCGCCCACACCTTCCTGGCCGGGCACCGCATAAAGGTTCAGATACAGAGTACGTGGTTCCCGCTCTTCGACCGCAACCCGCAACAGATGATCGACACCTATACATGCACAAAGGAGGATTTCGTACCGTGCGAGGTGAAGATATATCACGATGCCAACCGTCCGTCGAACATAACCCTGCGCATAATGAAATAACCTCCTGCCGGCCGCACCCCCGCAAGACGAAAACGCCCCGCAATCTCGTCGGATTGCGGGGCGCATTATGTTCGGGATATCCTTTATCCGATCTCGACCATGGGAGCGTTGGCAGGCACCGCCTGCTCCTTCTCGACGAAGATACGGGTAACGACACCGGCATAGTCCGATGTGATCGAGTTCTCCATCTTCATGGCATCGAGGATAACCACCGGCTGGCCAATCTTCACCTTGTCACCGACCTTAACCTTGATACCGATCACACGACCCGGCAGGGGAGCCACAACAGCATTACCCTTGACGTCGGTAGGCATGACATACTCCGGCACCACCTTCTCCTCTTCGGGCTCCTCCTCGGCTGCGGGGGCGCCACTCTCCTTGGCGGCCTCCTTGGCGGCGGCTTTGGCAGCGGCAGCGGCCTGTGCAGCCTCGTATGCGGCTACCTTCTCCTTCGTCAGGAAATTCTTTGCCACGAGCGGGAAGAGCTCCAGCAGCAGCACCTCTTTCTCGTTTGCGGCCAGCTTGACGCCTCCCGCCTCGGGAAGCTCCGGGTTGGGCTGCATCTTGTACTTCGAGGTGTCGTATGGGGTCTCCTCACGGACACCGCATATCTTGAAACGGAATTCGGGATCTACCGGAACGGGCGTATGTCCGTACTCGCCCTTGACAAGACCCACGAACTGCGAACTCTTGTTCGTATACATAGGACGTCCCGCCTTCTCGTCCAACGCACAGTTCACGGCCTGTGCGCCTACGATCTGCGACGTGGGCGTAACCAAAGGCGGCAGACCTGCGGCAAGACGCACCGAGGGGATCAGCTCCATGGCGCGGGGCAGAATGTCCTCGGCCTTGAGCTGCTTGAGCTGTGCCACCATGTTCGAATACATACCGCCCGGGATTTCGGCCTTCTGCACGAGTTCGTTGGGTGCGGGGAATCCGAAATACGCCTCGATCTTCTGGCTTGCGGCGAGCAGTTCGTCGAAGTTCTCGCTCTGGGCAGCCTTCACGGCCTTGTCGAACAGCGCGTCGACCTCGGCGGGGAGGGTATCCTTCATGGGATCGAATGCCTTGGGAGCGGGCTTCTCGGCACCGAATACCGACATCTCCAGCTCCTTGCGTATGCCCTTGAGCTGTTCGTTGATCTTCGACACGGCATCCATGTTGACGCCGATGTCTATGCCCATCTTCTTGCAGAAGATATATATGAACTCCAGGGCGGGGGCACCCGTACCCTCGCTGAACCACCAGCAGTTGGTATCGACGATATCGGCGCCGGCGGCTATGGCAGCAAATACCGATGCCAGACCGTAACCGGGCGTACAGTGTGTATGGAAGTCAATGGGGAGATTGATGTTCTGCTTGAACATCTTTACCAGACGGCTGATGCGGCGGGGTGGAATCAGGCCCGACATGTCCTTTATGGTGATCATGTCGGCACCCAGGGCAGCCATCTGCTTGGCCTTGTCGAGGAAGTACTCGTCCGTGAAGACGGGTTTCGGGGCGCGCTTGCCGAACAGGCGCTCGAAGAACGAGGGCTGCGGATATTTCGGATCCACCGTATAGCAAACGGCGCAGTCGGCGATACCGCCGTACTGCTTTACATACTTGACCGTCGACTTGACGTTGTTCACGTCGTTCAGCGCGTCGAATATACGCATTATTCCGAGTCCGCTCTCTATGGCGTTGCGGCAGAAACCGTCGATGATCTCATCGGTATAGGGAGCATAGCCGAACAGGTTACGGCCGCGCGAGAGGGCCGTCAGTTTCGATACATCACCCACAGCCTTGTAAATTGTCTCGAGACGTGTCCACGGATTCTCGTCGAGGTAACGCATCACCGAGTCGGGGACCGCGCCGCCCCATACCTCCATGGCATAGAAACCGGCATCCTTGTAATAGGGCAGACAACGGTTTATCTGCTCCTGCGTCATACGTGTAGCGAATGATGACTGCTGTCCGTCACGCAAAGTCAAATCTCGTATCTTCAATGATTTAGCCATAGTAAATATATTTAATAAACGAATAATCCCTGATTTTGTTGCTACGATTCGCAAACCAAACGCAAAGATATTAAACTTATTCGACACTACAATTTTTTTGTGGCGAATTGTTATCTTTGCGCGGTAAATGATCCGCACAATATGTCGCCGATATCGGTTTTAGTGACACTTTTCGCCTACCTGGCCGTACTGTTCGCACTGGCCTACGTCTCGGGACGACATGCCGACAATGCAGGGTTCTTCATAGGCAACCGCCGTACCTCATGGTATATGGCCACACTGGCTATGATCGGCGCCGCGATGTCGGGCGTAACGTTCATCTCGGTGCCCGGAGCCGTCGCCGCCGACTCCTTCTCATACATGCAGATGACCGTCGGCTTCACCATCGGGCAGATGATCGTTGCCTTCGTTCTGGTGCCCGTATTCTACCGCCACGGAGTGGTTTCGCTATACCAATATCTCAACGACCGCTTCGGCCTCACGACACACCGCACGGGAGCCTGGTGCTTCTTCATCGCCAAGATCATCGGCGCCGCCCTCAAGATATACATCGTATGCGCTGTATTGCAACTGCTTGTATTCGATCACTTCAACCTGCCCTTTATCGCCAACATCATCTTCACGATGCTGCTCGTATGGCTCTATACCCGCCGGGGCGGCGTCCGCTCGCTCATCCCTACGGACACGCTGCAGTCGATATGCCTCGTGGCGGCCATCATCGTCTGCATATGGTGCATATGCGACCGCATGGGATTTTCGGCCCGCGAGGCGTATGACGCCGTCGCCGCATCGCCATATTCGCGCATGTGGTTCTTCGACGACCCCGCCTCGCCGCGATACTTCTGGAAGATGGTGGCGGGCGGCGCCCTCTGCCTCGTGGCCATGACGGGCCTCGACCAGGACATGATGCAGCGCAACCTGAGCTGCCGCACCATGCGCGACTCGCAGATAAACATCGTGCTGACGGCCCTGTGCCAGATCGTCGTAATACTCCTCTTCCTCGCGCTCGGAGCCCTGCTGTACCTTTACATCGCCCGCGAGGGACTGCCACAACCGGCCAAGGGAGACCAGGCCTTTGCCCTGGTGGCCGTACAGGGAGGCCTGCCAAAAATCGCCGGCATAATGTTCGTCATAGGGCTCGTATCATGCACCTATTCGGCTGCGGGGTCGGCCCTGACGGCCCTCACCACATCCTTTACGCTCGATATCATGCACGCCGGCAACAGCGACGAACGGAGACTGGAACGCCTGCGCAAACGCACCCATGTGGCCATGGCCGCCGTAATGACGGTCGTAATCCTCATCTTCGACCGTTTCGGCGACGGCAGCGTCATAAACATCGTCTTCAAGGTGGCAGGATATACATACGGACCGATATTGGGACTTTTCGTCTTCGGGCTGATATGCCGCCGCCGCATACGCCAACGCTTCGTTCCGCTTATCGCCGTAGCCTCCCCCGTGGCAAGCTACCTGCTGCAATGGTGGGCCGCCGAGAGATGGGCATACGGCATCGGGTTCGAATTGTTGGGCTATAACGCATTATTTTGTATCTTTGGGCTGTTTTTAATTTCATATCCCCGAAATGAGACCGCATCGTAAAATAACCGAAATAACGCTTCTCCTTCTCGTCTCGCTCATCGTGCTGCCCGCCACCTCCCTGGCCGCCGGAATCACCTCGGCGCAGAAACGCGAGATAGGCGAAACGCTGACCCGTATCGTCGCACGCGAGATATTGGGCGGCTCGGTCCGCGTCGACCGTACCCGCATCTCGGGCGACCGTCTCGAGATATACGCCTCGATAGGGTTATCCTACTATCCCTTCCGCGAGGAGAGTGTCGCGGCAATGTACGACTCCGTCCGCATGGTTCTGCCCTCGGAGTATGCCTCGCGCAAGATATCGATCATCACGGACAACCACCGAATCGAAGAGTTCATACCGCACTATTACCGAACCTCGGAGCAGACGGGAACACGTTTCACCAACCGCACGAAGCGGCCCCTGGTGCGCTCCCTCTCGTCACAGAACAATCCGACCGAGGGGCTCGCAGGCCGCCACATAGCCATGTGGCAGAGCCACGGCCGATATTTCGACCAGAAGGAGAACATATGGCGCTGGCAGCGCTCGCGCCTGTGGGAGACGGTCGAGGACCTCTTCACGCAGAGCTTCGTGCTGCCGTATCTGGTGCCTATGCTCGAGAACGCGGGAGCGAACGTGCTGCTGCCGCGCGAACGCGACACGCAGTTAAACGAGATCATAATAGACAACGACCGCGGTGTGGACGACACCTCTTACGCCGAGACCGACGGTTCGCAGTCATGGGAAGACGACGTGGTAGGGTTCGCCCACAGGAAGGATGTATACATGAGCGGCGAAAACCCCTTCCGCGACGGATCGACACGCGCCGTAAAGAGTATCACTTCGGGGGATGAGAGCCGTGCCGAATGGCGTGCCGCCATTCCCGAGACGGGAGAGTACGCCGTCTACGTATCCTATGCGAGCCACGGCGCGGAGAGCGCCGACGACGCCGTCTATACGGTACACCACAGCGGCGGCGAGAGCCGTTTCGCCGTAAACCAGACCATGGGCGGCGGAATGTGGGTATATCTGGGACACTTCCCCTTCGCCGCGGGCGACGAGCGGACGCTCGTATCGCTGTCGAACGTCACCACCGAGGGCGGCCGTACGGTCTCGGCCGATGCCGTCAAGATCGGCGGCGGCTACGGCAACATAGCGCGCGAGGTATCCGAGCCGTTGCGTGACGACGCCATAGAGTACGAACCTCTCACGAGCGAATATCCCCGTTTCTGCGAGGGATCGCGCTACTGGCTCCAGTGGTCGGGCTTCGACGAGGAGGTATATACCCCCAAGGAGGGCGCCGACGACTACAAGGACGACTACATGTCGCGCGCACACTGGGTCAATGCCCTCATGGGCGGCTCGGAGCGCCTGCCCGACGAAAAGGGCAAGTCGATACCGATAGACATGGCGCTGGCGTTCCATTCGGATGCCGGCGTACGCCTCAATGACGACATAATCGGCACGCTCGGCATATTTTACACCAAGGACAACAAGGGACGTTTCGAAGGCGGCGCCGACCGCTACCTGTCGCGCGAGCTGACCGATATCGTGATGACACAGATGGTCGAGGACATACGCGCCGCATACGAACCCAACTGGAGCCGCCGCGGCATGTGGAACCGCTCGTATTACGAGGCGCGCGTACCGTGCGCCCCGACGATGCTGCTCGAGTCGCTCTCGCACCAGAACTTCGCCGACATGCGCTACGGCAACGACCCGAAGTTCAAGTTCCTCGTGAGCCGCGCCGTATACAAGGGCATCCTGCGCTACCTGTCGAGCCAGTACAACGTACCATATACCGTGCAGCCTCTGCCGGTGGAGGCCTTCAGCGCGGAGTTCGCCGATGACGACACCCCCGACGTGGTATTGAGCTGGCAGCCCGTAACCGACACGCTCGAACTCTCGGCCGATCCCGACTACTACATCGTCTACACGCGGCAGGACGACGGAGCCTTCGACAACGGCATCCGCGTCGACGGCACGACGGTGCGCATGACACAGCAGCGCGGCCACACATACTCATACCGCGTCACGGCCGTCAACAAGGGCGGTGAGAGCTTCCCGAGCGAGACCCTTGCGGCGCACCGCGCCGAACGCGAACGCGGCTGCGTGGTCATCGTAAACGGATTCGAGCGCGTGAGCGCCCCGATGAACATCCAGGGCGACTCGCTGGCGGGATTCTACAACACCTACGACTCGGGCGCCGCATACATAAAGGACATATCGTTCATCGGCGAGCAGCGCAATTTCGACCGTGCGCTCTCGCGCTCGGAGAACGACAACGACGCCCTCGGATCATGCTACAGCGATTACGAGACGCGTGTCATCGCCGGCAATACATTCGACTATCCCGCCATGCACGGGCGGTCCATAGCCGCTGCGGGATACTCCTTCTGTTCGGCCTCGGCAAAGGCCGTCGAGCGCGGGGACATCCGCCTCGGCCGTTACGATGCGGCCGATGTGATTCTGGGCAAACAGCGTTCCTGCACCGTAGGGCGCGGCACGTCGGGATATGATTTCAAGGCAATCTCCGAGTCGTTGCAGCGTGCCTTGTCCGACTTCACCCGCAACGGCGGCGACATCTTCGTCTCGGGGTGTTACGTGGCGAGCGACCTGTGGAAAGGGCCGGAGGCAACATCTTCGGACAAGGAGTTCGCACGCCGCACGATGCACATATCATACAACGGCGACATGGCCACACGGCGCGGCGCGGCGCGTATCGTCGCCTCACCCATGGGCATGCCGCGGCAGACGGTAGAGTTCAACCGCGAGCCGTCACGCGACTTTTACGGCGTGGAGTCCCCTGGGTGTATCTCACCCTACGGGCGCAACGCCTACATTGCCCTGCGCTATGCCACCAACAACCAGCCGGCCGCCGTCTGCTACAACGGCAGCGACTACCGCAGCGTGGTGATGGCCTTTCCGTTCGAGTCGATCCTCGACCAGGAGCAGCGCGATATACTGATGAAGGGCATACTGTCGTTCTTCGAGAAACGTACCGGGGAGGAATAACATAGAATTGAAGTAAAACTTAAAATAGAAACAGCCATGTCATTGGAAAAGACCATCTCGACGGAGATTATGGCGGCCATGAAAGCCAAGGACGCCGTCCGTCTCAGCGCACTGCGCAACATCAAGAAATACATCATCGAGGCCAAGACCTCGGGTACCGCCGTGGACGAGCTGGCGGACGCCGACGTGATAAAGATAATCACCAAACTCGCCAAGCAGGGCACCGATTCGGCAGCCATCTACGCGCAGCAGAACCGCGCCGACCTTGCGGAGGAGGAGCTCGCTCAGGTCAAGGTGATGCAGGAGTTCCTGCCCAAGCAGCTCACGGCCGGGGAGCTCGAGGCCGAGGTCAAGGCCATCATCGCCGAGACGGGAGCCTCGTCGATGAAGGACATGGGCCGCGTGATGGGCGTGGCGAGCAAGCGTCTGGCCGGCCGCGCCGACGGCAAGGATATCTCGGCCAAGGTAAAGGAGCTGCTCGCATAGGCGGCATGGCGCCCGCGTCGGCATATCCCGACATGCAAACGGCCGCCGCAAGCGCGGCCGATTTTTTCAACACCCGAGACAATGCACATACAAGAATATCTTCACCGCAATGTCAAAACCGTGGCCATGCCCCTGGCAATGGTCGTGGGTGCCGTGCTGTGCCGGCCCGTTGCAGCGGCGGACAACTGGTCGGGCAACATGGTGACGCCCGTACTGATCTTCCTCATGCTCTTCGTCACCTTCTGCCGTGTCAAGCCGCGCGAAATGCGCCCCTCGATGCTGCACGTATGGCTTCTCATACTGCAGATAGCAGGATGCCTGGCAGCATATTTCGCCCTGCGGCCGCTGAACGTCGTCATAGCCCAGGGCGCCATGATCTGCATCATGGCCCCCGTCGCCATGGCCGCCGTGGTCATAGCCGGCATGCTCGGCGCCAACGTCGCCACGATGGCCACCTACAGCCTGCTGTGCAACATGGCCGTGGCCCTGGCCGCCCCCGTGGTGCTGTCGTTTACCGGCAACGGGGAGTGCACCTTCACGCAGATCCTCGCACGCATTGCGCCGCTGCTCATCATGCCTTTCGCCGCGGCCCAGTTCTGCCGCCTCATAATACCGCGTGCCGCGAAATGGGTTGGCGACCACGGACAGATATCGTTCTACATATGGCTGTTGTCGCTCGCATTCATCATCGGCCGCACCACATGTTTCATACTCGACCATGACGAAGCCAACCGCACGGTGGAACTCGCCCTTGCCGCAGCAGCCCTGGTAATATGCCTTGCGCAGTTCGCCATAGGGCGCCGCCTGGGACGCCGTTACGGCGACGTCGTGGCGGGAGGGCAGTCGCTCGGGCAGAAGAACACCGTCCTCGCAGTATGGATGTCGCAGACATTCCTCGACCCCATATCGTCGGTAGCGCCCACGGCATATATCGTCTGGCAGAACTTCGTGAACTCCTACCAGATATACCGCAAGGACAAACAGAACGCCGAACAGAAGGCATCATGAGACACATCCTCCGGATAACATTCGCCCTTGCCACGGCAGTCATTCTCGCCGGGTGCGGCCGCCATGCGGAATCGGCCGTTTCGGTCGACGGCACACTCGCGACAGAGTATCCAGACAGCGCCCTGACGCTGCTGCGAGAGATAAATATGCAGCGTCTTGGCCGTAACGACCGCGCCCGCTGCATGTTGCTCAAGGGGTTGGCCGAGGCCCACAGGGGAGATACGGTCGCAAGCAGGGAGTCCCTGAAGCGTGCCATAAGGTACTTCGACCGCCACGGCTCCGCCCACGAGCAGGCCGATACATGGTATACATACGCCAAGGCGTACATGCGGACAGGCAACCTCGAGGAGGCGATACGCGGATACACCCAGGCCGCGATCTTTGCCGAAAAAGCACTCTCCGGAGGCAGCCGTCACGCTGACAATCCCGAATACAAATATACGGAGACACTGCTGGTCGCCGTATACCACACGCTCGGGATACTGTACTTCGAGCAGGGATACGACGCCGTGGAGCCCTTCGCCAAAGCGGTCGAAGCAGCCCGTGCCAACGGCAGCGCCGAGCAGGAGGGATACAGCCGTTTCATGCTCTCGGCGGCATATTGCGCCAACGAGGACTATGCGAAGGCCATCGAGACGCTCGCGCCGCTCGTGGAGGCGTGCGATACGATACCGTTCCGATATTTCGCCCAGCAGGTAATGCTACAGAACCTCCTGTACCACACATATCTCGAGGATTGGACGCCAGAGCAGCTGCTTGCCGCACGCAACGGCATCGACCTCGACGAGATACGGTCGGCGCCACTGTCATACGGCACGGCCGTCTCGGACGACACGGGACGCACATTCTACGACGTGGCCTCGACTATAATATTCCATCGCGACGGACAGCTCGATTCGGCACGTTACTATGTCGAACGGACGCTCTCGCGCACCGACGATTTCCACCAGGGGAACGTAGATCTCTACAATGTCGCCTCACAGATATACCACGACATCGGGGACGACGCCCGCGCATACGACTATGCACAGAAATATGCCGTGGCGAAAGATTCGCTCTTCGAGGCGCAGCGTGACACACGGGTAGCGGAACTCGAACGCCGCTTCCGCACGGCCAACGAGGTGGCTCTGCGCGAGGCATCGCTGCGATACCGCGTATGGATTGCCGTTTTGGCGGCCGTTCTGGTCATAATGGTCGCAGGCTGGGCCGTGGTGCGGTACCGCCGCAAACTGCGCCGCAGCGACGAACAACTGAGCGAGACCCTGGCCCTGCTGGACTCATACCGCGAGTCGCACGACAGCCTCACGTCACGCCTCAATGCCTCGGATGCCCGCGAGGCGGCCTTAAAGAGGCTGCTCGAGGGGCGTGTGGCCGCCGTGCGCGACATCGCCGCAACGTGTTACACCTATGGCGACGGCGAACGCCTGACGGAGAAGATGCGGGAACTGGCCCTGAGCCCCGCCATGCTCAAGGATGTGGTGGACATGGCCGACCTCTACAGCGACCGCGCCGTGACACGTCTCAAGACGCAGTTCCCCGACTGGACCCCACGCAACTACGACTTTGCGGCTCTGGTCATCGCCGGATTCTCGCCGCAGGAGATATGCGTCATGCTCGGCATGTCGCTCAACGGCGTATATACGCTCAAGTCGAAACTCAAGCGGCGCATCGCCGAGTCGCAGGCCGGGGACCGCGACGAGCTGCTCGACCTCTTTTCGTGAGAGAGGGAGGGGTGGCGGCGACGGCAAGGGGGCAAGCCCCCGAAGCAAGATTTTCGAGGATTCGCATATTGTATATCAGCACGTTACCGATAGGGCAGCAAGATAAAATCCGCACCGGCAAGGGCCATTCAGAGGTAAATTTGCACTACGAAAACCATTCGTAAAATCGCAAGAAAATGAAACCTCTGCTTTTACAACTTTTGTATCCGCTGCTTCTCCTATCGGCGACACTTCTCGCCGCCGTCCCCGCAGCCCAAACCCTGACACACGATCCGGCACAAACCGACGACCACATACGCGGACGTCTGATCGACACGACGGGCATGCCCGTCGCAGGCGCCGCGGTCATATTGTTCGATCGCGACTCGACATTTATCAACGCCGTAGCGTCGGACAGAAGCGGCCTCTTCGACATACACTCTTCGCTGCGGCCCTACATGCTGCAGATACAGCACCTCGCATACGAACTGCGAACCATCGAATCCGACCGTTCGGAGCTGGGGGACATCGTCCTCAACGACAACACCGTCGCCATGAATGCCGTCGTGGTGGAGGGGGAGCGCCCCGTGGTGAAGGTCGAGCAGGGACGCCTGAGCTACGATCTCGAACGCCTTACCCGGGACCAGGCCGTGAACAACGCATACGAGGCGCTGACGCGGCTGCCCGGCGTCACCGAGCAGTCGGGCGTGCTCACACTCGCCGGCTCGTCGTCCGTCGCGGTGATCCTCAACGGCCGCCCCTCGACAATGACCGCCGAGCAACTCGCCACGCTGCTGCGCTCGACGCCTGTCGGAAGGGTAGAGAAGGCCGAGGTGATGTACAGCGCCCCGCCGCAATACCACGTGCGCGGCGCGGCCATCAACCTCGTATTGCGCCGCAGCCACGAGACATCGTTCTCGGGCGAGGCCCACGCGGGATACACCGACCGTTACTACGGCAGCTGGAATGCCGGCGGCAACTTCCTCGTCACATCGCCCAAGTGGTCGGCCGACGTCACATATTCGACAAACCGAGGCAAGGAGATGAACCTCTTCGACCTGCACTCGCTCCATACCCTGGACGGCACACAGCATGACATAAACCAGCAGGAGAATATCCGGGGCGAAGGATGGAGCCACTCCATGCGCGCCGCCTTCGACTATTCGCCCAACGAACGCGGACGCTTGAGCGCCGCCTACACCGCCTCATTCTCGCCCGACAGCCGCGGCCTCTCGATATCGGAGGGGACCTATGTCGATTCGCGTTCCGAGACCGCCGGAGACAAGTCGCTGCACAACGTCTCCCTGCGATACACGGCGCCCTTCGGGCTCGACATGGCAATCGACTACACCCACTACGACAACCCCGAGCAATCATCCCTGCGCAACGATTACGCCGAGAGCGCCGCCTCATCGTTCGATATCGTCTCGGGACAGCGCATCGACCGCATGAACTTCTCGCTCGACCACGCCCATACGTTCGATTCCGGATGGGAGATCACGGCCGGCGGCGCATTCTGCTTCGCCTCCTCGCACGACTGGCAGCACTATACGGTTCTCGAAGGCACTCCCGTCACCACGGACACCGATTCGCGTCTCGACGAATATACGGCCAACATCTATGCCGGCACGGGAAAGCAGTTCGGGAAAGTAGGCCTGAACCTATCGCTCGCAGGCGAATACTACCGTCTCGGCGATTACGAGAACTGGTCGCTCTACCCGCAGGCGTCGATAAACTGGGTGCCTTCGGACCAACATATCCTGCAATTCAACTTCTCCTCCGACAAGAGCTACCCGTCATACTGGGAGATGCAGGGCGCCGTGTCATACATCGACGGATACTCGGAGGTACACGGTACGTCGGGCCTGCGGCCATCACGCAGCTATGAGGCCCAGGCCGTATATATCCATCGTCAGAAATACATCTTCGTCCTTTTCTGGAACGAGGTGCCCGACTACTTCGTGCAGGCGGCATGGCAGTCGTCCGACCGCCTCGCCCTCATATACCAGACCCTAAACTGGGATACAAACAGACAGTGGGGCGCCAATGCCGTCATCCCGTTCCGCATGGGCGAGTGGCTCGACTCGCGCCTCACGCTCACGGGACTGCGCATGCGCCAGAGCTGCGACCCGTACCACGACATGTCGTTCGACCGCGCGAAATGGGTCGGCGTGGCACGGCTCGAAAACACGTTCCACCTGAGCCGCAAGCCCGACATCGCGCTCGAGGTGAACGGGTTCTACCAGTCGCCGGCCATCCAGGGCACCTACGACATCGACCCTCTCGGGTCGGTCGACGCAGCGCTCAAATGGACCTTCGACAAGGGGCGCGCGACGCTGTCGGTACGGTGCAGCGACATATTCGAAACGGCATCCCCCTATAGTCGTATCCGCTACGGCGGACAGTGGCTCGACATGGGACATTCCCGCTATACGCGAACCACGACACTCCACTTCGCCTACCGTTTCGGCGGCTACAAGGAGCGCAAGCACAAGGAGGTAGACACCTCGCGGTTCGGGCACTGAGAATACAAACATACCTCCCCGGCCCGCATCTGACGACATGGCGGGCAGATCGGATG
This sequence comes from uncultured Alistipes sp., assembly GCA_949283205.1. Taxonomy (GTDB): domain Bacteria; phylum Bacteroidota; class Bacteroidia; order Bacteroidales; family Rikenellaceae; genus Alistipes. Next base: position 34,667 of record CASDSD010000050.1, on the reverse strand, counting down.
TCGGATTCGTCCCGGCATCCGATTCTTCTCTTCGCCGCGCATGATCCGCATATTGCGACATGCGGAAGTATCATTGTCGCCATCTTTTTCTTACATTTGCGGCCGGGAATAAATATTCCGCATTATGGCAAAACAGAAGATCGAAAAGACCAACGCCGCGCGCCTGCTCGACAAGGCCGGCATACCGTATGAACTGATACCGTATACTGTCGACGAGGAGAATCTCGCCGCCACACACGTGGCCGACGAGTTGGGTGAAGATATCGCCACGGTGTTCAAGACACTGGTACTTACGGGCGACCGCACGGGGCATATCGTATGCGTGGTGCCCGGCGACCACGAGGTGGACCTGAAGGCCGCAGCCAAGGTCTCGGGAAACAAACGCGTCGAGATGCTGCACATGAAGGATCTGCTTTCCACGACGGGATACATACGCGGCGGCTGCTCGCCCATAGGCATGAAGAAACGCTTTCCGACATATATCCACTCAAGCTGCATGGAACATGACCACATCTATGTGAGCGCCGGCGTACGCGGCCTGCAGCTGCGCATCGCACCGTCCGATCTGATAGGGTATGTCGGGGCGGAGGTGGCCGAAATAAGCACTCCGATGCAGTAACCCTCCGGCAAGCGGCCAAAGCGGCACACTGGCCCAATAAAAAAAACTTTTATTTTGGTGGAACGAAAAATTATCCATACATTTGCACCACCAAAAACGGGATGCGTTCCATGAGCCATCGCGCGATTGGCACGGAGAATCCGTAGCTCAGTCGGTAGAGCACAACACTTTTAATGTTGGGGTCCCGGGTTCGAACCCCGGCGGGTTCACCAAAAAACGGCAGTTGTGAAACTGCCGTTTTTTTGTTTTGTCGAGGATCGCAAGCGTATCGGCGATCTCACATGCGGTTTCCCGCTCGCTGCGACGAGCGTCATTGCGGGACATATATGATCTGGCCATCCTCCAGCTCGTAGGCTATGCCTACCTTGCGCCCGCGACGGCCGCTCTTCGCCTCCTGATCCTCCGACGGCGTATAACGGTTTATCGTCTCGCCCTGCTTGGTGATGATCTCCATGTCTTCCCGGCCCGGATTCTTAACCATCGTAAAGTCCTCGCGGCTGAACACCTCCGTCATGTTGTAACGGCTCACCAACGCCACCATCAGGGCCACCGCAAAGACCATGGCCACATCGAAAAGATTGCTAACGACGCTCATCGGATCGTTGTCCTCATCCCTGCACAGCACTCTCCGTCTCATCGCTCCGTCTCTTTACCGTCCAACAATGCCGCAACATACTCCAGATTGGCCAGATCCTGCAAATACCACCGCTGCTTGACCTGCTGGGTGATGAATCCAACCGCCGCCGAAAACAGTCCGACCACGGTCGTGGCAAAAGCCACCTGCATGTTGTAGGCCATCGAGGCGATGTCGCCCGTCGAGAGCCCCACCAGCGCAGGCCCCATGGGTATGAGTGTCCCCATAAGGCCCAGCATGGGCCCCATCTTGCAGAGGGTCTTCGATGTCGAGAGATCCCTGTCGGCCTCGATCTCGAAATCCGCCAGCAGACGCTGCCGCAATGCCGCATTCCCATGTGCGGCAAGCAGCCGGTTCATGTATGCCACCACGGGCGAAGGGTTCTTTTGCGGCAGCCGCTCCGCAAGGTCCGACACATGCCGTGCGTCGAGCCCCTCAAGCTCCCGGCCTACGAGAGAAGAGGTACGCCGCATGGCCATGTACTGGCCGAAGAAACTGCCCAGGAGCAGCAATGACCGGCAGAAGAAGACAATGAGCAGAACCACGACGGGGACAAGCAGCCCCGTCGATATCCAATAAAGGATGTCGGAAATGTAATTCATATGATCATGTTTTTTTGATTGATTTTCCCATTTTTATCCTGTATGCGACGGCGCCGCACGCAATGCCCGCCGCAACGAGCAGCGACACGCCGCCCAAAGCCGGCCACGACACCTGGCTCACGGCGGCCACGGCCGTGCGGCCGTTCACCGTGGTTATGACACCCAGGATTGCAATCAGCACGTTTGTCAGGAACAACAGTTCGAGCCGTATCTCCTTTTCGGGCAACAGCCGCCGCAACAGCCACGCCCCCGAGGGTATTGCAACCGCCACGACCGCAGCCAGGGACCACGCCACGAGCGGAAACGACACCCCGGGGAAGGCGAAGATCGCCGCCACGGATGCACTGAACAGCACCGGGTAGGGCAGCATTCCCGGGAACCACCTCAACATGCGATATATCGCGACGGTACGCCGTTTGACCGGCCCCGAGGTGTGCATATGCGCCGCCATGACACAGAATGCGATCTGCAGCAGGACATCCAGCGTAAGGATGACCGCCACATCGAGCATGAGATCGGTATCGGCGAGCCACTCCGCGATGCGGCTTTTCGACTGTTCGATGGCCCATGGCCACGTAAGACCCGCAAACAGCGCGCACGCGACAGCCGACAGGGCCACGAAACAGGCCTTGCGGCATGTCTGCTTCAGCAGATAGCTCCAGCAGACGAGTACCATCATGACAAATACCACCGTCTCCATTACTCCTCCATTTTTCTGCGGCGACGGCGCACGACCATGACCGACAACGCGACGGCGGCAAGCACCATCGCCGCCACGACCGTATTGCTTACGATGGCCGTCACACGGTCGGCCGCGCCCGACGTCTCACGCTCCAACACCATGCTGCGATCGCCCTCCGCAGCGGCATTGCGTATGTCGTCTATCTGCCGTACATATGCGCTGGCGGCATCCGGCGTGCTGTTCGAGGCGATGAACTCACGCAACAGGGCATTGTCACACACAAAGCCCGAACATGAAGGGCCATATTCGGCGACAAGCTCCGTGTGCAGCGCCGCCAGCGCTGCCAGCTGCCCGGCCGATGCCTGCCACATGCCCTTGCGGGCGGTCTCCATCATCACCGCCGAGATCTCCTCCAGGGCGGCGGGATTCCGGCTCTCGAAATATCGGCGGATGCCGAGCCCGAACTTGTCCTGCACGTAGACGTCGTATATCTCATTCCACATCTCGTTGTCGATAACCTCGGGCTTCATGACGTTCCAGCCGTAGGTGTTCTGCACCACCTCGGCGAATCCCGCCGCGGCACCCGCCTCGCCCTTCATCTTCTCGCGGATATAGTTCGGGTTGAAGATCGTCGTGCGGCTCTCAACGCCTATGGCCTCTTTGAGCTCCTGCATGCGCATGTTGTTGCGATTGCGGTAGTCGCTCATGTAGGCATCCGGCTCCTTGCCCGTGACGTTGCGCACGGCCAGGTTCATGCCGCCCATGAACTCGTACACGTGGTCGAGGCTCAACGCTCCCCACGTATTGCTCTGGCGGGGCTGTACGACGGCATCCGTGTTGGTCAGGGCCGCTTCCAGCGCATATTGCCGCACCTGTTCCCACTCCTTCTCGCTGCCGTAGTAGGCCCCCATGTTCTGCAGGTAGACTGCGGCAATCTCCGAGGAGTTCTCCCAACGGTCCCCGCTCTGCACCATACCGGTTATGCCTGTGCCGTAGCTGCCGTTCAGTCCGCCGAAAACGCGATATGTCGATATCTCGCGCGCCTGCTTGGGCGAAAGCCCCTTGTCGATGAGCGCCTGCTCGGCATCGACGACACCCTTCGTCACGAAATTTTCATAACGGTCATCCTTTGCCGCCGCGGCCATCTCGACGGCACGCGAGATCAGGAAGAGCCGCGACGCGGCAATGTCGCGCAACTGGCCGCTCGTCTGCACCACCACGTCGATGCGCGGACGCCCCAGCTGCTCCGACGGGATGAGCCTGATGTCGGTGACACGCCCGAACACATCGCGCACGGGCTCGACACCCAGCATATAGAGCACCTGCGCAATCGTGGCGCCCTCGGTCTCGACGAACTCGCCGCTCCAGAGCGTATAGCTCACCTTGCGCGGCAGGGAGTCGTTATGACGCTCGCGGTACATCTTGATCGTATTCTCGGCCAGCGCCTTGCCCCGCTCCCATGCTGTCAGGCTCGGCGTAGCCTCGGCATTGACGGCATAGAGATTGCGTCCCGTCGGCACGGCCGCGGGATTCGCTATGGGGTCCCCGCCCGACGAGGGCGCCGTATAGCCGCCGTTCATGGCATTGAGCAGTGACACCAGCTCCGCTTCGGGGCTGTGTTCAAGCGCCGACTTGTACTCCGTCACATTGTTTATCGTACGTTCGATCTCCGTCACCGCACGGGCAAACTCCCGCTCCTGCTTCGTGTACTCCCTTGCAGCACCGACGGGCATCGCTCCCATGGCGGCAGAGTCCCTTCCCGAGGTCCCTCCCGTATGGCCATGACGCTTCGCTGCAGCCGGCATGCCCCCGTCGCGGCCGGCCGCAGCCGGCACGGCAGGATGGGCGGCGGGGTGAGCGGTATCGCCACCCGATGCCGTCATGCCTCTCATAACCATCATGCGCGCCATCATATCCTGCGGGGCCGAGAGCGAGCGATGGATTTCGCGCGCCTTTTCAAGGTCCGCAGCCGAGATGTCGGCCGTCAAGCAGATGAAGGAGTCGGTCGGCTGCTGCGTACCGTTCAGCAGTCGGGTAACCAGTTCATGCGCAGGCTCCAGATAGCGGCGCGTGAAGAGCGCTCCGATCTTCTCGGCATCCGAAGCGGCACGGCCGCGCAGCTTGTCCAGCGCCAGAAGAGAGTATGCTATCGGTTCGACCGACATGGCATAGACGCTGCTGCGTATGCGCTCCGCCGAATAGGGCACGCCCAGCGTATACGGCTCGCCCGTCACCTTCTCGTTCGCAAGCTCCTCGGCGAAGGTTTCGATACGCGATATCTGCTCCTCGGTATACGGCTGTGTCATAATGCTGTCGAGCCGCAGGTCTCGGTGGATGCCCAGTTCAACGGCAAGACGTTTCACCTTCAGCGCGGCCTGCGACGTGTCGGGATGGCCGTCGGCATAGAGCAGGTCGTTATAGTCGCGGACGGCCACGCACAGCTCCGCATATACGCCGCGCAGGCCGCTCTCCATAAACGGAGGCGTCAGATGCGACTGCAGGGTGGCATAGGCGCGACGTTTTGCGATAACGCCTTCACCCACGTCGCCTATCGAGTATATGTAGAGATGGGGCACGGCGCCCACCAGCACATCGGGCCAGTCGTTGCCGCACAATGCCGTCTGCTTCCGTGGGGTGAACTCCAGACTGCCGTGGGTACCGAAGTGTATCATCACGTCGGCGCCGAAACCGTAGCGCGCCCACAGATACGACGCCACATAGGCATGCGGGGGTGCGGCATCGGTGCCGTGTACCATGGCGAAATCGTCATCGCCGACGCCTGCCGCCAGCTGGGGCAGCAGGACCACGTTGCCGAACACCATACGCGGCAATGCCAGACGCCCGTCGTCGGTGGAGACATAGCGTCCGGGAAACTCCCCGTCGACAGCCTTCACCTCCTCCATCAGCGACTTTCGCACGGCACGGTCGGTCCATGAGGCATACTCCTCGGCGCTGATGAGTTCGGGATCACCGTTCTTGACGAATTCGGCCTTCGCGCCGTCGGCATAGGCGTTGAAGAGAGAGCCATGACGGGCTATCACCTTCTCCAGTTCCGCCGCCGAGGAGGGCAGATTATCCACGCGGTAGCCCTCGGCCCTGAGCCGCACGAGAAGGTTGTAAAGCGACGGCGCCACCTCCATGCCGGCCGCCGTCATGGCATTCTGCCCGGGGCCTTTGTAGTAATATATGGCGACGCGTTTCTCGCTGTTGGGTTTGCGCTGCAGGGCGATGTGGTTGTTTACCGTCTGCACGAACGTCTCCAGACGCTCTTCGATGGCACTCGTGTACTGCAGGCCCTCGCCGTCGAGACGGTTTCCGAACAGGGCATAGGGGCGGATGGCGCCGTCGATCTCGGGCATGACGATGCTCTGCGACATGAATCCGCCGCTCATGCCCATCCTGTCGGCCTCCCAATCCTCCACAAGCATGTTGACGTTGAGCGGCGCGAAGAGCGGGATATTGCGCCGCTTGAGATAATCAACCATGTAGTCGCCCAGGCGGCCATGGGCCATGTTGATGACGGCGGCGGGACGGATCGAGTCGATCTGGCCGCTCTGCACGAGCCGCTGCATGTCGCGGACGGGGTAAACCACATTGCCGCTCTGCTCGAGCCGCGCCACCAGATCATGCGGCTCGCCCATCTCTCCCGTGACAATGATACGCGGAGCGTCGTTTTTCAGCAGGTCGTGCTCCTCAAGGTAGGCGTCATAGGCCTCCACGCTGCCGAAATCCAGCTCCTCGGCATCGGGGTCCGACGCGTCGGCATGGTAGAACTGCTGCAGGCGGCGTACTGCGGGAGCTTCGGGAGCACCGCAGCCGAAACTCTTCCCGTCGACGTTACGGCGCAGGTATGCCAGCATGTTGCGGTAGTTGCGGCGGCCGCCGCCCTCGAGGTAGCCGCGGACGGCGGCCACAACGGCCGAGTCGGCCGAAATGATCTCGTTGGCGGGATTGGTCGCCATGGTCGTAATCACCGTCACGCCCCTGTCGGCCGCCGCCCTGATCGCGTCACGCTGCTCGGCCGTGATGCGCAGTCCCATGCCGTTGACAAGCACCACGTCGTATTTGTCCATGCGTTCGGGTATGCTCTCAGTCTCCAGCGACGTGATCGAGATATGGCCGCTGTCATTCGCCCGGGCTATCTGTCCGAGCGTTATAACCTGGTAATTGACGAATGCGATGCGCGTGTCCGAGAACCAGATGTTCCATGCCGCGATGGCCGACACAACGGCAAGCAGCATGCCGCCAGCCAGAATTTTCACCTTATGTTTCATGTTTGGATAACGCTTCTAATTGCTCTTGAAAAATTGTTCCAGATTCAGCGACAGCCCCACCGAGCAGGTCGTTCCTATGGTGGTGGGTGAATTGCTGTAATAGTAGTCGGGACGGTAGTTGAACAGGTTGTCTACGGCCAGCGTGAGGTCCAGTCCCCGCCACAGGCGCTGCATGAGGCTCAACCGCCATAGCATGTATGCCGGATAGGTCTGCTCGACGGTCTGCTCGTAGGATGTCATCTCGGTGTACACGTCGCACGTCACGGCCGAAAGGCAGCGGCCCGAGAGCGAGATGCCCATACCGTAACCGCGCCAGTCACGGTCGTAGGAGATCCTGACGGTAGCCGTATGGGGGCGTGTCGACGAGAGGAGCGGCTCTCCCCGCTCAATCATCTCGCACGTGTAGGCATACGACAGCCGCCACGAGATGCCGCACGGATAGCGGCCCGTGGCATTGGCCTCGGCCCCGACCACCTGCAGGGGCGACATGTTGGTATATACCTGTCCGGCAAGCTCCTTGTTCCAGGCTGTCGTGATCCTGTTGTCCACCAGATTGCAGAACCCCGTCACGGTGAAGTCGTGCCGCCCCTTCATGTACTCGGCCGAGAGTGAGAAGTTATGGCTCGTCTCCGCCTTCAGATCCGGATTGCCGTAGATCATGAAGATGTTGCCCATATAGAAGTCCATGTACATCTCCTTGAGCGTCGGGGCGCGGAACCCTCCCGCATAGGATGCCCGCAGAGAACAGTCGCGCACCTTGTACATCACGCCTATCTTGGGCGAGAGGCGGGCCATGTCCGCATCCGAGAAGTAATCGAACCGCAGCCCCGCGATGAGATTGAACCGCCGGTGCGGATTCCAGTCGAACTGCGCGAAGGCGTCGGCCGTATGCTGCGTATGGCTTCCGTTGCCTGCAAACTGATAGGACATCAGATAGTCGCGCATGTAGTCGCCGCCGAGGGTGAGGATATGCCTGCCGGAAAAGGTGTGGTTGTAGAGCGTGCGCACGGTGTGCTGCACGTTGCTGTAATCGCGCACGTCGCGCGAGGTGGGAACCAGATAGTCGCTCTTGTCGTACTGGTCGAAGGCATAGGAGAGCTCCAGGTCATCGGACTGCGAGATCGTCCAGTTGCCCTTCAGCCCGCCCGAGAAGCTGCGGTAGCGGTCCCGGATGCTCTCCGAGGCCTCACGCTCCCGAAAGAAATACCCGGCGCGCGCCGTAATCTTCAACCCCTCGGCCATCCTGTACACGAGGCGCTCCTTGACGTTGAGCGTCGACGAGCCGAAAATGGCGCTGTAATCGCCGACCTCCGCACTGTCAGCCCCTTTCGAGAGGTCGATGTCGTCGACCGTGGTGTACTGCACGTTGGTCATCGAGTTGAATCGCCCGCGGTTCAGCCCCACGGACCCGCCGTAACGCTGTTCGTTGTGTGCCCCGTAGCGGCCGTTCACATTGACCGACCACGGCTGCTCCGCCTCGCGGCTGATGATGTTCACCACGCCGCCGATGGCATTCGACCCGTAGAGCGACGACACGGCCCCCTTGACTATCTCGATGCGTTCGACATTGTCCATGTTCAGACGGCTGTAATCCACATTGTCGAGCGTCTCTCCCGCCAGCCGTTCGCCGTCGACGAGAAACAGCACCGAATTGCCGCCGAAACCGGCCATGTTGAGCGACGTCTGCTGATTCATCGAATAGGAGAATTCGATGCCGGGCAGCTCCGCCTGCAGCAGATCGCCTATGTCGGTAGCGTCCACACGCTCGATATCGCGCGCCGTTATGACACGGGTGACGATAGGGACATCCTTCAACAGCTTTGGCGTGCGCGTGGCCGTCACCACAACCTGATCCAGCATCGTGGAGCTCTCCTCGAGCCGGAAGTCCACACGCGAAACACCAGTACCATCCACGGTGCGCGTGCCGTCGCGATACCCGACGAACGAAGCACACAGAGTATACCGCCCCGTTTCGGGCAGCGTCAGCTCATAGCGGCCGTCAACACCGGCCACGGCCCCCGCCTCGGGCCGCTCCCGAACCGACACCACCGCACCCGTCAGCGGCGCCCCGTCCGTATCGGTTACGCTGCCGCATACGATACGCTGCGCCGCAACCTCGCCAACGCAAGCCAAAGCCAGCGCCAGCAGCAAACATATGCTTTTCATCATGGCTCTACGGGATACATGTAGTCTATTGTCAGAAAGCCCTTCACGGCGGCGTCATCCATGAAGTTGGCAAGACGCAGGGCGGCATGGGTGCCGTCCGCAAGCCGCAGGAGATAGACCTTGCCCGACAGCGTATATATGGGAGGCATTGTCGACGTGTCGACATCGAGCCACCGCGACAGGCACGGATTGCGGTAATCCTCCGCATAGACGATTACCCCGTCCATCATCTGCGACATGTCGACCGTGATGCGGTCGGTGGTCCACTCGTCGCACGTAAAGTCATCCGGCGAGAGCGTCCCGAGGTCGGGGATCGAGCCGAAGTCGCCCGCGGCGCTCTCCCAGACCGCTCCGCCATTGGTCTTGGCATCGTAGCGGTGTACGGCGAAATCCCACCGCTCGGGGGGCATGCCCTCCACCGGAGTCTGGACGACACGCCTGCCGTCCAGATCGATGTAGTGCCACTCGGCATAATCCGTCGCGTCGATATAGATGCGCCCCGTGCGGCGCTCGTCATCGACGACGATGAAGCCGTATCCGATATCCGCATCCGTTTCGGGAGCATCGTATATCCCCCCGAATATGCCGTTGCATGACGCAAGCGACACCATGGCAGCCGTCCCCGCCATGAATGATATTACGGGCCCGTGCAGTCTCATGATCATATATCCGGATTATATCGAATTACTGTTGATCTGCGGCAGGGGCCTGTCCCGACAGCAACGTCACCGTAAGCCCGCCCATGACGGCCGGCACGTCGAACGCGATCGAGAAGCTCTCCTTCGAGGCATTTATGACGCCGTTCATCGTAAAGTCGTAGCTACTCGACGCGCCGCCCATGCCCATCGCGACGCTGCCGCTGCCCGTGATGGCATATCCGCCCTCCGAGGCGGTGACGGCAGCCGACGCCACGGAGAAGGTGCCCCATGACGCCGATTCGAACGATACGGCCAGGGTGCCGTCGCCGTTGGCGGTGATTGTGAGGCTTTCACCGTCGGTATAGCGGTCCTGGAAATATGCGCAGTCGGCATCCGTATAACCCTCATAGGTGCCGGCAAGCAGCAGGTCCGCCGGAGCCGCTCCCGTGGCGAAGTCTATCGTCATGCCGCCCATGACGGCCGGAATCTCGAAACGCATCTGTGCCTTGTCCGACGATTCGATCCGGCCCGTAAAGGTGCAGTCGTAGGACGAGACGTTGCCTTCCATTCCCATGCGGGCCGTCCCGTTGCCCGAAAGGGTATAGACACCGTCGGCACATGACAGCTGCGCCGCCTGCACGGAGAGTTCGCCCCACGAATCCGACATAAGGACGACATGCGCCGTACCGTCGGCATTGGCCGTTATCGTCACCGTCTCACCGTCGGAAACGCTATTGCTGAAATAGGCGCATCCGGCCAATGTATAACCTGCATAACTGCCGGCGATGTCTGCCGGCGACGGCGTGTTATTTCCGTCGTTGCTGCATGCCACCGCGCACATCGACGCGATCGACATCAGGATGTTTTTGATTTTCATGATAAGGATTGTTTATTTTCGTCTGCAAAATTACCGGCGGCGGCCACGCGCCACAATCCCATCATTTGGGGGTTTTCGGGCGTTTCGTTGATGATTTTCGGGGATACAACGCCCGCCGACGGCGGCCGCAGAGCGGCAAGGGCCGTTCCCCGCGCCCGTCCCGGGGGCAAAAAAAAGCCGCCGGCGCGCAATGCGCCGACGGTCAGATCACAGCACCGGACGTGCTATGCGTATAACATGCCAATATTTACATTATAACATTCGCAAGAGTACACTCTCTTCGACGGCATGATGCGACGGACATCGCTCCGGCCCGTCGCCCCGTGCCTCTAACGGAACAGGAAGCCCGAACCGTTATCCTTAAACACATTGCCGTTGAAATCCTCGAAAACGCCGTCGCCGCGATCCCTCAACTGCGTGGTCGTACCGTCATTGTTGCGAATGAATGGCGTTCCGTCAGCCGACCGCTCCAGCATGCCACCCTGGCTCGAGGCCATGCTCTCGTCGGCCAGCGGCGAGGTCTTGATGCTGGCGAAACCCTTGAGCAGGAACAATGCCAGCGCCACGAGAAGTATCAGACCTATCACCTGCAGGAAGAAGATGATGAACCCGCCGAAGATAACGCCCGTATTGACGAGCATCCTCGTCGTGGCGGCACCGTCACCGTAATATACGTTCCTGTACAGGTAATACCACGCGGCTCCGACGACGATCGGCGCCAGCCAGAAGTAGGGTTTGGCCGAGAGCAGCATCGTCATGGTGACTGCCACGCCGAAATATATCAGTATGTACAGCACCTTCTTCGTCAGTTCGCCCCCGCTCCGCCCATTGACGAAGCCCAGGAACACTCCCGCCTGCTTGATCAGTAGGCGAAGCATATAGCAGAAACAGATGATCGTGACGATCCATCCCACAATATCGAAGTCGCAGAACCACGGGTAGACGCCCGCACCCATACCGGCATTGCCCACACCGAAGACGAACTCCGAGAGTCCCAGCATGAAGAGCTTGCGGTTGTCACCCCAGCCGCCCGAGAATTCGATCCAGAGGCTTATGCCGAGAATGGCAAACGGCATCAGCATATAGAGCAGGAAATAGAACCTGTGCAGCAGCGAATCATCCGAAAGGTTCATCTTGATGTAACTCACCAGGATCGAAGGCTGAGCCTTTTCGGCGGCCTGCCGCGCGATATGTTCCTCGTTCACCTCGTACGTACGTTTGGTCGCCTTGTCGGCCGGAGATTCCGTCTGTGCATACACTGCGGGAGCCGCCGCCAGCATCAGGAAGAGGGGACAGAGCAGGGCGACAATCATGGAAGCGAATTTCTTCATATAGTCTCTCTTGAAAATTTAACAATCTTCGCAAAGGTAATCACAACGGCCTATTTTTCAAAATATGCACATGCATTTTCATATACGCGCCATATGATAAATATCATTTCCGCAACCGGGGTCCGGAGGCACCGTACATGGCTCTCCGACCGACACCGTACCGCCGCGACACGCCGCACGGCCGCCGTGACACGAATCACGCCCCGCAGGCATACTCTAAATCGTGCCGGGACTGAAATTTTTGACAAATTCTTCGTATCTTTGCACGATTCACCAAATCATCGCACGAATATGAAAACCGCCATAATAGGATACGGCAAGATGGGACGCGAAATCGAGAAGATTCTTCGCGACCGCGGCCATGAAATCGTACTCACGATAGATATCGACAACGCCGGCGACCTCACGGCCGAAAACCTGAAGAAGGTGGACGTGGCCATCGAGTTCACCACACCCTCGACCGCCTACGACAACATACGCACCTGCCTGGAGTGCGGCACCGCCGTGGTGAGCGGCACCACGGGCTGGACACAGCGCCTGGGCGAGCTGCAGGAGCTGTGCCGGCAGCGGGGCGGGGCGCTCTTCTACGCCTCGAACTACTCGCTGGGCGTGAACCTCATGTTCCGCCTCAACCGTCAGCTTGCCGAGATGATGAACCGTTTTCCGGCGTACAACCTGTCGATAGAGGAGACACACCACACGCAGAAGAAGGATTCGCCCAGCGGTACGGCCGTAACGCTTGCCGAGGATGCCATCGCACGCCTCGACCGCAAGAGCGGCTGGGTGAACGAACCCACCGACGACCCCGCGCTCATAGGCATCACGTCATACCGTGTGGGAGCCACGCCGGGCGACCATACCGTGACCTACACCTCGGAGGACGACACGCTCGAGATACGCCACTCGATAAAGAACCGCCGCACACTCGCCCTCGGCGCCGTCATCGCGGCCGAGTTCCTCTGCGGCAAAAGCGGCGTCTACACCATGGATGACCTCTTCTGACGAAGACCGGGCAGGCGGCAGGCAGAATACGGATCCGCGCCGCAAAATATCCGGCAGGGCATACTCCGCGGCGTTCCGACGACGTTTATTTTCCGCGGCATGTAATTTTCGGGCCGCCGCCGCGACTGATATATAGAACAAAAACACAAACCTGCAAAATGGGAAAGATCAAGAAATTCTTCGGCAACAAATGGGTGGGATTCACACTCGCGACCATACTCTACGTACTGTGGTTCGTGGTATGGACGGGCAACCTGTGGCTTCTGCTCGGCGTGCCCGTGATTTACGACCTCTACATATCGCGTCTCTTCTACCGCTACGTATGGAGCCGCAACACCCGCCTGTGCGAGAAGAGCGCCGCATACCGCAGCGTCTACGAGTGGGTCAGCGCCATCATCTTCGCCACGGTCGTGGCATCACTCATACACCTGTTCGTATTCCAGATGTATGTGATCCCCTCCTCGTCGATGGAGAAGACGCTGCTCATAGGCGACTACCTCTATGTGAGCAAGGTGACATACGGACCGCAGATGCCCAACACGCCCGTGTCGTTCCCCTTCGTACACCACACCATGCCATTCTCGCAGACCAAAAAGTCGTTCAGCGAATGCATCAAGTGGCCCTACCACCGTCTGAAGGGTCTGCGGAAGATAGCACGCAACGACGTGGTGGTGTTCAACTTCCCCGCGGGCGACACCGTGCTGCTGGAGAACCAGGCCGTGACCTACTACGACGTGCTGCGCGACTACCAGCTGCAGTACGGCGAGGAGCAGGGACGCCGCCGGCTGGAGAATGACTACACCATAATATCGCGCCCCGTGGACAAACGCGAGAACTATATCAAGCGCTGCGTCGCCCTGCCCGGAGACTCGATACGGATCATCGACTCGGAACTCTTCGTCAACGGCGAGCCGCAAGAGTCCATACCCGAAAAGCAATATTGCTATACGGTGCGCACCTCGTCACCGCTGACGCAGTACACCTTCGACAAGTTGGGCGTAACCGAAGGCTCGGGCAGCGGCAACCACTACTTCATGCCCCTGACCGACAGCAATGTCGAGGAGCTTGTGAAGATGGACAACGTCATCAGCGTAACGCGCTACACGGCCGAGGACGAGGCATTCCCGCACGACGCACGCTATGCGTGGACGGCCGACAATTTCGGGCCTCTGTGGATACCGAAGAAGGGCGCCACCATAACCCTTACCGAAGATATCCTGCCGCTCTACGAACGTGTGATAGAGGTCTACGAGGACAACGACCTGGAGGTGCGCGACGACGGCATATATATCAACGGCGAGCGTACCGACACATATACCTTCAAGATGGACTACTACTGGATGATGGGCGACAACCGCCACAACTCGGCCGACTCGCGCTACTGGGGCTTCGTTCCCGAGGACCACATCGTAGGCAAGGCATCCTTCGTATGGCTGTCGATAGACCGCAGCGGCAACAAGGGCTTCCCGTCGAACATACGTTGGGACAGGATGTTCCGCAAGATAGAATAATCAAGATACATAACGCAGGGGCGACATGGACGCCACTTCAGACACATATCTCACGATCGAAGGCGAGGCCGAAGCCGTCATGCGCGAGCGGAGCAGCAAGTTCTACTCGTTTGCATACCATGTCGAGAACGAGGAGCAGATAGCGCAGTACCTCGACACCCTGCACAAACAATACTACGACGCCACGCACCACTGTTATGCATGGCGTCTCGGCCCCGCGGGAGAGCGGTTCCGCGCCAACGACGACGGCGAGCCGTCGGGCACGGCGGGGCGTCCGATACTCGGGCAGATGCTCTCGCACGGCATAACCGATGCGCTAATCGTGGTTGTACGCTACTTCGGCGGCACGAAACTCGGCGTGCCGGGTCTCATTGCCGCATACAGGCAGGGGGCTGCCGATGCAATCGAAGCCTCGAAAGTGGTAGAGCGCACGGTCGATACGCGCCTGCGCATAGACTTCTCCTATACGGTGATGAACGACGTGATGCGCATCGTCAAGGAGGAGCAGCCCGCAATCGTGGAGCAGACATTCGACAACCTCTGCACGATGGTACTCGCCATACGCAACAGCCGCGCCGGGGCTCTCGAGGGACGCCTGCGCAAGGTCGAGGGGGCCACGGTGGAACTTCTCCCGTAGCGGAACCGGGAAACAAACCGAACGACAGACATGGCAAACGACAACTGCATACATATCAGGGGGGCGAGGGTACACAACCTCAAGAATGTCGACGTGACCATCCCGCACGACACGCTCACCGTCATCACGGGGCTCTCGGGATCGGGCAAGTCGACCCTGGCCTTCGACACCATCTTCGCCGAGGGACAGCGGCGCTATGTCGAGAGTCTCTCGGCATACGCGCGCCAGTTTCTGGGGCGCATAAACAAGCCCGACGTCGACGACATCTCCGGCATAGCCCCCGCAATAGCCATAGAGCAGAAGGTCAACACGCGCAATCCGCGTTCGACGGTGGGCACCTCCACCGAGATATACGACTACCTGAAACTGCTCTTCGCACGTATCGGCCACACCTTCTCGCCCGTATCGGGACGCGAGGTGCGGTGTTACGGCGTCGACGACGTGGTTGCATACATTACCTCGGAAGGCGACGGCAAAAGGGTAGTCATCACCTGCCCGATACGTCTCAAACCGGGGCAGGGACTCATCGAGAAGCTGTTGCAATTGCTCTCGGACGGCTTCCTGCGCGTATGGGTCGGAGGGCGCGCCATGACCATCGAAGAGTTCATGCCGACGATAGATGCCGCGACCGACGCGGCGGCCGTACGCCTCGTCGTGGACCGTCTGCGCGCCGCCTCGGACGACGACACGCTGCTGCGGCTGCGCGACTCGGTGACACGGGCATACAGCTACGGCGACGACGAGTGCAGCGTCGTCATCGAGGATCGGGAGAGACCCTTTTCGGCCCGTTTCGAGGCTGACGGCATAGCGTTCGAGCAGCCGTCGGAGCATCTGTTCAGCTTCAACAACCCCATCGGGGCATGCCCGCGGTGCGAGGGATACGGCAAGATCATCGGCATAGACGAGGACCTGGTCATCCCCGACAAGGGAAAGACCATCTACGACGGAGCCATAGCCTGCTGGCGCGGCGCCACAATGAAGTGGTGGAAGGAGCAGCTCATAGAGAACGCATACAAGTTCGACTTCCCGATACACGAGCCCTACCACAACCTCACGCCCGAGCAGAAGCTGCTGCTGTGGCGCGGCAACGAGTATTTCCACGGGCTGGACGAGTTTTTCGAGTACATCGACAGCGAGCGGCGCAAGATACAGTTCCGCGTGATGAAGGCGCGCTATACGGGCAAGACCACCTGTCCCGAATGCGGAGGCTCGCGCCTGCGCAAGGAGGCTCTTTACGTGAAAATAGGCGGCCGCAACATCGCCGAACTGGTACGCATGAACGTCGACGAGCTCATCGGCTTCTTCGACACGCTGCAGTTGAACGCACACGACGCGGAGACGGCAAAACGTATCCTCGTCGAGATCCGCAACCGCCTGGGCTACCTGTCGGACGTGGGGCTGGGATACCTGACACTGGACCGGCTCTCGTCGACGCTCTCGGGCGGCGAGAGCCAGCGCATAAACCTCTCCACGTCGCTGGGCAGCAGCCTTGTGGGCTCGCTCTACATACTCGACGAGCCGAGCATCGGCCTGCACCCGCGCGACACGCACCGCCTGATAAAGGTCCTCAAGCAGCTGCGCGATCTGGGCAATACGGTAATCGTCGTCGAGCACGAGGAGGAGATCATCCGCGCCGCGGACTACATAGTGGACGTAGGCCCGCGTGCGGGAGAGCATGGCGGCGAGATTGTCTTCAGCGGCCCCACGGCACAGCTGACTACGGCCACCGACAGCCTCACGGCCGACTACCTCACAGGACGCCGCCAGATAGAGCTGCCGACGCGCGTGCGCGGCTGGAGCAACTCGATCGTAATACGCGGCGCGAGAGAGAACAATCTCAAGAACATCGACGTGCGCATACCGCTCGGCGTGATGACATGCATCACGGGCGTGAGCGGCAGCGGCAAGTCGTCGCTGGCAAAGGGCATACTCTATCCCGCGCTGCGGCGCATGCTCTTCGACACGGGCCTCAAGCCGGGCGACTTCGACACCATCGACGGCGACACCGCCATGATCGGCTCGGTGGAGATGGTCGACCAGAACCCCATAGGCAAGTCGTCGCGCTCGAACCCCGTAACCTACCTGAAAGCATACGACGAGATTCGTAAACTATACGCCGACCAGCCGCAGGCCGTGCATACGGGACTGACGGCCGCAAGTTTCTCGTTCAACGTGGCTGGAGGCCGCTGCGAGGAGTGTCAGGGCGAGGGCACGATCAAGGTGAGCATGCAGTTCATGGCCGACGTGGAGCTGGTGTGCGAGGCGTGCAACGGCAAGCGTTTCAAGGATGAGATTCTGGAGATAAAGTACCGCGGCAAGAGCATATACGACACGCTGGAGATGACCGTCGACGACGCCATCGATTTCTTCGGCGAGGACAGGGAGAACGCCACATGCCGCCGCATCGTCGAGCGGCTGCAGCCGCTGCAGGATGTGGGGCTCGGCTACATACGCCTGGGGCAGTCGTCGTCGACGCTCTCGGGCGGCGAGAGCCAGCGCGTGAAGCTCGCCTCGTTCCTGTCGAAGGACAACGACAGCAAACGCATAATGTTCATCTTCGACGAGCCGACCACAGGACTCCACTTCCACGACATAAACCGCCTGCTCAAGGCCTTCGGCGCCCTCATATCGAAGGAGCACACCATAGTTGTCGTCGAACACAACATGGACGTGATAAAGTGCGCCGACTGGGTTGTCGACCTCGGCCCCGAGGCCGGCGACGGCGGCGGCAGGGTGGTCTTCGAGGGTACGCCCCGCGATCTCGAGCAGTGCGAGGCAAGCTACACGGGCCGGTTCCTGAAGATGCATACGGGCCAATGACAGGCAGCACGGAGACGCAATTAAATGGAGATTGACGCGTTATATACTGCACAAACCACAAACGACATGACAATGAAGCGACTTATTCATGTAATTGTCCTCGTCTCGACGGTGTTGCTCACCTCGTGCAGCATATACTCCCGGCATCGTTATGAGACGAACCCTTTGACCGGAAGCTGTAAGATGACCGACCCCACGACGGGCAAGGAGGTTGTATTGATTCCCATGCGCCATCTGTCAACGGCCGACAGCTATGCTAAGGTGCGGGAGTATATCGACACTCTTAAGGCCGACGGTTATGTTACCTTTTGCGAGGGGGTCATGCGGGTGCCGTATCACATGGATACCGTACGCGAGATCTCCATGTCCGAATTGTACAGGTTCTGTGACACCGTCACCTTCACGGATGCGGAACTACAACGGCTGGATACAATCATCCAAAAGGATCGTCGCGTTACGGGCAGTTACATAGGCAAGGGCGGATATGCCGATCCGGACAATCAATCGCTGCCCGAAAGGAATAAAAAGCAGAAGTATGTGTCGCAGACAATGGAATTGCTGGGACTGACCACCGACCAGGACATATGGATAGACTACTCGATATACGACATGATGGGTCTGTATGAGAAGCGGTATGGCGAGGTCGAACTATCCGAGTATGATTTTGCGACCGACCTTATGGAGCGATATGAGCCGACGGACGGCAAGCCGTCGACAACCGGAATGCTGCGCCTTGTGCTATACCCGCGCAACGAGTATGTCGTGCGCCGAATCGTCGACTCACAGCGGCCGCGAATTGCCGTGATATATGGCAGCGCACATATGCCGGGAATAAAATACTACCTGAAAAAACACGGCTTTCGTCCCATGAGGGGCTACAAGGCCGATAATCAACCGAAATGAAGGAGTTCGAAACATACACCCTGCCCAACGGAATAAAGGGCATACACCGGCGCGTGAAGAGCGCCATAGCGCATTGTGCGCTGGTGATAAACGCCGGCAGCCGCGACGAGCGGCGCGACGAGTACGGGCTGGCGCACTTCACCGAACACGCGCTGTTCAAGGGTACGCGAAAACGCAAGGCCTATCAGGTGAACTGCCGCCTCGAGAACCTCGGCGGCGAGCTCAACGCCTTCACCACCAAGGAGGACACCACCATCCATGCCACGACGCTGCGCAGCGACTTCGCGAAGGCCGTGGAGCTCATAACGGATGTAGCCTTCGACTCGACATACCCCGAGCGGGAGCTTGCGAAGGAGCGCGAGGTGATCGTCGACGAGATAAACACATACAAGGATTCGCCGTCGGAGATGATCTTCGACACCTTCGAGGACATGATCTTCGAGGGCTCGGAACTCGGGCACAACATCCTCGGCACGAAGGCCGCGCTCGCACGCCACGGCACCGAGGCCATACGCCGCTTCACCTCGCGGACATACACGGCCGACCAGATGGTATTCTCGTCCATCGGCAACTTCTCGGTAAACACGGCCCGCGACACGGCAGCACGGTACCTTGCCGGGCGGCATACCCCCGTGCGGGACTTCGAGCGTGCCGTACCGGCCGTGACGCCCGCCTTCGAGAAGGTGTTGAACAAACACACGCATCAGATACACTGCATCATCGGGGCACGGGCATACGACATAAACGACGAGCGGCGCGTGCCGCTGTCGCTGCTGGTGAACATCCTCGGCGGCCCCTCGGCCAACTCGCTGCTCAACGTGCTGCTGCGCGAGAAAAACGGCCTTTCGTACAATATCGAAGCCTCGTACACGCCATACAACGACTGCGGTTTCGTGGCCATATACTTCAGTTCGGAGCACGACAACGCCGACCACTGCTGCCAGCTCATAACCGAACAGTTGAACCTTATGCGCCGCGAGACGCTCTCGGCACGCCGCCTCTCGATGGCCAAGAAGCAGTTCCTGGCGCAGATGGCCATCTCGATGGAGAACAACGAGAGCTACATGCTCGGCGCCGGCAAGAGCCTGCTCATGCACGACGACATAGACACCCTCGAGGAGGTCTACCGCAAGGTGGCGGCCGTAACGGCACAGCAGATAACCGACGTGGCCAACGAGATATTCTCGTCGACATCGATGCTCATGTATAGATAGAGAAACACCACGCACACAATGGATGCCATCGAAAAATATGTCCACGACCACTCCTCGCCCGAAGCGCAGCTGCTGCACGAGCTCGACCGCGAGACACACCTGCGCGTGCTGAACCCGCGCATGATCTCGGGACACATACAGGGCAAGCTGCTCGAGCTGCTGGTCAGGATGCTGCGGCCGCGCAACATCCTCGAGATAGGGACCTTCACGGGGTACTCGTCGCTCTGCATGGCGGCGGGTCTCGACGACGGCGGCACGATAGACACCTGCGAGGTGGACGACGAACTGCAACCCATAGCGCAGTCCTATTTCGACCGCTCGCCCTACGGCAGCCGCATACGCCTGCACATAGGCTCGGCACTCGACATAGCACCCCGTCTGGGCAAACGCTTCGACCTGGTCTTCATCGACGGCGACAAGCGCGAATATCCCGCATATTACGACATGCTCTTCGACAATGGACTCGTCTCGAGCGGCGCGGTCATCCTCGCCGACAACATACTGTGGTACGGCAAGGTCGTGCAGCCCGTTGCGCACAACGACCACCATACGCAGGCGCTGCTGGAGTTCAACCGCATGGTAGCGGAAGACCCCCGCGTGGAGAATGTCATCCTGCCGCTGCGCGACGGTATAAACATCATACGGGTGAAGTGACGCCTTAACCACGGCACCACATTCCGCACCACACGAAACAAAAACCAAACTTCGATCCGACATGAAGAATCTTGTTTTATCCCTCGCCGCCATGCTCCTCTGCGGGGCGGGGTCGGCACAGACCGTATGGCACAATCCCCTCGAGCAGGAGCAGTGCGTAATACAGAACCAGGGATTCGAACATGAGACAGGGCACAGCTACGTGCGCCTTCCCGACCGGGCGCGCGACAACGTATCGCAGGCCATATGGAACCTCTCGCGCAATTCGGCCGGCCTTGCCATACACTTCTACAGCGACGCCCCGCATATCGAGGTTCGCTACACCGTGGCGCAACACCTGGCCATGGAGCACATGCCCGCAACGGGCGTGTCGGGTGTCGATCTCTACGCCATCGACAGCGACGGCGCCATGACACACCTGGCGGGGCAATACTCCTTCCGCGATACCGTGATGTACGCCTATGACGCCATAAAGGGTGACCGCAACCACAATATGGGTTACGAGTACCGCCTCTACCTTCCCCTCTACAACACGGTCAAGTGGCTCGAGATAGGCGTCCCGCAAGGGTCGTCGCTGAAATTCATTCCGCGACGGAAGGAGAAGCCCATAGTCGTCTACGGCACCTCGATAGCACAGGGCGGATGCGCCTCGCGCCCCGCAATGGCGTGGACGAATATCCTCGAGCGCAAGATGGACCGCCCCGTCATCAACCTCGGCTTCTCGGGCAACGGCCGCCTCGACAAGGGGGTAATCGACCTGATAGGGGAGATCGACGCCGCGGCATATATTCTCGACTGTTATCCCAACCTTACGGGATTCGACAAGGCGGAGGTCGTCAGCCGCACCGTGGAGGCCGTGCGGTCGCTGCGTGCAAGCCACCCCTCGACGCCCATCGTTGTTACGGCATTCAGCGGTTATCCGGATTCGCATCTTATCGAAAGCCGCGCCGCAACGGAACAGCGGCTCGACGAGGCCGGCCGAGAAGCCATGCGGCAGATCGAAGAGGAGGGTATGGGCAACGTGCATTATATCACGCCCGAACAGCTGGCCATGCCCAAGGAGGCTACGGTCGACTACGTCCACCTGACCGACATGGGCATGCAGCGCATGGCCGACATCTGCGAGACCGTACTGCGCGAGATGATGCACGAGCCTTCGGGCGGCACGGTCACCACGCATCCCGTCACGCAGCGCGGCGAACCCTTCATGTACGAATGGCGCGAGCGGCACACCGAGATCCTCGAGATGAACGCCGCGGCGGCGCCCGAGCGTGTCATCATTGGCAACTCGATCATAAACTACTGGGGCGGCGAGCCCCTGGCCAAGTCGCAGAACGGCCCCGAATCATGGGAGAAATACATGGCCCCCCGCGGCTTCCGCAACCTCGGGTTCGGCTGTGACCGTATAGAGAACGTGTTGTGGCGCATCTACCACGGCGAGATCGACGGGTTCCGGGCCAAGGAGGTGGTGCTGGCGATAGGGACGAACAACCTCTGGCGCGACGACGATGCCGAGATTGCCAGCGGCATGGCACATCTGGTCCGGGCCATACGCGACCGCCAGCCCGATGCCGAGATCAAGGTCATGGCTATACTTCCGCGCCGCGACATGGAGGAGCGTGTCGCCTCCGTGAACAAGGCCATAGCCGAAGCGCTCAAACCCCTCGGCATAACCCTCACCGATGCCGGCCGCGAACTGCTCGGGCGCGACGGCAGGATCGACGAGAGCTGCTTCCGCGACGGCCTGCATCCCAACGAAAAGGGTTACGGCAGGATCGTGAAGTACATCTGCAGATAATCCGGCCGGGCCACATATAGCGGCCATACGGATACAAAAAGCGGCTGCCCCTTGCGAGGGCAGCCGCAACCGTT
This sequence comes from uncultured Alistipes sp., assembly GCA_949283205.1. GTDB lineage: Bacteria > Bacteroidota > Bacteroidia > Bacteroidales > Rikenellaceae > Alistipes. The sequence continues at coordinate 12,231 of CASDSD010000050.1, read as the reverse complement.
ACCGGACGTCGGCGCAAACAGCGCCATACCGCCATGAGCCGTCGCTACACGAGTTTCAGCTCCTGCTTGATACGCTCGATCTTGGCATCGAGGGCGGCCAGAACCGTGTCGTACTCCTCGACCGAGGGCAGCGGCTCCTTCACGCCGAAGTAGAACTTGATCTTGGGCTCCGTACCCGACGGGCGCACCGATACGATCGTACCGTCGGCCGTGATCCACTGCAGCACGTTGCTCGACTCCTGATCTATGGGCTTGCGCTCACCCGTGCGTACATCCAACTCCTCGAGCGTCTTGTAGTCGCGCACGACAACCACGTCCGAACCGGCCAGACGTGCAGGATGCTGCGCACGGAAATCGACCATCATGCGTTGTATCTCCTCGGCACCGTCCTTGCCCTTGCGGACAACCGACACGAGCCCCTCACGGTAGAAGCCGTACTTCACATAGAGCTGCTGCAGCCACTCGTAGAGCGTCAGGCCCATCGTATCCCTGGCCCACGCCGCAGCCTCCGCAGCAAGCGAGCATGCCGACACGGCATCCTTGTCGCGCACGTAGTCGCCGGCAAGGTATCCGAAACTCTCCTCGCCGCCGCCGATATACTTCGCCTTGCCCTCGTTCTCGCGGATGATGCGGGCGATGTACTTGAATCCCGTAAGGCAGTCGTAGCACTTGACGCCGAAGCTGGCAGCCACGGCATTGGCCATAAGCGACGTCACGATGGTCTTCACGACATACTGCTTGCCGTCGAGTTCGCCGCGCTCGGCCCAGCGCGTAAGCTGGTAGCTCATCAGCAGCACCAGCGTCTGGTTGCCGTTCAACAGCACATATTCACCCTTGCCGTTGCGCAGCGCCACGCCTATGCGGTCCGAATCGGGATCGGTGGCGAGAACCAGATCGGCCCCCTCGCGGCGTCCCAGATCTATGGCCATCGACATGGTCTTGCGCTCCTCGGGATTGGGCGACTCCACGGTGGGGAAGTTGCCGTCGATGACGGCCTGCTCGGGCACCATTATGACATTGGTAAAGCCGAAATTGCGCAGCGACGCCGGCACGAGACGCATGCCCGCGCCGTGCAGCGGCGTATAGACGATCTTCATGTCGTGATACCTGGCCACACTCTCGGGCGAGAGTTGCACGTCGTGCTTGATGCGGTCGATATATATACGGTCGAACTCCTCGCCCAGAATCTCGATGTTCGAGGCGTTGGCCCCGGTCAGCACCTGCGCGTTGTCGGTGATCTTCTCCACTTCGGCGATGATGTTCGTATCGTGCGGCGCCGTCACCTGCGCCCCGTCCGTCCAGTAGGCCTTGTATCCGTTGTACTCCTTGGGGTTGTGCGAGGCGGTGATCACCACGCCCGAATGGCACTTGAGCTCGCGTATCGCGAAGCTCAACTCGGGGGTCGGGCGCAGCGCGTCGAACAGGTATACATGGAAGCCGTTAGAGGCGAAAATGTCGGCCACACGCTCGGCGAACATGCGCGAATTGTTGCGGCTGTCGTGGGCCACGGCGACGCGTATCGCCTCGCCCGCGAAATTCTTCTTCAGGTAATTCGCCAGGCCCTGCGTGGCCGTGCCTACGGTGTATATGTTCATGCGGTTGGTCCCCACGCCCATGATGCCGCGCAGGCCGCCCGTACCGAATTCGAGATCCTTGTAGAAACTCTCTGTCAGCTCTTTTTTATCATTATCAATCAAGAACTTGACTTGTTTTTTCGTAGCTTCGTCATAATCGCCGTCGAGCCATTTCTGCGCTTTCGACATTACGATTGCATCCAATTGATCTGCCATCTTTCTATAAGGTTTAGTTATAATTGACTCTCGGTGCATACCGATTTCTGATATGCAAAAATACTGTTTTTTTTCCGAATATTCAATATCAGCGACTTAAAAAGGAGGCTCGAAAAAAGCCCCGTTTATCTATATATAAAAAAAAATAAAAAACAATAGCACCGGCAATTTATTTTAACAAATTTATTCACAACTTTGTGGTGCCGAACAAAAGAACTCATCCCGAACGTTGCGATATGACGACACGCGGTTCCCATGAGGTACCGCAGGGTCCGAATTCGCTTCTCGCAAAGGCAAGGTTCCCCATTCGGATAACGAACAGAACCGTGAATTTGTTGTGCCACGATGATAGACTCTCGCAGAAATAACGACGTATGGCAGGCTTGCCTGAACCGAATCAAGGAGCAAACCTCGCAGGAGGAGTTCTCCAAATGGTTCGCACCTATCATACCCCTCGAGTTCGACGGAACCAACCTCCGCCTCAAGGTCCCCAACGAGAGCTATGTAACCCATATCGAGAAGAACTATCTGAAATTCTTCTCCCAGATAATCTATCAGATATACGGCCAGCAGACGCGCCTGTTCTATGCCGTGCCCAGCGTCGAGGAGAAGATGCCCGTGGCGGTCACGGCCGACACCACGGCCATATCGCAGTTCAACACCAGAACCGATACGGCCAACATCAAGAACCCGTTCGTAATACCGGGGCTCAAGAAGATAACGATCGACCCGCAGCTGAACCCCAACTACACGTTCGCCACCCATATCGAGGGCGAGTGCAACCGCCTGGCACGCTCGGCCGGAATGTCCGTGGCACTGACGCCGGGATCGTCGCCATTCAACCCTTTATATATATACGGCGACTCGGGTCTCGGAAAGACCCACATCGTGCAGGCCATAGGCCACGAGGTGCGCGAACGGCACCCCGAGCTGCAGGTGCTCTACGTCTCGACGAACAAGTTCCAGGCGCAGTTCCAGACCGCATACAAGAACGGCGAGATAACCGACTTCATACGTTTCTACCAGATGATCGACGTGCTGATCATCGACGACATACAGGAACTTACCGGAAAGGCCGGCACGCAGAACGCCTTCTTCAACATATTCAACCACTTGCAGTTGGCCGGAAAACAGCTGATCCTCACCTCCGACAAGCCGCCCGTCGAGCTCAAGGACATCGAGCAGCGACTCCTGACGCGCTTCAAGTGGGGCCTCTCGGCCAGGATCGACACGCCCGACTATGAGACGAAGGTGAAGATCATACGTGTCAAGGCCGAGCACATGAAGGTCAACATCTCGGACGAGGTGGTAAACTACCTGGCCGAAAACATCTCGGCCAACATACGCGAGATCGAGGGCGCCCTGTCGTCGCTCGTGGCCAACGCCTCGTTCCTCGGACGCCGCATATCGACCTCGTTGGCAAAGGAGGTGCTGAAGGTATACGTACAGCTCAACCAGAAGGAGATATCGATAGGGCACATCACCGAGACCGTATGCCGCTATTTCAATATCGACGAGGAGAGTTTCAATTCGTCGAAACGCACGCGCGAGGTGGCACAGGCCCGCCAGATAGCGATGTACCTGGCAAAGCAGCACACCAAGTCGCCGCTGGCCGCCATCGGAGCCGCCATCGGAGGACGCAACCACGCCACCGTGCTGCACTCGTGCAAGGCCGTGACCAACATGATCGAGACCGACAAGGTCTTCAAGAGCCAGATCGAGGAGATCGAGAAACTCATCCTCGGCAAGTAACCGCCCGAACTGTCCGCACGGAACGGAGGGGACGGACAGGACAGAGGGGACAGAGGGGACAGACAAGACGGGACGGACGGAACGCACGGGGCGGACGGGGCGGACGGGGCGGACGGAACGCACGGGGTGGACGGGACGGAACCACGGGGCGGACGGGACGGAACCACGGGGCGGACGGAACGGAACCACGGAACGGAATCACGGGACGGAACCACGGAACGGGACGGACAGGAGGGGTACGCCGCGAAAAGCATAAAACCTGAAGGCCGAAGACCCGAAGGGGTGCTGCGGCGAAAGCATATCCATAACCGAAATCCATAAAGAGATGACAAACGAATCCATGGAACGCTGCATAAAGGCACTCACGCGCAACGGTTTCGACGTGCGCACAGCCGCCACGGCAGCCGAGGCCGGCAGCACGATACGCTCGATAATAGATGAATCCAGCCCCGCCAGCATATCCTTCGGCGACTCGATGACCCTCTACGCCACGGGTACCGTAGCATGGCTACGCGAACAGACGGAGATACCATTCATCGACACCTTCGAGCCGGGGGTGCCGTTCCGCGACCTCATAGAGCGCCGCCGCCAGGCCCTCACCTGCGGGCTGTTCCTCACGGGCATAAACGCCGTATGCGAGGACGGGTCGCTGCACTGGCTCGACATGATAGGCAACCGCATCGCCCCCATAGCCTTCGGGCCGCGCAAGGTGGTGCTCGTGGCCGGCCGCAACAAGATCGTCGCCACGGCCGAGGAGGCATTTGCCCGGATACGGGATATCGCCGCACCGAGGAATGTCGCACGCCACGAGGGGTTCAAGACCCCCTGTGCCGTGACGGGACGCTGCCACGACTGCGCGTCGCCGCAGCGCATCTGCAACGAGCGCCTCATACTGCACAAGTGCCACCCGAAAGGCCGCATCACCGTAATCCTCATAGACGAGGAGCTCGGATTATAACCGTGCCGCACCAACCTTATCACAGCGACCCATTATATGCCATGAACCGTATATATTATTACAAAACGCTGCGGATAATGCTCATAACGTTCCTCGCGGCACCGGCAATGGTCGCGGCATCGATCTATGTCGCATCCATCCCGATGGGCATCATGGCCAAAGTGACAGGGTATGTAGGCGCGGCCTTCTTCGGCCTGTGCTTCATCATCGGCCTGCGCAACGTCCTGCGCGGCGCGTTCCGCCGCGAGGCCCTCGTGCTGACACCGGCATCGCTCACTATAAACACACCGCTACATGACAGTTACACGCTTCAGTGGAGCGATATAAACGGCTTCGAGAGGGTAGACATCGCACGCGAGCATATGCTTGTAATAAACCTGTACGACGTGCAGCGGTTCATCGAGCAGAACAGCGGCACAGCCTTCGGCCGCAAACTGATGAAAGCCGACACGGCATGCGTCGGTTCTCCCTGCTCGATCGCCCTGAACAATATCGACACGGGCGACGACGACATCGAATCGGTACTCAACCAATACATGACCAAATACGGCCGCATGGCCGCCCCCAAGGATGGACCAGCCCAAGATTGAACGCATGCTGCGTCTGATGAAGATGCTCACGGCCAACACGCTCTACACGGTGGATGACATCGCCGAGCGGCTGGGCATGTCGCGCCGCACGGTATACCGCTACATAGACACTTTCCGCGACGCGGGCTTCGTCATCAAGAAGAGCGACGGCATCATACGCCTCGACAAGGAGTCGCCGCACTTCAAGGACATATCGCAGCTGGTACACTTTACGGAGGAGGAGGCCGTGATACTGAAACGCGCAATCGAGAGCATCGACGACACCAACCTTCTGAAACAGAACCTCAAGCGCAAGCTCTACTCGGTTTACGACAACAAGATCCTGGCCGACACCATCGTGCGCGGCGGCAACGCCTCGAACGTGCGCAACATCGTGGAGGCGATCGAGCAGAAACGCCGGGCCGTGCTGCACGACTACCGCTCGGCGCACGGCTCGGCCGTACGCGACCGTCTTGTGGAGCCCTTCGCCTTCACCACCAACTACGTGCAGGTGTGGTGTTACGACACCGAGGACGACACATGCAAGCTCTTCAAGACGGCACGAATAGGGGAGGTAACCGTAACCGACACCCCGTGGCGGAACGAGAGCGCCCACGTAAAGGGCTTCGTCGACATCTTCCGCATGCACGGACAGAAACGGCTGCGCATACGCCTTGCCATGGGGATCATGGCCCGCAACCTGCTGCTCGAGGAGTACCCGCTCGCAGAACAGTACGTTACGCGCATGGAGGACGGCCGCTGGCTGCTGGACACCGAGGTGGCGGACTATGCCGGCGCAGCCCGTTTTACGGTAGGGCTCATGGACGACATCGAGATAGCAGACTCGCCCGAGCTAAAGCAATATATCGACGACTATGTCCGCCGATTCTGGCCTACGGCCTGCGGTGCCGCACATGCGACAGAGCGATAACGGCCGCACCACCCAGCATCCGACAAGAGACATCTCCGGCACCGCTCTGCCGGCTATCCTCCCGACTCCCGTCATCCGACACGGGAGCCTGCATCGACGCATTTTCACCTCCGAAGCAGAAAAAAATCGAACAAACCGCACGTGTGTCACAAGTTGTCACTCGCACACCGTTACTTTGTATTACGAAACAAAGATAACGGAGTGTATAACCTCAAAAACTTACGACCATGGGAATCGCTTACAAAATCAGGTGCCAGCATTGCAACACCGAATTCGACTACTGCGAAGATCAATCTTTCGGCATGCTGCCGCGCTGCGTAGGGTGCGAGAGCTACGTCGAGATGGAGCGTCCGATACGCTGTCCGGCGTGCCACAAACGGCTGAACACGTCGCAGGAGGAGTTCGACAGACAGGTGCAGACCGTAATGATGTGGGATTAAAAAATGCGTGCGGAATTTCGGTATTCGGGGAAATTTACGTAACTTTGGATTATTATAACCTCTAATTTTCGCTGTTATGGGCAAACTCAGGGCGGGGGATCAGGCACCCGATTTCACGGGCCGCACACAAGACGGTGAGACTCTATCGCTTGCCGACCTCAAGGGGACGCGCACGATACTCTATTTCTACCCCAAGGACAACACCTCGGGCTGCACGCTCGAGGCCAAGAGCCTGCGCGACGGCAAGGCCGAACTCGCCCGCCGAGGCTACCGCATCATCGGCGTGAGCCCCGACAGCGAACGCTCGCACCGCAACTTCTGCGACAAGCACGAGCTGAACTTCACGCTGCTGGCCGACACCGACCACGCCATATGCGAGGCATACGGCGTCTGGGTCGAGAAGTCGATGTACGGCCGCAAATACATGGGCGTGGCCCGCACCACGTTCATCATAGACGAGCAGGGACGCATCGACCGCATCTTCGACAAGGTCGATACCAAGAACCATTACACACAGATTATAAACGATTTGGACAAAAACGAATAACATTACGACAAATATATGGCAACCGAAAAGACACAGGTCAACCCCGATAAGCTCAAGGTGCTTAACGCGGTGATGGAAAAGATAGAGAAGGACTTCGGCAAGGGCTCGATCATGCGCATGAGCAGCGACTCGGTCACCGACGTCCCCGTAATACCGACGGGATCGATAACCCTCGACATGGCCCTCGGCGTGGGCGGCTACCCCAAGGGGCGCGTGATAGAGATCTACGGACCCGAGTCATCGGGTAAGACGACGCTCGCCATACACGCCATAGCCGAGGCGCAGAAGGCTGGAGGCATCGCCGCCTTCATCGACGCCGAGCACGCCTTCGACAGCTTCTATGCCCAGAAACTGGGCGTGGATGTCGACAACCTGCTCATCTCGCAGCCCGACAACGGCGAGCAGGCGCTCGAGATCGCCGACTCGCTCATCCGGTCGAGCGCCATCGACATCATCGTCATAGACTCCGTTGCGGCCCTCACGCCCAAGGCCGAGATCGAGGGCGAGATGGGGGACTCGAAGATGGGACTCCAGGCGCGCCTCATGTCGCAGGCGCTGCGCAAGCTCACGGCAAGCATCTCGAAGACCAAGACCGTCTGCATCTTCATCAACCAGCTGCGCGACAAGATAGGCGTCGTCTACGGCAACCCCGAGACCACCACGGGCGGCAATGCGCTTAAGTTCTATGCCAGCGTGCGCATCGACATACGCCGCGCCTCGATCATCAAGGACGGCGAGGAGCAGCTCGGCACGCGCACCAAGGTGAAGGTGGTGAAGAACAAGGTGGCGCCCCCGTTCAAGAAGGCCGAGTTCGACATCATGTTCGGCGAGGGCATCTCGAAAATAGGCGAGATCGTCGACCTGGGCGTCGACTACGGCATCATCCGCAAGGCGGGTTCATGGTTCTCATACGGAGAGCAGAAGATAGGGCAGGGACGCGATGCGGTAAAGGAATTGCTGAAGAACAACAAGGAGCTTTGCGACGAGATCGAGGGCAAGGTGCGCGAAGCGATGAAAACACAAAAATAGGCAAGTATGAACTATACTGCGGAGGATGAGAAGCTCATCGAGAGCAAATGGGCCGACCTGGTAGAATCGTGCAAGAAGATATGCAAGAAGGATGAGGACTGGAACCTCATAAAAAGGGCATTCTTCCTTGCCAAAGAGGCCCATCAGGGGGTACGGCGCCGTTCGGGCGAGCCGTACCTCCTGCATCCCATCGCAGTAGCCAAGATCGTGGTCGACGAGATCGGCCTCGGCGTCAAGTCGGTCGTCGCCTCGCTGCTGCACGACGTGGTGGAGGATACCGACTACACGGTCGAGGACATAGAGCATATCTTCGGCCACAAGATCGCCACCATGGTCGACGGCCTTACGAAGATGTCGGGCGTGTTCAATGCCGACACGTCGCTGCAGGCCGAATATTTCCGCAAGGTGCTGCTCACGCTCTCGGACGACGTGCGCGTCATCCTGATCAAGATCGCCGACCGCCTGCACAACATGCGCACGCTGGGCTCCATGCCCCAGAACAAGCAGGTCAAGATCACCAGCGAGACGATCTACCTCTTCGCGCCGCTGGCATACCGCCTGGGGCTCTACGCCATAAAGACGGAGCTCGAGGATCTCTGCATGAAATACCGCTTCCCGAAGGAGTACGAGGAGATCACGCGCCAGATAAACGAAACTTCGGCCGCACGCGAGGAGTATATACGCAAGTTCTGCGCGCCGATAGTGGAGGCACTCGACCGCAACGGCATCAAGTACGAGATATCGGGACGTGTCAAGAGCGTCTATTCGATATGGACCAAGATGATGCGCAAGCAGATACCCTTCTCGGAGATATACGACCTGTTTGCCATACGCATCGTCTTCCAGCCGCTGGAATTCCCGTCGGAGAAGACACAGTGCTGGCAGATATACTCCTCCATAACCGACATATACACCCCCAAGCCCGACCGGCTGCGCGACTGGATCAGCATACCCAAGGCCAACGGCTACGAGGCGCTGCACTCGACTGTCATGGGGCCCGACGGCATCTGGGTCGAGGTGCAGATACGCACGCAGCGCATGGAGGAGATCGCCGAACGCGGGTTCGCCGCGCACTGGAAGTACAAGCATGCCACGATCTCGCACGACGAGGACGAGTTCGACAAGTGGCTCAAGAAGATACGCGCGGCGCTCGACAGTCCGACCGAGAATGCGGTCGACTTCCTCGACAACTTCAAGTTATCGCTCTACACCTCCGAGGTTGCGGTCTTCACGCCCAAGGGCGAGGCGCGCCGCCTGCCGTACGGCGCCACGGCGCTCGACTTCGCCTACGACGTCCACACCAAGATCGGCAACACGGCCATCGGCGCCAAGATCAACCACAAGATCATGCCGCTGACCACACAGCTCAACACGGGCGACCAGGTGGAGATCATCACCTCGGACTCGGCCAAGCCCAAGGCCGAGTGGCTGGAGGTGGTCCTCACGTCGAAGGCCAAGCAGGCGATCAAGAGCTACCTCAAACGCGAGCAGGAGCACAACATACAGCGCGGCATGAAGATCCTCGACGAGAAGCTCGCCGAGCTCAACATAACCCCCAACGGCCGTGTCATACGCAAGCTCATCGCCGCCTACGACAGCAGCAACAAGGAGGAGCTGTATACCAAGATCGGGGCGGGGATCATATCGCTTGATAACCTGGAGAAGGTCGTCAAGTCGAATGCCAAGAGCAAGCTGCTGAAGTTCTGGACGCTCTTCATAAAGGACAACGACGACGATGCCGACGATGATGCCGACAAGGCGCAGGAGAGCAAGGAGGAGTCGCCAACGCCCCAGGCGCAGGAGAGCCCGACGTTCGTCATTGCCGACTGCTGCAAGCCCATCCCGGGCGACAGCGTCGTCGGCTTCAAGGACCCTATAACGCACCAGATAATCGTCCACAAAGCCTCGTGCGACGAGCTCAACCGCCTTGCATCGCAGCACGGCGAGTGCATCATGAAGGAGGAGATACAGTGGTCGCAGTGCAAGAAGCTGTCGCCGTTGTCGAAGATCGAGATTCTGGGCATCGACCGCATGGGACTGCTGCTCGATCTGGCCAATGTGGTCACCAACGACTTCAGCATCAACATGCGCGAGGTGAACATACAGTCGCATGACGGTATTTTCGAGGGTACGATGAGCCTCTATGTGCGCGATGCCGAGAGTCTGAACGCCCTGCTCGAGCGCCTGCGCCGCATAAAGGGCATGGAGACCGTAAAACGTGTCATAAACTAACCGCCGATGGACAATATATGGATAGTGCTGCTCATCGTGGGGGCCGTAATATCGCTCACGCAGAAGAGCCAGAAACGACGCCCGCAGCAGGAGCCCGAGGATGAAGAGCCCGCCCGCGAGCTGCGCAAACAGTTCGAGGAGATGTTCGGCCGCCGCGAGGAATATCCTGCGGCGCCGCGGCCTACGGCCACGCCCATGGCACCAAAGGCAGCACCGGAGAAAATGACGGCGCAGCAGCCTGCGGCAGCCCCCGCAACAACCGCTTCCGGGCATCCGAAACAGAAGAGAGCGCCTCTGCAAAGCACCGCCGCCGCGGAGAAGGCATCACACGCCACGCCGCATCGCAAGGAAGGCGCACAGCCAAAGGCACGCCGCCAGCAGCCGAACGAACAAACACCTCTCACGGTCCAACAGAACCGCAAGATGGCACCTGCCGCAGCAACCGCGCAACACGGCAACAACGACCTCGAAAAGATACTCGAAGAGTTCGACATGGAGCGGGCGGTCATCTACTCGGAGATTCTCAAGCCCAAGTTCGAGGAGTATTGACGCCTGCCGCAGGAACGCGGAATCCCACGTCACAATGCCCATACTTGGGCCATACAAATACCGCAACAGACAAACCGGCACTTAAGGTGCAGCACATAATCAACTATAAGCAAACAAGTTGGCGTTATATACATAAAGTAATACATCAACAATACCAAGCGAGCCGCCAGCGTGCCGGGAACAAGGCGGCAACAGAGGCATAACGGGGATTGGAACAAGATTATACCGACACAACCGAGACATTGCCCTGCGAAAGCAACAAGGGCCAAGCAGACAGTTCCACACCCAAGAAACAACACCTGGACAAAGGCTTAACAATAGCAAAACCCGATACGGTCCAAAGTTAACATGGCGCATGCAGGCGGCGTACAGAACGGCATGGACAGAAGTTGCCGACCTGCATACGACATCATAACGCCAGCAGCCGCCAATTGCCGGCATATGCGGCCACAGAGCCGCAAAACAAGCATGCACGGGTCGGCCACTGCCGAAGCCGAAACGCCGCCAGAAGGCCCGAAACGGCACAAAAAAAAGAACCTCAAAACATACAACAATATGGCAACAATATTCTCAAGGATCATAGCGGGGGAGATTCCCAGCTATAAGGTAGCCGAGGACGAGAACTACTACGCATTCCTCGACATCAACCCGCTCGCAAAAGGACATACGCTCGTCGTACCCAAGAAAGAGGTGGACTACCTGTTCGACCTCGACGACGACACCCTGGCAGGCATGACGCTCTTCGCAAAGAAGGTTGCGCACAAAATCCGCAACTATTCAGGATGCAAAAAGGTTGCAATGGTAGTGCTGGGACTCGAAGTACCGCATGCACATATCCACCTGATACCTATGAACAGCGAAAAGGACGTCGATTTCGGGGCCGAAAAGCTCAAGCTGTCGGCCGAGGAGTTCGCCGAGATAGCTAAATCGATAGCGGGGGAGGCTGAATAACGAAGAGACAACATACTGTATTTCAGCGGGGTAGCAGACCAACTGCTGCCCCGTCTTATTTTTTAACATAATATAAGATCTCACAGCGATTTTCACAAGAATAAACATACGATGGATAGGAATTGTAAATATCCCGGCAGGGGAGAGATGGATATTATTCACAAGTGTAACCAAAGATTCATTGTTTACAATTGTAAACCGTCGATGTTTTGACATTTGTAACAATAAAGATCTGTTTACAAATGTTAATTGTGACTCTTGTAAATAGCGGGGCAGTCGGCGTAACAACGCCACAAAGAGCGCGAAATCACAGAATCAAAACACTAAACTATCACGCACAATGCCCTAAATACCAGTAAAATACACAAAACATATAAAGCCAAGCATCCGCGAATGACGCGCATATGACAAGTCCCAGCCAAAAGGTGTCCTCCACACCGATTTAATATAAATATAATCATATTTTTCAATATTTTAAATATT
>CASDSD010000049.1 GCA_949283205.1 uncultured Alistipes sp. | reverse complement strand
CCGAAACACCCGCCGCCCCCGAAACGCCCGCCGGAACCGAAGAGCCCGAAAACCCCGAAAGGCCCGTCAGGATAATTTTCCTGTGCGACCTGCACGTCTCGCCGGGCAATGCCGCCGACGGCAAGCTGCGCGAGGCCGTAGACCGCATAAACGCCACCGGGGCCGATGCCGTCATCGTCGCGGGCGACCTGACGAACGAGGGCGCCGACGACGAGCTGCGCCATGTCAAGTCGATCCTCGACCTGATAGAGTACCCCACATACGTCATCCCGGGCAACCACGAGGACAACTGGTCGCAGAGCGCCTGCCGCACCTTCGACGCCCTGTGGGGGCGCGACCGCTTCGCCTTCGAGGTGCGGGGCACCCTCTTCGCCGGCATAAACTGCGGCCCCTACATGAAGATGGGCGACGGCCACGTCAAGCACGAGGACCTCGCGTGGCTCGACTCCCTGCTGATGCACAACCCCGGCAAGCGGGTCGTCTCGGTGAACCACTACCCGCTGACGGAGGACATAGACGACTGGGAGGACTATGCCGACGTGCTTGTCAGGTACCGCACGGCGGTACACCTCTGCGGACACTACCACTCCTATAAAAGATACCGTTCGGCCGGCATCGACGGCCTCATAAACCGCTCGCTCCACATGCCGGGTCCCTACGGCGACTACGGGTACACCCTCGTGGAGATCGCGCGCGACACGCTGCGCCAGTGGAACGTGCCCCTCGCGGGCGAGCCGTCCCTTGTCGAGGCCTTCGCCATAGACGACGCGCCCAAGCCTGCGGTCGTGCGTGAGGATACGGCATGGGAGCAGCCCGATGGGTATGAGATAAAACTGCTGCACCGCGACGAGGCCTCGATATTCACACGCCTCGGCATCGGCCGCCGCCACATATACTTCGGCAACTCGCTCGGCCGCGCCAAGGCCCTCAGCAAGCGCGACGGCCGCGAGGTGTGGAGCCTGCAGACCGACGGGCCCCTCTTCTCGCGCCCGGCACCCGCCGGAAAGAGGGTCATCGTGCCGGCATCGGACGGCCGCCTCGTCACCGTCGCCGCCCGCAGCGGCCGCATCCTGCGCGAGCACCGCGGCCGCGGGCCATACGTCGCCGACGGCGTCGTCCGCAACGGCATACTCTACCAGGGAGGGTTCAAGTCGTTCGAGGCCATCGACACCCGCACGGGCGGCATGCTGTGGCGATACGACAACATAGGCAACTACTGCCAGGCGGCACCCTCCGTCACCGGCCGCGACATCATCTTCGGGGCGTGGGACACCTTCCTCCACGCCCTCGACACCCGCACCGGCACCGAGCTGTGGCGCTGGAACAACGGCAACGGCGTGCGCCTCTACAGCCCGGGCAACTGCTCCCCCGCCGTCATCGGCGGCAGGGTCTTCATCGTGGCGCCCGACCGCTACATGACCGCCATAGACCGCACGACGGGAGAAACGATATGGCGCGTGAAGGACCGCACCGTGCGCGAGAGCCTCGGCATCTCGGCCGACAGCACCACCGTATATGCCCGCACCATGGACGGCGAGCTGATCGCCGTGGACGCCGCGGCCGACGACTACACCCTCAAGTGGGTCACGGACCTCACCTTCGGGTACGAACACACCCCCTGCATCGTCATCGAGAGCTTCGGCACGGTATATGCCGCCTCGCGCCGCGGCATGGTCGCCGCCGTGGATGCCGCCACGGGGCGGCTGCTGTGGGTGCGCCGCATAGGCCGCTCCGCCGTGAACGGATTCGAACGCGACACCGACGGCACGGTATACCTCTCCCTTATCGAGGGGAGCGTATGGCGCATATCCCGCACCACACCGAACACAAGGTAACACCATAAAGCGCAGGCCGCCGGTCCTCATTGGAGGATCGGCGGCCTGCGCACTCCGTGCGGCCCGCGCCGCACCCCAAGGCAGGTCATACACCCGATGCCGTGCCTTCATCCCCGGCCGCATCGTCCCCGTCCCTCAAAAACTCCTCCAGCTCACGCGCCGCGCGGTTCAGCCTCCGCAGCCGGCCCTGCTCCCACCGCATGATCCTCAACGAAACGAAGACCCCCGCGGCAAATATCGCCAGCGACGCCGCGAGGCACTTGACGAACAGCGACATGTCCTCCGTGCCACCCTCGCCGAAGATACCTTCGGCAAGCATGTACATCAGCAGGCAGAACATATACACGTATATGGCCATGGTCATGACGCGCTCCACACGCATGTACCGCACCACGGCTTCGGCATGCTGCACCACGCCCGTGTTGATCCTGCCGGCGCGGTGGTATATCACTATCTGGTAGACCGAGAAGACCGCCGCCACGGCCAGCCCCGCCAGCAGCAGCCAAAAGAAGAGACCGAAACCGTAACGGCACGCCACATACCACAACACGAATGGCAGCAGCACCACACCCCCCACGGTGTTGACCCACCCGTAACGCCGCAGCACGGCCGCGTCGCTGCGTATACAGCGGCGCAGCGCCTCCGGCGAGACGATCTGCTCGCGCTCCACGCGCCGCGTGAACTCCGACCACTCGCGCCGCACACCGTCGATATCGAATTCAGCCATACGTTATAGTTATTTATATTTGTTTCAATGTAATGTTGTAAAATTTCAATTTTCGTTGGGTGCCATTCTCCTACTCCTCGCTCATGCGTTTGAGCCGCTCCTTGATGCGCATGATCTTGACGGCCACGTTCGCCTTCGAGATACCCATGATCTCGGCAATCTCGGCATAGGGGCGCTCCTCGAGCCACAGCAGTATCAGGGCGCGGTCCAGGCGGTTCAGACGCCCTATGAGGCGGTAGAGCTCACGCAGCATGGGGGCACGCTCCTCCTCCTCGGCCACAGACAGATCCACCGACAGCGGCAGGCGCCGCGGCCGCGAGCTCTTGCGCCGCACGAACGACACGCACGTGTAGAGCGCCACGCGGTAGACCCACGTCGAGACGGCACTCTCGCCGCGGAACCCCTCCCAGCCCCGCCACATGTTTATCAGCACCTCCTGATAGTAGTCGGCCATCTCGTCACGGTCGTCGGCATACATGCTGCACACCTTGTATATAACCGCCTTGTACTGTTCGACCACCCGTGCGAACTCCTCTTCGTTACGCTCCATAGACTGCTCCGGCGCCCTTGCCGGCTGCCGTGTTGAAATTAAAACCGCCGCGTGCGGCACACATTACGGCCGCCGCATATATATGGTCGCACAAAACGGGGCGGAATTACACCGCCCCACGACAAAAATATACTACTTGTCCAAATACTCGAGCACCTCTTCCATCTCCTTTTGCGTCAGCGCCATGTCATACAGCTTGCCGTCAAAGGTCATACTCTTCCAGTCCCTCCTTATAAATACCCTGATCGAAGCGTCATCATCACGACAGAAGGTGAAACCTTCATCGCTGCGCAAAACCTTCCCGTCACTGCGGAAGACCAACTCGCCTTCGGCTTCGAATATTACCAAATAATCCGAACCGTCGATTCTGGCCCCGATGGCGATCTTAAAATCACCATCATCCCTGCCGTAATAGATGTTATACTCTTCCGGCAGCGTCCCCTCCTCCGGAAGGGAATCGTAATATTTATATTCAGCAGTGGAATCCTCGCCGCCGGCTTCATCATCCCCCTCGTCAAAGAGATCCGACAGTTTAACACCGGCGTAGACGCTGCCGCTATCCTCCTCATCCGGAGCGCTCTCCGCACGCATCTTCCCCTCCACGCGCGCGATACAGTCATCCATCGTGGCGCGGTTGCCGGCATACGTATTGTCGCGGCTAAGTACAAAAAGGGCGCGCGCCTGCTCCAGATCGCGATCCATGCCCCCCTTGCCGAACTCGTAATAGAACCCCAGACGGTAGCACGAATACCAAAAGTCATAGCTTCCCTTTTCCGCATTCTCCGCTGCCTTCAAATACCACCTGACGGCCTTCTCCTCATCGTACACGGGCGACGAGGTCAGGTCGTAACACTCCGCAAGGGGACGGCAGGCCTCCGTGCAACCCTTCGCGGCCGCCTGATCCAGCCACTGCGCCGCCGCGGCAAGGTCATTCTCCTCCATGGCATCCATACCGCGGCGGTAACACTCCTCAGCCGTATACGACGCCGTTGCGGAACCGCCGCCGCTCTTGTTCCCCGAAGAGCTGTCGACCGTGGCCCCCGACATCGCCGCAGCCAGGCCGAAAAACGACTCCGTGCCATCGCCGTCATCGTCATCGCCGCCCGACCTCTTCTCCGACGCACTGCCGACGTCATCGTCCGAGCCCTCCATAGAGGAGAAAAAGTTCGTTATGCTGTTCACCACATCGTCCGCCGTCTGCTCCTCCGACTCTTCATCCTCATCACCGCTGTCATCAGCGGCCCGCTTCGCCGCGGCACCACCGCCTGCCGGCACTTCCGCCTGCGCCAACGATACGGCGCCCGCCGCCGGCCCCTCGAGAGAGACCCTGCCCGCAATGACATCCGCCACGGCAACGGCACCGTCTATACGATAGATGACGTCCGACTCGAACGCCTTGCCCGCAGACGCCTCATAGGGCTTGCGCACACGCTCCGCGTAACGGTTCGTATTCTCACTCACGCGATGCAGGTACGGTTTCACGTACTTGTTTAAGTTCCTGTCCAGCAGCTTCGACATGTTCGTCCCGTTCTGCAGGGGGACCACAAGCTGCCCCGCAATGTCGTATATCTTCGACTTGCCCGCACGCGAGAACATCACGAAGACGGTCATATCCTTCTCCCCGCCGTCATAGAAACCCGCCATGCCCGACTCCTCGATCCACTTGTCGCAATCCGTAAAATAGGAGAGCGGTTTCACATCCATGCTCCAGCCGCCATCGCCCTCGATCAACACGTCGCCCGCGGCATTCATCAAGCCGCAGACATACCCGCTGCCGGTATCGTGGATGCCATATTCCACAATCTCGGGACAATATATACTGAGCTTCAATGTGTTCACATCCTTTTTCATTGCCGGGTCGAAACTCAGGTCTGCAACGTAACATACGTTATGTCTGTCGCCCGCCATTTTCATGCTGAAAAGCACCGGGTCGCCCTCCATCCCGACGCAGGTGAGCGGCTGGACGTTCCAACCCTCGGACGAGAGCCTGCAGCCGCTCAGGTCGGCGACGTACTGCTCGCCATAGTCGCCCACAAGCATGATGTTGTCATATATCTCGGGCATGGTGTCGAACGACGAATGCACAATGAGATTGCCCAGGCGGTCGATCACGTAGTAACGGTCGCCGCTTTTGACCATCGAGACGTAATCCGAGCGGCCGAACGTCAAGGCCCAGTCGAAAATGCAGGGCATGACACAGTTGCCTTCCCCGTCGTAATATCCGTACTTGCCCGAGGCGTCCTTCTCCGCATTGAGCCTGGGCAGGTCATGCGACCGCTGCCCCCACAGCAGCATCGGCACCGCTGCCAACGCCACCACCGTCGTCAAAGTAAAAAACCGTTTCATGGTATATATAAAAAAAAAAGTTGTTGTTTTACGCATGGGGACCATTGCCCACTCCACATCACATCACTCCACTTTTCTTTTCTTCACTCCACTCCTCATCTCTATCTCCCCCCCCCTCGCTTTGCCGCCGCGCATCCGCCGCAGACAGTGGGATGGACGGCCTGCCGCCCCTGACCCGCACCGGGCCCCGCCTGTCCATGCAGCGGCCGGGTCTCCGCATCCTCTCCGCTCATCCTCTCACGACAACCCTTTACCGGAGTTGTGAACAATAGATTTTTTATTTTTTTATACTTTATTTTAATTAATTAAATAAAGAATATTAATAATAAACGCTGTTGAGAGTGTCGATAACTTTTCGGAGAAAATTTTATCGACATTTTCGTGGGGATATTTCGACAAGGCTACCGTAGATGTTTTCAGGGATGCTGTTGCAGGTCTGCTCCTTACGTCGGCGGCGCGGGATGTTGTCAACATTCCGGAGTCCGTGTTGAAAAACTTTTCGACTTGTCGACACCGAAAAGATTTCAAAAGCGGGGCTCCTTTTCCGGTTGAAAAGCGTGTGAAAGATTTTTGATATTTTTCTTCCATAAAATTTGCTTTCCCATATGGCGGCTATGCCTCAACATGTTGCCGAAAACAAGTTTTTCGGGGTAAAAAAGTTATCGAAAGTTTTCACACGCTTTTCTACACCCTTGTCAACACTTCTCCGGGGTGTTTTCAACAATGCGCGCGGCGACCGTGCGGTAGTACTCCTCAACCTGCGGATCGTCAAGAGACGAGGGGCGCCCTTCGTCCGAACCCTCCATAATCGACTGTATGATAGGTATTTCACCCAGGAATGGAGCGTCGCACTCCGCGGCATACCTCCTGGCGCCGCCGCGGCCGAAGATGTAGTAGCGGTTGTCGGGCAGCTCCTTGGGCGTGAACCACGACATGTTCTCGATGATGCCCAGGACGGGTACGTTCACCTGCGGGTGGCGGAACATCTGTACCCCGCGCACCACGTCCGCCACGGCTACCTGCTGCGGCGTCGAGACGATGACCGCACCGTCCAGCTTCAGCTCCGAGATGATCGTCAGGTGTATGTCGCCCGTGCCCGGGGGCATGTCGATGAGCAGGTAGTCCAGAGGCCCCCACAGCGTCTGGTGAAGCAGCTGCTTGATGGCGTTCGTCGCCATCGCCCCGCGCCACATCAGGGCATCCTCCGGACGTATGAAGAACCCGATCGACATCAGCTCGATGCCGAGGCTCTGCGCCGGGACGATGTAGTCGTTGCCATCCTGCTGCACCGCGTCGGGTACGTAGCCCTCGATGCCGAACATCTTGGGCTGCGACGGCCCGTATATGTCGGCGTCGAGGATGCCCGTGGCGTAGCCCATGTTGCGCAGCGCTATGGCCAGGTTGGCCGTCACGGTCGACTTGCCCACGCCGCCCTTGCCCGAGGCTACGGCGATGACGTGGCGCACGCTGCGCGTGGTGCTCTCGCGCTGCGGCTGCTGCGGCCGCGGCGCCGCCTCCTTCACCACGACCGTCACGTTGCCCTTCATGTCGGGTATGGCGCGCTCGATCATCTGCTGCGCCTGCGTGCGTATGCGCGCGGCAAAGGGGTCGCGCGGCTTCGGAAAACACAGCATGACGACCGTCTTGCCGTTGTCCGTCGAGATCGACTCCACGATGCCCGCGGCGACGATGTCCTCCTGTGTCTCGGGGTGGATCACCCCCGACAGGATCTCTCTTATCTTCTCTTCCATAAATGAATTGTTTTGTATCCTTTACATGTCGCCGCCCCTGCTGGCGGGGCTGCAATGCAAAGTTACTCGATAAATCGCAAAATGCCATACTTTTCATCCCCAACGTGCGGGATGTTTCGCCTTTGCCGCCTGCCGGGCCCCGATATGGCTGGAATAGCCCCTGACAGAGAGGTGACGGCACCCATAATAATATGGATTCCATGCCTGCGGTGCTTCGGTGACGTATGTTGTCGGCAGATGCGGCTGCGGCAGATGCGGCCGGGCGCGGGCATAATATGTGAAATGCTGCCGTCGGGAGACGGCCGTTGGGGAGAGGTTTCGGAGGAAAAAAGTTGCGAATTGTAACAATGTAATTGTTTCCCGTGGCAATATTTTTCTCGTTTTGTGTGAAAAAATCTTTGTATGGATTGAAAAATAAAATATTAAGCACCGATAAAAAATCGTAAGTCAATATTTGAAAATAAGAAAAAAATCATATATTTGTGAAATAAACCCCACGTCTGGCGTGGCACAGCCGTCGCATGGGACGCAAAGATGTTCCGGCGCGTCATGGGCAGTACGACTGCGAGACGTTCGTGGCCTGCGACGCCGTGAACCGCAAGGCTGCGGGCATGGCGGGGGATAAGGTCGGGCCGTACCGCCGCATGGAGCCGACACACCCGCCCGTAGTTGTCAAAAGGACGTGGCGCGATGCGATGCGTTAGGATGACGGACGTATATGGTATAGGCAGCGGCGCTGCCGCCGGCCGTCGATTACGTGAATCTCTTTTTTTAATGAAAATGATGTTTTTATATTCTGATACTAACTCTTTATACACTATCATTCCATGAAACGGTTACACATACTATTGACGGTTGTAATATTGCAACTTGCCGCGTTTGTCTCTTGTTCGAAGGATGAGAGCATATCGGGCGGTACGCCCGGGCCCGCGCCGGAGATTGAAATGCAGACAACGGCATGCAACTTCATCACAGCGGGTGGGGAGAACAAGATCCTGTTCACTGCAAAAAGCGACTGGACGGCGGAGGTCATCAACTCGCGCGCCGACGGCTGGCTGAGTATCTATCCTGCGAGCGGCCCGGCGGGGGATGCCGAGATCACCGTCACGACCATTGCCAATGACACTCCCGACGACCGTACGGCCTCGATTGTCATCAAGTCGGGCGCAACGACAAAGACTATCCCCGTATCGCAGAAACAGAAGGACGCCCTTACGGTGACGTCGTCGAGGTTCGAGGTTCCGGCCGCGGGGGACGAGGTGATAGTCGAGGTTAAGGCCAACATAGACTTCGAGTATATGGTTGAGGAGTCGGCAAGCGACTGGATATCATATGCGGCCACCAGGGCGATGGAGACGTCCACCCTCGTGTTCAACGTGAGCGAGAACATCGATACCGAAAAACGCGAGGGCCGCATCTATATCAACAGCGGCGAGTTCAACGAGACGATAACGGTATATCAGTCGGGCTCCGAGCCGGCGATCGTGATCTCGCAGAACGAGTATGTGGTCTTGTCGGGCGGCGAGACGATTGCCGTCGATGTGGTGAGCAATGTGGATGTGAGCGTCGAGCTGCCTGCCGATGCCGACTGGATTGTGGAGAACACCACCCGTGCCGTCTCTACGAATACATACAGATTCGATATCTCGCCCAATGAGGATTACGAGCAGCGTTCGGCGGAGATAAAGTTCACGAACAGTGAGAACGGCCTCTCGGAGTCGGTCTGCGTGGTGCAGGCGCAGAAGGATGCGTTGATCGCGGCCAAGGAACGCTATGAGGTAGGCAATGACGGCGGTGAGATAAAGATCGATGTGAGCCATAATACGGGTTTCGACGTGGAGATCTCGGACAACTGGATCACGATGGTCACCTCGCGTGCCTTCGTGACGGAGACGCTGACCTTCTATGTCTCTCAGAACGGCGGTGATTCGCGCGAGGGAACGATCGTCTTCAAATCGAAGGATGGGGCTCTCTCGCAGACCGTGACCGTCGCGCAGACGGGCCTGAACGATGCCCGGGAGCAGGAGCGGCAGGCCCTGGTCGCAATATACAACGCCTTGGGCGGCGACAACTGGAACGACAATACCAACTGGTGTTCGGACAAGCCTCTGAGCGAGTGGTACGGCGTTGAGGTCGACAACTCGGGACTGGTGATGTCGTTGAACCTGGCCAACAACAATCTGGTCGGGAAGATACCTCCCGAAATCAGGTATCTGAAGAACATGATGTTCGTAAACATGTCACGGAACGGCATTACGGGCATACCCGACGAGATAGGGGAGATCTCGATATATGAGTTGGCGCTCACGAACAACAGTATCACGGGGCTGCCGGAGGATATGGGGGTCTTCAACAATATAAAGCTGTTGTCGCTGGGAAACAATCCCCTCAACTGCGAGATCCCCGAATCCATAGGCGCCCTTACCGATGTCAGCAACTTGAGTATGGGTTCCTGCGGGTTGTACGGTGCGATCCCCGAATCCATCGGCAGCATGTCGAATCTGAGGGTCCTGGATTTGTCGGAAAACGAACTGACCGGTGCGATCCCCGAATCTATGGGGAACCTGTCCAACCTCGAGAGGTTGCTGCTCATTGACAACCATCTGTCGGGGAAGGTGCCCGAGTCGCTCATGAAGCTGGAGAAGTGCTGGCCCTACTGGTGGTTCTACATATTGACCCAGTCGGGCACGGGCTTCTCAAGGGAGGGTGTTGTGATCCCGGCGCCCAAGTTCAGCGCCCCCACCATCGACGGCGGCACGCTGGACTATTCGGTATATGCCAAAAACGAATATACCATCCTTTACAACTATTTTGACTGGTGTCCCTATTCCGAGCAATTTACCCCGACGCTCATGGAGCTGTATGAAGGATACAGGAGCAAGGGTGTCGAGGTGATAGCCTTTTCGGGTGAGGGGTCCGTGGACTACCACCGGGCCTACGAGGCCAGATTCGGCACCAGTTGGCCGTATATCCTGCTGGAGGATGGGAACAGTACGATCTTCAACTCCTTCGTCGCCTTCTCGCCGGGCGTGTACGTGGTGGACAGAAACGGCGACGTGGTGTTTGACGGCATCTTTGACAGCTACAACAACCTCGACACATTCCTCCGGGAGCATCTGGGGTATCCCGACAGTGACGGTTATTTCTCTTCGGACTACTCGCAGGACGGCACCTTCAAGGTGCTGCAGACGGCCTCGGAGGGTGACGGCATCAACATCGTGCTGATGGGCGACGGCTACAGCGACCGACAGATCGCCGACGGCACATACCGCGCCGACATGGAGTTCGCCTACAACAACCTGTTTACGGAGGAGCCATACAAGTCGTTCAGCCACCTCTTCAACGTGAGCTATGTGAACGTGGTGTCGGCAACGGAGGGATATGGCCAGTACCTCTCCGCCCTGGAGGGTTACTTCGGCGAGGGTACGGCCGTGGGCGGCAACGACTCGAAGGCCTTCGGGTATGCGCTCAACGTGCTGACTGAGGAGCAGATGGACGAAGCGATGATAATCGTCGTGATGAACTCGAATGAGTATGCCGGTACATGCTACATGTATTATCCGACGGTTATGGGAAGCGACTGGGGCAGCGGCGTCTCGGTGTCGTACTTCCCCAAGGGTGGCAACGAGACCGTATTCGCGCAGCTCCTTCACCACGAGGCGTGCGGCCACGGCTTCTCGAAGCTGGCCGACGAGTATGCCTACGAGGAGTATGGCCAGATACCCTCGTCGGAGGTATCGTCGGCCATGTCGCTGCAGGACAAGTGGGGCTGGTATAAGAACATCGACTTCACGAGCGACCCCGAGGCGGTGCGCTGGAGCCACTTCCTCTCCGATAGGCGCTATGCCTACGATGGCCTGGGCGTATACGAGGGCGGCTATACCTACTGGACGGGCGTATGGCGTCCCACACCCAACAGTATAATGAACGAGAACACGGGCGGCTTCAACGCCCCGTCGCGCGAGGCGATCTACTACCGCATCCACAAGCTGGCCTACGGCGAGGAGTGGAAGTACGACTACGAGGATTTCGTGGCCTACGATGAATTGAACCGCAATGTGGCAGGCATGGCCGCGGAGAAGGTCGGGCCGTACCGCCGCATGGAGCCGACGCACCCGCCCGTAGTGGTCAAAAAGACGTGGCGCGATGCGATGCAGTAGGATGAAACGGACGTACAGGGTATCGGCGGCGGCATTGCTGCTGTCGTCGGTACTGCTGTCGTCGTGCGCCGCATCCCGCGCCGGCGGGGAGCGGGAGCACGGGCAGCGCACACCGCATGATATGGTGAAGGAGGACTCCACGGACGGGTTCGTGCCGACACATCCGCCCGTGGTGGTGCCTCACACGTGGCGCGAGGAGATGGAGAAGGCCAAGGAGCGCGAGAAGAGACAGGAGCGGGAGAAGGCCAAGGAGCGGGAGGAGACAAAGGAGCAGGAGGAGACGCCGGAGAAGCGGTGAGAGAGGGAACAGGATACGGAAAGGATGCGTTGCGGCAGGCGGAATGACGGCGGGCTGAATGGCTGGCTGAACGGCAGGCTGAATGATGGCGGATGGACCTGCGGGCGGAATGATGGCGGACGGACCTGCGGGCGGAATGACAGACGGACGGACCTGCGGGCGGAATACGGAATGACGGAATGACGGCCGGGGCCGCCGCGGATAAGCGTATAAGAAGAGAACGGACACCATGCGGTGTCCGTTCTCTTTTGCCGGGTATTGTGGCGTTACTTGCGCGAGGCCTCGTCCAGAGCGGCGCGGGCGCGGCACGTGAGGTCGAGCCACGGCTGCTGCGGGTCGAGGATGTTCACCTTGAGCATCTCGGCCAGCACGGCGTCCACCTCCTTCACCGAGTCGGGATCGGCGGCACGAAGCAGGCGTACCTTCTCGACGTTCTGGATGCCCTCGATGAGCTTCTCGAAACGTATCGACGAGCGGCCGTAGGGGTATATGAAGTATGTGTCGCCC
This sequence comes from uncultured Alistipes sp., assembly GCA_949283205.1. Lineage (GTDB taxonomy): Bacteria > Bacteroidota > Bacteroidia > Bacteroidales > Rikenellaceae > Alistipes. Next base: position 13,064 of record CASDSD010000049.1, on the reverse strand, counting down.
GAGGGGAAGCCGCCGAAACGCGAGTCGTATGCCGGGTCCTCGGGGAAGGAGTTGTAGGCCCAGCGCAGCATGCCGTCGAAGCCGGCGGCGAGGCCGTACCATCCCAGGAGCTCCGCCTCCCACGGGTTCGAGTAGGTGAAGGTGTTGGGGAAGTGGGGCCCGCAGCATACGTAGAACGTGGTCGAGAAACCGTCGGCGCGGCGCTTGTCGAGGTCGGCGCGGTCGGCGCCCTGCTGCAGCGCGATGCAGACGTCGCGCATCATCGTGTAGCGCTTGTACGACGAGTGGTTGTCGGCCAGGGCGAAGCCCATCTCGGGGGCGCACTTCTCGAGTACCTTCACTGCGGCGTCCATCGCCTCGGGCGAGCGCTCGTCCATGGCGATGTTGGTCTTGTCGAGCCACCCCTTCGCGGCCAGGTGCGACTTGAAGTCCTTCAGGAAGGGCGTCCACATGCGCTCGAACTCCGGCGTGCCCGGCTCGGCCTTCACGGTCACCTTCTCGCCCTTTGCGGCGTCGGTATATACCAGCTCGTTGTTCCACGGAACCATCGAGTAGCAGTTGATCATGCCGTCGATGCCCAGCGAGAGCATCAGCTCAACCCAGCGGTCGAAGACCTTGTAGTCGTAGCTCCAGGTGCCGTCGGCGCCCAGCGTCCAGAGGATCATGTCGTCATAGGCGTCGTAGCACTGGTGGTTCCAGGGGTCCTTGTTGAGGGTCGCGGTTATCACCTTCTGTCCTGCCGCGGCCAGGGGCGCCATGGTACGCCGCAGGGCCTCGAAATGGGCGTCGCTCCACAGCTCCACACCCTCGGCGCGCGCCACGGCCGCGGGGTGCTGCCACAGGTCGAGGTGGTAGCTCCACTCCGAGGCGGGCGGCAGCAGGCGGTCCTGCACCTCCAGCTCGAACGGCAGGCGTATCTTGCCCCAGCCGTCGCCGCGGGTGACGGTTATCTCCGAAGTGTATGTCCCTGCGGGGGCGTCGGCAGGCACCTGCACCGTGATCCATACGGGGCGTGTGGTCTGCGGAGCCATGTCGAAGCGCGTGAGCGAGTCGAGCATGTCTGGCATGAGCACCGCAGGGTGGTCCTTCGGGCGCGGGCATACGCACTTGGGGTCGCTCTTGTCGGCGATGGTGTAGCGCACGAAGCGCGCCTCGGCGATGGATGCGGGCAGGGTGCCGGCATCCGAGGTGAAGTCGCCGATCCGGCACTCTACGCCCGCGGCGCCCGTGCCGCTCCACAGCACGGCCTGCGCCGAGGCGCGCTCGCCGCGCCATGCCGTGAGGTGTATGCTCTTCGGCGCCTGCTCCGAGGGCGGTACCGAACGGCTGTAGAGCCGGTCTGTGCTGCCCCACATGGCATTGAGCCCGCCCTCTACATTATCCCATGCCGCCGCGTCGACCGCTACGGGGTCGTCCGCCTCGGCAAAGGTCTCGACGGGGGTGGTGTTGCCGCCGCACCCTGCGGCAAGCAGCGTCACGGCAACGGCCGTCGCCGCAAGAATGGTGTTTCGTGTCAAGTTTCGTGATAGGTTCATAGATATAAGGTTTTCGGGTTGGTCGCTTCGGGTCGGTCGCTTCGGGTCGGTCGCTTCGGGTTGGTCTTTTCATGCAGGTCGCCCCGGGTCTGTCGCCTCGGGTTGGTCGTTTCATGCAGGTTGCCCCGGGTCTGTCGCCTCGGGCCGGTTGTTTGGGGCCCCGGAGCGGACGGTTGTCGTAAAAGTAGCTAAAAAAAATCATTTTCCGCCTCTTTGTTGCGCCAAAACGTGTACGGCGGGGGTTTTTTCCATGCATGCTCATGTTCCGGCGGCAGCACGACGCCCCGAACGACCCCCGAACGGAACCCATATGTCCGGTACGGCATCCCTGCGTCCGGTAAGGGCCGCGCCATCCGTGCGGATGTTTTGTCCGTCGTGGCGGCCGTAAGGGATTTTTTCGTAAATTTGTGATGGCGGCGGGGTGCGCCGCCACCATCCACCCGAAATACCATCCGTATCATGAAAGGAATACTTATCGCAATTCTGGCGCTGGCGGCGATGCCGCTCGCAGCGCAGGAGTACGGCCAGAACCGTACGGTCAAGATCTGGGACAACGCCTCGGCGCCGCACTCGAACGGCATCACGCAGGCCGAATACGAACAGAGCCCCATGATAATAGGCGGCACGAGCGAGGCCGTGCTATACATCTTCGAGGCCGACCCCGCCGTGGCGACGGGGCAGTCGGTCGTGATATGCCCGGGCGGCGGCTATGCCGTCGTATGCATGAGCTACGAGGGCGTCGACATGGCCCGCTGGCTCGCCTCGAAGGGCGTGACGTGCGGCGTACTCAAGTACCGCATGCCCAACGGCCACCGCGAGGTGCCCCTCGAGGATGCCGTCGAGGCGCTGCGCACCATGCGCCGCATGTCGGCGGAGCTGAAGATCGACCCCGCGCGTGTCGGGATCATGGGATTCTCGGCCGGGGGCCATCTCGCGGCCTACACCTCGAACTTCGCCCCCGATGCCGACAAGCCCGCCTTCTCGGTATTGTTCTACCCCGTCATCACGGGCGAGGCGTGGCTCTGCCACAAGGGCTCGTTCGACAACCTGCTCGGGGCCGACGCCTCGGAGGCCGAGCGTGCCGAATACTCTCTCGAGACGCGCGTGACCTCGACCACACCCCCCGCCATACTCCTGCTCTCGGATGACGACACCGTCGTGCCCCCCATAAGCAGCACCCGTTACTACAACGCCCTGAAGAAGGAGGGCATCGAGGCCTCGATGCACATCTACCCCACGGGCGGCCACGGCTGGGGCATAGGCGAGGGCTTCCGCTACCGCGAGGCGTGGCAGCAGGCCCTCCTCGACTGGCTCTCGCTGCGGTAGGCGCTGCGGTTGCGATACGATACGAAAAAAAGGATTCGCTCCCCGTCGGGGGCGAATCCTTTTTTTATGAGTTGCCGCGGGGTTACTTGCGGCGGCCCCTGGGGGCCTTGCCCTGCACGATGTCCAGCTCGTCGATTATGTGGCTGCAGCCGGCATACTTGTCGATGATGAAGAGCACGTAGCGTATGTCTACGGCGATGCACCGCTGCAACTCCGGCTCGAAGGCTATGTCGCCCGACATCGCCTCCCAGTTGCCGTCGAAGGCGAGGCCTATGAGGCGGCCGTTGCCGTCCAGGACGGGCGAGCCCGAGTTGCCGCCCGTGATGTCGAGGTTGGCGAGGAAGCAGGTGTGGATGCGGCCGTCGGCATCGGCATAGCGGCCGTAGTCCTTCGTGCGGTAAAGTTCCTTGAGCTTCTCCTCGACGGTGAACTCGGTGGGGTTCTCGGGGTCCTCCTTCGCCAGCACGCCCTCCAGCGTGGTGAAGTAGTTGTATGTCACGGCGTCGGCCGGGTCGTAGGGCAGCACCTGTCCGTAGGTGAGGCGTATGGTGAAGTTGGCGTCGGGGTACCACGCGCGCTCGGGCTGCATGCGCATAAGGCCCGCGATATAGAGGCGGTGTCCCTCGTTGTAGAGCGTCGTCCACTCGCGGCGCGCCTGTGACAGAGCGTTGTTGCGCTCGATGACCGATTTGGCCAGCTCGTAGGCGGGGTCCTGCTTGCGCGTCTCGTCGGTGAGCGTCAGGGCCTTGTCGAGCGACGTGTAGGCCGAGGTCTCGTAGAGCCAGTCCACATAGGCGTCGGTGTCGCCGCCGAAGCGCGCGTCGATCACGTCGGCGTAGATCGAGGGAAGGTCCTCGGCACGCATGTTCTCACGCGCGATGCGGAACATGCGGCGTGCGACCTCGTGGTCCAGGGCCGCGTCATAGTCCCCGTAGAAGGACTCCAGACGTCCCTTGTCGAGCGTCTGCGCGGCGTTCATGATGATCTCCACCGAGCTGAGGAACGCCTCCTGCAGGTATTGCATCGATGCCCAGATCGGGGTGATATTGACGACGGCCTCGCGTATCTTGGGCAGGGCCTCGACGTAGCCCTCCTCGGGCAGGGTGTTCTGCTCGGCCCAGCGCTGGAACGCAGCCTCCTCGGCCTGCTTCTTGGCCTTGACGTTGAGGCGCTCCAGGCCGCGCGACATGCCTATCGAGTTCTTCCAGTAGTTCGACGAGCCGGCATACTTCGAGGCGTACTTGATGCGCACCTCGTCGCTGGCATCCATGTGGCGGCGCATGATATCCTGACGCTCGCCGCGGATGTAGATGCGCTGCGGGTTGTCCACCTCGAGCGTCTGGTCGATCTCGTACGAGGTCATGTAGCGCTCGGTCGAGCCCGGGAAGCCCATCACCATGGCGAAGTCGCCCTCGCGCACGCCGTCGAGCGAGATCTCGAGGTGGCGCGGCGCCTCGTAGGGGCGGTTGTCCTTCGAGTAGTCGGCGGGGCGGTTGTCGGCGTCGGCATAAACGCGGAAGACCGAGAAGTCGCCCGTGTGGCGGGGCCACATCCAGTTGTCGGTGTCACCGCCGAACTTGCCTATCGACGAGGGGGGCGTGCCCACAAGGCGCACGTCGCGGAAGACCTCCATCACGAAGGCGAAATACTGGTTGCCGCCGAAGAAGGGGAGGATCTGTATGCTCATGCCCTCGTTCTGCCGCTCGAGCTCCGTCTTGAGGGCGTCGATGTTCTCGGCGACGATCTTCGCGCGCTCCTGTTCGCCCGCAATCGAGGGAACGTTGCCCAGGATCTGCGCCGTCACGTCCTCGATGCTGCGCACGAAGCGCACCGTGAGTCCCGGCACGGGGAGCTCCTCGTCGTAGGACGAGGCCCAGAAGCCGTACTTCAGGTAGTCGTGCTCCACCGACGAGAGCTGCTGGATCGAGCCGTAGCCGCAGTGGTGGTTTGTGAATATGAGTCCCTTGTCCGAGACGATCTCGCCGGTGCAGCCGCCGCCGAAGACGATCACGGCATCCTTGAGCGATGAGTTGTTCATCGAGTATATGTCCTCGGCCGTGAGGCGGCACCCCTCGGCCCGCATATCCTTGATGTTCATTTTCTGGAGGTAGGGCAGAAGCCACATACCCTCGTCGGCCCGCACCGCGAAGAGCGTGCACAGAAGAACCGATGTCAGGAGAATCTTTTTCATGCGTTTTTCGATATTTGTTTTGTGTGTTTTGCAGCGCGTTCCCTCTGCGCGGGCGCGTTACGGCGCAAATTTACGAAAAAAAGCGTTTTATGCAATTTATGCGTCCTCCCTGTGCGGCGCGCCCTCGCCCCCATGCGGCCCTCCGTGCCGTACGGCTGTCTCCGTCTCCTCATCTCCGCACCCCCCCCCGCGAAAGGGCCTCCGACACGCGGTTTAGGGCCTGCGGAGCCTGCGCCGGAGGGCGCTGCGGCGCAAAAAATTCACGGAGCCGTTCATTCTGATCTCGCGTTTGCGTATTTTTGCGTATCTTTCACGTGAAAAAGCGAAACATTCGAAAAGTTCAATAATATGGAAGTGACAGCAAAAAAGGAGAGACATCTCTCGTTCGGCAAGGTATTCCTTGCCTCGCTGCTGGCCGTTGTCGCCGGCAGCGTCGTGTCGGGACTGTTCTGGCTCGGCATTTTCTCGAGCATCTCGAGTCTCATGCAGTCGGAGGTGGTCACGGTGCCCGAACAGGCCGTGCTGCGCATAGACCTGGCCGAGAACCTCGTCGACGCGCCCTCGCGCAACCCCATGTCGCAACTCGACCTCATGACCATGAGCATGGGAAGCGAACTGACGCTCTACGATGCCGTCCGCGCCATCGAGGCCGCGCAGTATGACGACCGTATCGAGGGCATATACATCAACCTCGCGGGCATGGGCTCGGCCGAGGTCGCGGCATTCGAGGAGCTGCGGCAGGCGATTCTCGACTTCAAGGCCGCGAGCGGCAAGTTCGTCGTCGCCTACAACTCGATCTACTCGCAGTGGGGATACTACCTCGCCACGGCCGCCGACAGGATATACATCGAGCCCGAGGGCAGCTTCGAGTGGGCGGGCCTCACCATGGGGACGCTCTTCTACAAGGGCCTCATGGACAAGCTGGGCATCGAGATGACCATCCTGCGCCCCTCGGCCTGCAAGTACAAGAGCGCCGTGGAGCCCTTCATCCGCACCGACATGTCGCCCGAGAACCGCGAGCAGATGCAGTCCCTGGCCGACAACATGTGGGGCGTGGTCACGGAGGCCGTGGCCTCTTCGCGCGGCATCGACTCGGCGGAACTCAACCGCCTGGCCGACAACCTCGAGGTGATGCTGCCGCAGGAGGCCGAGGAGTACGGCTTCGTGGACGGACTGATGTATGCCGACGAGGTGATGGAGTCGATGGAGGAGGAGTACGGACTCGACACCGTGGAGTTCGTCTCGCTGGGCGACTATGCCTCGACGATAGCGTATGACGTGAACAACCTCACGGCACCCAAGGTGGCCATAGTGTATGCCGGCGGCATGGTCCTCGACGGCAGCGGCCCCGACGACAACATCTATGCCGACGACTTCTCGCAGACGCTCCAGCGCGCCATCGACGATGACGACATCGCCGCCGTCGTCGTGCGCGTCAACTCGCCCGGCGGCAGCGCCCTCGCCGCCGACATCATCTGGCGCAAGATGGAGCTGCTGCGCGAGAAGAAACCCGTCATAATCTCGATGGGACAGACCGCGGCCAGCGGCGGGTACTATATCTCGGCCCCGGCCGACGCCATCGTCGCCGACCGCACCACCCTTACCGGCTCGATAGGCGTCTACGGCCAGCTGCCCGCATTCGGCAAGGCCCTCAAGGATAAGCTCGGCATTACGTACGACGCCGTGAATACCAACCGCTACTCGAATGTCGGCTCGGGCATGGAACCCCTCAAGGATGCCGAATATGCGGCCGTCATGCGCAGCGTGGACCGCGTCTATGCTCGTTTTACGGCCCTCGTGGCGCAGGGGCGCAACCTCCCCATAGAGAAGGTGCTCGACCTCGCCGGCGGCCGTGTGTGGTCGGGAGCGCAGGCACAGGAGATAGGCCTCGTGGATACCTGCGGCGGACTGAAGGCCGCCATCGCCGTGGCCATAGACAAGGCGGGCCTGGGCGACAACTACCGTATCGTCGAGCTGACGGACGAGATGACGGGACTCATGGCCATGCTGCGGTCGCTCAACGTCAGCGTGCGCGAGAAGATAACCGCCCGCAGCGAACTCGGCGACCTCTACCGCGAATACAGCCGTATCGAGAGCATGGTGGGACGCAGGGGCGTATATGCCATGATGCCCGAGGTGTTCCGTTTCGGCGACCGTTAGCGCTCCCGTGACGGCGCATGCGCAAAGCGGCCGGCATCCATTTCGGGTGCCGGCCGCTTTCGTGAAGGGAGGATTTTACGGGGCCGCCGGTCGGTGGCGGGGCCGTGAGGGTTTCGGTCACGGTGTTCACACCCCAAAAGGGTCGTGTAGGACTTTACGATACCGTCGGTAGGTGGCAGGGCCGTGAGGGTTTCGGGGCGGTGTTCACACCCCAAAAGGGTCGTGTAGGACTTTACGATACCGTCGGTAGGTGGCGGGGCCGTGAGGGTTTCGGTCACGGTGTTCACACCCCCAAAAGGGTCGTGTAGGACTTTACGATACCGCCGGTCGGTGGCGGGGCCGTGAGGGTTTCGGTCACGGTGTTCACACCCCTAAAAGGTTGTGTCGAGCTTTACGGTGCCGTCCATGTCTGTAGCCCTGACATGCACGCCCTCCCCGTCGCAGCGGACCGTGAGGGCGCTGCGGTGGTCGTTGATCAGGATGGGGTAGTCATGCACGCCCTTCAGCGCCGGCAGCAGGTGGAACGAGTGCTGGTGCGCCGCCACCATCAGGTCGATGCCCGCCCCCTCGAGCAGCGGCAGCAGGATCTCGCCCCAGTGGACGTTGCCGTGCCACTCGAGCATCTCCTGCACGAGGGCCTCGTCCTGCGGCATCATGCGCTCGTCCACGGGGGGTATGTGGAGCAGCACGATGCGGTGGCGCGCACGCCGGAACTCGCGGCTGCGCAGCACGTCGCGCAGCCATGCCGCCTGCTCGAGACGGTAGGCGTCGAAGGCCGCAAGACCCGCATATACCTCGTGGCTGTCGGGCTTGTCCTCGCCGCAGTCGAGCATCACCACGGCCGTGTCGCCGAAGGTGTAGAAGCCGTAGTAGCGTCCCTCGGGGGTATTGTGTATGTATCGGTCGTAGGTGCGGGCGAGGCGTCCGCGCGTCTCGTGGTTGCCGCGCACCACGGCAAAGGGCTTGTGCCGCGCGAAGAGGTCGACCGAAATGTCGATGAAGCTCTCGTAGGGCTGCTCCTCACGCTCGAAGTAGTTCATCATGTCGCCCACGTAGAAGACCATGTCGATGCTGTCGAGGGGCTGCCCCTCGAGCAGGCGGCGGCACTTCTCGGGCGTGTCGTGGATGTCGTTCATCGCCACGAACGAGAAGCTCCGCGCCGCGGGGTCGGGCGTGCGGAAGGCGTACCACGGCGTGGTGACGCTCTCGCCGTAGGTGACGCGGTAGGGCTCGAAGCGCTCGATCTGCGTCGAGACGATGCGGTACTCGTACTCCGCGGCCGCCTCGAGCGAGTCGATACGTATGGCGTTCATGGTGTTGTAGGCCTCCACGAGGCCGTCCCTGGCCGTGATGCAGGTGCGCACGCCGTCGCTGCCGCGCCGCCGCACCTCCACACGCGAGAAGCCGCGCGCCGAGGTGGTGAAGGCCACCGTGACGCCGTCGCCGGTCAGCCCCTGAAGGTAGGGGCCGTGGCTTATGCGGTAGGTGTCGCTGTCGCTGCGGGGCTCCGCTGCGGTAATGGTGTGGTGGTTCTCTGTCGCCGCCGCGGCGCGGGCGGCCCGTGCCGGTACGACGATCGCCGCCGAACAGATGAGTGCGGCGGCGATTGTGTTTCGAAGGTTCATATCTCTTGTCTTTTGGGTTATCGTACCTGCGTCTCGCGGATCTGCGTGCGCTCCTCTGCCGTGAGGGTCATGCCCGGACGTTCGGGACGTCTGATCTCGACCCTGGCCGGTACGGCGCCGCGCGTGACGGCGGCCGGTGCCACCTCCGTGGTCTCGGTCTTGAGCGTGCCGCCCGTGATGCGCATCATGGTCTCGTAGAGGGCTATGTCGTAGGATGCCATGCCCCACGGGCCCATCGGTATGGGGTATACGCTCGCATTCTGGGCGTGGCTCTGGTTGGCGTCGTCCTGGAAGTAGGTGGAAATATCCACATCGGGCTCGAAGCCGTCAGCATAGTCGTTGAAGTCCTTGGCGTTGTAGTTGAGGAAGGTGATCGGCGCGAACTCGTAGTCGTAGCGGTCGATGGTCTTTACCTCCACGTCCATGCCGCAGTTCTTGCCCTCGGTGCGCGTGCCCACGATCGTGACGGGCACGTCGAGGCCCCGCAGGCCCGATATGACCATCTCGCTGGCCGACGCCGTGTTATCCGTGGCGATGATGTAGAGGTGCTTGATGCCGAGGTTCGTGGTCTGTTCGGTGATCAGGCACTCGTCGTCGCCGTAGAGGTTGGCGGGGTTGCGGCGCAGCTTGGCGTATGTCTTGCCTACATACGAGGGGTCGAGGATCATGCTCGCCAGCTTGATGCTCGAGTTCACCGAGCCGCCGCCGTTCGAGCGCAGGTCGAGGATGAGGTCCGTGGCGCCCGCGGCCTTCAGGTCGGCCATGGCCGCCGCGAGGTCGTCGTCATACTCCGCCTCGAAGCTCAGGTACGACAGGTAGCCGATCTTGTTGGGCTTGTCGGCGATGTTGTCGGGCATGTCGAGGATGCCGTGGTAGGCTACGGGGCTCGCATTGTAGGCGGCCGCCGTGAGCGACACGTCCATCTGCGAGGCCTCGTCCTCGAAATCCGTGGCCCACCAGTTGATCTTGTGCAGCGATACCTGCGAGTAGGCGTTGTAGTAGAGGTTCGTCCACAGCTCATTCATGTTGCTGTGCGTGATGTCCATGCCGTTGACCTGCGAGATGATGTCGCCGCGCTGTATGCCCGCCTTCTCGGCCGGCGAGCCCGGGTAGACATGCTCCACGGCAAAGCCCACGCGCAGATCGTCGAGCGTCCATACGATGTTGCACAGACAGAGTCCCAAACCCGTGGTCTGCAGCGCGGCGCGCGTACCCGACATGGTGCCGGCCTCCGAGCGGACGATATACGAATAGATGTAGCGCGAGCCGTCGTCGTAGCGGCCGCCGTCCATCTCGTTGGTGGTGAGGCTCAGCAGCGATGTGGTGAGGAACTTGTCGTATGTGAGCGAGAAGTCGAACGTCGGGCGTTTCTCGTTGTACTCGTCGAGCCAGTAGTACTCCGTCGAGAGGCGTTCGTCGACCCACGTCACGACGGGGTCTTCGGCTCCGGCCGACTGCTCGAACGTGTAGAGTACGGTGCGGTTGTACCCGTTCACCGTGATATAGAGCTCCGCCGTGCGTTTCGAAGGCGTGTCGTTGCGCGCGATGGTGAGGTGTGCCGAGTGCTTGCCTGCGGCGTCGCCCTTAATGTCGGCGGCATCGATGGTGAGCATCTCGGTGTCGCCGCTTTCGAGCGTGTAGGCGTCCGCCGTCTCGAAGGTGACGGTTATGTAGGCCTGCGACATCGAGCAGTTGGTGGTGTTGTCGGCCGGGACGATGACGCCCTCGACATACTTCTTCTCCTCGTCCGTCTGCTTGCTCTCCTTGCATGAGGCCAGAAGCGACACTGTCGCCGCCGCCGTGAATGCCATCACGAAAAGCGTTGCCGTACGGCGCAGCGTCGCGGCGATGTTGGATAATTCTCTCTTCATAATAACGAAAATCTGTTTCTTGTTATAGGGTTGTTTTTCGGTCTCGCCCGCGCGAGGTCTCAAAATGGATATGTGGTCTACTCCTGTTCGCGTGCGGATGCCGCGGCCCGTTGCTGACGCCGCAGCGTCTCGGCATGGTGGCGGCACCACGCCGCAATGCCGCACTCGCCGCACTTCGGCGAACGCGCCGTGCAGACATAACGCCCGTGGAGTATGAGCCAGTGGTGCGCTACGGGCAGCAGCCGCGACGGGATGTTCTTCTCGAGCTGCAGCTCCGTCTGCAGCGGGGTCTTCGCCCCGCGCGTGAGCCCCGTGCGCGCCGATACGCGGAAGACGTGCGTATCCACCGGCATCACCTCCTTGTGCCATATCACCGCCCCCACGACGTTGGCCGTCTTGCGGCCCACGCCCGGCAGCCGCTGCAGCGCCTCCAGGTCGCTCGGAACCTCACCCCCGAACTCCGCGCAGAGCATCCGCGCCATCGCCGCCAGGTTGCGCGCCTTGTTGTTGGGGTAGGATATGCTCCGTATGTAGGGGTATATCTCCTCGGCCGGGGCCGCCGCCATCGCCTGCGGCGTGGGGTAGGCCTCGAAGAGCGCCGGCGTGGTCATGTTCACCCGCCTGTCGGTACACTGCGCCGAGAGAATCACCGCAACCAGCAACTGGTAGGGATTCTCATACCGCAACTCGCTTTCGGCTGCGGGCATGTGGGCGGAAAACCACCCTATGATGCCGTCGTATCGCTGCTTGAGGGTCATGGCTCCTGTCTTGATCGTACAAATATATGAATTTTTTCGTGTTTGATCCGCTCCGCCCCGTCCGAAAACGGCTCCGGGGCTCCGGACGGCTCCTTACGTCCGATCCACGACATATTTTGTCCTTTCGCCGACATTTTTCGGGGAGCAGGAGGGACGTGCCGCTCCGTCTGTCTTTCTGGGAGAAGGAAGGCCGCCGCGCTCCGTCTGTCTTTCGGGGAGTCGGTACCCCTCTACATCCCTCGGGGCGGGTCGTTCGGGGCGATGCGGAGGGCGATGCGGTTGCTCCGGGGGTCAGAGCCTGCGCAGCTTGGCGAACTTGGCCAGCAGCGTCTTCTGCCCGTACTGGCCGAAATCAACCACCACCTTGTGGTCCGTCGTGAGGCTCTCGATGCGCACCACGGTGCCTGCGCCGAACTTCGGATGCTCGACCCTGTCGCCCACGGCATAGCCGCACGCCCCGGCCGGCGCGGCGTCGTTGCGCTGCACGACGGGAATGCGCCGCAGGTTCTCCGTGCGGGGCGGCTGCGACACAATGCGCGGGTCGGGTGCGGCCGTCCGCTGCGGGTACGGCGTCCCTGCCGTCCCTGCCGTCCCTGCTGCCCCCGCCGCCTGCCGCTGCTGCCGGTAGCGTACGTCGTAGCGCTGCCGCAGCACCTCGATGGCCGAGGGTTCGTTGCGGCCCCCGCCCTGCGGCATCTCGTGCGATGTGCCGCGGGATGCTCCGTAGGAGCCCGTGCCGTATGCCTCCCCGTATGGCTGCCGTCGGCGGTCCGCATACTGCTGCCGCTGCGGGTAGCGGCGTGCCGCGCCGCTGCCGTCGAACCCGTCGAAGTCGTCGCCGCCGCGGCCGCCGTCATCGCCGATGCCGCCGCCGAGACGTGCGCCGCGGTGCCGCAGGTCGCAGTCCGTATCGACATACTGCGGGTCGATCTCCGTAAGGAAACGGCTCGGCTGCGAGAACTCCATGCTGCCCCACTTGAACCGCATCTCGCAGAACGACAGCACCGCCTCGCTCTTGGCGCGCGTCAGCGCAACGTAAAACAGGCGCCGCTCCTCCTCCAGCCCGTCGGGCGTCTCGAGGGCCCGCTGCGACGGAAAGAGGTTTTCCTCCATGCCCGCGATATATACATACTTGTACTCGAGGCCCTTGGCCGAGTGTACGGTCATCAGCGTCACCTTCCCCTCGCCCTCCTCCTGCGGCTGGTCCATGTCCGTCAGAAGCATGATGTTCTGCAGCCACTCCTCCACCGTGGGCTGCTCCTCCTCCGTGCGCTCGCCGTTGCGGATCTCCGCCTCGCGCTGCTCGCGGAAGAGCTGCATCGAGTTCAGCAGCTCCTCGATGTTGTCTATGGCGCTCGTCGCCTCGGGGGTGTTCTCCATGCGGTAGAGGGCCAGGATGCCCGAGCGCGTGGCGACCTCCAGGCCGAAGTCGTAGAGCGGGCGGTCGGCGCGCGCCGCGGCCAGCGACCGTATCAGCGCCACGAACTCCGACGCCTTGCGCACGATGGCGCGCGTGGCGGCATCCGCCGCAGCCTCCGGCGAGGCGATGAGGCCGTCGAGCGCCTCCCACATCGAGACGCCGCGCTCGCGCGCCAGCT
>CASDSD010000048.1 GCA_949283205.1 uncultured Alistipes sp. | reverse complement strand
CGGCCGCGGCGTTGCGGGGGTCTTTTATTTCCCACTCCCCTTTTTCTGCTGTTTTTTATCCTTTTGTCCTGCTCTTCCTCGGGGGGGGTTTTCTCTCTCCGCCCCCCCCCCCGACGCATACCATCCCCGCGACGGCAAAATCCCGCACGGATGCGGCGGTTTCGGAAAAAATCCCTATCTTCATGGCCGGAAACCGTACGCGGCAGGTGCGGGAAGCGACGCTCCCGCCCGAAAGCGCCACCGATAAAACACAAGTGTCACCACCGATAAAAAGAGAAAAGACATGCCACTGTTGATCATCATCGCCATTGTCGTATTGCTCGGCCTGTGGGTTGCCGGCATATACAACCGCCTGGTAAAACTGCGCAACAACCGCGAGAACGCCTTCGCCGACATCGACGTCCAGCTCAAGCAGCGCCACGACCTCATCCCCCAGCTGGTATCTACCGTAAAGGGGTATGCCGCCCACGAGAAGGAGACGCTCGACAGGGTGGTCTCGGCGCGCAACAACGCCATGAACGCCACCACGATCGACGACAAGATCTCCGCCGAGAACGCGCTGACGTCGGCGCTGGCGGGGCTGCGCGTAACGCTTGAGGCCTACCCCGACCTGAAGGCCAACCAGAACTTCATGCAGCTGCAGGAGGAGATCTCCGACGTGGAGAACAAGCTGGCCGCCGCACGCCGCTACTTCAACTCGGCGACGCGCGAGCTGAACAACGCCGTCGAGACCTTCCCGTCGAACCTCTTCGCCGGCATGTTCGGCTTCCGCAGGGAGATGATGTTCGATCTGGGAGAGAGCCGTCCCGACATGGACAAGGCTCCCGAGATCAAGTTCTGAGCCGCGCGATGGAGTACGTCGGCATACAGACCCAGAAGAGCCGCAACGATGCCCGTTCTATCGTCCTGCTCCTGCTGTTCCCGTGCCTTGTCGTGGGCATGGTCTATCTCTTCTGTCTCATAATCGCATGGCTCCAGTCGTCGGGAGCCGAGGAGCCCTCCGTGCCGCTGATCGACATGGCGAACGCCATGTTCGCGGCCGGCGCACCCTACGCCCTCGGCGCCACGCTGCTGTGGTTCCTCATAGCCTACTTCGCAAACACGCAGATCATCAAGGCCTCGACCGGCGCGCGGCCGCTCGAACGCCGGGAGTGCAAGCGCGTGTATAATCTTGTCGAGAACCTCTGCATGAGCCAGGGCATGAAGATGCCCCGGATAAACATCATCGACGACGACTCGCTCAACGCCTTCGCCAGCGGCATAAACGAACGCACCTATACCGTCACCCTCTCGAAGGGCATAATCGACAAGCTGGACGATGCGGAGCTCGAGGCGGTCATCGCGCACGAGCTGTCGCACATACGCAACCACGACGTGCGGCTGCTGATCGTCTCGATAGTCTTCGTCGGGGTCTTCTCGATGGTGGCGGAGATAGCCTTCCGCTCGATACTCTACACCAATCGCCGCAGCTCCGGCCGCAACGACAAGGGCGGGGCCGTGGTGATGCTGCTCGTCGCCGCCCTCGTCGCCGCCATAGGCTATCTCCTCGCCCTGCTGATGCGGTTCGCCATATCGCGCAAGCGGGAGTACATGGCCGATGCCGGCTCCGCCGAGATGACCCGCAACCCTCTGGCGCTGGCCTCGGCGCTGCGCAAGATCTCGGCCGACCCCGACATCGAGGCGGTCACGCGCGACGACGTGGCGCAGCTCTTCATCGAGCACCCGGGCAAGCAGGCCTCGGGCCTCCTCGGCGGCCTCGGCGGCCTCTTCGCCACACATCCTCCCATCGAGGAGCGTATCCGCATACTCGAACAGTTTTAGGGTCTCTTCAGAAACCCGCACCGGCCGTACCCATCACACGCCAAGCGAATATCAAACAAAAAGCCGGGTCCCGATTTTCGGGACCCGACTACCCTATACACAAGGTGTGACGGCTACCTCTTCTTGCGGTATCCGCACTTCGGGCATACGCCCTCTTCGTTAAGAGCGACGCCGCACAGCGGACAGCGGTCGATGTCGTTCTTCGTCACGAACTCCGCCGAGGCCGCATTCACGCCGCTCGTGAAGGTGATCCTGGCTATGTTGAGCTTCTCCTTCAGCAGGTCGTAGACGATCTTGATCATCCCCTCGACCGTCATGGTCTCCCTGGTGACAACAAGGCGGCAATCGGGATAGGCCGTGGCCAGCTCCGTCTTGAAGGCCTCGCCCTTCATCTTGTTCTGCGGGTGACCGTTGCGGATGCCCTGCTTCCCGTAGACCTCCAGCACGGCCGGCAGCAGCGGATCGTCCTCGCGCAGAACCAATGCATGGTCGAAATTCTTAAGTACCTCCCATGCCACTTTCTGTATCTCGTTGCAGGGGTATACCATGTTTACGCCCTCGTTGACGCTGTCCTCCACCTCGATGGTCAGCGTACCGGTATGGCCGTGGAGATACTGGGCCTCTCCCTGGAAACCGTAGAAACGGTGCGCATACTGCAGATCGAATGTTGTGATGCTTCTCATAACAATTTGCGGTTTTATGTTAGACATTCTTTTTAAGTGTTACCTGTACCTGTATCTTACCGATCTCCTCCGTCGGAAAATGCCTGCGTTCGAGGTATTCGCGGATCAGCTGCGAAAACTCCGGATCCGCATAGTCCTCGATCGACTTGCCATCGAAGAGGTGATGGTGCTCCGCCACCGTGATGTCGTAATAGCACTTCCCGGTGTCGGGGTGATAGATGAACGACAAAATGTTTGCCGAACGGAAGCTCTCCAGAATCCGATAGATCGTCGAAACGGTCACATCCCTGTTGCGCGCCTGCACCCGTTCGATGATCTCCTCAACCGTGGCATGGCGCAGCTGCATCATCGCCTCGTAGACCTCCCGGCGCTGCGGGGTCAGCTTCAGCCCCGCCTCTCTGATCCTTTTCAATACGTCGTCATTCATATCGTCTGTCGTTTCACGGAGCAAAGATAATGCGAATAATTCGCATCTAAATTTCGGCCCAAGGGTGAAAAAGGGCTGCGCATAATCCGGGGCGCGGCCGGAGCAGGGGCAGAGAGTAGACAAAACGGGGCCTCGCGGATACCGGAAGGATTGGGGTGGAGAAGGCCGGAAGAAGGGGCTGAAAGGGTAAAAAAGAGGATGCGGAGGGGCAAAACGGAGATGAGACGGCGGCCCTGGAGGTGGCAAAACGGGATGAAGAGGGCACGAAAAAAAATGCCGGTGGCGCAATTTGCGCCACCGGCAGCGAATACGGTGCTTTATTATGCATGCCGACCACGGGCATGCCGCGCAACCGTCGAAGCTTCTCTCCGTTGAAGGCCGTCGTCAGCCCGACGGCACCTCCATTCAGGGTCTCGAGGAGACTATACGCACGGCGGTCAGTTCTTCTTGAAGAGCCACAGCACGGCGCGCGAATCGGGCGCATTGGTGCGGAACTCTCCCGAAGCATCCGTCGCAACAACCTTCTCCTCCATCTTGATCAGGTCGAAACGGACCACGGTCCATGTCCCCTCCGGCAGGTCCGCCGACACACGCCCGCTGCGGTCCGTCGCCAGCAGATATTCATGTCCGGGCCATGCCATATGGCGGAACGACGGCCGCCCGTCCCGGAAAATATTAACCCCGGACGTCTCCGCCCCCGCAAAAGGTATCGGTTCCATGCGCCAGAAGGTGACGTTGCGCTCGATCTTCTCACGCATCCAGCGCAGGTTGTCGGCAGCCGTATGCTCCTCGGCATCGAAGTCCCCCTCGAAATAGTTGCCCAGCTTGCTGCCCGACTTGTAGGCCGTGGAGGCATAGGCCCCACCCATGAAGGCCCCCAGGAAAGCCTCAACGACATCGGCCTCGGACCATTTGTCGCCCTTGCCCTGGTAGGCCAGCTCGTCGTTGACAACAGGCATGTTCCCGCCGCCCATGTAGAAGTTGTGCAGGGCCAGGTCGCACGCCTCCGGAAGCGTCCTCAACTTGTACTGTACGATAACATGGTCGTTCCATCCGGGCGTGATGTTGAGTTCGGGATACCAGTCGTGCTGGTTGGCATGCACGCTCAAAGGGGTGGGATAGGGCATGAAGGCCCGCATCTGCACCCCCAGCGCGACGATCTCGTCGGGCGTGAACCTCGGGGTGCGGATATCGAACTCGTTGCTCAGGCAGAACCAGACGTTGGGATAGCTGCCGTAGCGCGCGGCGATATAGCGCAGGAAGGGCGTGGCGTCACCCCCGTTCTCCCGGGCGCGCAGATTGTTGCGCGAGGCCTCCACGTCGGGCCCGTTAAGGATCATGTCGGCTATCAGGTCGCGCTCATACGATAGCGCGACGGCCTTGTCCACACGCCCGGCGAACCATTCGGGGTTGGGACGGTGCGACCAGGCGCCATCGTCGGTCGGATTCCCGTCCGCATCGAGGAAGGGCTTGTGTTCGGGGTTGGGATTGAGGTCCGCCCCCACGGCAAAACGCAGCTTGTTGAAATATTTGCCGCTCTCGACCACGTCGCGCTCGATCGAGGAGCCGTTGTCGCCGCCCTTGACATTCGTCTCCGTAAGGAATGAGTACATCGTGTTGCCGATCACATAGGGATGCGACCCGTCGCTGCGGCGATACCAGCGTCCCGATGCCACGCCCTTCTCGGGGATCCAGAAGCCCTTGCGGTCGGAGGGCGTGCAAAGAAGCTCGAGGCCCGCGTGCTGGCCGTTGAGACGGGAGTCGTTCGAGACCACCGACACCAGCCGCCACACACCCGTCTCGGTGGGGGTGAAGCGCACCTTGAATACGTTGCCCGACGCGGCACCCGCGCCGTCCCCGTCGTAGAACCCGTAAACGGTGTACGACCGGCCCGACTCGTGCCGCCATTGCGTCAGCAGCACAATGTCCCGAACCGGATTCTCCTTCACGGTATATCTCTTGCCCGTAAATCCCAGCTCATACACCTCGTAGCGTGGAACCTCGACGGGAGCCCCGCAAAGACGCACGGCAAGCAGCAGCAGACCGCATGACAACAACATCCTTTTCATAATCGATCGTTATTTTGTATTTCTACATATTCATATTGACGACAGGATCTCTCCCGCGCAGGCGGCATGCGCCCGCCCCAACCGGCCGCGCCGGCGGCTTCTCCGACACCGACCCCAGAGAACACGCTCTCTGCCCCCGCATTCCGGGGCACGGCGCCCGCCCCAACCCGGGGCACGGCGTCCCCCCCCCACGGAGAGAATGCCCGCGCTAATAGTTGGCAACATCGCGGTAGGAGGCATCGCCGTCGAATACGAACACGTCGTCCGTATAGATCCTAAACGGCGCAGCGCCCTTCCACGGGTCGCCCTTGTAGGCCCCGACCTTGAAATAGGGGGCAGTGCCCTCGTCGGCCCAGTAGGTCGCCTGTCTCTTGATATTGACCGTTTTCTTCCCGTCCCACCATATCTCGACGAAGCCGTCATCCTCCTGGGTCCATTTCACGTGGACGATGGCCGTGTGCCACTCCCCGGGCGTCATCGTCCCGATACGGTGATGGCTGCAGGTAATGTCGGCCTGCGCTGTCGGCCGCTGGAAGGTGAATACCACCGAACCGTCCCCCTCGAGACGGATATCGCTGCCCACGCCGTTGCAGCCCTGCTTGAAATTGCGCTTCGTCGGGAATGTCGGGAACTGGGCGATCAGACAGCCGTTGCCCAGATTCTCCGGCCAATAGTAACTGAAACGATACCAGCGGCTCTCCCCGATCTTCGGCCGCCCCTCGTTGCTGACCTTGATCTCGGCACGCTCGTCGCAGTTCCACAGCGAATGCAGCAGCGACATGCCCTCCTTGTCGGGGCTCGGCTTGAAAACAATCTTCTCCGTCTGGCAGTCATGGCACCCCTTGCTGTGGCACTCGCGTTTGCAGCCGTCCATATCCCCGTCATCGAAGTCGTTGTGGTAAAACGGCGTCACCTCACGCCGCGCCCGGCCCCCGACCAGCGACGCCTCCGCCGCAAGAAATGCCAAAAGCATCAGCCCCGTCGCCGACAGAGCGATCAATGTTCTGTGTCCCATATATTTCTCTATTGCGTTGGCGAATCAATAAACCCGCGCTGCGGCACGGCCGTCCTCCATCCTATTTTGGCCAAATTTAATAAATAATATCATAAATGCCACCGTCTTGTACATAACTTTTTTGCCTGGCGCGCACAAACGGATCCGCGCCAGGCGCCCCGCGGCCCATACCATCCATACCGTCAGGCGAATACGCCGTCAAGCATGCGCGGCCGCCGCGGGATCCCTTTTCCGGACGGGAAATGACGCGGAGACAACGGTTGTACGGCACGCATTTTTATTACGCCGACTTTTTTCGTATATTTGGAGAGGCATTACTAATACATGCGGCGCCGCTGCACGATGCCCACGAAGAGAGTCCCGATGTGCCGATATCGCCCGACCGCCGGACACCGCACAATCGCCCGACCGCCCGACCGCCCGACCGCCGACAGGGGAGACATGAACAATATCGGCGCGGCGGCATATCCGACACCGCCACCGTGGGCGACGCCCGGGCCGCGGCAGGAATCAAGCGCCGCGAACCCCGGCAGGCAGCGCCCCGCAACAAAAAAAGAGACACCATGATACAACGTTTCGTCACAATGTACCGGGAGGCGTTCGGAGAAGCGGCCCCGCTCCCCATAGCCTTCGGATACGGCGACACTCCCGCCGCAGCCGTCGGCACCGTGCCCCGATGCATGATCGGCGCCATACGCAGGGTATGCGGCGGCGAGCCCCTCGCCCTCTGCGCCGGCAACGTGCTGTGCGGCGGCGGTAGCCTCTATACCGCATTCGCACCCATGCAGGATCGCATTCCACGCTTCGTGTCGGAGGCCGAACACTACAAGCGGACACCCGAACAGGTGCGCGAATATATCGGGCGCCTCGACATCCGCCTCACGGAGAAACCATACCTCAACTTTGTCCGCATGGACCGGCTCGACGCCCTCGACGACGTCGAAGGGATCCTCTTCTTCGCCACGCCCGACATCCTCGCGGGGCTATGTTCATGGGCCTTCTACGACAACGACGCCGACGAGGCCGTCAGCACGCGCTTCGCCTCGGGGTGCTGCAGCATCGTCACCTTCGCCGTGGGCGAGAACCGCCGCGGCGGCCGCAGCTGCTTCATCGGGCTGCTCGACCCCTCGGCGCGGCCGCTGGTCCCGGCAAACGAACTCACCTTCGTGATACCGGCATGCCGCTTCCGCGAGATGGCGCTCACGATGGAACACTCGGCCCTCTTCCAAAAGGCATATTCCGCGGTGCGGAGACGCATAAACGGCGAGATAAAATGATCCCACACGGCACCATACATACCTGCGCCGGACTGATAGCACTTATCGAGCAGGCGGGATTCCTGCCCCTTCTGCGCTCCACGGTCCGCGGCTGGTCGGCCGAGGAGGCCGTGGATGACGAGTGCCGATACACGCTCCTGCCCGACGGCGGGTGGGAGTGGCCCCTGTGGGAGTGGAAGGGCGCCATCCTGCGGGAGAGCGGCTGCGCCTACGGCAAGTTCTTCGACCGCAAGGCGGCCTTCATCAGCCGCGCATGGTGGCCCGACTTCTGCAACTACCGGCGGAGCCTACAGCCGCAACCCGAGGAGGGCAGCGTCGAGAAGGGTATCCTCGACATCCTCCGTAACGAGGGAAGCCTCATCACACGCGACCTGCGCGCCGCGTGCGGCTTCACGGGCCCGAAGATGCGCAGCCGCTTCGACGCCTATGTCACGCGCCTGGAGATGAGCGGGCACATCGTCACCGAGGATTTCGTCTATGCCCATGACCGGCACGGACGGCGCTACGGCTGGGGGCTGTCGCTCCTGACCACTCCCGAGGCGCTCTTCGGTATCGGGGCGTGCCGTCCCGACCGCACCCCCGCCGAGTCGCGCCGCCGCATCCTCGACCATCTGGCCGAGCTGCTGCCCCACACCTCACCCCGGCAACGGGAGCTGCTGCTCGGATAACCGCTGCCGCCCACGTCGACAGCCCGGGGCGGAGGGGATGGCAGAGAGTGCGGCAGGGGGTGCGGCAGAAGGTGCGGCAGGGGTGCGGCGGAGAGTGCGGACGCGGGGATAAAACAGGGGCCTGCCCCGCAAGGCCGGCCCCCGATGCTTATGCCGCAACTGCGGCGGTTCGGAATGCTATTTCACTTTCAAGTCGACATAATTGTTGTATTCTTTCAAATCACTATCCTCCAATGACTGCGCCCACACGCCGGCTTCCTGCTCGTCGGTGAGCGTCAGGGTCAGCGTCTGCTGCGTTGTCCCGTCGCTTGTCTGCTTGCCGCAATATATCTCCCTCAAATCGCTTAATGCGGAAATATCCAGCGTCGTCAGACGATTACCGTAACAACTCAAAGTCGTCAATTCTGTTAATGCATTCACGTTCAGCGTCGTCAGTTGATTGTTGCCACAAGCCAGACTCTTCAAATTTGTTAATTCGCTGACGTCCAGCGTCGTCAGTTGATTGTTGCTACAAGTCAGGCTCGTCAAATTTGTCAAACTGCCTACCTCCAGCTCCGTCAGTTGATTATAGTAACAATCCAGATATGTCAAATTCGTCAATCCGCTTACATCCAGCGTCGTCAGCATATTCTCGGAACAAGACAACGACTTCAACGCCGTCAATCCGCTTACATTCAGCTCCGTCAGTTGATTGCCGCAACAAGTCAGACTCGTCAATTTTGTCAAACTGCCTACCTCCAGCTCCGTCAGCCTATTCATTGAACAATCCAACGTCTCCAACGCCGTTGCGCCGGTTACAGTCAGCTCCATCAGTTTTATGTTGCGCACACAATTCAGATATGTCAAATTTTTTAATTCACTGACATCCAACTTCGTCAGACTATTCACTGAACAATCCAACTTCGCCAACGCCGTTGCGCCGTTTACCGTCAGTATCATTACCTTGCTGTTCGTACAATTCAGCTCCGTCAAGCTCTTTAACCCGCTTACGTCCAGCTCCTCCAGATTATTCCCTGAACAATTCAACGTCTGCAGCCCTGTGAAATACTTCAACGCAGAGGCATCGGTAAGGCCTTTGCTGGAAATATTGAGCTCTGTCACCGAAGCCATCAGTTCCTTATTTTTATCGGTGGGAATCACTTTGCCGTCAGTTGTCTCAAATTTGATTTTGGGGTTCGACCCTTCTTCCACCGCCGCGACAAACTTCGGATCTATTCCAGAAATATCGAACGTCGCTTCCGACAGATCTATATTGCCGAAGTTGCTTATCTGGCCCATGATGATGTAGCCGTCATCGATTTTCCCTTCCTTCACATAAACGGAGCCGTCTTCCTTGGTAAAGGTGAACGAGAAGCCGTCGGATAAATAACAGCCAAATTTATTCGTCCCCACAACCATATAATAATCATTTCCCGCCTCGAAGGGCCCCGTGAGGGTGACATGCGATATGGGAGAGGAATTATTATCAAACTTAGAAGAACTAGCATCACACCCAAGCTCGCCCGTGAGGGGCTGTCCTGCGGCCTCGAAACTGACACTCGCAAGGTCACTGACTACATCGCCCGAGAGCGAGAACTTCACAAGGCCGCACAATGGCGAGAATGACAGATTCTCGACATTCCCTTTCGTCAAGACAAACGCAGGGCAGATGTTCGGCGCAAAAGAGCTCGCTACGGCCTTCTGCTCGGTGGGAATGGTGAAATAGAAAAGGTCGCTATACCAGTTGCCATTGTATGTAGTCAGATTGCAATAAGGGTAGAATACGGCATAACCGCCGTCACTGGCATAGGTGCTGCCGGTGAAGGTGGCCGACGCGGCCGTCTCACCCTCCTCGATCGAGGTGGTGAACTTCATCTTTGCGATCTCCGACTGCGCGTAGTCTTTCCCGTTTGTGGTGCGGGGTATCACGGCGATCTCGTCGCCGGCGGTCCACAGGACGGGATATTCGCCATCCGCATCCTTCTCGCCCAGCGTGGTGCGCGTTTCGGGCGCCGCCGCCGTCAGCATTGCAAGCAGAATGAATACGATGTAGTTCGATGTTTTCATGGATTCGAATATTTAGTCTTGTTATCTATTCTCGTCAATGTCTTTTCCGATTGCCAAAATATTTCTCTTCGAAGCCGTCATGGCCGGCGCCGAAACCCGATCGCAGGCAGAGACCGTACCCGAATCTCCACACAGTCAGCATCGCCACGGATGGGCATTGGACATGCAGCCGGCTAACATTCAGATCATTGGGCTGATCCTCATTATTTCATGTGCCAGGTCGGGCCCTCCGCGGCAATGCAAAAAAAGATGCGCATCGCCATAAGTTTACGAAAATATTACACAACCGCCATCGTAATATTCCATTTTTTCACTCCGCACCGTCCATTCACGAGGCCGAATGATCATTCTCTGCGGCAACACCCTCCCGAGAGTGAGTTTTTTACGGCGGAATTTCACACAAAAACACTATATTTGCATCAAAACAAATCCCAAACACAATGAACGCTATCACTCGTACCGATTTCTCTTTCGAAGGCCAACGCGGCAAGTACACCGGCAAGGTGCGCGACGTATACGACATCGACGGCCGATATCTGGTCATGGTCGTAACCGACCGCATCTCGGCATTCGACGTGGTCCTGCCCGAGGGCATACCGTACAAGGGACAGGTCCTCAACCAGATCGCCGCCAAGTTCCTCGACGCCACCGCCGATATCCTCCCCAACTGGAAGATCGCCGTGCCCGACCCCATGGTCACCGTGGGCCGCAGGTGCGAGCCCTTCAAGGTGGAGATGGTCATCCGCGGATACCTCTCGGGCCACGCATGGCGCGAGTACAGGGCCGGCAAGCGAACCATCTGCGGCGTCGCAATGCCCGACGGAATGGTCGAGAACCAGAAGTTCCCCGAGCCGATCATAACCCCCACGTCGAAGGCCGCCGAAGGCCACGACGAGGACATTTCGAAGGAGCAGATCATCGCCTCGGGTCTCGTCAGCCGCGAGGACTACGAGCAGCTCGAACGATATACGCGCGCCATCTACGCCCGCGGCACCGAGATCGCAGCCCGCATGGGCCTCATCCTCGTGGACACCAAGTACGAGTTCGGCAAGAGCGACGAAACCATATACCTCATGGACGAGATACATACGCCCGACTCGTCGCGCTACTTCTACGCCGAGGGCTATGCCGAGCGCCTGGCCCGCGGCGAGCGCCAGCGCCAGCTGTCGAAGGAGTTCGTGCGCGAGTGGCTCATGGCCAACGGTTTTCAGGGTCAGGCGGGGCAGAAGGTGCCCGAGATGACCCCCGAGATCGTCGCCGGCATCACCGACCGCTATGTCGAGCTTTACGAGAACATCACGGGCGAGAAGTTCGTCAAGGCGGAGGCCGCCGACACGCAGTCGATCCTGCACCGCATCGAGACGAATGTCTCGGAGTGCCTCAGGCAACTGCGGTAGCAGGCACGCGCAGCGCCCGCCACGCCCCGCACATACAATACCGACACACGCCATGAAAGCCTGCACATATGTCTCGCGCGGCCGCTTCGAGCTGCACGACAAGCCACGGCCCCGCATCGGGGATCCGCGCGACGCCATCGTCCGCATCACGCTGGCCAGCATCTGCACCAGCGACCTGCACATCATGCACGGCAGTGTCCCCCGCGCCGTGGAGGGCATCACCGTGGGCCACGAAATGGTCGGCGTCGTGGAGGAGTGCGGCGCCGCCGTCCGCACGGTGCGCCCCGGCGACCGCGTCACCATCAACGTCGAGACCTTCTGCGGCGAGTGCTACTTCTGCCGCCACGGATATGTGAACAACTGCTCCGACCCCCAGGGCGGCTGGGCCCTCGGCTGCCGAATAGACGGCGGACAGGCGGAATATGTGCGCGTGCCGTATGCCGACAGCGGCCTCGACCGCATCCCCGACACGGTGAGCGACGAACAGGCTCTCTTCGTGGGCGACATCCTCGCCACGGGGTTCTGGGCCGCCCGCATCTCGGAGATCGGGCCCGACGACACGGTGCTCATCATCGGCGCGGGACCTACGGGGCTCTGCACGCTGCAGTGCGTGCTGCTCCGCTCGCCGCGGCGCGTCATCGTATGCGAGAGATCGCCCGAGCGGACGCAGTTCGTCCGCGACCACCATCCCGGCGTCGAGGTAGTCCCGCCCGGGGAGTGTCTCGCGCTGCTGGCACGCACATGCCCGCGCGGCGGCGCCGACAGGGTGATAGAGGTCGCCGGCGGCGACGACACCTTCCGCCTGGCATGGCAGGCGGCGCGCCCGAACGCCATCGTCACCGTGGTGGCGCTCTACGACCGTCCGCAGACGCTGCCCCTGCCCGACATGTATTGCAAGAACCTCACCTTCAAGACGGGCGGCGTCGACGGCTGCGACTGCG
>CASDSD010000047.1 GCA_949283205.1 uncultured Alistipes sp. | reverse complement strand
TCTGGCCATGGAGCATTGGGTCGACGTCTATGACGGATACCTCGGCATAGCCCTTACGGACAGCTTCGGGTCGGAGGTCTTCTTCAAGAACTTCTCGAAAAAGCACGCCTCGCTCTTCGACGGCGTGCGCCAGGATTCGGGCGACCCGCTGCGCTTCATCGACATGGCCGTGGCGCGATACAGGGAGCTGGGCATAGACCCCATGACCAAGACCATCATCTTCAGCGACGCGCTCGACTTCCCCCGCGCCGCCGAGATCAAGAAGGCGTGCGAGGGGCGCATACGCTGCTCGTTCGGCATCGGCACCAACATCACCAACGACACGGGCTACACCCCCTGCAACATAGTGATGAAGCTCTCGACATGCCGCATGAACGACAAGCAGCAGCTGCACAAGTGCGTCAAGCTGTCGGACGTGGAGGGCAAGTCAATAGGCGACCCCGCCGAGATCGAACTCTACCGCCGCCTGCTGGAGTAGGGATACCGCACGCCGCAAAAACCGCAGCGCCGAGGGCCAAACACGAAAAAGATTCTCCGAGAATTGATTTTTCGTAAAAAATGCTTATCTTTGCGCACCCTTATTGCGAGGGGAAGCAATTAAAAACACAACGAAACGATGAAAGTTTGCGAAATTACAGGTAAAAGCTCGGTGATAGGCAACAATGTCTCTCACTCGAACCGCAAGACCAAGCGCAAGTTCAATCCCAACTTGAAAACCAAGCGCTTCTGGTCGGAGGAGGAGGGCCGCTGGCTTACCCTGAAGGTAACCGCAGCCGGTATGAAAACTATCAACAAGAAGGGTCTCTCGGCCGCTATGAAGGAGGCTGCCGCACCCAAGAACGTCTACTAAAAACAGCAGTGACAAATGGCAAAGAAAGGTAACAGAGTGCAGGTGATTCTCGAGTGCACCGAGCAGAAGGAGAGCGGTGTGGCAGGAATGTCGCGCTACATCACCACCAAGAACAAGAAGAATACCCCCGACCGTCTGGAGCGTCGCAAGTACAATCCGTATCTGAAGAGGGTAACCGTACATCGTGAAATCAAGTAAACAGCAACTGAACTATGGCAAAGAAAGTCGTCGCCACCCTTAAGACGGGTACAAACAAGAAATACACCAAGTGTATCAAGATGGTGAAGTCGGAGAAGACGGGCGCTTACGTGTTCAAGGAGCAGAGCATCCTCGAAGAGGCCGACATCAAGGCATATTTCGCCAACTAACACCATTGCATTAGACATCGGCGTCTAATACAAAAGGCGTCTCCCGAGCGGAGGCGCCTTTTGTGTGTACCGGGGCGGACGCCGGAACGCGACCTCACCGCACGGAGCCCGCAAGCATCTCCCGCCGGGCCCCGAAGCCGAGAGGCAGAGAGCCGGAGAACCGGAGAACCGAAGAGCCGGGAGACATCGCCCCGTACCGGAAACTCCGCACACCGGGAGCCCCCGCGACACGCACCCGCGGCACGTGAAAGGCGCATCGGCACGCCACCTTGCGTATATTGCGGAAAAAACGTAATTTTGCACAATATCAATCATCGCAAAAGACCAACCATATGGGATTCTTCGATCTCTTCAAGAAAAAACAGGACGGCGCCGCGACAACGACAGAGCAGGCGGCACAGCAGACGGCCGAGACATCGGCGGCGGAACAGCAGCGCGAGCGCGAGGAGCTGGCCGAAGGGCTGCAGAAGACAAAGAGCGGGCTCTTCTCGAAGCTGGCGCGTGCCGTAGCGGGGCGCTCGACCGTTGACGTCGAGGTGCTGGACAACCTGGAGGAGGTGCTCATAACGTCGGATGTGGGCGTGGAGACCACCGTCAAGATCATCCGCCGCATCGAGGAGCGCATCGCCCGCGACAAATATATGAACACGTCGGAACTCAACGCCATCCTGCGCGACGAGATCGCCTCGCTGCTCGAGCAGTCGCACTCCTCGACCGAGGACTTCGGCCTCGAGGTGAAGGAGGGCACCCCCTACGTGATGATGGTCGTGGGCGTGAACGGCGCCGGCAAGACCACCACCATAGGCAAGCTGGCGGCGCAGCTCGTCAAGGCGGGCCGCAAGGTATACATAGGCGCCGCGGACACCTTCCGCGCCGCCGCCATCGACCAGCTGGCCGTATGGGCCGAGCGGGCGGGCGCCACGATGATACGCCAGGAGATGGGGTCGGACCCCGCATCCGTGGCATACGACACGCTCAAGTCGGCCGTGGCGAACAAGGCCGACGTAGTGCTCATCGACACGGCGGGACGCCTGCACAACAAGGTGGGGCTGATGAACGAGCTCACCAAGATACGCAACGTCATGGCCAAGGTCATCCCCGACGCGCCGCACGAGGTGATGCTCGTGCTGGACGGCTCGACGGGACAGAACGCCTTCGAGCAGGCGCGGCAGTTCACGCTGGCGACAAAGGTGACGTCGCTCACCATAACGAAGCTCGACGGCACGGCCAAGGGCGGCGTGGTGATAGGCATAAGCGACCAGTTCCACATACCCGTACGGTATATCGGCATCGGCGAGGGCATCGACCAGCTGCGCATGTTCGACCGCCGCGAGTTCGTAGACGCCCTCTTCGGGGAGAAAGGGGAGAAGGGGGAGAAAAAGGAGTAACGGCCATTACGCAACAAAAAAATCATCCGGAAAAGGTGAAAAAGATAAACGTCATAACTCTCGGCTGCTCGAAGAACACCGTCGACAGCGAGCACCTGATGGCGCAGCTGGCCGCAGCGGGGTACGAAGTACGCTTCGACAGCGACCGCACCGACGCCCGCACCGTTGTAATCAACACATGCGGCTTCATCGGCGACGCCAAGCGCGAGAGCATCGACACCATCCTCGCGGCCGTGGCGGCCAAGCAGGCGGGGCGTATCGACCGCCTCTTCGTCATCGGGTGCCTGAGCGAGCGGTATGCCGACGAGCTGCGCACGGAGATCCCCGAGGTGGACAGCTACTTCGGCGTGAAGGACTGGGCGGGCATCGCCGCGGCGCTCGGCGCCGAACACCGCGCGGAGCTGGAGACGGAGCGTCTGCTCACAACGCCGCGCCACTACGCCTACCTCAAGATATCGGAGGGGTGCAACTGGAAGTGCGGATACTGCGCCATACCCCTCATACGCGGGGAGCATGTGTCGGTACCAATGGAAACCCTATTGGAGGAGGCCCGCAAGCTCGCGGCACGCGGTGTGCGCGAGCTGATGGTCATAGCGCAGGACACGACATACTACGGAATTGACCTCTACGGCCGCCGCC
>CASDSD010000046.1 GCA_949283205.1 uncultured Alistipes sp. | reverse complement strand
GGCGCGTTCTAATGTGCGGGAGCGGTGTGAATGAATGCGGGTTCCGGCGCGTGAGAAAGTGCGGGAGCGGAGTGGGGAGTGATGTGGACGGCGCGTTCTAATGTGCGGGAGCGGTGTGAATGAATGCGGGTTCCGGCGCGTGAGAAAGTGCGGGAGCGGAGTGGGGAGTGATGTGGACGGCGCTTTTTAATGTGGGGGAACGGGGTATTATGTGATGACGCCGGAGCCGGCGCATGACGGTGCCGGCCGTAGGAGACCGCACGGGCGCCGAAGACAACGGCGGACGAGGGCGGACGAGGGCGGACGAGGGCGGACGAGGAAGAGCGGGGGAGGACGACGTGAATATTTTATAACAAGAAACATACTATGTTTGCTAACTCAAAACTGAACAAGGCGGCTGACAATATTCGCATATTGTCGGCAGCCATGGTCGAAAAAGCCAAGTCGGGCCATCCGGGCGGAGCCATGGGCGGTGCCGATTTCATCAACATGCTTTATGCCGAGTTCCTGCGTTACGATCCGGAGGATCCGTCGTATCCTTTCCGCGACAGGTTCTTCCTCGATCCGGGCCACATGTCGCCGATGCTCTATTCGGTGCTGATGCTTGCGGGATTCTACACCACGGACGACCTTAAGATGTTCAGACAGTGGGGCAGCATAACGCCCGGGCATCCCGAGGTGGATGTTATGCACGGCGTGGAGAATACGTCGGGACCGCTGGGGCAGGGCCACGCCATGGCTCTGGGCGCCGCCATCGTGGAGCGTTTCATGGTGGCGCGTTTCGGCGAGTGGATGGCGCACAAGACCTATGCCTTCATCTCGGACGGCGCGGTGCAGGAGGAGATATCGCAGGGCGTGGGCCGCATAGCGGGCCATTTGGGTCTGGGCAACCTGATCATGTACTACGATGCCAACAACGTGCAGCTCTCGACGAAGGTCGACGAGGTCGACACGGAGGACGTGGCGGCGAAATACAGGGCCTGGAACTGGCATGTGATAACGGTCGACGGCAATGATCCCGAGGCGTTGCGTGCCGCCCTTGCGGAGGCCAACGCGCAGAACGAAAAGCCGAATCTCATCATAGGGCGCACGATGATGGCCAAGGGCGCCGTCGGCGCCGACGGCACCAGCTTCGAAGGGTGTGTCTCTACGCATGGACAGCCGTTGTCGGGCGCAGGCGCCGACCTGGCGGCCACGGTGCGCAACCTCGGCGGCGACGAGGAGGACCCGTTCAAGGTGTTTCCCGCCACGAAGGAGATTTACGAGACGCGCCGCTGCGAACTGAAGATGTGGGCGGCGCAGCGCCGTCAGGCCGAGGCGGCGTGGCGTACCGAGAACCGCGACCTGGCGCGCAAGTTGACGCGTTTCCTCTCGGGCGAGATTCCCGAGATAGACTACAACAAGATCGAGGTCAAGCCCGACGTGGCGACGAGGGCCGCTTCGGCGACGATGCTCGGCGTTTATGCCGAGAAGATCGAGAACATGATCGTCTCGTCGGCCGACCTGAGCAATTCGGACAAGACGGACGGCTTCCTGAAGAAGACCCACGCCTTCACCAAGGGCGACTTCTCGGGACAGTTCCTGCAGGCCGGAGTGTCGGAGCTGACCATGGCCTGCATCATGAACGGCATGGCGCTGCACGGCGGCGTTATCCCCGCGTGCGGAACATTCTTCGTATTCTCGGACTACATGAAGCCGGCCATACGTCTGGCGGCGCTCATGCGTCTGCACGTGATATATGTCTGGACGCACGACTCGTTCCGTGTGGGTGAGGACGGCCCCACGCACCAGCCTATCGAGCAGGAGGCGCAGATACGCCTTATGGAGCACCTGCGCAACCACCGCGGCGAGAGGTCGATGGTGGTGCTGCGCCCGGCCGATGTCGAGGAGACGGTGGCGGCATGGCAGTATGCCATCTCGGAGCAGCGTCCCGTGGCGCTGATACTCTCGCGCCAGACCATCAAGAACCTTCCGGCGCTGCGCCTGAGCCGCCGCGAGGAGTCAAAACAGGCCGTTAAGGGCGCCTATACGGTGGTGGACTCGGCCAAGGCGCAGGTGGTAATGCTGGCGTCGGGGTCGGAGGTAGCGACGCTGGTCGAGGGCGCCGAGCTGCTCATGAAGGAGGGTATCCCCGTGCGCGTGGTGAGCGTGCCGAGCGAGGGCCTCTTCCGTGACCAGCCCAAGTCGTATCAGGAGAGCGTGCTGCCGCGCGACGTGGCGCGTTACGGTCTCACGTCGGGCCTTTCGGTCAATCTGCTCGGCCTGGTCGGCGACAAGGGCCGCATACACGGTTGCGACCACTTCGGATATTCCGCTCCCTACAAGGTTCTCGACGAGAAGTTCGGATATAACGGAGCCACGGTATACGAAGAGGTGAAGGCTCTTATCAAGGGTTGATACCCTGCCGGCGGGATGCGCGCCGCAGCGGCGCGGCCTCGCGGGAAGGCTTCGGCCTCGTACGTACGGAGCCCTTGACCGGAGGGATACTCTGCGGTCAGGGGCTTTGCCGCAAGGCCTCGCGGAGGAGCGCCTGCGGTGAGACATATGCCCATAAGCAAACAAACCAAGGAACATAGATGGAGAAACGAGTAACACTGCACGACAAGACATTTCGCGTGATGATACCGGCCGAGGAGATAGATGCGGCCGTGGGGCGCGTGGCCGAGAGGCTGAACCATGACTATGCGGGTCGCACGCCCGTTTTTCTGGGGGTGTTGAGCGGCGCATTCCTCTTCCTGAGCGACCTGGTGCGCAAGACGGAGTTCAACAGTCAGCTGGCCTTCGTCAAGATCTCGTCGTACGAGGGTACCCAGTCGACGGGCAAGGTACAGCAGCAGCTGGGTGTCGATTTCGACATCACGGGCCGCGACATCATCATCGTGGAGGATATCGTAGAGACGGGCCACAGCATGAACTATCTGCTGGCGCACCTGCGGGCGAAACATCCTGCAAGCATAACCATCTGCACGCTCTTCTTCAAGCCCGACAAGTTCCTCTACGAGTATCCGATCGACTATGCCGCATTCTCGATAGGCAACGAGTTCATCGTGGGCTATGGCCTGGATTACGACCAGCTGGGGCGTAACTTGAAAGATATATATGTCATCGACAACGAGTAACGATATCCTGGAGGGCGGCCGCCGGTTGCCGCTGGTGGAGGACTTCTACACGATACAGGGCGAGGGCTACCATACCGGCAAACCGGCCTACTTCATCCGTCTCGGAGGCTGCGACGTGGGGTGCAAGTGGTGCGACGCCAAGTATACGTGGAATCCGCGCATATACCCTCCCGTGGCTGTGGAGACCGTCGTGGCGCGTGCCAAGGCGTGTGCCGCGCAGGCCATCGTCATCACGGGCGGCGAGCCTCTGCTCTATCCGCTCGGGGAGCTCACGGGACGGCTGCGCGCCGAAGGGCTGGAGATATTCCTCGAGACCTCGGGCACGCATCCCTTCAGCGGCGAGTTCGACTGGGTATGCCTTTCGCCGAAACGTCAGCATCCGCCTTTGGAGGAGGCGTTCGGCCGTGCTCACGAGCTGAAGGTGATAATAGAGACGGAGGATGATCTGGCGTGGGCCGAGGAGAATGCCCGCCGTGTGGGACGCTACTGCCGGCTCTACCTGCAGCCCGAGTGGAGCCGCTACGAGCAGATCCTGCCGTCGATCGTCGACTATGCGAAGGCGCACCCGCGCTGGAGCATATCGGTGCAGACGCATAAATTCATGCATATACCCTGATCGCGGCGCGTGCCGCCGATCGCAATACGCAAGAGAGGTGAACCGTAATTTCAGCCGCAAGATATGGTTGAGCATTACCGCCGTGATATTCGTATATACGGCGGTACAGACTGTGCGCAACCTTGTCACGGTGATCAAGGTGGAACACCGCATCAGCCGTCTGAAGGAGCAGCAGGAGTTGTTCCGCCAGCGCATAGAGCAGGACAGCACGATGCTCGAAAGGCTCAAGTACGACGAGTATCTGGAGCAGTATGCGCGCGAGAAGTTCCACATGCAGCGCAGCGACGAACACGTCTACATCATGGAGGAGTGACGGCGGCACATGTACGGCGGGGCGTAAAAGCAGGACGGGGGACGATTCGGATCGTCCCCCGTCGTGTGACGGTATGCGGCGTGGCGGCCGTGTTTCTACAGTACGTTGCTCAGCATGGGGAATATGCGCAGCAGCGCCTCGATGACGTGGTTGCGGTTGGCGTTCTCGCGCAGGATCAGCAGCACGGTGTTGTCGCCGGCGATGGTGCCCAGGATCTCGGCGCAGTCGAGGTTGTCGATGGGGACAGATATGGCGCTGGCATATCCCGATTTGGTCTTCAGCACGCCGAGGTTGCCCGAGAAGGTGAGTCCCGTGATGTTGTCCGAGATATTCGACGATACGTTAATTTCATGGTTCGCCGTGTTGGGCAATACGTAGATATATCCCTTGCTCTTGTGTGGGACTTTGGCGACGTTCATGAACTTCAGGTCGCGCGATAGCGTACTCTGCGTTATCTCCACGCCGCATTCGCGCAGGCGTGTGATGAGTTCGTCCTGCGAACCGATCAGTTCGCTGCGGATGATTTTGCGGATTGTAGCGAAACGTTGTGTTTTCTGATTCATAGCCAAAATATCAACATATTTATGCAAAAGTAACGCATATATTTTATATTTCCAAAATATGTTAGTATTTTTGTGAGTTGAATAGGTGAAATTTTTTGCAACGACAACATATCTATGCATAGTAAAAGACGAGCGGTCCTGGTATTGCAGGACGGAACCCGATACGAAGGGTGGTCGTTCGGTTACGAGGCTCCGGTAGCCGGCGAGGTGGTCTTCTATACCGCCATGACTGGCTATGTGGAGAGCCTGACAGACCCCTCATACAAGGGGCAGATACTTGTTCCCACATATCCTCTGATCGGAAACTACGGCGTGCCGTCGGACGAGCGCGACCAGTGGGGCATCGAGAAGTTCTACGAGTCGGACCGCATACACTGTTCGGCTCTGGTGGTATCGTACTACTCGGACGAGTACAGCCACTGGAATGCCTCGAAAAGCCTCGGCGAGTGGCTGCGCGAACAGCATGTGCCGGGAATCTGCGGCATCGACACGCGTGCCGTGACGCAGCGCCTGCGCGAGAGCGGCTCGATGCTCGGCCGCATAGAGTTCGAGGGGGAGGCCGTGCCCGACTTCTACGACCCGAATGTGGACAACGTCGTGGCGCAGGTGTCCTCGCCCGAACGCACGGTCTACGGCGACGGCCCCTACCGCGTGGTGGTTGTCGACTGCGGCGTGAAATACAACATTCTGCGCTGCCTGCTGCGGCGCGGCGCCACGGTGATACGCGTGCCGTGGGACTACGACTTCTCGCAGGAGGAGTACGACGGACTCTTCCTCTCGAACGGTCCGGGCGATCCGTCGCAGTGCGGCGAGACCATAGCCCACGTTGCGGCGGCGCTGCGCGAGGATCGTCCCATCATGGGAATATGCCTCGGCAACCAGTTGCTGGCGCGTGCTGCCGGAGCCTCGACATACAAGCTCAAGTACGGCCACCGCGGCCACAACCAGCCGGTGGTGGTGCCGGGGACGAACCGCTGCTTCATCACCTCGCAGAACCACGGCTTCGCCATCGACGACCGCACGCTGCCCGAGGAGTGGGAGACGCTCTTCGTGAATGTCAATGACGGCACCAACGAAGGCATACGCCACCGCAGCAAGCCCTTCTTCTCGACGCAGTACCATCCCGAGGCCTCGAGCGGCCCCGTCGATACGGAGTACCTGTTCGACGAATTCATCGAAAACATCAAGGCGTGGAAAGCCGCGAAACATTGAGTGCGCTATGAAGAAAGAGATAAACAAGGTTCTGCTCCTCGGATCGGGAGCATTGAAGATAGGCGAGGCGGGCGAGTTCGACTACTCGGGATCGCAGGCCCTCAAGGCGATGCACGAGGAGGGCAAGTACACGGTACTCATAAACCCCAATATCGCCACGGTACAGACCTCGGAGGATGTGGCCGACAAGATATACTACCTTCCCGTGACGGAGGAGTTCGTCGAGAAGGTGATCGAACAGGAGCGCCCCGACGGCATCCTGCTCTCGTTCGGCGGGCAGACGGCGCTGAACTGCGGTGTGGAACTCTACAAGAAGGGCGTTCTGGAGCGGTACGGCGTCGAGGTGCTGGGTACGCCCGTGCAGGCCATCATCGACACGGAGGACCGCAAGCTCTTCTCCGAGAAACTTGCCGAGATCGGTGTCAAGACGCCGCGCAGCATAGCCTGCTCGACGATGGCGGAGGCCAAGGAGGCGGCCCGCGAGCTGGGGTTCCCGCTCATCATACGCGCCGCCTATACGCTGGGCGGCCTGGGCTCGGGCTTCTGCAAGAATGACGAGGAGCTGGAGCAGATCGTCGCCAGCGCCTTCTCCTATTCGCCGCAGGTGCTTATCGAGAAGTCGCTCAAGGGGTGGAAGGAGGTCGAGTACGAGGTGGTGCGCGACTGCTACGACAACTGCATCACGGTCTGCAACATGGAGAACTTCGACCCGCTCGGGATACATACGGGCGAGAGCCTCGTGGTGGCGCCGTCGCAGACGCTCACCAACAGCGAGTACCACAAGCTGCGCGCCATCGCCATACGCATCATACGCCACATAGGCATCGTGGGCGAGTGCAACGTGCAGTATGCGCTGGACCCCGAGTCGGAGGATTACTGTGTCATCGAGGTGAATGCGCGTCTGTCGCGTTCGAGCGCCCTGGCGTCGAAGGCTACGGGTTATCCGCTGGCATTCGTGGCGGCGAAGCTCGGTCTCGGGTACGGGCTGCACGAGATAAAGAACTCGGTGACGAAGGTCACGTCGGCATGTTTCGAGCCGGCGCTGGACTATGTCGTCTGCAAGATTCCGCGCTGGGACCTGAACAAGTTCGACGGAGTGTCGAAGCTGCTCGGCTCCTCGATGAAGAGCGTGGGCGAGGTGATGTCCATTGGCCGCACCTTCGAGGAGGCCATACAGAAGGGTCTGCGCATGGTGGGGCAGGGCAAGCACGGCTTCGTGGGCAACAAGCCCGTCGAGGTGGATATCGACGAGGAGCTGGAGCACCCGACGGACAAGCGTGTCTATGCCATCGCGGAGGCTTTCGAGCAGGGATATACGATAGACCAGATATACGAGCGGACGAAGATCGACCGCTGGTTCCTGCAGCGTCTCTACCGCATATACCTCTATAAAAACGTGCTGCGCGGATACGACGGCGACGGCTCGCAGCCGCTGCCAGCGGATGTGCTGCACGAGGCCAAGCGGATGGGATTCTCGGATTTCCAGATTGCCGAGCTGACGATGTCGCATTCGACGCTGCCCATGTTCGAGCGCATGATGTGCATACGCCGCCGCCGTCTGGAGGCGGGCATACGCCCCTGCGTAAAGCAGATCGACACGCTGGCGGGAGAGTATCCGGCACAGACGAACTATCTTTACCTTACGTATAACGGCACCAAGAACGATATCGAGTACGAACACGATCATCGTTCGGTCATCGTACTGGGGTCGGGAGCGTACCGCATAGGCAGCAGCGTGGAGTTCGACTGGTGCGGCGTCAATACGCTCAAGACGCTTTCTCATGTGGGGTTGCGGTCGGTGATGATAAACTACAATCCCGAGACCGTATCGACCGATTACGACATATGCGACCGTCTCTATTTCGACGAGCTGACCTTCGAGCGCGTGATGGACATTATCGAGATGGAGTCGCCCTACGGCGTCGTGGTCTCGACGGGAGGGCAGATACCGAACAACCTGGCCATGCCGCTCCATCGGCAGGGGGTCAATATCCTCGGCACCTCGGCCGAGTCGATCGACCGCGCGGAGGACCGCGGCAAGTTCTCGTCCATGTGCGACGCGCTGGGTATCGACCAGCCGCGCTGGCGCGAGCTCACGACCCTGCAGTCGATATACGACTTTGTGGACGAGGTGGGTCTGCCGGTGCTGATACGTCCCTCGTACGTACTCTCGGGCGCCGCCATGCACGTGGTGTATGCGCGCGAGGAGCTGGACCACTACCTGAGTCAGGCGGCCGAGGTCAGCTCCGACCATCCCGTCGTGGTGAGCGAATTCATCGAGCATGCCAAGGAGATCGAGATGGATGCCGTGGCGCAGCGCGGCGTGATCAAGGTGTCGGCCATAAGCGAGCATGTCGAGTATGCGGGCGTGCACTCGGGCGACGCCACGATCGTCTTCCCCGCGCAGCGCATATATCTCGAGACGATACGCCAGATACGCCATATCGCCGAGAAGATCGCGCGCGAGCTGAACATATCGGGACCCTTCAACATACAGTTCCTGGCCAAGGACAACCACGTGAAGGTCATCGAGTGCAACCTGCGCGCCTCGCGCAGCTTCCCCTTCGTGTCGAAAATCATGAAGTTCAACTTCATCACCATGGCCACGCGCGTGATGCTGGGCCGTGCGGTCGAGTCGCATCCCAAGTCGATGTTCGACATAGACTACGTCGGGGTCAAGTCGTCGCAGTTCTCGTTCGCGCGACTGCAGAACGCCGACCCCGTGCTGAGCGTGGACATGACCTCGACGGGCGAGGTGGCATGTATCGGCGACAGCTATTACGAGGCGCTGTTGAAGAGCCTTCTGTCGGTGGGTCAGGCCATTCCCAAGCACAACGTACTCATCTCGTCGGGCCCGGCGCGCTCGAAGGTCGAGCTGCTCTCGGCCACGAAGATGCTTATCAAGTACGGCTTCAAGGTATATGCCACGGCGGGCAGCGCCGAGTTCCTCTTCCAGCACGGCGTGAAGGATATCGAGGTAGTGGGGTGGCCCGACGAGAAGGGTGCCCCGACGGTGATCGACTATATCAAGCAGAAACGGGTCGATCTGGTGATCAACATACCGAAGAACCAGACGCGCCGCGAGCTGGACAACGGCTACAAGATACGCCGTGCGGCCATCGACTTCAACATACCGCTGCTGACGAATGCCCGTCTGGCGTCGTCGTTCATCATGGCGGTATGTCTTGTCGGCGACAAGGGTCTTGCCATACGCAGCTGGGGTTCGTACTGATCCGTGCGCACGGGTGCGGCGGGGTATCCGCCGCCGAATAAATAACCTGATTTCGGGAATGAATATGCAGCCGTCGCTGCCTGTCCATTCCCGAATTTTTTCCCGGCAAGGTGCGCGCACGCAGGCGGATTGATGCTGTGGATGCATTTTTATCCGATTATTATGCAATTATGCGGGTATTTTTCCGGGAGGGTAAATATTGAGGAATAAATATTTGCTTTTTGCGTATTTATATGCAATATTTGCATCCGCGAAACTTATAATACACACGTGTAATAAAACTTATTGCAATGAAAATCGATGTAATGGTCGCCTCGAAAGAGCACCTTCGTTACGTGACGCAGATCAACGACGCTATCGACGAGGCAGCAAAGAGCCGTGGAACCGGTATCGCCCGCCGTACGGACGAATATATCGCCGACAAGATCAACTCGGGCAAGGCAATCATCGCTGTCAACCGCGAGGAGTTCGTCGGATTCTGTTACATAGAGTCTTGGGGACACGACGAGTTCGTCGCCAACTCGGGCCTTATCGTGCGGCCGCAGTACCGGAACATGGGCGTAGCCAAGCGTATCAAGAAGGCGGCGTTCGATCTTTCGCGCAAGCGTTTCCCCAATGCCAAGATTTTCGGTCTGACTACGGGCGAGGCCGTCATGCGTATCAACACGGAGCTGGGATACGAGCCTGTCACCTTCGCCAAGCTGACCGACGACGAGGAGTTCTGGGCCGGGTGCCGTTCGTGCGTGAACTATGACGTGCTGCAGCGTACGAACATGACCAAATGCCTCTGCACGGGCATGATCTATGATCCGGCGAAGGTCGCAAAGCGCAAGGCCGAGGAGGAGGCGCGCAAGGCTGCCGAGGCGGAGCAGGCCGCACAGGCCGCCCCCGCAAAGGAGGAGCACAAGGGCTCGTGGCTGGGCCGCATATTCGGTAAAGGCAAGTAAACATGGAAAGGAGACAAGATATGAAAAAGGTTGTATTGGCATACAGCGGCGGTCTGGACACCTCGTTCTGCGTGAAGTACCTCACCAAGGAGTTGGGATATGAGGTGTATACGGCGCTGGCCAACACGGGCGGTTTCTCGGCCGAGGAGCTGGCCGCCGTCGAGAAGCGCGCCTATGCGCTCGGCGCCAAGAAGCACGTCAACATCGACGTCACGGGCGATTACTACTCGAAGTGCATCAAGTACATGGTCTTCGGCAATGTGCTGCGCAACAAGACGTACCCCATCTCGGTAAGCTCGGAGCGCACGTTCCAGGCGCTGGCCATAGTCAATTATGCCAAGAGCATCGGCGCCGATGCCGTGGCTCACGGCTCGACGGGCGCGGGCAACGACCAGGTGCGTTTCGACCTTACGTTCGAGGTCTTCGCGCCGCAGATGGAGATCATAACGCCCACGCGTGACCTGAAGCTCACGCGCGAGTATGAGATATCGTATCTCAAGGAGAACGGCTTCGAGGCAGACTTCACCAAGATGCAGTACTCGATCAACAAGGGCGTGTGGGGCACGTCTGTCGGCGGCAAGGAGACCCTCTGCTCGGCCACGAACCTGCCCGACGAGGCATATCCCTCGCAGTTGCAGAAGCAGGGCACGGAGTCGCTGGAGATAGAGTTCGCCGAGGGCGAGGTCGTCGGCGTGAACGGCGTTGCGATGAAGGGCGTCGAGGCCATCAACAGGCTCGAGGCCATAGGCTCGGCGTGGGCCATAGGCCGCGACACGCATGTGGGCGACACGCTGGTGGGTATCAAGGGTCGCGTAGGCTTCGAGGCTGCGGCGCCGATGCTCATAATCAAGGCGCACGAGCTGCTGGAGAAGCACACGCTCACCAAGTGGCAGCAGTACTGGAA
Source organism: uncultured Alistipes sp. (assembly GCA_949283205.1). Classification (GTDB taxonomy): domain Bacteria; phylum Bacteroidota; class Bacteroidia; order Bacteroidales; family Rikenellaceae; genus Alistipes. The sequence goes on along the minus strand of CASDSD010000046.1, from coordinate 18,836 downwards.
GGACCAGCTCGGCACGTGGTACGGCATGTTCATGCACGAGGCGATGTACTCGGAGCCCGTCATGCGTGACATCGAGAAGTTCCTCGAGAACAGCCAGCGATATGTTACGGGCAAGGTGTTCCTGACGCTGCGTCCCTATACCTTCTCGCTGGTGGGCATCGAGTCGGAGCATGACCTGATGAATGCGAAGTTTGCCGAGTACGGCGAGATGAACAACGCATGGACGGCGGACGACGTGAAGGGCTTCACGAAGATTCTGTCGATGCCGCTCAAGATATACCATGCCGTAAACGACGAAGAGTAGAGGGCCGTCAGCGGCATTGCTTCGGATTCCGGCACGACGTCCTTCGCAAGAAAGGCGTCGTGCCGATCGTTCCGCCGCCGGGGTCCCGTAGGCTTTATGAGGGGTGCCGGCGGGTGGAATGCACGGGACAGGCAACCAAACCAAAAGAATTTCCAGCGATGATAAGAGTAGGCATAGCAGGCGGTGCGGGATACACGGCGGGCGAACTGATCCGCCTTCTGGTGAACCATCCGCACGCCGAACTGAAATACATACAGAGCGAGTCGCACAAGGGCGAGGCGATAGGGGCGGTACACAGTGACCTGATCTATTCGCCGCTGCGTTTTTCGGACATAGATTTCGGCGATATCGACGTGCTGTTCATATGCATGGGGCACGGCAACTCGGCGAAGTTCCTGGCCGAGAATCCCGTTCCGCAGAGCGTCAAGATCATCGACCTGAGCAACGATTTCCGCTTGAAGGCCGATGCCGGGGAGTTCGTCTACGGGGCGCCGGAACTCAACCGCGAGCGTATCCGTGCGAGCCGCTGCGTGGCCAACCCCGGGTGCTTCGCCACGTCGATAAATCTGGCGCTGCTGCCGCTGGCGGCGGCGGGGCTGCTGCCCGAGGAGGTGACGGTGGTGGGTATCACCGGTTCGACGGGGGCGGGGCAGAAACCCACGCCCGACACCCACTTCAGCAACCGCAGCTCGAACCTGTCGAACTACAAGGTCTTCACGCACCAGCATCTGGGCGAGATAGGCGAGACGGTGGTTGCGGCGGGAGGCTCTGCCGCAACGGACATAGCGTTCGTGCCGGTGCGCGGGTGCCATACGCGCGGTATCATGAGCGATGTGGTGGTACGCCTGGATGCCGACGTGGATAACGTGGCGGCCCTCTTCCGGGACTACTATGCGCCGCATCCCTTCGTCTGCGTGAGCGGCAAACCCGTTTACATGAAGCAGGTGGTCAATACGAACTACTGTTTCCTGTCGGTGCAGATGACGGGCCGCAAGCTTCTGGTGACGTCGGTCATAGACAACCTTCTCAAGGGCGCCTCTGGACAGGCCGTGCAGAACATGAACCTCATGTTCGGCCTCGACGAGACCGAAGGGTTGCGCCTGAAGGCCAACTTCTTCTGACCGAAGGCCGGCATGCGTACGGTACGTGCCGGCGGACGTGGGTAGCGGCGGCTTCGTAGCGGCGGTGCCGTTGACGGTGTGCCGGCGGGGCGCCGTATCAATCAAATCAAAACGTAAAAAAGATATGGAACTGTTCAATGTATATTCGTTGCTCGACATGGAGCCTGTAAAGGCCCGGGGGGCATATCTGTGGGACCGCGACGGCGTGGAGTATCTCGATTTCTACGGCGGCCATGCCGTTATCTCGATCGGGCATACGCACCCGCACTATGTGGAGATGATCTCGTCGCAGCTGTCGAAGATCGGTTTTTACTCTAATGCCGTGATCAACACGCTGCAGCGCGAGCTGGCGCAGAAGCTGGGCGAGCTTTCGAGTTATGACGACTATTCGCTCTTCCTCTGCAACAGCGGCGCCGAGGCCAACGAGAACGCCTTGAAGCTGGCGTCGTTCACAACGGGGCGCGAGCGCGTGCTGGCCATGCGCGGAGCTTTCCATGGCCGCACGAGCATGGCCGTGGCCGTGACGGACAACCCGGCTATACAGGCCCCGGTGAACCGTACGGATAAGGTGACCTTCACGCCGCTGAACGATATCGAGGCCATGCGTGCCGAGCTGCGGAGCCGCGACTATGCCGCCGTCATAGTGGAGGGCATACAGGGTGTCGGGGGCATACGTGTGGCCTCGGACGACTTCCTGCGCGCCGTGCGCGAGGAGTGCGATGCCACGGGTACGATGATGATCCTCGACGAGATACAGTCCGGGTACGGCCGCAGCGGCCGTTTCTTCGCCCACCAGTGGGCGGGGGTACGCCCCGACATCATATCGCTGGCAAAGGGTATAGGCAACGGCTTCCCCATAGGTGCCATCATGATCTCGCCCGCGGTGCCGGCGCGCACGGGCATGCTCGGCACCACCTTCGGCGGCAGCCACCTGGCCTGTGCCGCCGCCATCGCCGTCGCCGACGTGGTCAGGGACGAGAACCTCGTGGAGAATGCCCGCGTGATGGGGGACAGGATCGTGGAGGCGATAAAGGATGTGCACGGCGTGCAGGATATCCGCGGCCGCGGCCTTATGATAGGTGTCGACCTGCCGGTTTCGCAGGCGGAGTTCCGCAAGGTGCTCATGTCGCACCACCACATCATGACGGGATACAGCGGCAAGAACACCCTGCGCCTGCTGCCTCCGTTGATGATAGGCGAGAAGGAGGTCGAGCGTTTCGCCGGGGCGTTCCGCGCCACGGCTGCCGAGATGGGTATGTAGGTGCCGGAGAGCGTAGTGGAGCCGTACACTGCCTGAAGAGAATGCTGCGGCGGATACGGGCGGGCGAGGCCCGCTGCTAATGGAGAACAGGAATGAAAAGCATAAAGGTGATAAAGATCGGCGGCAAGCTGATCGAGAACGAAGAGGTGCTCGCCTCGCTGTGCGACGATCTGGCGTCGCTCGGCGGGGCGTTCGTACTGGTGCATGGCGGCGGCGTCATGGGCTCGCACCTGGCCGGGAAGCTGGGCGTCGAGGTTAAGATGCACGAGGGGCGGCGTATAACCGACGCCGCGACGCTCGATATCGCGGTCATGGCATACGCGGGTCTGGCGAACAAGCGCGTCGTGGCGGCATTGCAGGCGCGCGGGGTCGATGCCTGCGGTCTGTCGGGCTGCGACATGGGGGTGGTGGTATCGCACCGCCGCCCCGTGGGTGAGATCGACTGGGGGTATGTGGGCGATGTGGATAGTGTGCGGGCCGATGTGCTGGGCATGCTGCTCGATGCGGGCGTGACGCCCGTCATCTCGCCCATAACCTGCTCGGCGGCGGGCGAGCTGCTCAATACGAACGCCGACAGCGTGGCGTCGGCCGTGGCATCGGCGCTGGCCGCACACTATGACGTGGAGCTGGTCTTCACGCTCGACAAGGCGGGTGTGCTGCTCGATGTCGACGACGAGACGTCGCTCATCGCGCGCATCACGCCCGAGACCTATGCGGCGCTGCGTGCCGGGGAGAAGATACACTCGGGCATGATCCCGAAGATTGACAACGCCTACAAGACCATCTCGGCGGGCGTGCGCTCGGTGCGCATCACCTCGCCGCGCGACCTTGCGGGCGGAACCGTGGTAACGAAGTAACTGTCGGGAACATGGCACGCATGGATTTCGACTCTGCCGTGGCGCTGTTGCGGCGCCTTATAGCCACTCCCTCGCCGAGCCGCGAGGAGGGGGCCGCCGCCGACATGATGGAGGCGGAGTTGTTGCGCCTGGGCTACACGCCCCGCCGCAAGGGCAACAACGTGTGGGCGGAGGCGGCGCCGCACGACGGGGCGAAGCCGACGGTGCTGTTCGACGCGCATATCGACACGGTGCGTCCCGTGGCGTCATGGAGCCGCGATCCCTATGATGCACGTATCGAGGAGGGGCGGCTCTACGGTCTCGGCAGCAACGATACGGGCGGCAGCGTGGTGTCGCTGCTGGCGGCATTCGACGCCCTGGCGCAGCGCCCCCAGCCCTACAACCTTATCTACCTGGCCTCGGCCGAGGAGGAGGTGACGGGAGCGGGAGGCGTAAGGTCCGTACTCGGAGAGTTGGGCCGTATCGACTTCGGCGTCGTGGGTGAACCTACGGGGATGCGTCCCGCCGTGGCGGAACGGGGCCTCATGGTGCTGGATTGCACGGCGCACGGTCGTGCGGGCCATGCGGCTCGCGACGAGGGCGACAATGCCATATACAGGGCCATGAAGGATATCGAATGGTTCCGCACCTGCCGTTTCGAGCGGGTGTCGCCTCTGTTGGGCCCCGTTAAGATGACCGTGACGGGGGTGCAGGCGGGTACGCAGCACAATGTGGTGCCGGCCGAGTGCCGGTTCATGGTCGACGTGCGGGTGAACGAGTGTTACGGCAATGAGGAACTGCTCGGGGAGATCCGTCGCAGTGTTTCGTGCGATGTCGTGCCGCGCTCGACGCATCTCGGCTCGTCGTCGATCGAGGTGTCGCACCCTGCGGTACGGCGGCTTGTGGAGATGGGGCGTGAGCCTTTCGGATCGCCCACGCTGTCTAATCAGGCGGTGATGCCCTTTGCGACGGTGAAGGTGGGCCCGGGCGAGAGCGCCCGCTCGCATACGGCCGACGAGTACATATGCCTCGCGGAGATCGAGGAGGCGGTCGGAATTTACGTCTCGATGATGGACGGGCTTGTGCTGTCGGAATAATTTGATTAAATTTAACGCCGCGGGCCGTGCCTGCGGCGTTGCTGTGGAGAGGCCGCGGCAAGGGGGGGCAGGAGTATGGCGCAGAGGTATGGCGCGGCGGCTGTGCGGCGGCCGGCAGTGATGCGGAGTAATCGAAAAATATGAACGAAACGATATATTGCTATGAAACTTTGGGATAAGGGTTACGACATAGACTCCTTCGTGGAGCGGTTTACCGTGGGACGGGACCGTGAGCTGGACATGTATCTGGCGGAGGCCGACGTGCTGGGCAACATGGCCCATATGAAGATGCTCCACTCGATAGGGCTTATCTCGGACGCCGACTGTACGGCTCTCGAGAAGGCCCTGCGTGAGATCTACGGCACGGTGCGGCGCGGCGAGTTCCGCATCGAGGAGGGTGTGGAGGATGTCCACTCGCAGGTGGAGTTCCTGCTCACGGAGATGTGCGGCGACGCCGGCAAGAGGATACATACGGGCCGTTCGCGCAACGATCAGGTTATGGTCGACCTGAAGCTCTTCTCGCGTGCGGCGCTGGCGGCGCTGCAGCGCGATGTGGAGGCGTTGTTCAGGACCCTGATCGCCAGGGCCGCGGAGTACAGGGATGTGCTGATGCCCGGATATACGCACATGCAGATAGCCATGCCCTCGTCGTTCGGACTGTGGCTCAGCGCCTATGCCGAGGCTCTGGCGGACGACCTGCTGCAGCTCAAGGCCGCGTACGCCCTGGTGAACACCAACCCTCTGGGGTCGGGTGCCGGATACGGCTCGTCGGTGCCGCTGGACCGTACGATGACCACGCGCCTGCTGGGCTTCGACGACCTGGCCTACAACTCGATCTATGCCCAGATGCAGCGCGGCAAGACCGAGCGGACGGTACTTACGGCCATCGCGGCCGTGGCGGCTACCGTCGGGCGGCTGGCGCAGGACGTGTGCCTCTATTCGTGTGCCAACTTCGGTTTCGTGCGCCTGCCCGACGCCTTTACCACAGGGTCGAGCATCATGCCCCACAAGAAGAACCCCGACATCTTCGAGCTGATCCGCGCCCGCTGCAACCGCATGCAGGCGCAGCCAATGGAGGTGACATTGATCTCGACAAACCTGCCGTCGGGATATTTCCGCGACATGCAGCTTACGAAGGAGATATATGTCCCCGCGTTCGGTGAGATCACCGACTGCCTGAAGATGGCGCGCATGGGCATCGAGCAGATGCGGATAAACCGCGACATACTGAGCGACGAGAAGTATAAATATCTCTTTACGGTGGAGGATGTCAACGATGCCGTGGCCCGCGGCGTACCCTTCCGCGACGCCTACCGCGAGGTGGGCATGCGCGTGCAGAACGGTACCTACGAGCACGACGGCCGCGAGCTGCACCATACGCACGAGGGGAGCATAGGCAACCTTTGCCTCGATGCCATCGAGCGCAAGTTCGCCCGCAACATGTTCGATACGGCGGCGGCCGACGAGGCCGAGCGGCGCCTGATGGGGGAGTAACGCGTGCGGCGATGACCGAGTTCGGGCTCATAGATTTCGCGGCGCGGCTCTTCGCCGACGTCGACCGCCACGGCTGGGAGGCCATAGGCGACGACTGCACCGTGCTGGATATCGGAGGCGGGGAGGTTGTGGCCCTCACGACCGACATGCTGGTCGAGGGGGTGCATTTCCTGCGTGACGCGGCATCGCCTCAGGAGCTGGGGCACAAGGCCCTCGCCGTAAACCTGAGCGACGTGGCGGCCATGGGGCTGCGGCCCGTGGCGACGCTGCTGTCCGTAGCGCTTCCGAAGGGTATGGAGGATAAGTGGGCGCGCGGATTTATCGAGGGATACTCTGACCTGTCGCACCGCGAGGGCGTGGCCCTTGTCGGCGGCGACACCACATCGTCGGAAGTGAGTATAGCCATAAACGTCGTGGCCATAGGGCGCGGACCCGCCTCGCACGTAAAACGCCGCTCGGCGGCATGCGCGGGGGATGAGGTGTTCGTTGCTGGGGAGCTGGGTGCCTCGGCGCTCGGCCTTGCGGATATCCTTGCGGGGCGTACCGATACCGGCTATGCCGCCATACACCGCAACCCCGAGGCGCAGACGGCCGAGGGCGCATGGTTGGGCGGCCGCAGCGAGGTGCATGCCATGATGGACCTCTCGGACGGCCTGGCCTCGGACCTGATGCACATATTGCGCGCCTCGTCGTGCGGCGCCGAGATCGATGTCGAGACCATTCCCGCCGTCGGGGGTGACGTCCGTGCCGCCGTATGCGGGGGCGAGGATTACAAACTGCTCCTTACGGCGGCAGGGGAGAGGGCGGAGACGCTGCAGCGCGACTTCGGGGTGGAGTTCGGACGGGAGCTCTACCGTGTGGGACGCATCGTTGCCGCAGAGCCCCGTATAAGGTGGATTGAACACGGCATGGAGATACACCCCGACTGGCACGGGTTCGTCCATTTTTAGGTATGGCAATATGGAAAAGGAGGAGAGGGCGTCAGGCCTCTCCTCCTTTTTGCGTTTTTTCGGCTTTGATACGTTTTTTGCGAATACGATGCGGATGTCTCGGGCCCGGTCCGGCACCTGCTGCTATCGTTTCGCGTGCCCCGTAAGTTCGCGCGCTATCTCGATGACCTCATGCATGGCCTCGAGGCGTGCTGCCGCCGCAAAGGCCGTGTATGCCGCTACGCCGCAGACGATCTTTGCCGCGAGGCGTGCCGCGACGTGCCACTCTGCTGTCCATAGCCCGAGCAGCATCACGACGCCGTACATCAGGGCCGTGACGGCGGCCGCGGGGAGCATCGCCCGCACCAGGCGCCACAGCGTGAGAGAGGTGTAGCGGCGTGCCGCGATGGCGTTGGCAGCGAGGTCGCAGGCCGAGGCGGCGGCCATGCCCCACGCCACGGCGCGCACGCTTATCGGTATGGTCACGGCGAGGATGACCGTCATGACGACCTTCTTTATGATCTCCAGCCGCAGGATTATCGCCCCGTCGCTGCGTACCTTCAGGACATTGTATGCCACGGTCGCCACGGGATAGAATATGCCCGCCACGCACAGTATGCGGAAGTAGGGTACGGCGGGGTGCCACTCGGGTTTGAGCAGCAGCGTGTAGATGTCGTCGGCCGTGGCTATGAGCCCCGCCATCACGGGGAAGATGACGAATGCCGTCACCATAACCACGCGGCGGTAGCCCTCGGCGAACTTCTCCCTCTCGCCGGCGATCTTCGCCAGCGCGGGAAAGGTGACGCTCTGTATCGACTGCATGGTCGACGTGACGGGCATGTCCTTGAGCTTCTGCGCCTGGTTGTAGTATCCCAGGGCGTCGCCGGAGTATATCTTGCCTATGAATAGCTGCGCGACGTTGTTGTAGAGCGATGTGATCAGGTCCGTGGACATCAGCCGCAGGCTGTACGGCGCCATCTCGCGCAGCGATGATGTCTTCCCGCCGCGCGGCCGCCACGGGCTGTGCAGCCACAGCATGGCCGCCTTGGCCGCCATCATCGTCACGCGCTGCGCCGCGAGACTCCACACGCCGCAGCCCGCCAGTGCCATAGCTATGGCGACGATGCCGCTTGTGAGCGACGAGAGGAACGTTATTGTCGAGAGCTGCGCAAAGCGGAACTCGCGCACCATGATCGTGTTCTGGATGACGCACAGGGCGTTGAGCGGCAGCAGCAGGTAGAGTACGGGCGCCACGCTGGCGATCTCGGGCCAGCCGTAGTAGCGGGCCATGGGGGGCGCGAGCGCCGTGAGCAGGACGTAAAGTCCCAGCGACGTCAGTATGTTGAAGCGGAAGACTGCCCTGTATTCGCCGTCCGTGGGTGCGGCCTTGCGAATGAGCGTCTGCGAGAAACCGCTGTCTACGACCACCTGCGCCAGCGCCGTGAAGACCGTGAGCACGGCCATCACGCCGAAGTCCATCGGCGCGAGCTGGTTGGCCACGACGATGCTCACCACCATCTGCAGCAACATGGAGCCTATCTTCTCCGAGAGGCTCCATGCCACGCCCGAGGCGACGCGGCGGCTCAGTTGTCGGTTGTCATCCATGGCCTGTGCCGTATCCGGTTATCCCAGCAGCGCCTCCACGCCCAGACGGTAGGAGTCGAGGCCGAAGCCCATGATCGACCCCTTGGCGACGGGCGCTATCATCGACGTGTGGCGGAACTCCTCGCGGGCGAGGATCGACGAGATGTGTACCTCCACAACGGGGGCCGTCACGGCCGAGATGGCGTCGCGTATCGCCACGGAGGTGTGGGTGTAGCCGCCGGCGTTCAGCACGATGCCGTCGTAGCGGCCCACGCTGCCGTGGATGGCGTTGATCAGTTCGCCCTCGATGTTCGACTGGAAGTAGTCGAATGCGACGCGCCCGTCATAACGCGCCCGCAGCTGCGTCATGTACTGGTCGAAGGTCGTGGTGCCGTAGGTGCCCACGTCGCGCGTGCCCTGAAGGTTGAGGTTCGGGCCGTTGAGGATTAATATGTTCTTCATTGTCATTCGTATGTTTTTGCTTCGGCCTGGTGCTGCAGCACCCGCAGGGCATTGAGTGCCAGCGCCTGCAGTTCGTTCTCGCCCGGGAAGATCTCGACGGGGGCGATGAAGCGGCAGTGGCGCGTGATGTAGTCCGTGACGCGGCTGCAGTACGCTATGCCTCCCGTGAGGATCACGGCATCCACCTCGCCGCGCAGTACGGCCGCCATCTGGCCGATGTTCTTCACGATGGTGAAGCTCATCAGTTCGAGAGCCTTCGCAGCCTCGCTGTCGCCCGTGGCGGCGCGGTTGTCGAGCTCGCGCACCGAGTTCGTCCCCGTGAGTGCTACCAGACCGGCGTGTCCCACGATAAGACGGCGTGCCTGTTCGTGTGTGTATTGTCCCGAGTAGCAGAGGTCGACCAGATCGCCTGCGGGGACCGTCCCCGCGCGTTCCGGCGCCACGGGACCCTCGCCGTCGAGGGCGTTGTTCACGTCGATGACACGCCCCTTTCGGTGCGCCGCAACAGATATGCCGCCGCCCATGTGCGCCACCACGAGATTCAACTCCTCGTAGGGACGCCCCACACGCTCGGCATAGATGCGGGCCGTGGCCTTCTGGTTCAGGGCATGGAAGACCGAGCGGCGGCGGATCTGCTTCACGCCGCACATCTTGGCTATCTCGATGCGTTCGTCCACGACCACGGGGTCGGCGATGTACGCCTTCACGCCGCACATGCCGGCGATCTCGGCCGCGATGATGGCGCTCAGGTTGGAGGCGTGCTGCGGCGTGCAGTGGCGCAGCTCGTCGATCATCAGGTCGTTGACCTCGTATACGCCGCTCTCGATGGGACGCAACAGACCTCCGCGGCCTATTACGGCTGCGAAGGTCTGCGGGTCGATGCCGTTGTCGGCAAGCGTCGAGAGGATGATCTGCCTGCGCCACTCGATCTGGTCGGAGAGGCTCTCAAACCGCTCGACCTCGTCGGTGCGGTGTGTGACGCACAACTCCACCACGGGCGTACGGTTGCGGTAGACGGCCATCTTGGTGGAGGTCGAACCCGTATTTATCGCCAGGATGGTGAATGTCTGCAGGAGTTCGGTGTCGAATATGAGTGCATCCTTCTCCTGCCGGGGATCTTTCGTTACGCGCGTGAAGTTTATTGCCATACGTCGTCTCGGTGTCGGTCGGTTATCGTGCGGCCAGGCAGGCGAGTGCTATCGAATACTTCTTGGTCAGGGCCGTGTCGCCGCGCGAGGTGAGCACGCAGGGCACCTTCGTCCCCATCACCATTGCTGCCAGCTCGGCGCCGGCGAAGTGCGATGATGCCTTGAAGAAGACGTTTGCCGACTCGATGTTGGGGAAGAGCAGGCAGTCGGGGTCGCCCGCAACGCTCGAGCCCTTCACCTTCTTGTGTTCCGCCACCTCCTTGTAGAGTGCCACGTCAAGCGACAGAGGTCCGTCGACGATGACGTTGCCCAGTTGGCCGCGGTCGCCCATCTTTGCCAGAATGGCTCCCTCGGTGGATGATATCACCGACGGCAGCACCTGCTCCGACGGCGCTATGCAGGCGATCTTCGGGCACTCTATGCCCAGCAGCTTGGCCGTCTTGGCCAGATAGCCTATGAGGATGGTCTTCTGCTTGAAGTCGGGCAGCGGAATGACCGCAACGTCCGATACCGAGAGCAGACGGTCGCGTCCCGGCATCTCGATCACGGCCACGTGGCTCAATACGCCCTTGGGCGGGAAGAGTCCGGCCTCCTTGTTGAGGATGCCGCGCATGTACTTGTCGGTCGATACGAGACCCTTCATCAGCACGTCGGCACGGCCGTTCACCACGGCCTGCACGGCGAGCGTCACGCATGCCACGTCGTTCGACTCGTCGACGATCTTGAAGATGTTGGAATCGATCTGCAGTTCGCGGCAGGCCTGCTCGATGGTGGTCTTGTCGCCGAAGAGCGTTGCCTCGACCAGACCCTCTTTCCATGCGTTGTAGACGGCCTCGATCGTGTGCGTATCCTGACCGTAGGCTACGGCGAGGCGCTTGCGTCCCCGTGCCGCTGCGGCAGTTACCAGTTCATCCAGATGCTTTATCATATCGTTTGTATTTTAGGGTTGCGTGTAGTGTTATTTCAGGTCTTTCGTAAGCTCGTAGGTGTCGGTGGCGATCACCAGCTCCTCGTTTGTGGCGATGGTGGCCACCTTCACGCGCGAGTCGGGCGTAGAGAGGATGGCATCCACACCGCGCGAGGCGCGGTTCACCGTCTCGTCGATGCGTATTCCCATGAACTCCATGTTCGAGCATACCCAGCTGCGCATCTCGTATGAGTTCTCGCCCACGCCGCCGGTGAAGATAAGCAGGTCGACGCCGCCCATCTCGGCCGCGTACTCGCCCACGAACTTCTTGACGCGCGTATAGTACATGTCGCGGGCTATGATGGCACGCTCGTTGCCGGCCTCGTATGCGGCGTCGATGTCGCGCATGTCGCTCGATATGCCCGTAAGGCCAAGCACACCCGAACGCTTGTTCATCATGGCGTTGATCTCCGAGTAGCTCATGCCCTCCTTCTCGCCGATGAATGTGATGGCGCTGGCGTCGACGTTGCCGCAGCGGGTGCCCATGACCAGACCGTCGAGGGGCGAGAATCCCATCGACGTGTCGTACGACTTGCCGTTGAGTATGGCCGTCACGGAGCCGCCGTTGCCGATGTGGCAGGTGATGATCTTCGAGTTATGGAAGTCAATGCCGGCAAGTTTTGCGCCCACCTTGGCCACGTACTTGTGACTGGTGCCGTGGAAGCCGTACTTGCGCACGCGGTACTTTTCGTAGTACTCCATCGGCAGCGCGTAGAGGTAGTTTGTGGCGGGGATGGTCTGGTGGAACGAGGTGTCGAAGACGGTCACCTGCGGCACGCCGGGCAGCACCTTCTCTATCGAGAGCACGCCCTCGAGGTTGGCGGGGTTGTGCAGCGGCGCGATGTCGAAGAGCGAACGGATATGCTCCTTGGCCTGCTCGTCGACGATGCAGCTGCCCTTGAAATACTCGCCGCCGTGGGCCACACGGTGTCCTACGGCCCTGATCTGCGAGAGCTCCTTGATCACGCCGTGCTGCGGGTCGGTCAGGGCCTTCAGCACGAGGCTGATGCCAGTCGTATGGTCGGGGATGGGCATGTGCAGCTCATATTTCTCCTTGCCCGCAGGCTTGTGTGTCAGGTCGCCCTCGGGCAGACCTATGCGCTCGACCAGACCTTTGGCCAGAAGCGCGCTGCTGTTGCTGTCGATGTCTATCAACTGATACTTGATCGACGAACTTCCGCAATTGAGTACAAGTACAATCATATTATTTCGTTTTTTTGGTTATATTCCCAAACATACATTCCGGCTTCCGAACATGCCTCTCTTCTCCAATCCTGCCCTTTTTCACTCTTCCTACAAACATTTCCCCTATCCGCCAAGCATGCCATTTCTCCGCCAGACCTGCTCTCTCTCCGTCAAACATTCCCTCTCTCCGCCAAACATTCCCTCTCTCCGCCAAGCATGCCATTTCTCCGCCAGACCTGCTCTCTCTCCGTCAAGCCCCCTTTCTCCGCCAAACATTCCCCCTCTCCGTCAAACATTCCCCTCTCCGCCAATTTTGCCCCCCCCCTCTCTCAAACCTTGCCCTCCGAGCCAAAGGCGCCGGCCCTGCGGTCTTGTCGCGGAGCATGAGGCGCGGTGTTGCCGTCACGTGTTATTTCGCACCGGCCGCCATGGCTATTTTGGCCCCGGCGATGGTGCCTGCGGCGCATATCGCCACCGTTATGGCCGCGTATAGTACGGCGCTTGAGGTGTCTCCCGCCCTTACGAGCCTTATGAAGTCGGCCGAGAAGGTCGAGAAGGTTGTGAAGCCTCCGCAAAATCCCACACACAACAGCCATACGGCCATCGATGAATTGAGCGTCTCGGCGAGGTATCCTATGAGGATCGATCCCGCGACATTCACCGTAAATGTTCCGACGGGGATCCCGCCGAGGGTGAGGCCCGAGAGCCATGCGTATGAGATCAAATACCGCGCCGCAGAGCCCAAAGCTCCGCCTGCGCCGACGGCTATCAATTCCTTAAGCATTGCAGGTCGTGTACGGTTTGCACAAAATGTTTAACAAAGATAGCAAGAAATCGGTAAAAATCTATAATCGCGCCGAATAAAGTTTTCAAGAAACGGTGTCGGCCCGGCGAATGGGTGTCGGCCGGTGGCGCCGGGGGCGGAGAGCCGTTCGAAACGATGTTTTCATTTGACTTTATCGCCGTTGTTCACTATCTTTACACCTTGTGACACGCCGTGCGGCGGAGGCGGTTCCGGCCGCTGCGGAGTGAACGGGAGGGAAAAATCACACATCGAAAAACATATATGTGATATGATAAATTTTGTTTTTACGGCCAGGAGGCTCCTCATGTCGGGGCTTTCGGCTGCCATGCTTGTCGCGTGCGGCGCTGCCGGCACGGACGACGATGTGGCACAATATGTCAATCCCTTTATCGGTGCCAGTACGAATGTCGATGCGGCCGGAGCGTATCACGGCCTCGGCAAGACATTTCCCGGCGCCGCGACTCCGTTCGGCATGGTGCAGGTGAGTCCCAACACCATCACGGGCGGCGACAACGGCTCGGGCTACAGTTACGAACACACCACGATCGAGGGCTTCGCCTTCACGCAGATGAGCGGCGTGGGGTGGTACGGCGATCTGGGCAACTTCCTCGTCATGCCGACGACGGGACCGCTGCGCAAGATAGCGGGCCGCGAGGACGGCTCGGTCGAGGGGTATCGCTCGCACTACGACAAGGCGTCGGAGCGTGCCCGTGCGGGATATTACGGCGTGCGCCTGACCGATTACGGCATCGAGGCGGAGAGCTCGGCCACGCCGCACTGCGGCATCCTGCGCTTCACCTTCCCCGAGAGCGATACGGCGCGCATACAGATCGATCTGGCGCGGCGCGTGGGCGGCACGGCCGAAAGGGAGTATGTGGAGGTTGTTGACGACAGCACCATCGCCGGGTGGATGCACTGCACGCCGCGGACGGGCGGCTGGGGCAACGGTGACGGCAATGTCGATTATACGGTCTATTTCTATGCCCGGTTCAGCCGTCCGCTGGAGCGTTACGGCGTCTGGAGCGCCGACATCCCCGACGACTGGGTGCGCAAGCGCGAGGAGGTGGTGAGTACGCCCTATCTCGAGCGCGTGGCCGCGGCCCCCGTATATGAGGGCTGCCGCAGCATGGAGGGCAAGCACCTGGGATTCTATACCGAGTTTGCCGCCGCTGCGGGCGAACAGGTGACACTCAAGGTGGGTATCTCGTTCGTCGATGCCGAGGGCGCGCGGCGCAACTTCGAGGCCGAGATCGCCGACAAGTCGTTCGACGAGGTTGCCGGGGAGGCGTATGCTTCGTGGAACGAGGCCCTGGGACGTGCCCGTGTCGAGGGCGGCAGCGACGACGAGAAGAGAATCTTTTACACGGCATTGTATCATTCGATGATCGATCCGCGTCTGTTTGCGGATGTGGACGGACGCTATGTGGGCGGTGACGGCAGGACGCACGATGCCGAGGAAGGTTACACCAAGCGCACGCTCTTCAGCGGGTGGGATGTCTTCCGCAGCCAGATGCCGCTGCAGACGATCGTCAATCCGCGTGTGGTGGACGACATTCTCGGCTCGCTGATCTCGCTTGCCGACGAGAGCGGCCGCGGCTATTTCGAGCGGTGGGAGTTGTTGAATGCCTATTCGGGGTGCATGCTGGGAAATCCGGCGTTGCCGGTGCTTGCCGACGCCTATGTGAAGGGCATCCGCGGCTACGATGCGGAGAAGGCGTACCGCTTCGCCGTCAACACGTCGGAGCGCTTCGGAAACGGCGAGCTGGGATATACGCCTACCGATCAGTGCATCTCCTATACGCTGGAGTACGCCTACGACGACTGGTGCGTCTCGCGCCTTGCGGCGGCGCTGGGCAAGAGTGATGACGAACGTGCCTTTGCGATGAAGGGACAGGCCTACCGCAATATCTTCGATGCGGAGAAAGGGTGGTTCCGGCCTCGCCGTGCCGACGGCAGCTGGGCCCCGTGGCCCGAGAATGCCCGCACGACGGAGTGGTACGGCTGCGTCGAGTGCAACCCCTACCAGCAGGGGTGGTTCGTGCCGCACGATGTCGACGGCATGGTGGAGCTGATGGGCGGCCGCGAGGCGGTGCTGGCCGACCTCAAGGCGTTCTTCGAGAATACGCCCGAGAACATGCTGTGGAACCAGTACTACAACCACGCCAACGAGCCGGTACACCTCGTGCCGTTCCTCTTCAACCGCCTCGGGGAGCCGTGGATGACGCAGAAGTGGACGCGTACGATCTGCCGCAACGCCTACGCGAACAAGGTTGAGGGCATTGTCGGAAACGAGGATGCGGGACAGATGTCGGCATGGTATGTCCTCGCGGCGGCGGGAATACACCCCGCATGCCCGGGCGATACGCGCATGGAGATCACCAGCCCCGTGTTCGACCGTGTGGAGTTCTCGCTCGATCCGCAATACTATGACGGGGGATGCTTTACCGTCGTGGCGCATGACAACTCTCCGGAGAATGTCTACATACGGCGCGCCGTACTCAACGGCAGGGAGCTGACGGCATCGCATATCGACTTCGCGGACATCGCTGCGGGCGGCACGCTGGAGCTCTACATGTCGCCGGAGCCGAACACGGCGTGGGGCACGGGCGAGTGACGGTGCGGCGGCACGTCGCTGACCGCATGATGTATAACCGCGTGCGGCGGGCTTCGGCCCGCCGTGCGCGCAGATTAATATTGAGGAAAAATGAGGAGATTGAAATTGAATCTGTTGTTTGCAGCGGCGCTGTTGTCAGGTGCCGCCGCTCCGGCGCAGTCGATAGCGCCTTTCAAGGATGGTGACAGGGTGGTATTCCTTGGGAACAGCATCACCGACGGCGGGCATTACCACTCGTACGTATGGCTATACTACATGACGCGCTTCCCGTACATGAACCTGCGTTTCTTCAATGCCGGCATCGGCGGCGAGACCGCGGGCGACATGCTGGGGCGTCTCGACGGCGATGTCTTCGCCAAGCGCCCCACGGTGCTGGCCGTGACATTCGGCATGAACGATACGGGTTATTTCGAGTATAACGGCGACAACGGCGAAGCGTTCGGCCAGGCGCGGTACGAGGAGTGCCGCGCGAACTACGGGCGGATGGAGCAGCGGCTCGAAGGGCTCGACAGCGTGCGGGTGATCCTGCTCGGCAGCTCGCCGTACGACGAGACGGCCCGGATCGAGGGCAACGAGCCCCTGCACGGCAAGAATGACGTGCTGCGGCGCGTGTCGGCGTTCCAGCGCGAGTCGGCCGCCTCGCACGGCTGGGAATACCTCGACTACAACGCCCCGCTGACGGAGCTGACGCAGCGGCGGCAGGCCGACGACCCGGCCTTCACACTTACGGGCGGCGACCGTATACACCCCGACAACGACGGGCACATGGTGATGGCATACCTCTTCCTCAAGGCCCAGGGCTTTGCCGGCAAGGAGGTCGCCGACATGCGTATCGACGCGGCCCGGTGCGAGGTGGTGAAACAGGGCAACTGCCGCATAGACAATCTGCGCAGGAAGGGGCGCGACCTGTCGTTCGACTACCTTGCCGAATCGCTTCCCTACCCGATGGATACGGTGGCCCACGGCTGGGGCATGACGCGCGCGCAGGCCAAGGCGGCGGAGCTGGTGCCTTTCGTAGAGGAGATGAACCGCGAGATGTTGACGGTGACGGGGCTGAAGGGTGATTACAGCGTGCTTATCGACGGCGAGGAGATAGGTACGTGGAGCGCGGCGGAGCTTGCCGCCGGTGTCAACCTGGCCGAGATAACATGGACGCCGCAGTATCGTCAGGCGCGGGCGGTGATGTATCTGAACGAATACCGGTGGGAGATCGAGCGCAACTTCCGCGACTATGCGTGGATGCAGTACGATTTCTTCATGAAGCACGGCCTGCTGGATGCCAACGACCGCCATGCCGTCGAGGTGCTCGACCGCGAGAAGGGGTCCAACGACTGGGTGGCCATGCACCGCGACAACTATGCCAAGCTGATGCTGCCCGAGGTGCGGCAGGCGCGAGAGATGGAGCAGGAGTTGCTTGTCGACCGCATATACACCATAAACAAGCCCGTGGTACACAGAATAGAGCTTCACCGCAAGTGACATTGCCGCGAGGCATGCAGACGACGGCGCGGAGAGCCCCCTTTCGGGAGATCTCCGCGCCGTCGTTTTTCGTGCGTCCCGTCGCCTATCGGGGGCGGGTCTGGCCGTCGCCCTCGATGACGTATTTGTATGTGGTGAGCTCGGGCAGGCCCATCGGGCCGCGCGCGTGCAGTTTCTGTGTCGAGATGCCTATCTCGGCGCCGAAGCCGAACTCGCCGCCGTCGGTGAACGACGTGGGGAGGTTGACGTAGACGCACGCGGCATCCACGCCGCGCGTGAAGCGGCGTGCCGCCTCCGCATCTTCGGTTATGATGGCCTCGCTGTGGCGCGAGCCGTAGCGCTCGATATGCTGCATGGCCTCCCCGATCGAGCCGGCCGTGCGCAGCGCCATGCGGTAGTCGAGGAACTCGGTGCCGTAGGACTCCTCCGCGGCGTGGCGCAGCAGGCGGGCGGGGTAGATGCCGTCGAGGGCGGCGTAACTCTCCGTGTCGGCGAGGATCTCGACATTTTCTGCTGCCAGGGGCTCGCACAGCGCCGGCAGGTCGCCGAGCCTGTCGCGGTGCATGATGAGGCAGTCGAGGGCGTTGCAGACGCTGACACGGCGGGTCTTGGCGTTGCATATGATGCCGCGCCCCTTGGCCGTGTCGCCCGCACGGTCGAAGTATATGTGGACGACACCGGCGCCCGTCTCTATGACCGGCACGCGGGCGTTCTCGCGCACGAAGCGTATGAGGCTGCGCCCGCCGCGCGGGATGACCACGTCGACGAACCCCTCGGCGTGCAGCAGGGCGTCGGCGGCCTCGCGTTCCGACGGCAGCAGCGTGAAGGCGGCCTCGTCGAGCCCCTCGGCGCGCAGGGCGTCGCGTATGATGACGGCGGCCGCTTCGTTTGTGCGGCGGGCGTCGCTGCCTCCCTTCACGATGGATGCGTTGGCCGTCTTGAGGCAGAGGGCGAAGACGTCGAGCGTGACGTTGGGCCGCGCCTCGCAGATCACGCCCACAACCCCGAACGGAACCCGCACCTTGCTTATCGTCATGCCGTTGGGGCGGCTCCAGCGGGATATGGTCTCGCCCTGCGGGGCGTTGAGTTCGGCGACCTTCTCCATGCCGCGGGCGATGTCGTCGATGCGCTGCGGCGTGAGCTTGAGGCGGTCGTACATGGGTGCCTCGGGCGATATGGCGGCGAGGTCCCCGGCATTGGCCTCGAGCAGCCGTGCGGCGTTGTCGCGCAGGGCGGCGGCAGTGCGGCGCAGGGTGCGGTCGAGGGTGGCGGTGTCGGCCTCGAGAAGCGAGGCGGCGGCACGCTGCGCGCCGCGGAAGAGCGCCTCGTATGATGTGGGGGAAGTGTTGTCCATGCTATTCGATATAGAGATAGTCGTAATGTATTACCGGTTTAAGGCCGCGGCGGCCCTTGTTGCGCTCCACGGCGGCGCTGTCGCAGGCGGCGCGGCCGAGGCCTATGCGCGTGCCGTCTTCGGTCACGATGCGCACGATGTCGTCCTTCTCGAACTCGCCCTCTACGCCGACCACGCCCACGGGGAGGATGCTGAT
>CASDSD010000045.1 GCA_949283205.1 uncultured Alistipes sp. | reverse complement strand
CCCTTGAACGATATCCTGTGCTCGCCGATCATGACCTCGGTGGTACCGTTCACGGCCATGCAGATACGCTCGAGCAGCCGCTCCGTGAAGCCCATCATCCAGCGGTAGTCCTTGTAGGCGACATATATCTCCATGCAGGTGAACTCGGGGTTGTGGGTGCGGTCCATGCCCTCGTTGCGGAAGTTCTTGCCTATCTCGTAGACGCCGTTGAAGCCTCCCACGATCAGTCGCTTGAGGTAGAGCTCCGTAGCGATACGCATGTAGAAGTCCATGTCGAGGGCGTTGTGGTGCGTGATGAAGGGACGCGCCGACGCCCCGCCCGGGATGGGCTGCAGGATGGGTGTCTCGACCTCGAGATAGCCCTGCTCGTTGAAGAAGTCGCGCATGGTCGAGATGATCCTGGCGCGCTTGGCGAAGACGTCGCGCACCTGCGGGTTCACAACCAGGTCGACATAACGCTGGCGGTAGCGCACCTCGGGGTCGGTCAGGGCGTCGAACTGTTTGCCGTCCTTCTCCTTGACTATGGGCAGGGGGCGTATCGACTTCGACAGCACGGTGAGGCGGCGGCAGTGTACCGACTTCTCACCCGTGTTGGTTATGAAGGCGAAGCCCTCGACGCCGACGAAGTCGCCTATGTCGAGCAGCTTCTTGAAGACGGTGTTGTAGAGCGTGGGGTCACCCTCGGGACATATGTCGTCGCGGCGGATGTATACCTGTATGCGGCCTGTGTGGTCCTGCAGTTCGAAGAACGAGGCGCTGCCCATGATGCGGCGGCTCATGATGCGGCCGGCGATGCGCACGTCGGCATAGTCGGCGGCGTTGCCTGCGGTGAGGCCGTCGGCGATCTGTGCGGCCGTGGCCGTCACGTCGTACATGGCGGCGGGGTAGGGCTCTATGCCCAATTCGCGGAGCGCGGCCAGCGAGCGGCGGCGCAGTTGTTCCTGTTCGCTGAGTTCGAAACTCATATCTCTATCGCTGTTATGTGTTGTTTTGGCTGCAAAGTTAAGAATTTATCTCGGAAAATGCACGCGCGCGGAGGCTTCCGCCGCAAAAAAGCGGCGGCACGACCCCCGTATCGGGACCATGCCGCCACGTGTGCCGCCACGTGTGGCGCCGGGTGTTTCCGTGCGGCCGTTACTCCTCCTCCGCGACGTAGACCTCGCCGACAGGGATGCGCTGCGGCAGGTTGGCCGTGCCGAGAACCATCAGCGCGAGGGCTCCCGCCGCCTGCTGCTGGTATTCGGGGATGCTCTTGTCGTAGCGGTCGCGGTCGGTGTGCCAGATCTCGCCGTAGGAGAAGTCGTATCCCTTGACGTCGCGCTCGTCCATCTGCAGTATGGGCACGCCCGCATGGCCGAAGACCGTGGCGTCGGTACCGCCGTAACCGGGTTTGCTGCGGGGCTTGAGGTCGCGCACCTCGAACGGGTAGTCGGGGTAGAGCTCGCGTATCTGTGCCGCGATCTTTTCATACTCGCCCTTCAGCGAGGGGGGCGCGGCGAAACCTACGTAGGGCATGGGGCCGCCGTCGCGGTTGAACATGTTCGAGATGCGTGGCACCATGTCGGGATGCGCCTCGACCCACGCCTTCGAGCCCAGCAGCCCGAACTCCTCGGCCGTGAAGAGGATGAAGATTATCGTGCGGTCGGGTTTGGCGCCCGACGCGGCGATCATGCGCGCCGCCTCCATCACGGCCGAGACTCCCGAGCCGCAGTCCACGCCGCCCGTAGCCGAGTCGAAGGAGTCGATGTGCGCACCCACAACAACATACTCGTCGGGATGCTTCGACCCCCGCATCGTGGCCACGAGGTTGTGGTAGGGGATGGGGCCCAGACGGAAGTAGTTGCGTATGTCGAACTCCAGTTGCACGTTGCGCCGCTGCTGGACGAGGGTGCGGATACGGTTGTACTGCTCCTCGTCGAGCCGTATGTCGGGCAGCACGGGCAGGCTGTCGAAGGGGACATTTTCATGGATGACATAGTTGTTGTGCAGGGCGCGGAGGGGTACCTCGGCGGCCTGTATTATGCCGAGCGCGCCCGCCTCGATCATCTCGTCGTAGAAGAGAGCCGGCTCGTTGTTTATGGGGCGTTTCTTGCCGTCCTCCCCCGCCTGTTCGCGGTTGTAACGCTCGTTTTCGAGATTCTGCGCGATGACCTTGTGGCGGTACTCTTTGGCCTGGGGGCTGCTCGATATGCCGAACCCGTTGAGGCGGCCGTTCACGAGCACCCACGCGCCGCGCAGCCGCTCCTTCATGCGGTCGAACTCCGCCTGCGTGCGCGGCTCGATGACGACATGGCCGCGCTGCAACCCCTTCGTGCCGGCGGTGTACGACGGCGTGACGAAGTTGAGCGTCATCTGCTCGTCGCCCGTCATGCGGCCCCACCAGCCGCCGCGGTTGAAGCCCGTGGCGAGGGTGCCGACCTGCTCCAGCTGCACGTCGTAGCCCCACTCCTGAAAACACTGCGACGCCCACTTCAGGGCGTTCTCCTGGGCGTCGGAGCCGGTGATGCGGCCGCCGAAACGGTTGCACAGGATGTCCAGATGGTGCATCACACGGTTGTCCTCGCGCGCCGTCTGCATGATCTTCTTCACGGCGGCGTTCTGCGCCGAGGCCCCCGTCGCGATCAGCAGGAGCGCCGCGGCGGCCAGTGTGTAAAGTCTCTTCATGGTATTCATTTGCGGTTCATGTTTCGCCCCGCCGTCGGCAGGGCCGGTTTTCGGTGATTGCGGTATGCGATATCCGGTGTCTTGTCTATCGCGGTATCATGCGTGCGGCGTGTCGTGCTGCGTCTCCTTGAGCGGCTCGACGTGTATGCTGACGTAGGTCTCGGCGCCGTAGCGCTCCTTGAGGCGCCGCTCGATGAGCGACGAGTGGGCGTGGGCCTCGGCCAGGGTCATGCTGCCGTCGACGCGCACGTGCATCTCGATGGCCAGGTAGTTGCCTATGCGGCGCGTGCGCAGGTTGTGTATGCAGCTTATGCCCTCGACGCCCTCGGTGATGGCGACGATCTCGCGCTCCACCTCGGGCGGGAGCGACTTCTCGGCCAGCTCGCCGAAGCTCTCGCGCAGCAGCTGCACCGCAACCTTCACGATGAAGAGGCTGACGATGACGGCGGCCGCGGGGTCGAGCACGCGCCAGCGGGGCCCGAGCAGTATTGCGCCGCCGATGCCTATGGCGGTGCCTATCGACGAGAGGGCGTCGCTGCGGTGGTGCCAGGCGTTTGCCACGACGGCCTGCGACCCCACCTTGCGGCCCGCGGCGGCGGTGAAGCGGTAGCACACCTCCTTGGCGGCGATGGAGACGATGGCCATCCAGAAGGCCAGGATCGAGGGGGCGTCGAGCTGTTCGCCGTGCAGGGCGCCGTAGATCTTCGTGGCGCCGCTGTATGCTATGCCGGCGCCCACGGCCAGCAGCGCCATGCCTATGATGAGGGTGGCGATGGTCTCGTACTTGCCGTAGCCGTAGTCGTATGCTGCGTCCTGCGGGCGGCGCGAGATGCGCACGAAGAGGAGCACCACCACGTCCGTGGCGAAATCCGAGAGCGAGTGCACGGCGTCGGCCACCATGGCGGAGCTGCGGCCCGCGATACCGGCGATGAACTTGAGTATGACGAGCGCCACGTTGACGGCGCTGCCGGCGAGCGTGACGCGATAGATTATTCCTGTTCTGCTTTGGGGGTCCATGTTTCCGTGATGTTTGTGGGGTGCGGGGCCTGTGGGGCGCGGCGCCATGGCGCACGCAGGGTGGCTGCCGCCCTAAAAAGGAGCCTGCCCGGCGCGAACCGGACAGGCATCGTTATCGCCTGCGCAAGGCTGGGCATGCGGCAGGTTACTGTATCTGCTTCTGCCAGATGAGGGCCGACGAACCGAGGATGGCGGCGTTCTTGCCCTCGATGCCCGACGGCAGGAGCTTCACCTTGTTCTTGAAGGTAGCCATCATGTTCTCCTCCATGTACCACTTCGTGGGCTCGAAGATGTACTTGCCGGCCTTGGCCAGGCCGCCGAAGAGGATTATGGCCTCGGGCGAGGTGGTGGCCATGAGGTCGGCCAGGGCCTTGCCCAGAATCTCGCCCGTGTAGCGGAATGCCTCCAGGGCGATGGGGTCCTTCTTGTCGGCGGCGAGCGAGAGCATCACGGCCTCGAACTTCGAATAGGGGGTGTCGCGCAGCTCGCTGTCGCACGACATCTTGGCCATGAGCTCGAAGGCGGTGCGCTTGATACCCGTAGCCGAGGCGTAAGCCTCGAGGCAGCCGCGGCGGCCGCAGCCGCACTGGCGTCCGTATACGCGGCTGTCGACGGCGATATGTCCGTACTCGCCGGCGAAACCGTCGTGTCCGTATACGAGTTCGCCGTTGCTGACGATGCCCGAGCCGAGGCCCGTGCCGAGGGTTATGACGACGAAATCCTTCATGCCCTTGGCGTTACCGAACACCATTTCGCCGATGGCGGCGGCGTTGGCATCGTTGGTGATGGCCACGTCTATGCCGGGGAACGACGCCTTGATGTCGTCCACGAAGTGGAACATGCGGCGCGACTCGTCGGGGTTGGGCTCGTCGTCACGGAACTTCCAGAGGTTTGCGGGGGCCTCGATCATGCCGGTGTGATAGTTCGCGTTGGGGGCGCCGATGCCGATGCCGATAAGCTCGAAATCGAACGATACGCTGTTTATGAGGGCGTGCATCGACTCGCACAACGTCTTCACGTACAAGGAATAGTCGTCGAATTTCTTGTACTTTTCGGTCGAGATGGCCGATTCGCTGAATATGGTGCCGTCTTCGTCGACGAGACCGAACGCCGTGTTGGTTCCGCCGATGTCGATACCCATTGCAAGTTTTTTCATGATGATTCGGTAGTTTATGGTTATATTAAAATGGAAAATTTGCGTATTGTTCGCTGGTCAAAGTTAATATAAAATTATTTTTTATTCAAACTTTTTCCTAAATTTGGGGGCACGAAGAGACAATCGACAAATTTCGTTCCGATGAAAAACAACGAGGAGATACTGGCCCTTTTTGAGAATTATCTGGCTCAGATTTCGCTGCCCGAGGAGCCGCACCGCCTCTACGAACCGATCATCTATTCGATGTCGGGCGGAGGCAAACGGATACGTCCGGCGCTGCTGCTGCTCTGTTGCGACGCCTTCGGGGGCGACGTGACGGGGGCGCTGCCCGTGGCTGCCGCAATAGAGATGTTCCACAACTTCACGCTGCTGCACGACGATATCATGGACAATGCGTCGGTGCGGCGCGGCAAGGCTTCGGTCTTCGCAAACTGGGGCGAGAATGTGGCCATCCTGTCGGGTGACGCCATGATGATATATGCATACAAGCTGCTGGAGCAGGCCCCGGCCGACAAGCTCCCGCGGATATTGAAGATATTTACCGACATGGCGCTCCAGGTGTGCGAGGGCCAGCAGTACGACATGGATTTCGAGACGCGCAGCAAGGTTGCCGTGGCCGAGTACATGAACATGATCGAGCTGAAGACGTCGGTACTGCTTGCGGGGGCCGCATCCATAGGCGCCGTGCTGGGCGAGGCGTCGGAGGCCGACTGCCGCAGCATATACCGCTTTGCCATCGAGCTGGGGCTGGCGTTCCAGCTCCAGGACGACATGTTGGACAGCTACGGCACGGAGGCCGAGCTGGGCAAGAAGATCGGCGGCGACATCCTCGAGGGCAAGAAGACCTGCCTGATGCTCCACGCCATGAGCCGGGCCGACGAGGCCGACCGCGAGACGCTGCGGCACACCTATTGCGACGGGAGCCTTGCGGAGGGGGAGAAGATCGCCCGCGTGAAGGCCGTCTACGACAAGTACGACGTGCCGCGTACGATCAACCAGCAGATATCGCTGCGGTTCGAGCGGGCATTGGCGACGCTGGACTCTCTGGAGATTGCGCCGGAGCGTACGGAACATCTGCGGCTGTTCGCACGCAACCTTGTGGGCCGCAAGAAGTAGCTCCGGGCGGCAGTCGCGGCCCGTGTTACCGTGCCTGCCGGGGTGCGCGACGTGCGGGGGGCAGAGGTGAGAGAAGAACCGGGAGGAGAGTCATGCAGAGAGGAGAGCCGTGCAGTGTGGCGAGACGGAGAAGAGAAGCGGAGGAGAGACTGAGCCGTGCAGAGTGGAGAGCCGTGCAGCGTGGCGAGACGGAGGAGAGAAGGAAGAGAGGAGACGCGGAAAAATGCGTCGGTGCGGGAGCCGGAGAAGAGCGGAGGCGAGAGGCGTGCGGGAGGCGGAGAAGTGTGGACCCGATAGGAGTGCAGAGGTGCGGGGAGAGCGGAACTGATAGCGGAAAAATGCGTCGGTTCGGGAGAAAGGTGTAAGGAAGATAATCCATGAAGAATGTCGCGGCGTCGGCGTGCGGCGGAGAGGTGTGCCGCAGCGCGCCGACGGTGTGATTTTTAACGGGGACAGGAAAAAGGACAATATGTGGAGGATAAGGAGATCGGATGTGGAGATCATGGCCCCGGCGGGGTGTTACGAGTCGCTCCATGCGGCGCTCGATGCGGGTGCCGATGCGGTCTATTTCGGTGTGGGCACGCTCAACATGCGGGCGCGGTCGTCGGCCAACTTCACGCTGGACGACATGGCGGAGATAGTGCGCACGGCGCACGGGCGCGGCGTGCGGGCATACCTCACGGTGAATACGATAATCTACGACGGCGAGACGGGCGAGATGGCGGAGGTGCTGTCGCGTGCGGCCGAGGTGGGGGTGGATGCCGTCATCGCCTCCGACATTGCGGCGATCATGTGCGCGCGGCGTCTGGGCCTCGAGGTGCATATCTCGACGCAGTGCAACATATCGAACACCGAGGCGGTGAAGTTCTACTCGCAGTGGGCCGACGTGGTTGTGCTGGCGCGGGAGCTGAGCCTGCCGCAGATACGGCATATCGCGCACGAGATCGACGCGTGCGGCATCACGGGGCCTGCGGGGCAGCCCGTGCGCATCGAGATGTTCGCCCACGGGGCGCTGTGCATGTCTATCTCGGGCAAGTGCTACCTGAGCGAGCACGAGGAGGGCTGCTCGGCCAACCGCGGGGCGTGCCGCCAGATCTGCCGCCGCAAGTATACCATTACCGACATGCAGTCGGGGCGCGAGCTGGCCGTGGACGGCCGTTACATACTCTCGCCGAAGGACCTCTGTACGATAGATTTTCTGGACAGCTTCCTCGGGGCGGGGGTGCGGGTGCTCAAGATCGAGGGCCGTGCCCGCGGTCCGGAGTATGTGAAGCGCGTGGTGGAGAGCTACGACGCCGCGCTGCGCGCCATCGAGCGCGGGGAGTATACGCCCGAATACGCCGCGGGGCTGAAGGAGCGCCTGGCGACGGTCTTCAACCGCGGATTCTGGGAGGGCTACTATGCCGGCCGCCCCATGGCCGAGCATAGCGCCCACTACGGGTCGGCGGCGACGGAGCGCAAGGTATATGTGGGGCGCGTTACGAACTACTTCAAGCGTATCGGCGTGGCGGAGGTCCTGGTCGAGGCGGCGCCCTTGAAGGAGGGCGACTCGCTGTTGTGGACGGGCGAGACCACGGGTGCCGTGGAGCAGCGCGCCGAGGGGCTGGTGCTGGACGAGCACCCCGCTGCGGAGGTCCCGCAGGGGCAGTATTGCTCGATCCGCACGCCGCAGCTGGTGCGGCGCGGCGACCGCCTCTACAAGATGGTGCCGGCGGAGGAGGTCGAGACGCAGTGACCTCTCCGGAGCCTGTCCTGCATGCGTGACGTCGGGGCGGAAGGTGCCGTCCGTGCTGTGATGCGGCGTAACGGTTTGATTATATATGGTATAAATGATATAAAACGTAGAAAAATGTTTTCAGCAGAGACTTATGCGAAGCGCCGCGCGGAGCTTCGCCGCAGGGTGGGCAGCGGCCTGATCCTGCTCCCGGGCAATGGGGAGGCTCCGATGAACTATCCCAACAATGCCTATAATTTCCGTCAGGATTCGACGTTCCTCTACTTTTTCGGGCAGAGCCTGCCCGCGTTGGCGGGCGTTATCGACGTCGACAACGGCACCGAGACCCTCTACGGGGACGACTTCACGGTGGACGACATCATCTGGATGGGGCCGCAGCCGTCGGTGGCGGACCTCGCGGCCGAGGTGGGCGTGTCGCAGTCGAAACCCATGGCGGCTTTGACGGCCGACCTGCGCCGTGCCGTGGCGCACGGCCGTCGGGTACACTACCTGCCGCCCTACCGCGGGGAGACGACGCTCCAGGTGTCGCAGCTGCTGGGCATAGTGCCGGCGATGGTCCACGACCGTATGTCGCTCGACCTGTTGTTTGCCGTGGCGGAGATGCGCGAGGTGAAGTCGGCCGAGGAGCTGGCCTGCATCGAGGAGGCTTTCAACATAGGCTACCATATGCACACCACGGCGATGCGTCTGTGCCGTCCCGGGCGCAGCGAGCATGAGATTGCGGGCGCCGTCGACGGCGTGGCCATGTCGTACGGCACGGGCGTGTCGTTCGCCACGATCCTGTCGCAGCACGGCGAGGTGCTGCACAACCACGACCACTCGGGTACGCTGGAGTCGGGCCGCCTGCTGCTGTGCGATGCCGGCGGCGAGCATGTGAACGGCTATGTGTCGGACCATACGCGTACATATCCCGTGAACGGACGCTTCACGCAGAAGCAGCGCGACATTTACGAGATCGTGCGTGCGGCGCACGACAATGCCGCCGCGGCCGTGCGTGCGGAGATGATGTACAGCGAGTATTCGGATGCGGCGTTCCGCACCATCATCGAGGGGCTGAAGGCTCTCGACATCGTGCGCGGTTCGGTGGACGACGCCCTGGAGGCGGGTGCCGGCTACCTCTTCATGCCTCACGGCCTGGGTCACGGCATAGGACTCGACGTGCACGACTGCGAGAATATCGGCGAGCGCAGTTTCTCGCTGGCGGAGTTCGAGGAGCGTGCGAAGGCGTCGGCCTGCTGCATCACGCGTTCATATTGGCGGCTGCGCAAGGGGACAGTCCTGTCGGACGAGCCGGGCATCTACTTCGTGCCGGCGCTTATAGACAAGTACCGCGCCGAGGGCAAGTGCAAGGGTATCGTCAATTACGAGAAACTGGAGTCTTACCGCGACTTCGGCGGCATACGCCTTGAGGACGACCTTATCGTCACCGACGCGGGCGCCAAGGTTGTGGGTGACCGTACGATCCCCATCACGGTCGAGGATGTCGAGGCCATCGTAGGCCGCGAGTGACGGCGGTGCCTATGGTGAAGACGCTCTTTCTCTTCCCCACGGAGGCCGAGGCCGCGGGGTTACGCCGCAGATGCGGCGGCGCGGCCGTGGCCATAGTGGGGGTAGGCATGGCCGAGGCGGCGGCGGGGACTGTGCGCGCGCTGTCGGGGCGGTCGCCGCGCCGCGCGGTGTTGTGCGGCATTGCGGGAGTGTGTGCCGGTGATCTGCGCGCGGGCGATGTCGTGGAGGTTGTCGAGGACAGCGTTGCGGCGCTGCCCGCAGCCTACCGTCGCAGCTACAGCTCGCCGCGCCGTACGGTGCTGAAGGCGGCGCGTGCCGTCACGGTGAATGCCGTGGGCGAGGCGTTGCCATCGCTGCCGCTGCAGACGGGGGAGGAACTTCCCGTCGTGGAACAGATGGAGGGAGCCTCGGTGGCTGCGGTGTGTGCGGCCCTGGGGGTGGAGTATATGCACATACGCGCCATCTCGAACCGCGTGGGCGACGATCGCGGCGCATGGCGCGTGGCCGATGCCGTCGAGGCCCTGGGGACCGTGGCGGCGGAGCTGTGTCTGTAGAGTATGCGGCCGTGCGGCGGGCCGTGAAACATGCGCCGCAGTGAATACCAACCGAAAAACTTGATTTGAATGAACATCCTGAGAATTACACTTGTGGCGGCGGTATCGCTGGTGGCGATGCTGTCGTACGGCGTGCCTGCCCGAGTGGAGGCGCGCGACGAAGGCTCGATCGCTCCCGTCTCGCTGACGTGCGAGTATGCGGCCGACCCTCTGATCGACGTCGAACAGCCCCGTCTGGCGTGGATCAACTCCAATGTGAAAGATACGCGCGGTGCGGCGCAGACGGCCTACCGCATACGTGTGGCCCTCGCGGAGGACGGCTTCGACTCTCCCGTGTGGGATTCGGGGCGTGTCGAGTCGTCGGAGTCGGCCTTCATCCCCTACGGCGGGCCCTTGGCCTCGCGCACGACATACTGGTGGCAGGTGATGGTGTGGGACGGGCAGGGGCGCGCCTCGGCATGGAGCGCCCCCGCCAGGTGGCATACGGGCCTGCTCTCGGAGGAGGAGTGGTGCGGCGAGTGGATCGGCGCGCCGTGGCAGGGCGAGGAGTCGTACGACGTTGCGGGGAGCCGCGACGTGGTGCCGGCGCCGCTGCTGCGCCGTGAGTTCACGCTCTCGAAGCCGGTGCGGTCGGCCCGCTTCTACGGTACGGGGCTCGGGTATTTCGAGCTGTATGTCAACGGCAGCCGCGTGGGTGACGAGTACCTCTCGCCCAACCAGACCAACTACGGCCTCCGCCCGAAGCTCAATACGCGCGGCATCGTGGTGACGGACCCCTTCCGCGAGTATACGGTGATGTATGTAAGCTATGACCTTACACCGATGTTGCGCGAGGGTGCGAATGCCGTGGGCGCGATCCTCGGCAACGGCTTCTACGACGTTGTGGAGTACTGGCCGGCGATGGGTTACGGCACGCCGCGCTTCATGGGCCAGATCGAGATCGAGTACGAGGACGGCACGCGCGAGACCATAGCCAGCGACACGTCGTGGCGCGTGGAGCGGAGCGCCATCGTGAGCGACCAGGTATATCTGGGCGAGCACTACGACGCGCGCCTGGAGCATGACGGCTGGGCCGAGGCGGGCTACGACGACTCGTCGTGGGCTGCGGCGGCGGTGAAACGCGCGCCGTACGGCAAGCTCATTGCGCAGAACGGCCCTGCGGACCGCATCACGCGCCGCTATGCCCCCGTGAGCATCGAGCGCACCGAGACGGGGGCGTTCCGCGTGCGTTTCCCCGAGGAGGTGTCGGGATGGGTCGCGCTGAAGAACATAGCGGCCGCGGCGGGCGACCGCATAGACATAAAGTATATCTGCGAGTCGTTCATGGGGACGAACTCCTACACGGCGCGCGGCACGGGCGACGAGTCGTACCATGCGCGTTTCACGTGGTTCGTCTTCTCGGAGGTGGAGATATCGGGTCTCGACGGGCTGCGGGCGGATCAGGTCGAGGCGCACGCCGTCAATTCGGATGTCGCACCGGCGGGACGTTTCGTCACCTCGAACGACCTGCTGAACCGTATAAACGCCATCTGGCAGCGCAGCCAGCTCGACAATATGCACGGGTCTGTTGCGAGCGACTGCCCCCACCGCGAGCGTTCGCCATATACGGGCGACGGGCAGGTTGCGTGCGTGACGGTGATGCACAACTTCGCGGCGCAGACCTTCTACAACAAGTGGCTGCGCGACATACGCGGCGCGCAGACATACGGCGGCTATGTGCCCAACTCGGCACCGTGGCAGCCCGGGTGCGGCGGCGGCGTAGGCTGGGGCGCGGCGATGGAGATCATGCCGTGGGAGTTCTACCGCCACTACGGCGATGTGCGCGAGCTGGAGGAGAACTTCGACGCCATGTGCCGCCACGTGCGGTGGATGACAACGTGGGTCGATACCGATACGGGCATCATGCTTTCGAACGACGTGCAGCAGTGGAAGAATCTGGGCGACTGGCTGCCGCCGCGCGCATTGCCCCGCACCGATCTTGTCCACACCTTCTTCCTGTGGCAGTGTGCCGACATTGCGGCTTCGGCGGCCGCCGTACTGGGACACGGGGAGGAGCAGGCGGAGTTCTCGGCGCTGCGCGACCGCACGGCCGCGGCGTTCCACCGCGCCTTCTATGACCCTGCGACGGGATCGTACGGCAAGCACGGCAGCAATGTGCTGGCGCTGCGCATAGGCGTGCCCGACGACCGCCGCGCACAGGTGGTGAAGGCGCTGCGCGACAATATCGCCGAGTGCGACGACCATCTCGATACGGGTATCGTCGGCACGCGCTACCTCTTCGAGGTGCTGTGCGACAACGGCATGGCCGACCTCGCATACAAGATAATGAACCAGCGCACCTTCCCGGGTTACGGATGGTGGATCGAGCAGGGCGCGACCGTGACGTGGGAGAACTGGAACGGCAACGACTCGCGCAACCACCCGATGTTCGGCGGCGGTCTGGGCTGGTACTACCGCGATCTGGCGGGTCTGCGCGCCACGGAGGCGGGATTCCGCCGTTTCGACGTGCGGCCGTCGGTGCCCGAGGGGCTCGAGTGGGTCGAGTACACCCACATGACCACCTACGGCGAGATCGCCATCCGCTGGCAGAACCGCAAGGGCCGCTTCACGCTCGAGTGCGATGTCCCCGTCGGCACCGTGGCGACGGTGTGGCTCCCCTTTGCGGGCGCGCAGCCAACGGTGAAGGATGGTGACGGCATCCGGTGTGTGGGCGAGCGCGACGGCCGCATGCTGTACGAACTCGCGTCGGGACACTATACGTTGAAATCCAGAATCTGAATATGCAAAGGCTGAAACTGTCAATATCGCCCTGTCCGAACGACACCTTCATGTTCGATGCCATCGTCAACGGCCGCATCGACCTCGACGGTATGGCCTTCGACGTGGAGTATCACGACATCGAGGAGCTGAACCGCTCCCTTGAGAACGGCACGCCCGACATAAGCAAGATGAGCTGCGCCCTGCTGCCCGCCATCACCTCCGGTTACCGCCTTCTCGATAGCGGCGCCGCCCTCGGCCGCGGCAACGGCCCCCTGCTGGTGCGGCGGCGGGGCGAGCGCACGCCCCTGCGGCGCATCGCCGTGCCGGGGCTCCACACCACGGCCAACGCCCTGGTGGCGCGTCTCTTCCCCGAGATCGGGGAGCGCGTGCCGCTGCTCTTCTCGGAGATCGCCGCGGCGGTCGAGCGGGGCGAATACGATGCCGGCGTACTGATACACGAGGGGCGCTTCGTCTACGGGCGCCGCAACCTCGAACTCGTCGCCGACCTCGGCCTCGAGTGGGAGCACCGCACATCCCTACCCCTGCCCCTCGGCGGCATCGTCATGCGCCGCACGCTGGGGGTGGAGACGATCGGCCGCTTCGAGCGGCTGCTGCGCCGCAGCATAGAGTACGCCTTCGCCCATCCCGAGGTGTCGCGCCCCTATGTCAAGGAGCATGCGCAGGAGATGGAGGACGACGTCATAGACAAGCATATAGCACTCTTCGTAAACGACTTCTCGCTCTCGCTGGGCGCGCAGGGCCGCGCCGCCATGACCGCACTTACGGGGGTGGAGACACTGTAAGGGGCGCGGGCGTGGAGACACTGTAAGGGGCGCGGGCGTGGAGACGCTGTAAGGGGGAGAGGGCCGGAGGCGCTGTAAGGAGGTGGAGACACTGTAAGGAGAAGCGGGCGTGGAGACGCTGTAAGGAGGAGAGGTCCGGAGGCGCTGTAAGGCAAAGATGCAGGGAGCCCGTGCCGTTCTCCGTGATACACGAAAAGACCTTCATCCCAATGGGGTGAAGGTCTTTTCGTCTTTATCGGTGCGGTGAGGCTTGTCGCTTTCCGGATAGGATCTTTTCTTTTCAATGCCCGGCCTGTTCGCCCGGCACCTTCCATTCTTTTCAATGCCCGGCCCGTTCGCCCGACACCTCTATTATTTCTTGCGCCCGGCCTGTTCGCCCGGCACCTTCCATTCTTTTCAATGTCCGGCCCGTTCGCTCGGCCCCTCCCTTATTCCCACTCGATTGTTGCGGGCGGTTTTGACGAGATGTCGTAGACTACGCGGTTTACGCCGTTCACCTTGTTTATTATCTCGTTCGACACCTTGGCCAGGAAGTCGTAGGGCAGGTGTACCCAGTCGGCGGTCATGCCGTCCGTCGAGGTCACGGCGCGCAGCGCCACGCAGCTCTCGTATGTGCGTTCGTCGCCCATGACGCCCACGCTCTGCACCGGCAGCAGCATCACGCCCGCCTGCCATACCTTGTCGTAGAGATCGGCCTCGCGAAGCATGTCGATGAAGATCTTGTCGGCCTTCTGCAGCACCTCGACCTTCTCGGCCGTGACCTCGCCGAGGATGCGTATTCCGAGGCCCGGCCCCGGGAAGGGATGGCGCCCTATGAGCAGGGGGCTGATGCCCAGCGTGCGGCCCACGCGGCGCACCTCGTCCTTGAAGAGCAGGCGCAGGGGCTCGACGATCTTGAGGTTCATGTGTTCGGGCAGGCCGCCCACGTTGTGGTGCGACTTGATCTTGGCGGCGGGGCCGTTCACGGATGCCGACTCCACCACGTCGGGGTAGATTGTACCCTGTGCCAGCCACTTCACGTCCTCGATGCGCTGTGCCTCGTCGTTGAAGACCTCGACGAAGTCGCGGCCTATGATCTTGCGTTTCTGCTCGGGGTCGGTGACGCCCTTCAGGTCGCCCAGGAAACGGTCCGCAGCGCGCACGCCCTTGACGTTGAGGCCCATGCCCTTGTATGACTCGAGCACGTCCTCGAACTCGTTGCGGCGCAGCAGGCCCGAGTCGACGAAGATGCAGTAGAGACGCTCGCCGATGGCCTTGTGCAGCAGCACGGCCGCAACGGACGAGTCGACACCGCCCGAGAGTCCCAGCACGACCTTGTCATTGCCGATCTTGGCCCGCAGCTCGGCGACCGTAGACTCGACGAAGCTCTCCGAGGTCCACGACTGCGCGCAGCCGCAGATGTCGACAACGAAGTTGCGCAGAAGCTGTCGGCCGTCTGTCGAATGGAACACCTCGGGGTGGAACTGTATGCCCCAGGTCTGCTCGCCGACTATATGGTATGCCGCCATCTCGACGTCGTCGGTGCTGGCTATGACCTCATAGCCTGCGGGGACGCGGGTGATGGTGTCGCCGTGCGACATCCACACCTGTGTGGGCGATGGCATCTCCTTCATCAGGGGGTCGTCGGCGTGCTTCACCGTGAGCATGGCGCGGCCGTACTCGCGGCTGGGGGCGGGGCTCACCTCGCCGCCGAAGAAGTGGGCCAGGTACTGCGCGCCGTAGCATACGCCCAGCAGCGGCAGCCGTCCCTTTATGGGAGTGAGGTCGATGCGTGGCGCCGCGGCGTCGCGCACCGAGAAGGGGCTTCCCGACATTATCACGCCGCGCACCGAAGAGTCGAGTGCCGGCAGGTGGTTGTAGGGATGGATCTCGCAGTAGACGTTCAGCTCGCGCACACGCCGCGCTATGAGCTGCGTGTACTGCGACCCGAAGTCTATGATCAATATTTTTTCAGTCATAAAAACTCTTTGGTTTTCGGGGATGATATTCTCCGCCGCGGGGTTACTCGCCGCGTGAATAGTTGGGAGTCTCGCGCGTGATGGTCACGTCGTGCGGGTGGCTCTCGGTGACGCCGTTTGCCGTGATGCGCACGAACTTCGCCTTCTTCAGGGCGGCGATGTTCCTGGCGCCGCAGAGGCCCATGCCGGCGCGGATGCCTCCCACGAGCTGGTAGACCGTCTCGCTCAGCGACCCCTTGAAGGGCACGCGGCCGACGATGCCCTCGGGCACGAGCTTGTTGTCGTTGCTCACCTCGCTCTGGAAGTAGCGGTCCTTCGATCCGGCCTTCATGGCGTCGATCGAGCCCATGCCGCGATAGGTCTTGAACTTGCGGCCGTTGTATATGATGGTCTCGCCGGGCGACTCCTCCGTGCCGGCGAACATCGAGCCTATCATGACGCTGTCGCCGCCCGCAGCCAGCGCCTTGACGCAGTCGCCCGAATAGCGGAGGCCGCCGTCGGCGATGACGGGGATGCCGCTGCCCTTGATGGCGTGTGCCGCGTCGTAGATGGCCGAGAGCTGGGGCACGCCGCAGCCGGCGATGATGCGCGTGGTGCATATCGAGCCGGGGCCTATGCCCACCTTGATGCCGTCGGCGCCCGCCTCCACGAGATACCGTGCGGCGTCGGCCGTGGCTATGTTGCCCACGACGACGTCGAGCTCCGGGAACTCGCTCTTGACACGCTTGAGCGTCTCGACAACATTCTTCGAGTGGCCGTGCGACGAGTCTATCACCACGGCGTCGACGCTCTCGTTGATGAGGGCGCGCACGCGCTCCACGGCGTCGCCCGTGACGCCTATGCCGGCAGCCACGCGCAGACGTCCCTTCGAGTCCTTGCAGGCGTTGGGATGGTCCTGCACCTTGGTGATGTCCTTGTATGTGATGAGTCCGATGAGCTTGCCGTTGTCATCGACCACGGGCAGCTTCTCGATCTTGTTGCGCAGGAGTATCTCCGAGGCCTTCTCGAGTTCGGTGCTGTGGGTGGTGATGATGTTCTCCTTGGTCATGACCTCCTCGATGCGGCGCCCCATGTCGCGCTGGAAGCGCAGGTCGCGGTTGGTGACGATGCCGATGAGAGTGTTCTGCGCGTCGATGACGGGGATGCCGCCGATCTTGTTGTCGTGCATGAGCTTCAGGGCGTCGCCTACGGTCTGCTCCTTGGTGATGGTGATGGGGTCGTAGATCATGCCGTTCTCGGCGCGCTTTACGCGTCTTACGTGCGCGGCCTGCTCGGCTATGGTCATATTCTTGTGAATCACGCCTATGCCTCCTTCACGAGCGAGCGCTATGGCCAGAGGGGCCTCGGTGACCGTATCCATGGCGGCCGACACGATGGGTATGTTCAACTTGATATTTCGCGAAAAGTATGTCTCGGTCGAGACTGTCCGCGGCAACACTTCTGAGTAGGCGGGTACGAGCAACACGTCGTCGAAAGTCAACCCTGTCGCCTCTACCCTTTCATCTATGAACGACATATACTTGGGGTTTTTGTTGCGCACAAAGTTAGCCATAAAAATAGAGACCGCCAAAATTCGCACCCCGATTTTCGGGCGCGGCGTCCAAATTTTTTCGGCGCGCGCCGCCCCGAAAAAATATATGGAGACAAATGCTCGAGATTTCTGGTAAAAACCGTACCTTTACCACCGATTATGCGCTTTTGAAAATGACAATCTCTTCGGACTCCGCACCATACCACGTTCCCGTCCTGGCCGGCGAGGCGGTGTCGCTGCTGCGCATCGACCCTGCGGGGACATACGTCGATCTCACCTTCGGCGGGGGCGGCCACTCGCGCCGCATACTCTCGGCCCTGGGGCCGGAGGGGAGTCTCTATGCCTTCGACCAGGACCGCGATACCGCGGCGAATATCCCCGACGACGGGCGCCTGCACTATGTCGAGAGCAACTTCCGCTTTCTGCGGGGGGCGCTGCGCCTGCGCGGCGTGCGGCAGGTGGACGGCATCCTGGCCGACCTGGGGGTCTCGTCGCACCACTTCGACGAGGCGGAGCGGGGCTTCTCGTTCCGCAGCGACGGCCCGCTCGACATGCGCATGAACCGCCGCGGCGGCCGTACCGCGGCCGACGTGGTGAACGGCTACGATGCCGACGCCCTGGCGCGCGTGCTGCGCGACTGGGGCGAGCTGGAGACGACATGGAAGATCGCCGCATGCATCGTGCGGCGCCGCGAGGCGGAGCCTATCCTCACCACGCGGCAGCTGGTGGAGGCCGTGGAGCCCTGCACGCCCCGGCGCGACGGGGCGAAGTTCCTGACAAAGCTGTTCCAGGCGCTGCGCATCGAGGTCAACGGCGAGATGGAGGCGCTGAAGATGGCGCTCGAGCAGTCGCTGCGGGTGCTGCGCCCGGGCGGGCGGCTTGTGGTCATATCGTACCACTCGCTCGAGGACCGTCTGGTGAAGAACTTCATGCGCAGCGG
Organism: uncultured Alistipes sp.; assembly: GCA_949283205.1. Classification (GTDB taxonomy): domain Bacteria; phylum Bacteroidota; class Bacteroidia; order Bacteroidales; family Rikenellaceae; genus Alistipes. The sequence goes on along the minus strand of CASDSD010000045.1, from coordinate 13,340 downwards.
CAACTTCGAGGGGCGCGTCGAGAGCGACTTCTACGGCCGCCAGCTCACGCCGTTCGAGGTGGTGACGCGCAAGGCCGTGACGCCGTCGCCGCAGGAGATCGAGGAGAACCCGCGGTCGCGGTCGGCCAGGATGAGGGCTGCGGAAAAGGTGTGAGGCGGCGGCTCGTAAGTTTTGAAATATGGAGGATCAAGGATATATGCGACCCGAGGAGGATGAATTCAACCCCTTGAGCGAGGAAGAGATACGCGAGCGCGAGGAGGCGGAGGAGTTCCGTCGCCGCGTGCGGCGCGAGATCCTGCGCGTGCAGAGCGGGGAGGCCGACGAGGAGATCGCGCGCGACCGCGAAGAGGAGGAGGCGCAGCGGCGTGAGGAGCAGGAGGCGCGGCAGCGCGTGACGCGGAAGCGGTCTCGGCTGGTGTGGCAGCTCTTCTCGGGCAACATCCTGGTGAACCGCAGCGTGGCCGAGAACTACCGTTATCTGGCTGCGATAGCGGGCATGTGCCTGGTGAGCATCATGGTGATGTTCGCCTCGCTTGCCGCCGACATGAAATATTCGCGCATGGAGCGCGAGGTGCAGCTTCTGCGCGAGCGGTCGATCCGCCTGCAGGAGCAGCTGTACCGCCGCACGACCCATGCCGCCATCTCGGAGGAGCTGCAGCGGCGCGGCATCGACCTGAAGGATCCGCGGCGGCCGAAGTCCGTCGTGGAGTAGCGTGCGGAGCGGCGTGCCTGCAGGCCGGGGATGGCGCCGGCGGGGGAAAAGATACCGAAAATGGCTAAATTGAAACGCGATACAGACGTCAAGGACGAGATGTTCTCGAGGGTGAAGAGGGTCTACGGAGTCTTCATCCTCGTGGCGCTGTGCGTGGTCGTGCGTCTGGTGTGGGTCTCGGCCCTGAGCCCCGAGACGGCATACAACGCCAAGCGTCTGGAGCGGCGTATCTTCATCGCCGACTCGGTCTATTCGCGTCGCGGCTCGATCCTGGCGCGTGACGGGGAGCCCCTCGCCACGTCGATCCTGCGTTACCGTGTCGATTTCGACATGGCGAGCGACGGCTTCGACTCTCTGGCGCTGTTCCGCGAGCAGGCCGACTCGCTGGCCAAGCTGCTGTCGAAGTTTTTCGGCGACCGTTCGGCGTCGGAGTACCGCCGCCGCATGATCGAGGAGCACGAGAAACACTACCGCGTGGTCTACCGCAAGGATACGACGGTGCTGCGCTCGGAGGGCTTCTTCGCCCGCATCTGGGACATGCTGCGTCACGACGAGTTCAAGACGGTGAAGCTCTACGACACGCTGCGCGACCACCGTCCGGTTACGATCCTGCCGCGCCCGGTCGACTACAACGAGTGGCAGACGCTGCGCAAGTATCCGATCCTGAACTGGAATCTGGGCATGACGTTCAACCTGGTGACTTTAGACCAGCGGGTCTACCCCTACGGGGAGCTGGCGCGGCGTACGCTGGGGCTTGTGGGCGACCGCGGCAACTACGGCATCGAGGCGATCTACCGCGACAGGCTGGAGGGGCGCAACGGCCGCATGATACGCCAGCGCATCGCCCCGGGCTTCTCGACCGTGGTGCACAGCCGCGAGAACATTGACGCCGAGGACGGCATGGATATCATCACGACGCTGGATGCCGACATACAGCATATCGCCGACCAGGCGTTGCGGCGGCAGCTCGCCGAGCAGCATGCCATCTGGGGCACGTCGATGGTGATGGAGGTGGCCACGGGCGACATCCTTGCCATAGCCAACCTGGGAGAGACGTCGGAGCGCAGCGGCGTATATGTCGAGAAGGAGAACTATGCGTTGAGCCGCCGCATGGAGCCGGGCTCCACGTTCAAGCTGGCGGCGATGCTGGCGCTGGTGGAGGATTGCGGCATGTCGGTGGATAAGACCTACGACACGCACCACGGGCGTGCGGTGCGCGTGGGCGGCAACCGCGGCCCGCTGATACAGGACTCGCACGACATCGGGGGCGAGATCGCCCTGAAGGAGGCCGTGGCGCAGTCGTCGAACGTCTACTTCGCCGAGGCGGTGTACGACCACTACAAGGATGATCCCGAGCGGTACGTTAAGTTCCTGCGCCATCTGCGTCTGGACCGCACCGTGGGGCTTGACGAGATGGGGGAGGCGACGCCTCTGATCCCCGAGTACGGCACGAAGCAGTGGTCGCTGCATACGCTGCCGAACATGGGTTACGGCTATGCGGTGGAGCTGCCGCCGATACACATGCTGACGTTGTACAACGCCGTGGCGAACGACGGCTGCATGGTCGCGCCGCGGCTCATCCGCGAGGTGCGGCGCGGCAACCACGTTGTGGAGCGCTTTCCCACGCGGGTGCTGGTGGATAGGATCTGCAGCGACGCGACGCTGGACGTGGTGCGGGAGTGCCTCGAGGAGACGGCCCGCACGGGTACGGCGCATGCCTATTTCCGCGATACGGTGACCATGCGCGTGGCGGCCAAGACGGGTACGGCGAAGGTGGCGCAGAGCGGCATCACCTATGCCGACGGATACTACCTGGGCTCGATGGTGACCTACTTCCCGGCCGACGAGCCGAAGTATACGGTCATGACGTCGATCTACACGCGGCGGGGCCGCGGCACGACGGTCTACGGCGCGGGCCTGGCGGGTCCCGTGCAGCGCGACATCGTGAACTACATATACTACCGCGACGAGGAGTGGCACCAGACGGTGGAGCCCTCGGAGGAGGAGCATTACCCCGCACAGGTCAAGGGGGGCAACATCGCCGAGGTGCGGCGCGTGGCGGACAAGTTCTCGCCGCGGGTGTCGTTCACCGACCGCAACGGCTGGGGTACGGTCCGCATGGATTCGCTCCGCAACGTCGACATACGCACCGTGGAGGCCGACCGTACGACGATGCCCAATGTCGTGGGCATGGGGTTGAAGGATGCGCTCTACCTGCTGGAGAGCCGCGGGTTGAGGGTGCGCAGCACGGGCGAGGGGCGCGTGCGCACGCAGAGCATCCGCGCGGGCGAGAGGATCCGCGCCGGACAGACGGTGTCGATAACCCTCCGGTAAGCCGGCGCGGGCGATGGTGGGCCGTGCGATGCGACGCGCAAGACGGCGTGCGGGAGAATGTGGAACAGTGTGAAAATGAAAAGAGATATGAAACGTTTTAGCGAATTGCTTGCCGCGACGGCCGTGCGAACGATCGTGACGTCGGCCGATCCCGAGATCGGGGCGCTGTGTTACGACTCGCGGCGCGTGGGGCGCGGCGACTGTTTCTTTGCGGTGCGCGGCGAGAGCAGCGACGGACACGACTACATCGGGGCGGCGGTCGAGGCCGGAGCCGCGGCGGTGGTGTGCGAGCGGCTGCCCGAGCATACCGTCGATGGCGTGAGCTACGCCGTGGTGGACGACAGCCACGGGGCGCTGGCCGACATGGCGGCGGCCTTCTACGGCAACCCGTCGCACGAGCTGCGGCTCGTGGGGGTGACGGGCACCAACGGCAAGACGACGGTGGCCACGCTGCTATGCGACATGTTCCGCATGGCGGGACACGGGGCGGGACTCATCTCGACGGTGGTCTACCGCGTGGGGGACCGCGAGGTGGAGTCGACGCATACCACGCCCGATGCCGTGCGGCTGAATGCCATGCTGCGCGAGATGGTCGATGCGGGGTGCGAGTACTGCTTCATGGAGGTGTCGTCGCACTCGATCGTGCAGCAGCGCGTGCGGGGCCTGCGCTTCGCGGGGGCGGTCTTCACGAACCTCACGCACGACCACCTCGACTACCACAAGACCTTCGCCGAGTATGTCAAGGCGAAGAAACGCCTCTTCGACACGCTGCCGAAGGGGGCCTTCGCGCTGGTCAACGCCGACGACCGCAACGGCGCGGTGATGGTGCAGAACACGCGCGCGAAGGTGTCGACCTATTCTCTGCGGTCGATGGCCGACTTCCGGTGCAAGGTGCTGGAGATGCACTTCGACGGGATGCTGCTTGCGATCGACCGGCGCGAGGTGTGGGTCGATTTCCTCGGGCGCTTCAATGCGGCCAACCTGCTGGCCGTCTACGGCGCGGCGCGGCTGCTGGGCATGGAGGCGGAGGAGGCGCTGCGGCACTTGAGTGCCCTGCACTCGGTGAGCGGCCGTTTCGAGCCGGTGCGCTCGGAGTCGGGACGTACGGTCATCGTGGACTACGCCCACACGCCGGATGCGCTGCAGAACGTTATCGAGACCATAAACGAGATCCGGCGTCCGGAGCAGCGGCTCATCGTGGTATGCGGGTGCGGGGGCGACCGCGACCGCACGAAGCGTCCCGAGATGGGGGCCATAGCCTCGCGCGAGGCGTCGGTGGCGGTCTTCACGTCGGACAACCCCCGCACGGAGGACCCCGAGGCGATCCTCGACGAGATCATGACGGGCGTGGCTGCGGGGTCTCGGTGCCTGCGCATCACGGACCGCGCACAGGCCATACGCACGGCGGTGATGCTTTCGCACGAGGGCGACATCGTCCTCATCGCGGGCAAGGGCCACGAGACCTACCAGATCGTGGGGCGCGAGAAACACCATTTCGACGACCGCGAGGAGGCGGCCGCCGCGCTGCGCTGCCTCGAGGGCGGCGGGGCGCAATGATAAAGAACCGATTACAGAGACAAGATGTTATACTCATTATTCCGTTATCTCGACGAGATGTACGACGTCCCGGGCTCGGGAATGTTCCAGTACATATCGTTCCGCTCGGCGCTGGCGGTGATCCTGGCGCTGCTCATAACCATCATCTTCGGCCGTTCGATCATACGGATGCTGCGCCGCCACCAGATAGGCGAGGAGATCCGCGACCTGGGGCTCGAGGGGCAGCTCTCGAAGCGCGGCACCCCCACCATGGGCGGCGTGCTGATCCTGCTGGCGGTGCTGGTGCCGATACTCCTTGTGGGGCGCCTGGACAACATATACGTGCAGCTGATGATCGTCTCGACGGTGTGGCTGGGCTGCATAGGGTTCCTGGACGACTATATCAAGACCTTCCGCCACAGGAAGGAGGGCCTCAAGGGGCGTTTCAAGATCGTGGGGCAGGTGGGCCTCGGCATCATCGTCGGCTCGGTGATGTGTTTCTCGCAGGAGGTTGTCGTGCGCGAGAAGATCGACGGGCCCGTGGAGGTGACATACACCGACGAGGCGGGGCAGACGGTGGTGACGCAGGTGCAGCGCTCGGTCATAGACTCCGAGCCGCAGAAGATCGCCAACACCACCATCCCCTTCGTCAAGGACAACGAGTTCGACTACGGCTGGGTCGTCGGGGGCGACCGCCTGCTGACATGGATCCTCTACATCGCCGTGGCGATATTCGTGGTGACGGCGGTCTCGAACGGCGCCAACCTGACGGACGGGCTCGACGGCCTGCTGACATCCGTGTCGGTGCCGATAGTGCTGGTGCTGGGTGTGCTGGCATACCTCTCGGGCCACATCATCTATGCCGACTATCTCAACATAATGTATATACCCGACGCGTCGGAGCTTGTGGTCTTCGCCGCGGCGATGAGCGGCGCGCTGCTGGGATTCCTCTGGTACAACTCCTACCCCGCGCAGATATTCATGGGTGACACGGGGTCGCTCTCGATCGGGGGCATCATCGCCGTCTTCGCCCTCTGCATACGCAAGGAGCTGCTGCTGCCGCTGCTCTGCGGCATCTTCCTCGTGGAGTCGGTGTCGGTGATGGTACAGGTGGGGTGGTTCAAGTACACGCGGCGACGCTACGGCGAGGGGCGGCGCCTGCTGCTCATGTCGCCGCTGCACCACCACTACCAGAAAAAGGGTCTGTTCGAGACCAAGATCGTGATGCGTTTCTTCATCGTCTCGATCCTGCTCTGCGCCATGACCCTCGTGACGCTCAAGATGCGATAGGACAGGTGTCGGCGTGTGGGGCGCCGGCGAAAAGGAGACCGTAATGTGATCTCTGCGGCGGGGTTTCGCCGCGGAACAGTATAATGACGATAAAACAATGAAACGGATAGTAGTATTGGGCGGCGGAATCAGCGGTTACGGCTCTGCCGTTCTGGCCAGGAAAAAGGGATTCGACGTATTTCTTTCGGACGCGGGCGCGATAGCCGAGCGCTACCGCCGCGTGCTGGACGAGTGGGGCGTGGAGTACGAGCAGGGGGGCCACACGATGGAGCGCATCCTTGCGGCGGACGAGGTCGTCAAGTCGCCCGGCATACCGGAGAAGGCGCCCGTGGTGCAGGCGCTGCGCGGGCGGGGCATACCTATCATCTCGGAGATCGAGTTCGCGGGGCGCTACAAGGGGCGCGCCCGCACCATCTGCATCACCGGCTCGAACGGCAAGACCACCACGACGTCGCTCGTCTACCGCATCATGCGCGACGCGGGGCTGCGCGTGGCCCTCGGCGGCAACATAGGCGAGAGCTTCGCCTACTCGGTCGCCACGGGCGACTACGACTGGTACGTGCTGGAGATAAGTTCGTTCCAGCTGGACGGCATGTATGATTTCCGTGCCGACGTGGCGGTGCTGATGAACATCACGCCCGACCATCTGGACCGCTACGGCTACTGCTTCCAGAACTATGTCGACTCGAAGATGCGCATCATCCGCAACCAGCACTCGCGCTGCTGCTTCGTCTACTCGGCCGACGATCCCGTCATTGCGGGCGAGCTGGGCAAGTACGACCTGCGCATGCGCCAGCTCCCCTTTGCGGCGCACACGGCCGTTGCGAGCGGTGCGGGCGACGCATGGCTCGACGGCGAGGGCGAGTTCACGGCGCGCGTGGGAAAGAAGAGTGTCACCATCGACACGTCGCGGATGAAGATCAAGGGACTGCACAACGCCTACAACGCCATGGCGGCGGCCCTGGCGACGCTGGCGGCGGGTGTGGAGCCCGACGCCGTGGCGCGGTCGATCTATGCGTTCGACCCTGTGGAGCACCGTCTCGAGCCTGCGGGCGAACGGGACGGCGTGGAGTGGATAAACGACTCGAAGGCGACCAATGTCGACTCGGTGTGGTATGCCCTGGAGAGCATGACGCGCCCCGTGGTGTGGATCGCCGGCGGTACGGACAAGGGGAACGACTACGGGCCGCTGAAGGAGTTCGCACGGGCGAAGGTGAAGTGCCTCGTCTGCATGGGCGTGGACAACGCCAAGCTGGTGGAGTCGTTCACGGGGGTTGTGCCCGAGGTGGTGTCGACTTCGTCGCTCGACGAGGCGATGCGTGCTGCCGCGGCGCGGGCCGTGGCGGGGGACGTGGTGCTGCTGTCGCCGGCGTGCGCCAGCTTCGACCTCTTCAGGAACTACGAGCAGCGCGGCGAACTCTTCAAGCAGTGGGTGCGGGAGAACATCCTAGGCAAGTGACGGCCGCGGCCGGTGAAACGATAAAAACCTGATGCGTATGTACGAGGAGAAGGAGTTTTCGGAAGTGCGTGTGGCGTCTGCGGCCGGAGCTGCGGACGCTTCCGGCACGGATGGCGCCGGCAATGGCGGCGGGGGCGGCGGGGAGCAGGCCGATGCCGCAGGTGCGGGTCTTGTGGCCACGGTGCGCCGTCTCTTCGGCGGCGACAGGGTGCTGTGGGTGATCATCATCTCGTTGATGATCATCTCGGTGCTGGTGGTATATTCGTCCACGGCGAAGATGGCATACAACACCCGTTCGGATTCGTCCACGGCGGAGTTCCTGCGCACGCAGCTCTCGGTGCTGGCGGTGTGTATCGGCGCCATATTCTTCGTGCACCGCATAAACAGCCAGACATACCGCCGCTTCACGAACCTGCTCTTCGTGGTGTCGCTGCTGCTGACGCTGTTCGTCTACTTCACGGGGCAGACCACAAACGGCGCCGCCCGCTGGATCTCGGTGATGGGATTCCAGTTCCAGCCGTCGGAGATGCTCAAGCTCACCATCGTGATGTACCTGGCCAACCAGCTCGCTAAACGGCAGTCGACCATACGCACGCTGCAGATCGTGCCGAGTTTCAAGTTCTGGACCTGGGGCCGGCCCAAGCAGCGGCGCATATGGCGCGAGGGCGGCTTCTCGATATTCCTTCCCATCGTGCTGTCGTGTCTGGTGATCGTGCCGGCGCACACCTCGTCGGCCGTGCTGGTCTTCGTGCTGTCGCTGGCGATGCTCTACATCGGGCGCGTGCGGTGGCGCGAGATTCTGCGCATCGTGGCTCTGGCGGTGGCGGGAGGAGCTCTCATGTGGGTGCTGGGGCTGGGGCGCAGCCATACGGCGCACGGACGTGTCGAGACGTGGATCGACCTGTGGACCTCGTCGCAGACCGAGAAACCCATCGACGAGCTGAGCGATACGGAACGTTCGATGATAGCGATATACAGCGGCGGACTGCTGGGGCGCGGCGCGGGCCAGAGCGCCGTGCGCGTCGAGATGACGCACCCCGAGAGCGACTACGCCTTCGCCTTCTTCGTCGAGGAGTACGGCATCGGCGTGGCGATGATCCTCGTGGCGTTGTACGTGTGGATCTTCTTCCGTGCGATAGAGATTTTCGAGCGATGTCCCAAGAAGTTCCCGGCGATGCTGTCGCTGGGTATCGCGCTGCTCATAACGGGGCAGGCGCTGCTGCATATCATGGTGACGGTGAATATCATCCCCGAGACGGGACAGACGCTGCCCATGATCTCGCGCGGCGGCTCGTCGCTGCTCTTCACCTCGATCGGGCTGGGGATGATCCTGAGCGTCAGCCGCCAGACCGAGGAGGGGTCGCACGCCGACGACAACTGATGCGCGTGTACTCCGCAGCATCCTGCGGCAAGCCGTGGCATGGGCGAATGCTCGCGCCGCGGGCGGCTGGGATGCGGGCATGGCGCGGACGGCAGGGATGCGGGCATGGCGGGGCCGGTAACGTCAAAATGGCAGAGGCGGCGGGGAAGTAACAAACAAAAAGGGTATCGACGAAGATGGAAGATAAGGATATAAGACTTGACAAGTATCTGTGGGCGGTTCGTGTGTTCAAGACCCGCAGCGATGCCGCGGAGGCTATCCGCAACAACCGCGTGACGGTGAACGACGGCTATTGCAAGCCTTCGCGCGAAGTGAAGGTGGGGGATGAGATCTCGGTGAAACGCATGCCCGTGACATACAGATATAAGGTCGTGGGGCTTGTGAGCAGCCGCCAGCCGGCGAAGAACGTGTCCGACTACTGCCTCAACATCACGCCGGCGGAGGAGCTGGCGAAACTGTCGGCGCCACGCGAGACGATTTTTGTCTTCCGTGACCGCGGCACGGGACGCCCGACGAAGAAGGAGCGGCGCGAAATCGACGCCCTGATGGAGGGGATGTATTTCGACGACGGGGAGGAGTAGCCCCGCCACGGTCCCGCCCGCCCGCTCCCGACTCTGTTCCGGCCCGGCCCAATCTCTTCTCTCCCCGGCCCGCCCCGGATTCTTCTCTCACCGTACCTTTTGCCGGCCTCTTCCTTTCCCGCCCCGGATTCTTCTCTCACCGTACCTTTTGCCGGCCTCTTCTTGCCGCCACTCTTCACGGCCTGCCGCGGCGTGTGCCCGTATCCTCCGGTGCCGCTCCGCCGGCGGTGCGCCCGCGGAATCATATGGCCCCGACCGTGCGTGCGGGCGGGATATCCGTTCGGTTACGGCGACGGCTCCGCAGCCATCACATAAAGGATCGGAGGGGAGGCACAATAGTGTCGAAAAGCGGTATTTTCATTTGCTTCTGCCATATGCTTTTCATATATTTGCAGAAGACCTCAAATACGAAAGATTATGTTAAGCAGAGTGATTTTCCGCATTCGCAGGATTTTGGTGCCGGTGGTTTGCATGACGGTACTCTTTGCCGTCGGATGTAAGGAGTCGGGGGCCGACAGCGACATCCCCGTTACGATTACCGTCGAGAATTCGGGTATCGTTGCCGTCGCCGACGGTAGCAGTACCGAGATAACGTTTACGGTATCGCCCGCCACGACCGATTTCACCTATGGCAACGGCATCTATAATGCGCGCCTGTGCTATGCGGTGACCCACAGCGCCACGAAGGAGGTCTACATGGACAGTGTCAAGGCCGAGGGCGAAGGGCGTTATTCGGCGCGTATCGTCAATCGAGACCTCTCGGATGCCCCGTTCCGCATCGACGTGCGTATCTTCATCACCACGTCGGACGACCGCACCTACATGTCGGATGTCTTCTGCGTGCAGAACACCGAGGCTACGACGGGGATCTCTTCCGTCGGTTTTCTCAAGAGCAACAATCCGCAACTCGACGAGGACATATACTGTACCTATGACGACGCCACGTCCACTTTCCTGGTCCGCACGTCCGAGCTGGTTGACGTGAGCGCACTTGTTGCGACCTTCATCGCCATGGGGGATGTTACGGTAAAGGGTACGAAGCAGCAGAGCGGCGTGACGCCGAACGACTTCACGCACGATGTGACCTATGTGGTGGAGAACGGCGGCGAGCGGATCGAGTACACGGTCCGCGTGGTCAACTTCACGGGCCTGCCGGTAATGTATATCAACTCGACGACGGGCATGCGTCCCATCGGCAGCGACATCACCTCGAAGGAGGAGTGGAAGGAGGCTACGATCCGCATCGACGGCAACGGCGTGTGGGACGACCTTCCCGAGACGAAGATGCAGCTGCGCGGGCGCGGCAACATCACGTGGGGCTGGGACAAGAAGCCCTTCAACATGAAGTTCGACAAGCGCACGTCGATGCTCGGCATGCCGGAGCACAAGCGGTGGGTGATGCTGGCGAACTATTGCGACCGCACGATGGTGCGCAACTCGACGGCCTTCTATGCGTCGGGTCTCACGTCGCTGGCGTGGGCGCCGCGCAGCCAGTATGTCGAGCTCTACTACAACGGCGAATATACGGGTACGTACCAACTCACCGAACAGGTGCGCGTGGACGAGAACCGCGTCAATGTCCACGAGCTGCAGCCCGAGGATACCGACATTACGGGGGGCTACCTTGTGGAGATGGATTTCCACTGGGACGAGTCGCCGCGCAAGTGGTCTCCGATGGTGCCGAGCAAATACGGCGTGTCGTCGACATGGTACATCGTCAAGTCGCCCGACGATGACGACCTGACGGATGCCCAGTTCGATTACATACGCAACTACATAGGGGATTTCGAGCGCGCCGTGATGGATCCGAACCTGCGCACGGATCCCGAGCGGGGGTACAAGAACTATATCGACCCTCTGTCGTTCATCGACTACTGGCTTCTGTACGAGGTTTGCATCAACCACGAGATTCTCAACCCCGGCAGCGTGTACCTGCACAAGGACCGCGGGGGCAAGCTCGTCGCGGGGCCGATCTGGGACTTCGACTACGGCACCTTCAACTTCACCTACTTCGAGGCGCAGCCCGCGGCCTATTCGCTCTATGTGAAGGATGCGATATGGATGCACTACCTCTTCGAGGACGAGGAGATGCGGGATCTGGCCAAGGCGCGGTGGCGTGAGCTGCGGCCGGCATTCCTCACCCTTCCCGACTTCGTGGACCGCTGTTCGTCGCAGCTGCTCTATGCCGTCGAGGAGAACTATTCGCGCTGGCCCATGACCGTCAATGACAACGGCGACGCATACTTCTCGTATGCGCAGGCCGTAGAGTTCATGAAGACGGTTATCGAACGGCGCATAGCCATTATCGACGATTGTATGGCCACATGGTAAAACTATAAATCGGTTATGAAGAATCGTATTGTGCGGTATGCGCATGCGGTGTGCATGGCCGCGGCTGTCGTCGTGGCTGCGGCGGGTTGCGGCCGCAGCGACGCTACGGGCGAGGCCTTCTCCGTGGGGGACCTTTTCGAGGACGGCGCCTCGGGCAACAAGCCGGCGGGGGTGACGCGGCGGCCCGCCGACGGCGGGGGTGACGATGTCACGCTGTTCTGGTACTGGGTGTCGGGCTGCGTCTCGGAGGAAGGCGCTGCGGAGGATCTCCGCGCCTTCGCCCGCGAGGGATTCAAGCGCGTGGTGATAAGCGAGATCGAGCTGCCCGAACTGCACGGTCCCGTGCGTCATGACGTCATGGATGACGGATGGTGGGAGGCACTGCGTGCGGCGCTGCGTACGGCCGCCGAGGAGCATGTCGAGCTGGGTATAACGGCCCGCCCGGGATTGGGTTCCTTCTGGCCCTATACGGCCGGCGCGGGTGCGTGGAACGATGCCGACGTGCAGGATGAGGATGGACGTGCCGCCGCGGAACGTCACTTCAACGCATATGCGGGACGCATTTTGGCGCGTGTGCCTGCGGCGGAGAGGAGCGCGCTGCGTTTCGTCGTGGCGGGGAATGTGCCCCCGGCGTCGGCCGACATCTCGGTTCTCGGGGTTGCCGGCGGGGCGTCGTGGCGCGCCGGATATATCGGCCGCATGGCGGAGTTGTGCCATGCCGCGGGGCTCGATCTGGTGAGTCGCGACGTGGACGCGGCGCTGTTGTGCGGTACGGATGGCGGGGCGGACCTGTTGCTGGCATCGGCCCGTTTCGTTCCCGACGGCGTGACGGACGACTGCAGGACGGCGGCCTCGGCGGCACGCCTCTGCGGCATGCGGCGCGTGGCGGCCGAGGTGGGAAATACCGAGACCCTGGCCTATGCCACGGTGCCTGCGGCGCTGAAACGCGCCGCCGATATGGCCTATGTGCAGGGCGTCAATGACGTGGCCCTCACGGGGGCGGTGCAGCAGGCTACGCTGACCGATTTCCCGGGGCTCAACACGTGGCTCTTCAGCGATATGGACCGGAACAACCCCTGGTTCGAACATGTGGACATGCTGGTGGACTACCTGTGGCGCTGCAACATGATGCTCGTGCGCGGCGACCGCGTGACGGATGTGGCCGTACCCTTTGCCGGAGAGAACATGGCGCGTACGGCCGACCTTGTCGCCGAGGCGGGCTATGACGCCGACTACCTGCCGCTGGCGGCGCTTGCCGCGGCCGAGGTGCGTGACGGCGCCGTCGTCGCGGCGGGACGTCCCTATGCGGCCGTGGTGTGCGAACGGGCGCTGCCCGAGGAGGCGGAACGGGTGTTGGAACGGCTCTCGGCGCGCGGCGCGCGCGTCGTGCGCGCCGGCATGTCGCGCAGCGACCGAATGGCGATGAAGGAGGCCCTTGCGGGGGCCGCAGCCCCCGACGTGACGCTGGAGGCGGCCGCGCAGACGGACTATTCGCCGTTGAGGTATACTCACCGCCGCGAGAAGGGGCGCGACATATATTTCCTCTTCAACGGCTCGACGGAGCCTCTGCGCGGGCGGCTGTCGCTGCGGTGCGGAGGCGGCGCCCCCGAAGTGTGGAATCCCGTGGAGGGCTCGCGCCACGCCGTGGCGGAGTTCTCGGGCGGGGAGGGCCGCACCTCGTTCGAGGTCGGGATGGCCGCGGGCGAGAGCCTCTT
>CASDSD010000044.1 GCA_949283205.1 uncultured Alistipes sp. | reverse complement strand
CGGTGTCGCCATGCGTGCCGATGGCGGCCGCGGCGCCGTGGTCTTCGAGGCTCCCACCGACGACACGTGGGCGCGCGACCACGCTTTCATCACCACCGTGGACAGTGACGGCCGTGCCGAGCTGCACGACTTCCGCTTCAACGGCTGGGGCGCGAAGTTCGCCGCCGCGCGCGACAACGCCATAAACGGGCGGCTGTGGCGTGCGGGCGCACTGGATGCCGCCGCCTGTGCCGACGATACGGATACGGTGCTCGAGGGCGGCTCGATAGAGTCGGACGGCCGCGGCACGATCCTCACCACGTCGTGCTGCCTCTTTGCGCCGCACCGCAACGGCTTCGGCACGAAGGCCGAGGCGGAGGAGATGCTGCGTACGCGCCTCGGGGCCGAACGGGTGCTGTGGCTCGACCACGGAAGCCTTGAGGGGGACGATACGGACGGGCATATAGACACGTTGGCGCGCCTCTGCCCCGACGACACGATCGTCTATGTGCGGTGTGACGATACGCAGGATCCCGACTATGCGGGCCTTGCCGCCATGGAACGGGAGCTGCAGGCACTGCGTACGGCCGACGGGCGTGCATACCGTCTTCTGGCGCTGCCGATGGCGGCACCGATGTATTACGGCGGCGAGCGGCTGCCGGCGACATATGCCAATTCCCTGGTCATGAACGGCGCGGTGCTGATGCCCTGCTACGGCGATGCGGCGCGTGACGCCGCGGCGGCGGAGGTGCTGCGGGCGGCGTTCCCCGGCCGCGAGGTCGTGGGGATAGACTGCCGCGTGCTGGTGCGCCAGCACGGGTCGCTGCACTGCGTGACGATGCAGTACCCTGCGGGTGTCGGGCTCAACGGATGAAACAATTAAATATATAAGGAGGAGAATGAAAGTTGCATTGATACAACAGCGTGCTGCCGCCGCGGCGGAGGAGAACCGCCGCAACCTGGCGGCGCGCATCGGCGAGGCTGCCGCGGCGGGGGCGGCGCTCGTGGTGCTGCAGGAGCTGCACGACACGCCCTACTTCTGCCAGACGGAGTCGACCGCGAATTTCGACCTGGCGGAGCCGATACCCGGCCCCGCGACGGAGTTTTACGGCGCCGTGGCGCGGCAGTACGGCGTGGTGCTGGTGACGTCGCTCTTCGAGCGGCGCGCGGCGGGGCTATACCATAATACTGCGGTGGTCTTCGAGCGCGACGGCTCGGTGGCGGGCCGCTACCGCAAGATGCATATACCCGACGACCCGGCCTATTACGAAAAGTTCTATTTCACGCCCGGCGATCTGGGTTTCCGCCCTGTCCGCACCTCTGTCGGGGTGCTGGGCGTGCAGGTGTGCTGGGACCAGTGGTATCCCGAGGGTGCGCGTCTCATGGCGCTGCGCGGCGCCGAGATGCTGATATACCCCACGGCCATAGGGTGGGAGAGCAGCGATACCGATGACGAGAAGGCGCGGCAACTGGAGGCGTGGCGCACGGTGCAGAGGGGCCATGCCGTGGCAAACGGCCTGCCTGTGGTTGCGGTGAACCGCTGCGGCCATGAGCCCGACCCGAGCGGCGCCACGCGCGGCATAGAGTTCTGGGGCCACAGCTTCGTGGCGGGGCCGCAGGGCGAGATCCTCGCCGAGGCGGGCACGGAGGCGTGCGTCACGGTCGTAGATGTAGACATGCGCCGCTGCGAGCAGGTGCGCCGCTGGTGGCCCTTCCTGCGCGACCGCCGCATAGATGAATTCGGGGGGCTGCTGCGCCGCTATGACGACTGACGCTGTTCAGGACGTCTCCGGATATCCTCATATATGACAACGGCATCCCGTGATCTCCGGACCGCGGGATGCCGTTTGTATTATGTAATAAGATGCCGCTTGGGGGTCAGTCCATGCGGTCGCGGTAGTCCTCGTAGCCGTAGCGGCGCAGCACCTCGGCCGTGCCGTCGGTGTGGAGCATGGCGATGGCGGGGTGGCCTATGCCGTTGAACATGCAGGTCTTGACGGTGGTGTAGTGTATCATGTCCTCGAAGAGGATATACTCCCCCTGCTGCAGCTCGTGGTCGAAGGCCCACGTGCCCATGAAGTCGCCGCTCAGGCAGCTGTTGCCCCCAAGGCGGTAGAGACGGCTCCCCTCGGGTGCCTGTTTCACGGCCTCGTCCCACTGCGGCGGGAGCGTCACGGCGCCGCGCACGGCGGGCTGGTAGGGCATCTCGAGACAGTCGGGCATGTGGCATGTGAAGCTGACGTTGAGGATGGCGGTGCGTATGCCCTTGTTCTCCACCACGTCCACCACCTGCGAGAGCAGGGGCCCCGTCTGCCATGCGAAGGCCGAGCCGGGCTCGAGGATGATCTCGAGATGGGGGTAACGCTCGTGCAGCCCCCGTATGGTCTTCACGAGCAGCTCTATGTCGTATCCGCGGCGCGTCATGAGGTGGCCGCCGCCGAGGTTGAGCCACTTTATCTGCGGGAACCACCTGCCGAAGCGCGCCTCGATGTGCTGCAGCGTGCGGGCGAGGGCGTCGCTGCCCGACTCGCAGTGGCAATGGCAATGGAAGCCCTCGATGCCGCGGGGCAGCTCCGCGGGCAGCTCCGCGGCCAGGATGCCGAAGCGGCTGCCGGGAGCGCAGGGGTTGTACAGCTCGACCTCGATCTCGGAATATTCGGGGTTGATGCGTATGCCGCAGCTCATGGCGCGGCCCGACGCCTCGACCATGGGGTGGAAACGCGCGTACTGCGTGAGCGAGTTGAACGTTATGTGGCTGCTGCAGGCGACGATCTGCGGGAACTCCTCCTCGGTATATGCCGGGGAGTATGTGTGTGCGGGGCTGCCGAACTCCTCGGCCGCGAGGCGCGCCTCGTTGAGCGAGCTGGCGGTGGTGGCGTCGATGTACTCGCGGAACAAGGGGAATGTGCGCCACAGGGCGAAGGCCTTGAAGGCAAGGATTATGCGGCAGCCGGCACGCTCCGCAACGTCGTGTATGAGCTGCAGGTTGCGGCGCAGCAGCCGCTCCTCGACTATGTAGCAGGGCGACGGGAACCGTCCGTACTCCTCGGGCCGTATGTCAGATAGTGTCTCCATGATCCGTATGATGTGTTTTTTCTGCGCCGTGCCGCCTCTCCGCTTGCGGCGTGGCACTGCAAATGTAGCTAAAATGCCGGGCATACGCAACAGCGGCGCGGGAGGATGCCTCCGCCCGTGCCGCGTGTCGGAGCGCATGGGAGTGCCGCAGGATGTCATAATGTCGTATATTGGCAATTTTTATCTGTCAATATCTGCCAAATATGGCCTCGGGTGTCCGATTTTGTCTCCTGGCAAAGGATTTGCTCTGTATCGTTCTCGAAAACGAAAACAAATAACAAAACCATATTATGAACATCAATTCATTAACCATCAAAGCGCAGGAGGCACTGCAGAGTGCGGTGAATCTTGCAAAGGAAAGGGGGCAGCAGGCCGTGGAGCCGATGCACCTGTTGAGCGTTCTCGTCGCCGAAGACGATTCGCTGGGCGCGTTCCTGCTGGGGCGTGTGGGTGTGAATGTTCGGTCGCTGCGCGAGGAGGTGCGCAAGGCCGTCGAGGCCATACCCAAGGTTTCGGGCGGAAACGGCGAGCAGTATTTCTCGGGTGACATGTCGAAGGTCATTCAGCGTGCCGTCGACTTTACCCGCAACTTCAACGACAAGTACGCGTCTGTGGAGCACCTGCTGCTGGCACTCGTTGCGGAGCGCGGTGCCGCGGCCGACATGTTGAAGCGCGGCGGCGCCACCGAGAAGGAGCTTATCGAGGCGATACGTACCTTCCGCCGCGGTGCGACGGTCGATTCGCAAACCTCGTCGCAGGAGTTCAACGCCCTGGGCAAGTATGCCATCAACCTCAACGAGATGGCGCGCAACGGCAAGCTCGATCCCGTCATCGGACGTGAGGAGGAGATACGCCGTGTGCTTCAGATCCTCTCGCGCCGTACCAAGAACAACCCCATCCTCGTGGGTGAGGCCGGTGTCGGCAAGACGGCCATCGCCGAGGGTATCGCACACCGTATCGTCGACGGCGACGTGCCCGAGAACCTGAAGTCGAAGGTTATCTTCTCGCTCGACATGGGCGCGCTGATCGCCGGTGCGAAGTATCAGGGCGAGTTCGAGGAGCGTCTGAAGGGCGTCGTGCAGGAGGTCATTGCCAGCGATGGCGAGATCCTGCTCTTCATCGACGAGATCCACACCCTTGTGGGTGCGGGCAAGAGCAGCGGCGCCATGGATGCGGCCAATATTCTGAAGCCGGCCCTGGCGCGTGGCGAACTGCGTACGATAGGCGCCACGACGCTGGACGAGTACCAGAAGTATTTCGAGCAGGACAAGGCCCTCGAGCGTCGTTTCCAGATGGTGATGGTCGACGAGCCTACCACCGAGGATGCCATCTCGATCCTGCGAGGTCTGAAGGACCGTTATGAGAACCACCACCAGGTGCGTATCAAGGATGAGGCGATCATCGCCGCCGTCGAGCTGTCGCACCGTTACATCACGTCGCGGTTCCTGCCCGACAAGGCGATCGACCTGGTGGATGAGGCTGCGGCCCACCTGCGTCTGGAGATGAACTCGGTACCCGAGGAGATCGACAACCTCGACCGCCGTATCCGCCAGCTGGAGATCGAGCGCGAGGCCATACGCCGCGAGAACGACGAGCAGCGTGTGGAGAACCTGACGCGCGAGATCGAGGAACTCAAGTCGAAGGAGTCGGCGCTGCGAGCCAAGTGGCAGGGCGAGCGCGACCTGCTGCAGAAGATACAGTCCAACAAGGACGAGATCGAGCGCCTGAAGATCGAGGCGCAGCAGGCGGAGCGCCAGGGCGACTACGGCAAGGTTGCGGAGATACGCTACGGCAAGATCGTCGAGGCGCAGAAGCAGATCGACGCCCTGCAGGAGCAGCTGAAGCTCACCACGTCGGGCGGCGAGGCCATGATCAAGGAAGAGGTCGACGCACAGGATATCGCCGAGATCGTATCGCGCTGGACGGGAATACCGGTACAGCGTATGCTGGCCTCGGAGCGCGAGAAACTCCTCCACATGGAGGACGAGTTGCACAAGCGCGTCGTGGGCCAGGAGCAGGCCATCGAGGTCATATCGGATGCCGTACGGCGATCGCGTGCCGGCCTGAACGATTCGCGCAAGCCTATCGGTTCGTTCATCTTCCTCGGCACCACGGGTGTCGGCAAGACCGAGCTGGCGAAGGCCCTTGCGGAGTTCCTCTTCAACGACGACACGATGATGACGCGTATCGACATGAGCGAGTACCAGGAGCGGCACAGCGTCTCGCGTCTTGTCGGGGCGCCTCCCGGATACGTCGGCTACGACGAGGGCGGACAGCTCACCGAGGCCGTGCGGCGCAAGCCCTACTCGGTCGTGCTGCTCGACGAGATCGAGAAGGCGCACCCCGATGTCTTCAACATCCTGCTTCAGGTGCTTGACGACGGGCGTCTGACCGACAACAAGGGCCGTACGGTCGACTTCCGCAACACGATCATCATCATGACCTCGAACATGGGTTCGCAGATCATACAGGAGAATTTCTCGAAGGCCTTCGACGGCGAGAAGATCTCCGAGGATGTGATCGAGAAGACGCGCCGCGAGGTGATCGAGATGCTGAAGGTGCAGCTCAAGCCCGAGTTCCTGAACCGTATCGACGAGATCGTGATGTTCGAGCCGCTGACCAAGGCGGACATCGAGAAGATCGTCGACATACAGATGGGCATCATACAGAAGATGCTCTCGGAGAACGGCATACATCTCGAGTACACGAAGGCGGCACGGGAGTTCATCGCACGTGCGGGCTACGACCCGATGTTCGGTGCGCGCCCCGTCAAGAGGGTTATCCAGCGCGAGGTTGTGAACGACCTGTCGAAGCGCATCCTGGCCGGCGAGGTCAACCGCGAGCGGCCGATCAGGATCGACGCCGCGGACGGGCACCTCACCTTCTCGAACTGACGCTGCCGGCGCCGCACGGCGGCGGCATAATGACAAGGACCGATTTCGATCGGTCCTTTTTTTTGTGCCTGTCGGAAAAATCCCTATCTTTGGTAAGCCGCGGGGCTGCTCCGCGGCCGTGAAAACCTTGTTGCGATGAGAAAGATAGTTATGGCGCTGCTGCTGGCCGCGGCATGCACCGCCCTTGCGGCCTGCGGCCGCCGCAGTACGATTACGGTTGAATGCGAGCGTGCAGGTTCGGACCTGCTGCGCATAGCGCACCCTGCGAAGTACCTCCTGCTGCCCGTCGAGGAGGCGTGCGGCGAGGCGCGCGTGACGCTGGTGACGGGGTCGCCGGCGGATGTGGCGATGGATGTGCGCCTCGCGCACGACAGCGTCGACTACTTCGTGCCGATGGAACTTCCCGCAGGGGCGGAGGCCGTGGTGCGTGTCGAGGGCGTGGCTCCGGATGCCGTCTTCTGGGAGAAGGTGTCGGTTTCGGACCGCTTCGATACCGGAAACACCGACCGCTACCGCCCCGTATACCACCATACGCCGCCGTACGGATGGATGAACGACCCCAACGGCCTCGTATACAAGGACGGCGAGTATCACCTCTACTATCAATACAATCCCTACGGCTCGATGTGGGGCAACATGCACTGGGGCCACTCGGTGAGCCGCGACCTGGTGCATTGGGAGCCGCTGCCTGCGGCCATCGCGCGCGACACCATGGGCCATATCTTTTCGGGCAGCGCCGTCGTGGACAGGGAGAACGATGCGGGCTTCGGCCGCGACGCCATCATCGCCTTCTACACCTCGGCGGGCGACAGCCAGGTGCAGTGCCTGGCATACAGCACCGACAACGGCCGCACCTTCACCAAATACGGGGGCAACCCCGTGCTGACGCCCTTCGACGGGCTGCGCGACTTCCGTGACCCGAAGGTCTTCCGCTATGAGCCTGCGAAGCGGTGGTACATGATCGTCTCGGCCTATAAGGAGATGCGGCTCTACTCGTCGGAGGACATGAAGGAGTGGGAGTATGTGGGCGCCTTCGGCGACGGTTACGGCGTGCAGCCCCGTATGTTCGAGTGCCCGGACTTCGTGCAGCTCCCCGTGGAGGGCGACGGGAGCCGCCGCAAGTGGGTGATGATCGTCAACGTCAACCCGGGGTGCATCTTCGGCGGCAGCGCCACGGAGTATTTCGTGGGGGATTTCGACGGCGAGACCTTTGTCTGCGAGAGCGCCCCCGAGACGGTCAAGTGGCTCGACTACGGCAAGGACCACTATGCCACGGTATGCTTCTCGAATACGGGTTCGCGCACCATTGCCGTGCCGTGGATGAGCAACTGGCAGTATGCGAACGACACGCCCCAGCGGCAGCACCGCGGTGCCAACGCCCTGCCGCGGGAGCTGTCGCTCTTCACGAAGGATGGCGAGACCTATGTCGCGGCCGATGTCGTCGGGGAGGTGCGGTCGCTGCGCGGCAGGACAGTGGCTGCGGGAGATGTTACGGTAGAGGGAGAGAAGGTGCTTGCGGAACTGGTAAAGGGCCTCGGCGGGGCCTTCGAGATCGAGGCCGATATCACGCCGGGGGATGCCCGCAGCGCGGGGATCGAGCTGTGCAACGCCGCGGGCGAGAAGGCCGTCGTATATCTCGACATGGAGTCGGGGCGCCTGGTTATGGACCGCACGGCGAGCGGCGTGGTCGATTTCGGCAACCGTACGGAGGCCTTTACGGCGGAGGATGCCGCCGTAACCGGCCCGATGAACTACGTCAACGACTTCGCCCTGGCCACATGGGCGCCGCTGACGCTGTGCGAGGGCGGCACATACCATCTGGACATATTCGTCGACAGCTGTTCGGTCGAGATCTTCGTCGACGGCGGGCGCATCGCCATGACCAACCTCGTCTTCCCGACGGAGGCGTACGATACGGTGCGGCTCTTCGCGGAGGGCGGCGCGGCGCGTTTCGGGGATGTTACGGCATACGGATTGAGTATGTGACCTGTCGGCGGAGCGAAATATGCGATTGCGGGTGCGGCATATGCCGTGATATCGCTTAAATGCGTATCTTTGCATCCGATGAATGAAAACGAATGATTAACATACCATGAAAAAATTTCTGATCATACTCTGTTTCTTTGCCTCGGCGGCGGTTGCCGCTGCAGCGCAGGATAAGTTCCCCATGATAACCATCCCCGAGGAGGTTACCGAACCCATGGCGCGTGCGCGCTACCTGAGTGACCACTTCTGGGAGAATGTCGATTTCGCCACGGCGTCGGACGCCCTGATCGAGGACGGTCTCTCGGAGCTGATGCCGATACTTCGCATCCTGGACTACGATGCCATGACGGCTTCGTGGGCGGGGGCGGTAAAGCAGGCCGAGGGAGCGAAAGGCGGTGTGGCCCACCTGCTGTCGGTATGCAGCCGTGTGCTGAACGACCCTGCCAAGAGCAGCTATGACGAGAACCTGTACCGTTCTCTGCTGCAGACGGCTCTGGTGTCGAAGAAGATATCGAAGGATGAAAAGGAGCCTTTCCAGCGGGATCTGGTGACGCTCGAGGTGAACAACGTTGGCTCGGCGGCCACCGATTTCGAGATCGTGACGGCCGACGGCGGCAAGGTGAAACTCTCGGAGGTGGAGTCCCCCGTTACGGTGCTCTTCTTCTATGATGCGGGTACGGTAGACAGCAAGCTGGAGCGTTACCGTCTGTCGCAGGCGCGTCTGACGAACTATCTGATGCGTGCCGGGGGCCTCAAGGTGGTGGCTGTGGCCTGCACCTCGGACAGCGCGCTGTGGGAGAAGAACAAGGGCGACATTCCTGCCGAGTGGACGAGCGGTTACGATGCATCGGGCGAGATCAAGGGCGAGAGTCTATACGATTTGCGTGTCATGCCGCGTCTCTATCTGCTCGACGACAAGAAGCAGGTGTTGCTGAAGAATACGAATACTGACGGCATAGAGTCGTATCTGTACGATATATTGCGTGCCGCCGCCGAGCAGCAGCAGGGGGCCGCGGCACAGGACGCTGCCGCAAATGGTGCCGCCGCGACGGATGGCGCCGCTGCGGCCAAGTAGGGGCGGGCCTGGTTCAGGGACGAAAAAAGAGTAGAGCGTGAGCTCTACTCTTTTTTTGTCGGGAGGTGGCGGTTGGGTCATGCCCGTGCGCGGGTCTATTTTCCGGCCTGGCGGATTCTCTCGCGCATGGTGTCGAGCTCCTTCGGCCATGTTACGGCGCAGATGGCCGTAGCGACGGCGCAGGCGGCGGTGAAGAGCCAGAATGTTGCGTTCCAGCCCAGCGAGGCGTGTGCGGCGACCTGTCCCACGACGATCTTCGAGAGGATGGCGTCACCGAGCAGGTACCCGAAGAGCCCTACAAATCCGGCGGCGGTGCCGGCGGCATTCTTCGGCACGAAGCTCAGGGCCTGTATTCCGATCAGGGCGATGGGCCCGTATACGGCGAATCCCGTCAGGGCGAGGGCCGAATAGACCACCATGCGGCGTGTGGTCTCGATATCGCCGCCGAGTAGGGATGCCACGGCCCCCGATTGCCAGTATGTCACCACGCCGATAAGCACCAGCGCCATGAATATCACATTGACCGGAGCGCAGCGGCCGTTGAAGAAACGCGACGAGATCCACCCGCAGACGATCGTGCCGGGGATGCCGGCGTACTCGAAGAGCGAGAATGCCACGCGGCTCTGGTTCTGTGTCATGATCTGCATGTCGTGCATGTATGTCGGGGACCAGTCGCTTATGCCGTAGCGGACGAAATAGACGAAGACGTTGGCCACGGCGATCATCCACAGCAGGCGGTTGCGGAAGACGTAGTCGATGAAGAGGCGGCGGAAGGGTATCTTCTCCTCTTCGCCCTTTTCTGCGGCGCGTCCCGTGTAGTCGCGGCGGTACTCCTCTATTGGCGGCAGGCCGCATGCCTGGGGCGTGTCGCGCAGCGTCCACCAGCAGAAGAGGGCTATGACCATGGCCACGACCGAGGGGAATATGAATGCCGCACGCCAGCTTTGGGTGATCCCTGCGGCGGCAAAGAGGGCGATGCCGGCCGATACGAGCAGGGCGAGGGATCCGCCGCCCACGTTGTGGGAGGTGTTCCAGACGGACATCTTGAAACTGCGTTCGTTCTGCGAGAACCAGTGGGCCATGACGCGGCCGCACGGGGGCCATCCCATGCCCGAGAGCCATCCTGCGGCGAGCATGAAGGCGAAGAGGATGCCGCAGTTTACGGCGATGGATGCCGAATAGGGTATCAGTCCCACGCACATCATGACGGCGGCGGCCGCGATGAGGCCCACGACGAGGAACTTGCGGGCGTCGGAGTGGTCCGACAGGCTGCCCATGATGAATTTGCTGAAGGCGTATGCTATGGGGATTCCGGCCATTGCGACGCCGGCGCTCTCCTTGTCGAGCAGCCCCTCGGCGATCATGCCCGGGGCGGCCAGCGAGAGGTTCTTGCGCACCAGGTAGTATGCGGCATAGCCGAAGAATGCCCCCAGGAATACGCGCAGCCTCATGCGGCGGTATTCGGCATCGATCCTGTCGGGCGGGAGCTGCGGCGCGGGGGCGGGAGGGTTGAAAAATTCGAACATCTTGCAGGGCATTGTTGTTTACAGGTGTAAATATAACGAAAAAAATCGGTTGCGGAGTGGTCCGTGCGACGTCATGCGGGATATTTTCGACGCGTTGCGGGCGGCGGGCGGCTCCTGCGTGGCGTGTCCCGGCATGTGATTCGCACGGTGTTCGCACGGTGTCAGCAGGGGAGCCGGCGGCGGGCGGCGGTGATTTTTCGACCTTTGTGGCGACGGGATGTTTCGATATATCGATTTTTTATTATCTTTACATTCCAACCAACACTACCTACCATGACAGTCAGCGAAAGACATGATCTGATTATCAAAGAACTCGAAACGAAAGGCTCGATGAGCGTAACCGACCTGTCGTCCATATTGAACGTCTCGGAGGTTACGATTCGTAAGGACCTTACCATCCTCGAGCAGAAGAATTTCCTTTATCGGGCGCATGGCAAGGCGATAAAGATCAATCCATACATTAATGACCGGGATGTCAATATAAAGGAGAAGCAGAATATCGCGGAGAAGATAGCCATAGGCAAGCGTGCCGCCGAGATTATCGAGCCGAACGACTCGATAATCATCGCCTCGGGCACGACGGTGCAGTTTTTCGCCCGCGAGATCCGTCCGACGGGACACCTCACGGTGATAACGTCGGCGTTGAACGTCGCCTCGATCCTCTCGAAGGACCGCAATGCGGAGGTGATCCAGCTGGGGGGCATCGTGCGCGGCAGCTCGCTGTCGGCCGTCGGGTGCGATACGGAGCGCATGCTCGAGAACTTCTCGGGGACGAAGCTCTTCATCGGCGTGGACGGTCTCGACGTCGAATACGGGCTCTCGACGACCAATCTTCTGGAGGCGAATCTCAACCGGGCCATGATACGTTCGGCGCAGAAGGTGATAGTGCTTACCGACAGCACCAAGTTCGGCCGCCGCGGCTTCAGCCGCATATGCGACGTGGACGAGGTGAACCAGATCATAACCGACCCCGGCATCCCGCAGCATATCCTCGGTGAGTTGCGGCAGCGGGGCATCGAAGTCACTATCGTGGAGCCTTGACGCCGCCATTCCTGTCGGGCCGCGCCCGTGTATTGCCGCGATGTGGTGTCGGGACGGTTGCCGTGTGGTGCCGCGACGCGGTGTCGGGACGGCCGCCGTGCGGTGCCGCGGAGGTGAAAAAGACACCGCCGTGCGATCATAATTGCGAATAGCCCGAAAAATTACTACCTTTGCTCCGTTATGAGTGACTTTATCGTTTCGGCACGGAAATACCGCCCCGCCACGTTCGCTTCGGTCGTGGGCCAGCAGAGCATAACCTCGACGCTGAAGAATGCGATCGAGCGCGGACAGTTGGCTCATGCCTACCTCTTCTGCGGGCCGCGCGGCGTGGGCAAGACCACCTGCGCGCGTATCTTCGCCAAGGCGATAAACTGTCTGCACCCCCACGGGGCCGAGGCATGCAACGAATGCGAGTCGTGCCGCGCCTTCAACGAGGGGCGCTCGCTCAACATCCACGAGCTGGACGCCGCGTCGAACAACTCCGTCGACGACATCCGCTCGCTCATCGACCAGGTGCGCATACTGCCGCAGGTGGGGCAATACTCCGTCTTCATCATCGACGAGGTGCACATGCTCTCGCAGCAGGCCTTCAACGCCTTCCTGAAGACGCTGGAGGAGCCGCCCAGGCACGCCATATTCATCCTGGCCACCACCGAGAAACACAAGATCCTGCCTACGATCCTTTCGCGCTGCCAGGTCTATGACTTCAACCGCATACGCGTCGAGGATGCCGTGGGATATCTCAAGCACATAGCCGACAACGAGGGCGTCTCGTATGACGAGGAGTCGTTGAACCTCATTGCGCAGAAGGCCGACGGCGGCATGCGCGACGCGCTGTCGATGTTCGACAAGGCGGTGTCGTTCTGCGACGCGAAGCTCGACTACAGGGAGGTGGCCAAGACGCTCAACGTCCTCGATTACGATACCTATTTCACCATGACGGACCGCCTGCTGGAGGGCGATTACGTGCAGGCGCTGCTGCTCTTCGACGAGGTTCTCTCGAAGGGGTTCTCGGGCCAGACCTTCATGGCGGGGCTGAACGAACACATGCGCGACCTGCTTCTGGCCAAGGGTCCGGCCGTGTCGCTCATCGAGCTGACGGGGACGCTGCTCGAGCGATACCGTTCCCAGGCGGAGCGGTGCGATATACAATTTCTGTTCGGTGCGATAGATATTCTCACCGAAGCCGACGGCAGGATAAAGCAATCCTCGAACAGACGGTTGCTCGTCGAACTGGGACTCATGAAGATCGCGGGTCTCGGCAAAAAAAAAAATGACGGCGACCCGTATGTAGAGCAGGAGTATTCTCTGCCCGATCTTCCCGATAAGATAACACCCCTTTCCGCTGCCGGCGGCAATGCCGGCGCGGTGCGCCGCGATGTGCCGAACGGTGTACCCGGCGCCGCAGCGGGTCCTGCGGCGGCCTGCGCGACAACCTCGGAGAGGATACCCGTTGCGGCGTCGTCGCCGACGGTGTCGCAACGCGTGGCTGCCGGCGCGACGAAAGGAACGGCGTCGGATGGCGGCACGGAGGTGCATCGCCAAGCACCGCCCGAGGCGGGGCATGCGGCGGGTGCCGTACGGCAGCACCGTTCGCCCGTATCGGGGTTGTCGATAGCGTCGCTGATGAGTTCTGCCTCCGCGGCGCCTGTCACCGAGCCGGAGGCGCACCCCGAGGTTGCTGCGGCAACGGGGGTCGATCCCGAGTGCGAGGCCAAGATCGAGCGCTGCCGTGAGCAGATCGTGCGCGGCATCCTGAATGAGCGTCCGCGTTTTGTCGTGGCGTTCGAGTCGATGCGCGTGACGGGCAATACGATCACGGTCGAGGTGCCGTCGCCGTCGCTGTGCGAGGAGATCCTGCGCTCGAAGACCGAGATCCTGCTCTTCGTGGCGCGTACGGCGGGCGTTGACGGCATGATAGAGCTGCAGGTCAAGGTGAACGAGGCGGTGAAGGCATCGCGCCCGATAAAGCTCGAGGACCGCATACGGTACATGACGGAGAAGAACTCGGCGCTGCAGGAGCTGAAAAAGGCGCTCGACATGGAGTACGAGTAGCTGGATGCGGGAGCTGTTGTGGGAGCGATATGGCATTGCAATAGCCGAAAAGGCGTTCGACATGGAGTACGGGTAACGGGACGCGGATATTGCGGCTGCGGGCGGAATAAGGATAATGAAGAAATATTAACGAAAACGATAAAAACAACGTATTGACGAAAATGACAAACAAGAATTTCGTAGAGGAGCTGGAGTGGCGCGGCATGATCCACACGATCATGCCCGGAGCCCGGGAGCAGCTCGAGAAGGAGATGACGACGGCATATCTGGGTATCGACCCCACGGCCGACTCGCTCCACATAGGCCATCTGGTGGGAGTGATGATCTTGAAACACTTCCAGATGTGCGGACACCGTCCTATCGCCCTCGTCGGGGGCGCTACGGGCATGATAGGCGACCCGAGCGGCAAGTCGCAGGAGCGCAACCTGCTGGACGAGGCGACGCTGCGCCACAATCAGGAGGCGATCAAGCGCCAGCTGTCGAAACTGCTGGACTTCGACTCGGATGCGCCCAACGCCGCGCTGATGGTGAACAACTATGACTGGATGAAGGACATGACCTTCCTCGATTTCGCGCGCAACATAGGCAAGCTGATCACGGTCAACTACATGATGGCGAAGGATTCGGTGAAGAAACGTTTCAGCGGCGAGGGCGAGGGCATGTCGTTCACGGAGTTTACCTACCAGCTGCTGCAGGGGTATGACTTCCTGCACCTCTACCGCACGCAGAACTGCAAGGTGCAGTTGGGCGGGGCCGACCAGTGGGGCAACATCACCACGGGTACGGAGCTCATACGCCGCGTGCTGGGTCCCGAGGCGGAGGCCTACGCCATCACCTGCCCGCTTATCACCAAGGCCGACGGCACGAAGTTCGGCAAGACGGAGAGCGGCAACGTATGGCTCGACCCGCGCTATACGTCGCCCTACAAGTTCTACCAGTTCTGGCTCAACGTGAGCGACGAGGACGCCAAGCGCTACATCAAGATATTCACGCTGCTCGACTGCGAGACCATCGAGGCGCTCGTCGCCGAGCACGATGCGGCGCCGCACCTGCGTGTGCTGCAGCGCCGTCTGGCCGAGGAGGTGACGGTGATGATCCATTCGCGCGAGGAGTACGAGAAGGCCGTCGAGGCGTCGTCGATCCTCTTCGGCGGGTCGACTTCGGATGCGCTGCGCCGTATCGACGAGCGCACGCTGCTGCAGGTGTTCGAGGGCGTGCCGCAGTTCACTGTGGCCAAGACGTCGCTCGGATGTTCGTTCGTGGACCTGTGTGCCGACCTGACGAAGGTCTTCCCCTCGAAGGGCGAGTGCCGCAAGATGGTCCAGGGCGGCGGCGTCTCGCTCAACAAGGAGCGCGTGACGGATGCCGCACGCACGGTTACGGCCGACGATCTCATCGCGGGCAAGTATCTCGTGGTGCAGAAGGGCAAGAAGAACTACTATCTGGTAATTGCCGAGTAATATGCTCTACGACATCCGTCTCGAGGGTATGGAGTTCCGCGCCTTCCACGGCTGCTACGATCTGGAGCAGCGTGTGGGCAACCGTTTCGTCGTCGACATGACGATTACGGTCGACCTGGGGCGCGTGGCCGAGGACGACGACGTCACGCAGGCGGTCAACTACCTTACGGTTTATGAGCTTGTGCGCGAGACGATGGCCGTGACACAGCGCACCATCGAGCGCGTGGCGTGCAACATTATAGCGGCCGTGCGGGGGCGGTTCCCGCAGGCCGCGTCCGTGGAGTGCCGCGTGACGAAGCTCGCCCCGCCGCTGGGCGGCAAGGTCGGGCGCGTGAGCGTGACGCTGCGCGGGTAATTGGTGATGCGGCCGCCGGACCTGATTGTCCGGCGGCTGTTTTTTGTTACTGCCATATTTGTTTTTTCATTCCGTACGTTGTATTTTTGCTCAAACTTAAAAACCGAAAAATCATGAAACGTATATTTTTCGCATTGACGTTGCTTGTAGCATGTGCCGGCCTTGCCGCATGCAAGGATGGATGCACGGGCGACCCCGATCCGCAGCCCGGGCAGTGGCGTGTGTCCCGTATCGGATGGATGCTGGACGGGGACGACAGCGTGGAGTACTTCGACGAGGCGATCGAGAGGGATCCTGTCGTGAACGACACGGCGGAGGAGAAGATCCTTACGGTCGACTGGCTGGAGGGTATGAGCGGCACGTCGACATTCGAGTGCGATGACAGCGAGATGTTCGCCGCGGCGGCCGCGGCAGTTGCCTGGACGATGGTCCCCTCGGAGGAGTCGCTGCTCTCGACCGTGGAGTGGCGGTACATGGCGTCGGGGACGGAGGCACCGCTGCGCCTCGAGAGCAGCGACCTGCCCTTCACGATAGGCATGAGCGACAAGTATACGCTGACACCCATGACGCGCTACGAGTTCGGCGGTACGGTTACCATGAAACGGCTTCGGACGTTGTTCCGCATCGAGATGGTGGAGGAGAACACGGGCGAGGTGCGATATGTCGAGGGCCGTTGGACGGGAACGTTCTTCCATTCGCTTTCGTCCGAGGTGTATGTTTCGGACATAGAGTGATCTCTATTGCATGATATGTAGAGGCCCGCATGTCCGGTTCGACATGCGGGCCTCCGTTTTGCCGGGCCTGCCTTTCATGTCCCGGTCGGGAACTGTCCCGGAGACGTTAAGGAGAATCTTCTGGCTAAAGCGGCGCGATGCCGGGGCACGGATGGGGGGAACATTTGATCCTACAAATATGTCAAAAGACGGGCCGACGAAAAGCGAAAACGGCTCTGTAATCACTTACAAAGCCGTTTTGAAACAAGATTGTCTTGCTACTGTGCCCAGAATAGGACTCGAACCTACATGCCGTGAAGCACCCGCACCTGAAACGAGCGTGTCTACCATTTCACCATCTGGGCATCGTTTCGATGTGCAAAGGTAGTGTTTTTTTTTACTTGGCAAGGTTTTTTGCCGGAAAAATTTCTCCGGATGCGATTTTTTCTTTGTCATGCATTCCCATAAGCT
>CASDSD010000043.1 GCA_949283205.1 uncultured Alistipes sp. | reverse complement strand
TATTCGGGATGCCAGGCTTTGCCGGCAGGGGTGGCGCCCGAGACGTTCGACTACATCAAGCTGGGCCCGTATGTCGCCTCGCGGGGCCCGCTGTCGTCGCCTACGACGAACCAGCGCATGTACCGCGTCGGGCGCGACGGCGCGATGGTGGATATTACAAGCCGTTTTTACCGCCGTTGAGGGGCGTGTGCGGAGGAGTGCGGTGCGTCGGACAAGGATTCCGGCGCACCGCTTTTTTTGCAGGAGGCGTATGCCAATCCGGACAAATGTGAGTATCTTTGCGTCGGAAAAAAGAGTGCCATGCGAAAGATCGAACTGTTGGCCCCTGCGAAGGATCTCGAGGCTGCGATAGCGGCCGTCGACCACGGCGCCGATGCCGTCTATATGGGCGGCGCGCGCTTCGGGGCGCGCCGTGCCGCCGCCAACAGCGTCGGGGATGTGGCCCGCGCCGCGGAATACGCCCACCGCTACGGGGCACGGCTCTATGCGGCGCTCAATACCGTTATCTTCGATGACGAGCTGGCGGAGGCGGAGGCCGTGGCGCGCGAACTCATCGCCGCGGATGTCGATGCGCTGATCGTGCAGGACATGGCCCTGCGGGCGATGGCGCTGCCTGTCGAACTGCACGCCTCGACACAGGCGGGGTGCATGACGGGGGAGGATGCCGCCTTCCTTCAGGGGTGCGGCTTCGCGCGCGTCATCCTCGAACGGGCGCTCTCGCTGGAAGAGATACGCGCCATACGGCGTGCGGCGCCGCAGGTAGATCTGGAGTGCTTCGTACACGGGGCGATATGTGTGGGGTACAGCGGCCGCTGTTTCCTGTCGCGGTCGGTCTCCGCGCGCAGCGGCAACCGCGGCGAGTGTTCGCAGCCATGCCGCCTGCCATATGACCTGACAGACGCGGCGGGCAGGACGGTCATTGCGGGCAAGCACCTGCTTTCGGTACGCGACCTCGATCTGTCGCAGCGGTTGGAGGAGCTGATGGATGCGGGCGTCACGTCGTTCAAGATCGAGGGGCGCCTGAAGGATGTGCGTTACATAAAGAATGTGGTCTCGTACTACCGCGACCGCCTGGACGAGATACTTTCGCGCCGGCGGGAGGATTACTCCCGTTCCTCTTGCGGGCGTTCGGAGCGGGAGTTCACGCCCGACCCGGCGAAGAGCTTTACGCGCGGGGCCACGGAGTATATGTTCGACGGCAAGCGCGCGGGTGTCGCCTCGTTCGACACGCCGAAGGCCGTGGGCGAGTATGTGGGCCGCGTCACGGGCCTTGTGCGGGGCGGCTTCCGTATGGAGGGGGCTTCGGCGCTGGCTGCGGGCGACGGCATCTGTGCCGTCTCGGCGGCGGGTGTCGCGGGCACGAACGTAAACCGTGTCGAGGGTGGTGTCGTGGAGCCGAACCGCATGGCCGGCATCACGGTCGGCGCCGACATATACCGTAACTACGACCACCGCTTCGCACAGGCGGTGGACCGCAGCCGCACGCGCCGCACGATCGGCGTGCGTGCCCGTGTGGCGATGTCGACCGGGGGCGTTGGGCTGCGCCTGACGGACGAGGAGGACGTAGAGGTGAACGTATGGCGCGCGGCGTCGCTGTCGGAGGCTACGGGCAGCGTGGATATGGTCGAGACGGTGCGGCGCGTGATGCGCAAGTGCGGCGATACGATATTCCGCATGGAGGAGGTGCTCGCAAGCGGAGGGTATATCTTCGCGCCGGCGTCGCTGCTGGCCGAGGTGCGGCGCGAGGGCCTCGAGGCTCTGCTGCGGGCGCGCATGTCGCGGCCGCGGCAGCATGTGATCGTTGCCGATGACGGCACGGCGCGCTATCCCCGGCAGAAGGTGAGCCGCTACGAGAATGTCACGAACCGCGTGGCGGCGGAGTTTTACCGCCGGCACGGAGCCGTGGAGATAGAGCCGGCGCTGGAGTGTGCCGCCTCGACTGTGGGGGAGCGCGTCATGGTGTCGAGCTACTGCATCCGCCGCGAGATAGGAGAGTGCCTGCGCGGGCGGACGACGCTGCGTGGCGACCTCTACCTGCGGCACGGGGCGTCGCGTTACCGCCTGCAGTTCGACTGCGAGCGGTGTATCATGTCGCTTGTGGATTGCGGCGCGGCACGCAGGAAATGATTTGACAACAGAATACGGAGATGGATATACTTACACCCGATTTTGCCGCATACGAACTGCTCGACTCGGGCGGTTCGGAGAAACTCGAGCGCTTCGGCCGCTATGTTCTGCGGCGTCCCGAGCCGCAGGCCGTGTGGCGCAGGACGCTCGGCGAGGCCGAGTGGGAGCGCCTTGCCGACGGGACCTTCACGCGCCTGCCGGGCGCGGGGGGCGACGAGCGCGGCCGCTGGTCGTTCCGCGACGCGCGCATGGCGCAGGGCTGGCCGATAGAGTACCGGCGCGGGGAGATGCGTCTGCGCATGCGTCTCGTGCCGACGTCGTTCAAGCATGTGGGGCTCTTTCCCGAGCAGGCCGCAAACTGGGATTACATATACGACCGCACGGCGCGTATCTCGGCACGCGGCACGGCGGCCGAGGTGCTGAACCTCTTCGCCTACACGGGCGGGGCGTCGCTGGCGGCATGTGCCGCGGGGGCGCGTGTGACTCATGTCGACTCGGTGCGGCAGGTGGTGACGTGGGCGCGCGAGAACATGGAGGCGAGCGGCCTGAAGGATATACGGTGGGTTGTTGAGGATGCCTTGAAGTATGTCAGGCGTGAAGTGCGGCGCGGCCGCCGCTATGACGGCATAATCCTTGACCCTCCGGCCTACGGGCGCGGCGCCGCGGGCGAGAAGTGGGTTCTCGAGGAGAACATATGCGAGATGCTGGAGTGCTGCTCGGCGCTGCTCGACAGCCGCGGGTTCGTGGTGTTGAACCTCTATTCGATGGGGCTTTCGCCCGTGGTGGCGCACACGGCCCTTACGCAGTGCTTCGGCGCGGGCGACTACGAGTACGGCGAGCTGTGCTTCGCCGACGCGGCGGGCAAGCGCCTCCCTCTGGGGACGTTCTGCCGCATGCAGCGATAGCTGCGGGCGGCTTAATTCATAAGGAGATGAACAGATATCTGGAACTTTTCTGGTCGTTCTTCAAGATCGGACTATTCACATTCGGGGGCGGCTATGCCATGATCCCCATCATCCAGAACGAGGTGATCCGCAACCGCGGCTGGATCGAGGAGCGCGACTTCCTCGACCTGCTGACGCTGGCGCAGTCGGCCCCCGGGCCCATATCGCTCAATACGTCGGTATTCGTGGGGTACAAGCTCTACGGTTACCGCGGTGCCGTCACGGCTTTGGCCGGGGTTGTGCTGCCGGCATTCACGGTGATACTCCTCGTGGCGGTATTCTTCGCCTCGATACGCCACAACGCCGTCGTCGACGCGGCATTCAAGGGCATGCGCCCTGCGGTTGTGGCGCTGATAATAGCCCCCATAGCGGGTTTCGTCAAGGGTATGCATTGGGTGCTTATTGCCGTGGCGGCGGCCGTGGCCGTCGTGGTGTGGTATTTCGCCATCTCGCCCGTCTACCTGCTTGTGGCGGGAGCTGCCGCCGGGGCCCTGTGGGCGGCTTTGCGCAGAAAGGAGGTGCGCCGATGATCTACCTGCAGCTCTTTTACAGCTATCTGAAGATAGGCTTCTTCGGCTTCGGCGGCGGATATGCCATGCTCTCGCTCATACAGAACGAGGTGGTGGTGCAGAACGCCTGGATGACGAATGCCGAGTTCGCCGACATCGTGGCCGTGTCGCAGATGACGCCCGGTCCTATAGCCATAAACTCCGCAACGTACGTCGGATATACCGTGGCGGGATTCTGGGGCGCCGTGGTGGCGACAATCTCGGTCTGCCTGCCGGCGCTGACGCTCATGATCCTCATCACGCGCTTCTTCCTCTCGCTGCGGCGCAACCGCTACGTGAAGGGCATCATCGCGGGCATGCGCCCCGTCGTGATCGGCATGATCGGCTCGGCGGCGCTGCTGCTCATATTCCCCTCGTCGGAGGACGGCCACAGTTTCATCGACGCCTGGAGCTGGGTACTGTTCGCCGCCGCGATGGTCGGCTCGGTGCGCAAGGTCAACCCGATACTCCTTATCGTCCTCTCGGCCGTGGCCGGCATAGCCATCTACTACGTGCCGACGCTATTCGTCGTATAACAGGTATTTGCGGCGCTGCTCGCGGAAACGCTCCACATCGGGCTGCCACACGGCGCGTATCTCGTCGGCCGTGCGCCCCTCGATTATCATGCGGCGCACGTAGTCCACACCCACGAGCTTTTCGAACATGGGCGTGAAGAACTTATCGCCCAGGCCCAGATTGCGGTATGCGTCGATGACGTAGCTCAGGTCGAAGCCGCGGGCTATGATCTCTTCGTCGTCGAGTCCGCGCAGGTCACGGCCGCGGCATGTCTTGTCCTTGAGCGGCGGGTTCTTCGCGCCGGCCACGGAGCGGGGCGTGAAGGTGAAGTCGCCGCCGCGGTAGTCGGGGTGGCCGTAGCACTCGAACGGATGGCCGGTGCCGCGCCCGAGTGAGCATACCGTACCCTCGAAGGGACAGATCGAGGGATAGAGATATATCGCATGCTGTGTCGGCAGGTTGGGCGACGGGGCTATCGGCAGCTCGTAGCGCGTGCTGTGGGTGTAACCCTCGCACGGCACAACCTCCAGGTCACACTGCCTGCACCACCCCTCGCCGCGCGCCATGAGGGCTATCTCGCCCATCGTGAGGCCGTGCACCACGGGTATGGGCAGCGCGCCCACGCCCGACTTGTATTGCATGTCGAGGATGGGGCCGTCGACATACATGCCGTTGGGGTTGGGACGGTCGAGGACGATCACCTTGCGGCCGGCATCGGCGCAGGCATCCATCATGCGCAGCATCGTGATGTAATAGGTGTAGAAGCGCAGCCCCACGTCCTGCATGTCCACCAGCAGCACGTCGAAGGCCTGCATCGTCTGCTCCGAGGGGCGCTGCGAGCCGCCGTCGTAGAGCGACCAGATCGGGATGCCGGTCTTCTCGTCTACCGAGCTTGCGACATGCTCGCCGGCGTCGGCGCCGCCGCGGAAGCCGTGCTCGGGGGAGAAGATGCCCGCCACGTCGACACCCTCGTCACAGAGCATGTCCACCAGGTGGCGGTCCCCCGCCATGGCCGTATGGTTGGCCAGCACGGCCACACGGCACCCCTCTATCTTTGGAAGGTATATCTCCGTACGTTCGGCGCCCACCGTTACGCGTGCGGGAGCCGTATCGTTACCCTGTGCCCCGGCGCATGCGGCGGCCGGGAGGCACAATATCATCAGCAGGAGTTTTCGTATCATCTTTCTTGGGTGTTTATACGCGAAGGTACTCTTTCTTTGCCGTAAAAACAATCGGCAGGCGGATTTTTTGTCCGTCTGCCGATTGATGTGTCATTATGCGGCGGCCGTTTACGAGAGGCGCTCGTTCGTGCGCATCTCGGCGTGCGAGTGGCCGGCGCCGCGTGCGAGCAGCAGCGTGAAGAGGGCGCAGACGGCGATCACGGCTGCCGTCGAGACCGCCATGTCGCCCATGCCTACCAGGGGCGAGCAGATCCCGCCCACGAGGAACGAGAGGAAGCCGAGCGCGGCGGATGCGCTGCCGGAGTGGTCGCGCAGGGGTTCGAGCGCGAGTGCCGTCGATGTGGGCATGATGGTCCCGAGCATCACCAGCAGCACGAAGAACGACGCCTCGAGGAGCCATACCGAGCCGCCCTGTATGAGTATGAGGGCCGTGGCCAGGGACATGACGAAGAAGCCGCGCGTGCCGAGTGTGAGGCCGCGCTCGCTGGAGCTGCTGCGCAGGACGAGCAGGCTGCCGGCCATGATGCCGAAGGCGTTGAGTCCGAAGCAGAGGCTGTATGCCACGGGCGAGAGCCCGTATTGCTGCTGGAAGATGAAGGGCGATGCCGATATGTAGCTGAACATGACTCCCATGGCCATGGCCTGCACGCCCATGTAGCGCATGCTCCGGCGGTTGCGTACGACGGGGGCGTAGCCCTTGAACGAGGCGGCGACGCTGTGGCTGCGCTGTGCGAGCGACTCGCGGAAGACCACGGTCATCACGAGCAGTACGATGCCGATGCCGAGCAGTACGGCGAAGATGCCCTTCCAGTCGGTTACGGCGAGCAGCAGACCCCCGATTACGGGTGCGGCGACGGGGACGATGCCCTGCACGCTGCCCAGAACCGAGAAGAAGCGCGCGAGCTCACGCCCCGAGTAGAGGTCTGTGGCTATCGAGCGCGATATCACCACGCCGCCGGCGCCGGCCAGCCCCTGCACGAAACGGTAGAGGAGGAAGCGGCCTATGGAGTCCGTGGCGAGGCATCCCGCCGTTGCGGCGACGAAGGCCGCGAGCGACACGAGCAGCGGCAGGCGCCGTCCGTAGCGGTCCGACATGGGACCCACGACGAGCTGCCCGGCGCCGAGGCCTATCATGCCCACCGTCAGCGAGAGCTGTATCATCGAGGCGGGGGTTCCGAAGTAGTCGCTCAGGGCGGGGAGCGCCGGCAGGTAGAAG
Source organism: uncultured Alistipes sp. (assembly GCA_949283205.1). Classification (GTDB taxonomy): domain Bacteria; phylum Bacteroidota; class Bacteroidia; order Bacteroidales; family Rikenellaceae; genus Alistipes. Next base: position 63,369 of record CASDSD010000043.1, on the reverse strand, counting down.
TCGGTGATGAAGGGTCCGAAGGCGGCGATCATGCCCACGAAGACAAGTGTGAAAATATACGAATTGCGTTTCATGAAAATTCCCTTTTTTTGACGTGCAAAGGTACTCAATTTTGTCGTTGCGACCCGCATGCCGGCATTTTTTCCGGAATGTATAATGCGGAACTTTGCATTGTGTATTTGCTTTTTCGGACTGCCGGGCCGCGCCGGACACGAAAAATGTGCCGCGGGAATCGCTCCCCGCGGCACATTCTTCGAATATGCATAATTATGCGTCGGCGCCCCTCTGTCCGGACGGATCACTCGCCCCCGAACTGCATGAGGTACTCCTTGATGAAGGCGTCGATGTCGCCGTCCATCACGGCCTCGACGTTCGAGGTCTGGTATCCCGTGCGGTGGTCCTTCACACGGCGGTCGTCGAAGACGTAGGAGCGGATCTGCGAACCCCACTCGATACGTTTCTTCGTCGCCTCGAGGGCCTGCTGCGTGGCGCGCCGCTTCTCCATCTCGCGCTGGTAGAGTTTCGAGCGCAGGATGCGCATGGCGTTCTCGCGGTTCATGAGCTGCGAGCGCGTCTCCATGTTCTCGATCAGGAACTCCACCGGCTCGCCCGTGTCGGGGTCCTTGCCGTGGTAGCGCAGGCGTACGGCCGTCTCAACCTTGTTGACGTTCTGGCCGCCGGCTCCGCTCGAACGGTAGGTGTCCCACTCGCAGTCGGCAGGGTTGATCTTGATCTCGATGGTGTCGTCCACGGCCGGCGAGACGAATACCGACGCGAAGGTGGTCTGGCGCTTGTTGTTGGCGTTGAAGGGCGACAGGCGCACCATGCGGTGTACGCCGTTCTCGCTCTTGAGGTAGCCGTAGGCGTAGTCGCCCTCGATCTCGAGCGTACACGACTTCACGCCCACCTCGTCCCCCGCCTGGTAGTCCATCATGCGGTACTTGTATCCGTGTGCGTCGCACCAGCGCGTATACATGCGCAGCAGCATCGACGCCCAGTCGAGCGCCTCGGTGCCGCCCGCTCCGGCGTTGATGTCCATGATGGCGCCCATCTTGTCCTCCTCGCTGCGCAGCATGTTGCGCAGCTCGAGCTTCTCGATAAGGTCCATCGTGTGGGCGTAGTGGGCGTCCATCTCGGCCTCGGTCGTAAGGCCCGCCCCGACGAACTCAGGCATCAGCTGCAGGTCCTCCACGGCCTTCACCACGGCGTCATAGTCATCCACCCAGCTCTTTATCGACGCCACCTTGCGCAGCTGCTTCTGCGCCGCCTCGGCGTCGTTCCAAAAGTCGGGGTCCTGTGTCTTCTCCTCCTCGTTCTGGAGGTCTATTTTCCGCTGAGCGATGTCAAAGACACCTCCCCAACGAATCCTGTCGTCTTATAGCCTCTTTAATCTGTTCTTCGTTAATCATGACTTGTGTATTGATGTGTTGTTTTCAACTCTATTTGTTCCCGGGTTCCGCAGTCCCGCTCTCCCCGGTCCCGCTCTCCCCGGTCCCGCTCTCCCCGGTCCCGCTCTCCCCGGCTCTGTTTCCCGCGGTCCCGCCCTTCACGGCCCCGTTTTTCGCAGCGGTCTTTTCCGCGCGCTCGCGCTTCAGTTCGTGGCGACGACGGCGGCGCTCCTTGCGGTATGCCGAGGCTTCGATACCGCTGCCGAAGATCACCCCGAAGAGGATTCCTGCCGCGGGGTTTTCGAGTGCGGTGCCGAACACCAGACATACGAGTAGCCCCAACACCACACCGCGGCCCTGCCCCGGGTAGCGTATCCATTCGAACTTCTTTCCCTTGTCTGACATGCCGGTCGTTTTGTTGGTTGTGTTCTTTTATGCGCTGCGGCCGTATCCTCACGGCATCCTGCCGCGCATACGTTTATTTGCCCTTCCGGCCTATTCGATCTCCCAGTCGACACCGTCCTTGCGGTCCTTGACGCGGATACCGATCTCGGTGAGGCGGTTGCGTATGGCGTCCGACGTGGCCCAGTCCTTGGCGGCCTTGGCCTTCTGGCGTATGTCGAGCAGTGTCTCGACGAGTTGCGGTACCATGTCGCTGCCCGAAGCGCCTGCGGCCTTCTCGTCGCGCAGGCCCAGTATGTCGAAGGTGTAGAGGTTGACCGTGGCGCGCAGGCGCTGCAGGTCCTCCTCCGAGATGCTCTGCTGACCCTCGGCTATCTGGTTTATCGTGCGCACCCAGTCGAAGAGGGCCGAGATCACCATGGGCGAGTTGAGGTCGTCGTCCATGGCGGCGCGGCAGCGCTCCTCGAGTTCCGCCACATCTACCGTAGATGCCGGCGCGGCCTTCAGCTTGCCCAGCGTCTCGATGCCCTTCATCAGGCGGTCGAGCCCCTTCTCTGCGGCCTGCAGCGCCTCGTTCGAGAAGTCGAGCGTCGAGCGGTAGTGGGCCTGCAGCACGAAGAAGCGTATGGTCATGGGCGAGTATGCGCGCTCGAGCAGGCGGTGCTTGCCCGTGAACAGCTCCTCGAGGGTGATGAAGTTGCCCAGCGACTTGCCCATCTTCTGGCCGTTTATGGTGATCATGTTGTTGTGTATCCAGTAGCGTGCCGAGTCATGTCCGAGGGCGGCGGTCGACTGCGCTATCTCGCACTCGTGGTGGGGGAACATGAGGTCCATGCCGCCGCCGTGTATGTCGAATGTCTCGCCGAGGTATTTCGTGCTCATGGCCGAGCACTCCATGTGCCAGCCCGGGAAGCCGTCGCCCCACGGCGAGGGCCACCGCATGATGTGTTCGGGCGAGGCCTTCTTCCAGAGGGCGAAGTCGACCGAACGGTGTTTGTCCTGCTGGCCGTCGAGCGAGCGGGTGTTCTCGATGATGTCGTCGAGGTTGCGGCCCGAGAGGCGCCCATAGTGGTATTCGCGGTTGTACTTCTCGACGTCGAAATATACCGAGCCGTTGGAGATATAGGCATAGCCCGCGTCGAGGATGCGCTTGACGAACTCGATCTGCTCGATGATGTGTCCCGAGGCGCAGGGCTCTATCGAGGGCGTGAGGACGTTCAGCGCCTCCATGGCGTGGTGGTAGCGCTCGGTGTAGTAGTGTGCCACCTCCATGGGTTCGAGCTGCTCGAGGCGCGCCTTCTTGGCGATCTTGTCCTCGCCCTCGTCGGCGTCATGCTCGAGGTGGCCGACGTCGGTGATGTTGCGCACGTACCGCACCTTGTATCCCGCGGCCTTGAGGTAGCGGAACAACAGGTCGAAGGTGACGGCCGGGCGGGCGTGGCCCAGATGTGGGTCGCCGTAGACCGTGGGGCCGCAGACATACATGCCTACATGTTCGGGGTTGATCGGCTCGAAAGGCTCCTTGCGGCGCGTGAGCGTATTGTACAGAATGAGTTTGCTCTCCATAAGTTTTGCGTGTTTCCGTGTGAGGCCGTCCTGCGCGCACGGTGCGCGGGTCTGGCTATTCTCCGCAAAAATAACGATTTTTCCCATACGAGCGTCTCCCGTGCGCGGCTATTTTGCTGCGGCGGCGGGAAAGTCGGCCGAAATTAGTATCTTTACGTCGCATGAAACTCCCGACGGCAATTATGAAACACCTTCTCCTGCTTTGGCCGCTGCTCCTGTCTGTTGCCGCGGCCGCGCACCCCGCCGCTGCAGCACGCCCCGATAGCGGGACGCGCATGCGGCGCATCCCGGTCACCGACTACGGTGCCGTGCCCGGCAGCGGCGCCGCCGCGAACGAGGCCTTTGCCCGCGCCCTCGAGGCGTGCGGCGGCCATGATGCCGTGATAGTCTTCCCGCGCGGGCGGTATGACTTCCATCCCGAGCCAGGGAAGGAGCAGACCGTGGCCATGACCCTGCGCGGGGCGCGCAACATCGTGGTCGACGGCGGCGGCTCGGAGTTTGTCTTCCACGGCTGCATGAAGGTGTTCCATGTCGAGGGGTGCGATAATGTGACGCTGCGCGACTTCTCGACCGACTGGGACCGCCCCTACATAAGCCAGGGGGAGTTCGTCGCCGTCACGCCGCATTATGTCGACCTGCGCATCGACCGTCGGCAGTACCCCTATGTGATCGAGGGTGACAGCATCCGCTTCACGGGCGAGGGGTGGAGCGCCGGCGTGGTCGACAGCTACATGAACATCTACGACAAGGCTACGGGCACCATCGCCTACCGCACGCGCGACTGCCATACGGGCAACGTCTTCAAGGGGCGAGCCGAGCAGGCCGCGCCCGACGTGGTGCGATTCCACGGCGCCGTGACCGAACGCGAGGTGCCCGTACGCGAGGGCCAGATCATAACCCTCTACCACGGGACATATATCCTGACGGGGATAGAGCTGTGCTACAGCCGCGACATCACGCTCGAGGACGTGACGCTCTACCATACGCTCAGCAACGGCGTCTACGGCTACCGCTGCGAGAACATCACGCTGCACCGTGTCAGTACGACGCCGCGCACGGAGAAGGGGCGCGTCTTCAGCACCGTAGCCGACGCCTCGCACTTCACCTGCTGCCGCGGCCGCATCCTCATCGACGGCTGCGCCCATGCGGGTCAGGGCGACGACTTCATGAACGTGCGCGGCACATATTCCCGCATAGGGTCGCTCGCTGACGGCCGCACGGCCCTCATCGACGGCCGCGGCTGGACGATAGGCGCGGCGGATACCCTGTGGGTGGTAGACGGGCGGACGATGCGGCGCGGCGCGGAGCTCGTCGTGCGGCGTATCGAGCGGCGGGGCGACGGCTACGAGGTGGAGTTCTCCGAACCGCTGCCCGAAGGGGTGGAGGAGGGCATGTTCCTCGAGAACAAGACCTGGACGCCGGAGCTTATCGTGCGCAACTGCCGCTTCGAGAAGAAGAACCGCGCCCGCGGCATGCTTGTGACCACACCCCGCAGGGTCGTCATCGAGAACAACTTTTTCAATACGGCGGGTGCCGCCATACTCATCGAGGGGGACCTCGACCACTGGTTCGAGTCGGGGGCCCATACCGACCTTACGATCCGCAACAACCGCTTCGTGAACTGCTGTACCTCGGGCTGCGAGACGGGCGACCGCTGGGAGTGGGGCGAGGCGCCGATAACCATATCCCCCTCGTTCCGGCCCGACTCGCCCGACAGCCCCGCCTATCACCGCAATATCACCATCTGCGACAATACGTTCGAGTGTTTCGACGCCCCCGTGCTGTTTGCCCGCGCTGTCGAAAACCTGCGCTTCGAGCGCAACCGCCTCGTGCCGACCTCCGACTACGCCCCCTTCCTGTGGCAGCGGTCGACGCTGCGGCTGGACGGCTGCCGCCGCGTGACGGTGCGCGACAACCGCGTGGCGGGGGATTTCCCCGCCCGCACGATCGAGCTGCACCACATGCGCCGCAGCGACCTCGCGGTGTCGGACAACCGCGTGCCCTTTACGGTGGAAATGTGTGAGGAGTGACGGGCCCATACGGCGTGCGCAACTTCACGCCGCAGGGATCGTTGCCGGCTATTCCGCGCCGCAGTAGCGGGCGACCGTCCGTTCGATCTCTTCGGCCGAGGGGTCGCGCGCGAGGATCTCGCCTGTGGCGGGGTCGATGAGTACCAGCAGGCCGCCGCCGTCGCCCGCATTGTAGCTCTGCCAAAGCGATATGCGGTCGTCGAGCTCCACAAGTACCGGCCACTCGTACCCGTCTTTGGCGACGGCGGCGTCGAGGTCGTCGGTGTTGTCGAACTCGCGGGCGACGCTTACGACGGTGAAGCCCCGGTCGCGGTAGCGTTCATAGATGGGTTTGTTGCGGATGGCCGCGCGACGGCATGGGCCGCACCACGAGGCCCACATGTCGAGCAGCACGATGCGGCTGCCCTCGATCATCTCCGAGAAGCGGTGCATCGTTCCCTCACGGTCGGGGGCCTCGAAATCGACATAACGGCCTCCGACCTCGGTGCTCAGGGCGCGGATATATTCTGCGAGGCGCTGCCCGAGCGGGCGGTCGGCAAAACGCTCGGCATAGATGCCTGCCACGCGCATTATCTCGTCGCGGTTCTCCCATCTGTCGATAGTTTGGACGAGCCTTATGATAAACGGCAGATAACCCTGCCGGACATCGCTCCCGGCGTGTTGCAGCGTGGCCTCTACGGCCTCTCGGTACTTTGCCTTGTATTCGCTCATCAGGGCGTAGAATTCGGGCGTGTAACGCTGCTCGTCGGTGAGGCCGTTGAGCGCCTTGAGGAGGGAATCCCTCCTGTCGGGATCGGTCTCGGCCCTGAAGAGGGCCAGTGTCTCGCGGGCACGGTCGCTCATGTAGGCCTCCCCGGGCATGTCGTAGTACTCGTCGAGTTTCGGGCCGTAGGTGTCGCTCACGTCGCGTGACGGTTTGGCAAGGTCTTCCTTTTCGGCATTCATGCCTCCGCCCTCGATGGCGGTGGGAGCCTCCGCTCCCCACTCTATGCGTACCTTGCCCTTCTCGGCGAAGAACTCGCACTGGTACCACGCCGATATGGCATATTCGTTCCACGGGATGAGGACGTAGAGGTCGTCGTCGGCGGGGATCTCGAACCCGAAACGGCCGTCGGTGACGGGTATGGCACGCGATTTCGACACCATGTCCCGTGCGTTGCCGTCGTAGTCGGTCCAGCGGCACAGGAGCAGCAGGGTGGTTGCGGGGCGGTCGTGCAGCACGCCCTCGACGCGGCATACGGGGCCCTTGCGGAGCGAGTCGGGCGGCGTGAGGAATATCCCCTCCACGTTGAACGAGGCGCTCACGTCGGCCGTAAGGTCCACCTGCCGGTCGGCGGGGTCGAGCGGCTCGAAACGCATGGTGAAACGCTTTATTCCCGTGCTGTCGTGCGTGTAGCGGTGGCGGACGGTCAGGTCGTCCGAGCCGAGGTAGCGGTAGCGGCGGCCGCTCCGGCGGCCCGTGAGGTAGAGTTCTCCGCTCTGCCTGTCTCCCTCGATCATGAACCAGTTGTCGGCATAGCCTATGACGGCGACATCGACGACAGTGGCCGTGTCGAGGGTCTCGATACGCAGTACGCGGAGCATCTCCGCCCGCTCGCAATACGGGTTCTCGATCGTGCGGCTGCGGCCGCAGGATATGGCCGCAAAGAGGATCAGCGCGGCGGCAATGTTGCGGAGAAGGGTGGCGGAGCGTTTCCCGGGGGTGCTTGCCGGCAGATTGGAATTAGTGTTCATGGGCTTGTCTGTGTGCGGTTTGTCAAAATGTCCGTTTCCTGCGGGTCTGTAATGACGGCGGCCCCGTCGCTGCCGGCAGGCTGCGCATGCGCACTGTGGCCGTATGTTTGACGCGGTGCGGGCGAAAAGGTTACATCTGTCACAAATGTACGAATATATTTGCAAAAAGGCCCGATGGCGGAAATAATGGCGGGATTTTGGCGTTATTTTATTACCTTTGCCCGAAATATGCCGACAGGACCGCACGGCGGCGGCATGCCGCAAGGGCGTGTCGGATTTGGAAATAGATTTTTTATCGGAAAAATATGGATTTCAAACGTTGGAACAGAATCGTGGGCTGGATGGTCTTCGCCGTGGCGGCCATGACCTATCTGCTTACGATGGAGCCCTCGTCGAGTCTGTGGGACTGCGCCGAGTTCATCGCCACATCATACAAACTCGAAGTGGGACACCCGCCCGGAGCGCCGCTATTCATGCTCATGGCCCGTATAGCCACCATGTTCGCACCCTCGACGCACTACGTGCCCCACATGGTCAACGCCATGAACTGTCTGGCCAGCGCATTCTGCATACTCTTCCTCTTCTGGTCGATCACGCACATAGCACGCCGCATATACGGCGCAGGCGGTCGCACCATTACCGACAACGACAAGATCGCCATCCTCGGCGCGGGCGCCGTGGGTGCCTTGGCATACACCTTCACCGACACATTCTGGTTCTCGGCGGTCGAGGGTGAGGTCTACTCCCTCTCGTCGATGTTCACGGCGCTGGTGGTATGGCTCATGCTCAAGTGGGAGGAGCAGGCCGACGAGCCCCATTCGGCCCGCTGGATCGTCCTGATAGCCTATCTGATGGGCCTCTCGATCGGTGTGCACATACTGAACCTGCTGACCATACCGGCTCTGGTGTTCATCTACTACTTCCGCAAGTATGACCATGTGACGCTGCGCGGCGTTGTCATCGCCACGCTCGTGTCGCTCGCAATACTCGGTTTCATCAACGGCATAATCATCCCCTACACGGTATATGTCGGGGCTATGGTCGACGTGCTGTTTGTCAATACGTTCCATCTGCCCGTCAATTCGGGTATCGTGGTCTTCGCGCTGGCGCTCTTCGCCGCGCTCTTCTACGGCATCTACCGCACACACCGCGCGGGCCGCAAGCTGTGGAACCTGCTGCTGCTCTCGACGACGATGATACTCATAGGCTTCTCGTCGTATGCGACGGTTACGATCCGCGCAGTCGCCAACCCGCCGATGAACAGCAACAACCCCAACAACCCGCACGCGCTGCTGTCGGTACTGAACCGTGACCAGTACGGCAACCGCCCGCTCTTATACGGTCCCTACTATTCGTCTCCAATAGACGACTATGTGGAGAGCACGACCTACTACTACGACCGTGAGAGCGGCCGCTACCAGCGTGCCACCGAACTTACGGGATACACCTATCCGTCGCAGTTCAAACACATATTCCCCCGCGTGTGGAACTCTTTGAAGGGCGAGGCCGAGTACAAGCCGTGGGCGGCGTACCGCACCAAGACCGACGTGGTGCGTGACGAGAACGGCGAGCCGATGCGTGACGAGCAGGGCCGCGTGATGACGGGCGAGGTTGTGGACTTCGGACATACGGTCTACGACCCGATGACGGGCGAGAGCTTCGTCGAGCCCACCTTCGGCGAGAACCTCTACTTCTTCTTCACCTACCAGCTCAACTATATGTACTGGCGTTACTTCCTGTGGAACTTCGTGGGACGTCAGGACGACATACAGGCCGGCAAGGAGACCATCGCCCACGGCAACTGGCTCTCGGGCATCGATGCCGTGGACAAGATCTACCTCGGGCCGCAGACGATTCTGCCGCGCGAGATGGCCGACAACCCCGCCCGCAACACATACTTCTTCCTGCCGTTCCTGCTGGGTATACTCGGACTGATCTACCAGCTCAACCGCGACCAGCGCAACTTTACGGTGGTTATGTGGCTCTTCGTGATGATGGGCGTGGCGCTGGTGGTATATTTCAACACCTGCCCCTCGGAGCCGCGCGAGCGCGACTACGTATATGCCGGTTCGTTCTACGCCTTCTCGATATGGATCGGGCTGGGAGTGTTGGCGTTGCGTGACTTCATCGCATACATCATGCGTCGTGACTCGCGTGCGGCGGCCATCGTCGCCACTGTCGTGTGCCTCGGCGTGCCTACGCTGCTGGCGGCGCAGAACTGGGACGACCATGACCGTTCGGGCCGCACCTTCGCCCGTGACATCGGCTGGAACTATCTGCAAACGGTGCCCGAGAATGCCATCGTCATAAACTACGGCGACAACGATACCTTCCCCCTGTGGTTCAATCAGGAGGTGGACGGTGTGCGCACCGATGTCCGTGTGATGAACTCGAGCTATCTGGGCGGCGACTGGTATATCGACGAGATGCGCGTGCGCTCGAACGAGTCGGCCCCCGTGCCATTCTCGCTGCCGAGCAGTAAATATACACGTGTGAACGACATACTCCCCGTGCGCGAAAAGGTTGACCGTGTTGTCGATATAAGGGAGCTGATGGATTTCATCGCCAGCGAGGATGCGGGAACGAAACTGCAACTCGTGGACGGCTCGCTCATAGACTATGTGCCGGCACGGCGAATAGCCATACCCGTCAACAAGGATAACGCCATCGCCGCGGGTATTGTCAAGGAGGAGGACCGCGACCTGATGGTCGACACGGTGTACATGACCATCTCGGACCGCAAACGCTCGATCGACAAGAGCGAGATGATGCTCTTCGACCTGCTCGCGACGTTCGACTGGAGCCGTCCGATATGCTTCACGCAGGTCTACATACTGCAGGATTTCGGCCTGCTCGACTACCTGCAGTTCGACGGCTACTCGTACCGTCTGGTGCCGATCCTTACGCCCTACCGTTCGGCATGGGATATCGGCCGCATCGACACCGACGTGGCATACCCGCTGCTGAAGGATACGCTGCGCTACGGCAACCTGGCGGATCCCGACGTGCATGCCGACTACTTCGTGCAGTACAACCTGAGCGCGTCGCGCGCCCGCGAGGCCTTTGCCCGCGTGGCCCGCAAGCTGCTGCAGGAGAACCAGCCCGAGAAGGCGCGCGAGATGCTGGACCGCGGCCTCGAGGTGCTTCCCTCGCCCAAGATACACTACACCGATGCCAATACGTATCCCTTCATCGAGTGCTACTACCTGCTGGAGGATTACGACAAGGGCGACGCCCTGCTGAAGGATTATGCCGAGACTCTGAAGGAGTATATCGAGTACTACCTGCAGTTCGACGGGGCGCAGGCGGCTCTGGTGTCGGACATAATCACCGAGAAGCTCGACAGCCTCTACGAGTTGTACTATCTTGCGGCGTATGCCCGTAGAGATGACCTGGTGCGTTACTTCAACGACTATTTCCGCACGTTCGGATATACGGACGAGGAGCTTATACAGCCCGGCACCGACTCGGGCGAGCTGATGGACGCCCCCGTGGTGGATATGAAGTAGCGCGCGGCAGGCGCGTGAGACTGAAAAGACGGTCCCGAAGTCGGTTCGGGGCCGTCTTTCTCTTATTGCGGTGACGGATGTCAGGGCAGGGGCTTTTGCTCCGGTGCCGCATTGCGCACCGCATTCCGCTGCAGACGTTCGAGGCCGCTGCGCCGCAGGGGTGTGGTCCCGAAGCGCTCCGAAAACTCCGTTTCATCCATGGCGGCCCACTGCGCGGCACCGATGGCCGCAGGGTCGAAGAGCGGGTCGAATGCGGGGTTGGTGTGGCCGGGTGCATGGAGGTTGTGGGGACAGCGGCTCTGGCATTCGTCGCAGCCGAAGATCCAGCCGTGCAGGTCGATTGCGTTCTCTGGCGCGGCCTCTATGGTGTGGCACGATATGCAGCGTGAGGCATCCACCGTCATGGGTGCCGCCAGCGCCCCCGTGGGGCAGGCGTCCATGCAGCGGCGGCAGTCGCCGCATCCGCTGCCGGCGTACGGCGTGTCGTATGCGTCGGCCTCGTCGCAGAGGACCAGCTCGCCCAGAAGCACGAACGATCCGAAACTCGGTGTTATGAGGAGCGACTGTCTGCCGATCCAGCCGAGGCCCGCCTCGACGGCATACTGTTTCTCGAGCAGCGGCGCCGTGTCGACGAAGGCGCGCCCCGCAAGGGTCGGGTCCCCGGCCTGCAGCGCCCGCAGCATGTGGAGCAGCATCCTGCGGATGGTCTTGTGGTAGTCGCGGCAGCAGGCGTAGGAGGCGATCTTCGTGCGGCACGTGCAGTCGTACCCCTCGCTTATGGCGGAGCGGTAGCTTACGGCGCATACGACCACCGTGCGGGCCCCCTCCACGAGTTGCCGCGCGTCGAAGCGCATGTCGAGGTGGTTGCGCATGTATGTCAGCGAGGCGTCGTAGCCGCGCTCGAGCCAGCGGCGGTAGGCCGTTTCGTTGAGATCGAAACGACGTGCGGGGGCAATGCCGCAGAGGTCGAATCCCGTCTCGAGGGCGAGGGTTTTTATGTGTTGTGACTGCAACATAGGCCTATTTCGTTTCAAATATACCCAATTTTCATATTTTTTTTATACCTTAGTGCAGTTTTCACAAAGACAATTGCTTAATGAGGGCTTCCAATACACTCTATGAACTTCTTGAAAACAGCATAAACGAATTTGGCGGCAATGTCGCATATTCCATGTTCGGCGGCGAGGACGTTACCTATGCGGAGGTGGGGCATCGCGTCGAGCAGGTGCAGCGGATGCTGTTTTCGGCGGGGCTCAATGCGGGCGACAAGGTGGCGATACTGAGCAGCAACATGCACAACTGGGGCGTATGCTACTTTGCCGTGGTTACGGCGGGCATGGTTGCCGTGCCTATCCTGCCCGACTTTACGGAGGCGGAGCTCGACATGCTTATCCGCCACTCCGAAGCCAAGGCACTCTTCGTGTCGGACAAACTCTTCACCAAGGTGTCCAAGGAGACGGTGGCGATGCTCAATGTCGTGATCCGCACCAAGAATCTCGGAATCATATCGCAGCGCGTCAGCGGCGAGGGTGTCGGCCGTATCCCCGGACCCGGCGACCTGGCCGTGATAATATACACTTCAGGCACCATGTCGCGCCCAAAGGGGGTGATGCTCACGCATTACAACCTGGCGTCGAACGTCAACATGATGTACGGGCTCTTCCCCATCGACGAACATGATTCGATGCTCTCGGTGCTGCCCCTGTCGCATACGTACGAATGTACGGTGGGCATGCTTTATCCCTTTGCGGCGGGAGGACGTGTCACATATCTCGAGAAACCACCCACGGCATCGATCCTGCTGCCGGCGTTGCGGGAGGTGCGCCCCACGTGTTTCCTGATCGTGCCGCTCATAATAGAAAAACTCTTCCGCAGCCAGATATATGCCAAGTTCACCTCAAACGCCTTCTGGCGCAAGGTTTACGGCAACGACTTCCTGCGGCGGCAGATACACCGCCTGGCGGGGCGCCGTCTGATGAAGGTCTTCGGCGGGCGTCTGCGCTTCCTCGGCATCGGCGGCGCGAAACTAAACGGACAGGTGGAACAGTTCCTCATCGACAGCCGTCTGCCCTATGCCATAGGCTACGGCCTTACGGAGACGGCTCCCATGGTTGCGGGTGCCGTGCCGGCCATGCCGCGCAAGCTGGGGTCGACGGGCCGCGCTATGGACGGCCTGCAGGTGCGGCTGGACAATGTCAATCCCGAGACGCGGCAGGGCGAGATCGTGATCAGCTCGCCGTCGGTCATGCAGGGCTACTACAAGAACGAGGCCGCCACGCGCGAGGCATTCACCGCCGACGGGTGGTTCCGTACGGGTGACCTGGGATATATCGACGAGGATGGCATAATATATATCAAGGGCCGTCTGAAGAACATGATCGTGGGCCCGAGCGGCGAGAATATCTATCCCGAGGAGATAGAGTCGGTACTCAACTCGAACACGTATGTTTCGGAATCGATCGTGACGCAGCAGGACGGTCACCTGGTGGCGCTCGTACACTTCGACAAGGAGGCGATCGAGAAGCTCAAGGGCGAGTTGATGGAGAAATGGGAGATCACGCGCGACGACTGGCACCGCAAGGTGGGCGAGTGGAATGCCAAGAAGGAGGAGATCAAGCAGGAGATCATGCGTTATGTCAACTCGAAGGTGAACAAGTTCTCGCGCATCACCGAGGTGGTTGAGGAGGATACGGGTTTCGAGAAGACCCCGACACAGAAGATACGCCGTTTCAAATACAGCACCCCGGGCGGGGCGAAACCCGCAGGTGGGGAGGATGCCGCCGCAGGCAATGCCGCTGCGGAGACGCCGCACTCCACACCCGAAGGCGCTGCTGCCGACACCCCGAAGAAGGGCGAGTAGACCTCTCCTGCCTCGCATAAACGGGACAGGCTGCCGTGTCGCGACTCTCCCGAAGCGACGGAAGGGGGCCGAATGAAATGTCCCGGGGGGGCGCTCCGGTGGGGGCGAAAGTTTCTGAAACTGATGAAACGAAGGTTCCGGAGGCTGATGAAACGAGAGCTCCGGAGACTGATGAAACGAGGGTTTCGGAGGATGCCGGTTATGAACAATGAACAAGGGAGAGACCCCGACGGGGTCTCTCCCTTGTTTGCAATCCGTTGTGCCGAGTCTGCCTGTGTCGCGTGCCGTGGTGTTATTTCTCCTTGAATGTGGCGCCGATGCGTATCCCCGGATATTTCTCCACGACGGCCTTTATCAGCGAGAAGTAGGTGTCGTCCTTGAGCTCGGGAGCCATGCGCAGCAGTGTCTCCATCGTGGTGTCGGCATCGAAGAGAATGGTCAGCACCCCGTTGTTCGAGGCTGCCGTTGCGGGGAATGCCGTTGCCGTGCCGTTGCGTGTGACGGTGAAGGTTACGGTACCCGTGGCATGGTCGTAGGTGTAAGGCACCGAGGCCTTGTTCTGGCCGTTCTGCATGGCGGCGATGCCCTCCTCCTGGAACCGTACCGTGTCGCTGCCGGCATTCAGCCCCAGGGCCTTGGCCATTTCGGGCATCTGCGTACGGAGCGAGGCTATGGCGACGGTGGCCATGGAGCTGTTGCCCGAGTATACGATCTGGGGCGACGAATATACCCATGTCGGGGAGGTGAGTTGTTCGGCCGTGAGCCGCTCGCCTGCCGCGGGGTCGGCTTTTGCCGCCTTGGTGTTGGCGAAGAGGTTCAACAGGCCCTGCAGTCCCTGTGCATGAAGATTCTCTGCGGCGGTGAGGGCCGCCAGGCTGAGGATAAGCGATAGGACAATCCTTTTCATGTCGTCGTGTCTTGTTTTATGCTTCTATTGCTGCGGCGAGAACTCGAACCCGATCATCATGCCGTCGTAGCTCTCCAGCAGCGAGGAGACGGTCTGCAGCGAGGTGGTCAGATTGCCCAGAAACTGCAATGCGTCGAGCAGCTTGTCGGCAGCGAAAAGTATCTGCAGGTTGGAGCCGTTCATATAGGCCGAGGCGTTGAGCCCGTGCGCCCGTTCGATATCGGCGCCCGCGCCGAAGACGAGTTTGAGGGTGTGCGTGGTGCCGTCCATCTCGTACTTGCCCGAGACGCTCTTGCTGCCGACGGTCGATGAGAATGTCCCGTCGTCGTTGAAGACGAAGGTGCAGGCGCCGTCGCGTATGCCCACCATTTCGTAATACTTCGCCATCTTCTCCTCGGCCGTGGAGGCCGCAGCCGCGGCGGCGATTTCCGAGAGGGCGTTGTCGGACGATAGGCGCAGTCCGGGTTTGGCGTAGCTCCATGTGCCGACGATGCGCTGTGCCGTGAGGGCCCCGCCCGTAGCCTTGTCCACGGCCGTCGAGGCCGCACCCTTGAGCATGTCGAGCAGGCTGTTCTGCGCGCGCACCCCGGCGGCGCATGCCAGCAGCATCAGCAGCAGGATAATGGTTTTCCGTTTCATAAAAAGTCTTTTCACTCAATGTCTTTCACACTTGTTGTCTTGTACGGTCGCCGTGGCGGCCGCTGCCCCATGCTCCGTCCGCACCTATTGCAGGGCGTCGCATTCGCGCAGCCACTCTGCGGCCGAGGCGTCGGACGGCATGCGCCAGTCGCCGCGCGGCGAGAGCGAGACGCTTCCCACCTTGGGGCCGTCGGGCAGCGCCGAACGCTTGAACTGCTGCGAGAAGAAGCGGCGGAAGAATATGCGCAGCCACTTGACCACGGTGGCACGGTCGTACCTCTCACCAAACGCATGTGTGGCCAGGAATAGTATCTTGGAGGGCGAAAATCCCTGCCGCACGAAGTTGTAGAGGAAGAAGTCGTGCAACTCGTACGGCCCGACTATGTCCTCGGTCTTCTGCGCTATGTCGCCGTTCTCGTCGGCAGGCAGCAGTTCGGGACTTACGGGCGTTGCGGCCACATCTTCCAGCGCGCGGCGCATGGCGTCGCTCTTCTCCACCGATGCGGCCCATTCGACCATGTGACGCACCAGCGTCTTGGGCACCGAGCAGTTGACACCGTACATCGACATGTGGTCGCCGTTGTATGTCGCCCAGCCGAGGGCCAGCTCGCTCAGGTCGCCCGTGCCGATGACGATGCCGCCGTGCATGTTGGCCACATCCATCAATATCTGCGTGCGCTCGCGTGCCTGTGCGTTTTCGTACGTCACCGAGCGGTCGCTGTCGGGGAGCCCTATGTCGGCGAAGTGCTGCCGGCATGCCTCGGCGATGGATATCTCGCGCAGCGTGGCGCCCGACTCCTCGACGAGGGTCACGGCGTTGCGGTATGTGCGCCCCGTGGTGCCGAAGCCCGGCATGGTGACGCCGATGATACCCCTGCGGTCGAGCCCGAGGCGGTCGAAGGCGCGCAGCGTCACGAGCAGCGCCAGGGCCGAGTCGAGCCCTCCCGATATGCCCACCACGGCGCAGCGGCAGCCGGTGTGTGCGAGGCGCTGTGCCAGTCCGAGGCTCTGTATCGAGAAGATCTCCTCGCAGCGGCTGTGACGGTCGCCCTGTTCGTGCGGCACGAAGGGCATGGGGTTCACCCTGCGGTCGAACGGGGCCTCGGCCGCAGCGGGCAGGGTGGCGTCCGTGATGCGCAGCGCCGTGGCCCCGGCATCGGCGTATGTGTTGCGGCGCAGGCGTTCGCTGCGCAGGAATTCGACGTCGACATCGGCCACGACCATCTGCTCCCCGGCCGAGAAGCGTTCGCCCTCGGCCAGCATGGTACCGTTCTCGGCCACGAGGCCGTTGCCGGCGAAAACAAGGTCTGTCGATGACTCGCCGAACCCCGACGAGACGTATACGTAGGCGGCCGTTGCGCGTGCCGACTGCTGGCGTACGAGCGAGGTGAGATACTTGTGCTTGCCGATCACCTCGGGCGAGGCCGAGAGGTTGAAGATCACCTCGGCGCCGCCGGCGGCCAGGTGCGACGAGGGTGGCACGGGAACCCACAGGTCCTCGCAGATCTCCATGCCGAAGCGCACGCCGTCGACCGAGAATGCGGCATCGGTGCCGAAGGGAACGTCGCGGCCGCCGAGCCGTATGCAGCTCTCCGCGATGCCGATGCCCGAGGCGAACCAGCGGGCTTCATAGAACTCGGCGTAGTTGGGTATGTAGCTCTTGGGCACGGCGCAGAGGTATTCGCCGCAGGCTATGGCCACGGCGCAGTTGTAGATGGCGTTGCCGTATCGCAGCGGCGCGCCGACGACCGCCGTTACGGGAATCGTGCGCGAGGCCTCGACGATGGTGTCGAGAGCCTCCCGTGCGGCGTCGAGCAGCTTCGACTGCAGGAACAGGTCGCCGCAGGTGTATGCCGTGACTCCCAGCTCGGGGAAGACCACGGCGCGGACACCGCGCGCGGCCGCACGCCGCATCATGGCGATCGTATGCTCCGCGTTGAAGCGGCAGTCGGCCACCTTTACGGCGGGCACCGCCGCCGCCACCTTGATATATCCGTATCGGTTCATCTCCTTATTGTGGTCAATCCTTGACATATGCCTTGACTATGCGCATCACGTATGCCTTGTGGAAGTCGCCCGACGGGTACCAGCGGTCGATGATGCTGCGGTCGACGAAGTTCTCGGGCCTGATCATGTCGGCGTAGAGCTTGCGGCACTCCAGCACCAGCCGCGCCTGGGCTATGGCGGGCACGTCGCCGTCGGTGAACTCCACCGCAAGGCCCGCGTTATGTATCTTGTCCTCGTCGCGGCCCGAGTGCGAGCCGCAGTAGCTGAGTGCCTTGCGGTACTCCTCGGGCAGGAACGACAGGGTGAGCGCCTCGCCCTGCTCGACCAGCCCGAACGTATATCTCTGCGGCCGTATTACGGCCACGGCGACGGGTGCGCCCCACATTACGCCCACACCGCCCCACGAGGCGGTCATGGTGTTCTGGCGCACGTGGTCGCCCGCCGTGATCAGCATCCAGTCGGTGCCGATGTCCTTTATGAAATTGTCGCCGATCTGCGCGGGATCGACCTCATGAAATCCTTTCATCGCTGTCGTTGTTTTTGTGACAAATGTTTTTCCGTACTTCTTGCGGCGGAGCCCCCCCTTAATGTGCCATGTCGCGGCCTCCTGTGTCCGGCCATGCTGCTGGCCTCCTGTGTCCGTCCGTGCTGCGGCCGCCTGTGTTAGGCCCGGCGCGTAACTCCTTATCGGTCCTGCGGCATGGCCTCTTATCGGTCCTGTGGCGTGGCTCCTTATCGGTCCTGCAGCGTGGTCCCTTACTCGGCCCAGAGGCGCGCAAGGTTGACTATGACCTGCGTGGCGCGGCGCATGGTGTCCAGAGAGCAGTACTCGAACTTGCCGTGGAAGTTCATGCCGCCGGTGAAGAGGTTGGGGCACGGAAGTCCCATGAACGAGAGGCGTGCGCCGTCCGTGCCGCCGCGGATGGGCCGCACGATGGGCTCTACGCCCGCCTGCCGCATCGCCTCCAGTGCCTTGTCTATCACCTGCGGGTGCGGCTCCACCATCTTGCGCATGTTGAAGTACTGGTCCTTGATCGTGAGTTTCAGCACCTCCTTGCCGTAGCGTTTCTGCAGCAGGTCGACGCAGCTCCACATCCACACCTTCTTCTGTTCGAAGCGGTCGCTGTCGTGGTCGCGGATGATGTAGCTGATGCGGGCGTTCTCCACCGTGCCGTTCAGCCCCACGCAGTGGAAGAATCCCTCGTAGCCCTCCGTGTGCTCGGGACGCTGCACGGCGGGGATCAGGGCGTTGAGCTCGCACGCTACCTGTATGGCGTTTATCATCTTGTCCTTGGCGTATCCCGGGTGGACGTTGCGCCCCTGGATGTCGATCACGGCCGAGGCGGCGTTGAAGTTCTCGTACTCCAGCTCGCCCTCGTATCCGCCGTCCATCGTGTAGGCGAAGTCGGCACCGAAGGCCTGCACGTCGAAGAAGTCCACGCCGCGGCCGATCTCCTCGTCGGGGGTGAAGCCTATGCGTATCTTGCCGTGCCTGACTTCCGGGTGCAACAGCAGGTACTCCGCCGCCGTCATTATCTCGGCACAGCCAGCCTTGTCGTCGGCGCCGAGCAGCGTCGTGCCGTCGGTGTGTATCAGCGTGTGGCCCTTGAACGACGCCAGCTCCGGGAAATCCTCCACGCGCATCGTCAGCGCGGCGTTGAGACGTATGTCACCGCCGTCGTAATCCTCTATGACGTGCGGCCGCACATCCTTGCCGCTCATGTCGGGCGAGGTGTCCACGTGCGAGATGAAGCCTATGACGGGGGCGTTTTCCAGCCCTGCCGAGGCGGGGATGGTGCCCATGGCGTAGCCGTGGCTGTCGACGGTGACGTCGGTCATGCCGAGGCTGCGCATCTCGTCGGCCAGATAGTTGAGCAGCACCAGCTGTTTCTCCGTCGAGGGGAACGTTTCGCTGTTCTCGTCCGACTGCGTGTCGAACGATACGTATTTCAGAAATCTCTCCTTCAGTTCCATATTTTTCTGTGTTTTATGCTTTGACGTTAATACGGTTGTCGTGCCGGCCGTTTGCCGGTCCTTTACTCCTCCTTCTTTGCCCGCAGCGTATGCAGCACGAAGTATACCATCAGCACGATGTACATCGCCAGTCCGAGCCACTCGGCGCCCTTCGACTCGGCCCATGAGGTCATGTACCAGTCGCAGTCGAAATATTTGAGCACGGCGCTCACCACGCCCATCAGCGCGCCGCCGGCGATGAAGCCCGAGGCGATGAGGGTGCCGCGGTCGAAGCGCGCCTTGTTGAGCGCCTCGTCCTTCGAGCGGTTGGCGACGAACCATGCGATGAGACCTCCCACCACCAGCGGGGCGTTCAGGTACATCGGGATGAACATGCCGAGCGAGAAGGCAAGCGCCGGGATGCCTATGGCCGTGAGCACCAGCGCCAGCACGGCCCCCATGAAGTAGAGGATCCAGGGTGTCGAGCCGCCCGTCATGAGGGGCTGTATCACCGCGGCCATGGCGTTTGCCTGCGGTGCCACGAGGGCGTCCTCTCCCACGAAGCCGAACGAGTCGTTCAGCACGATCATCACGCCCGCCACGGTTGCGGCCGAGACGGCCGTGCCGAGGAACTTCCATGCCTCCTGCTTGCGGGGCGTGGTGCCGATCCAGTAACCTATCTTGAGGTCGGTGACGAAGCCGCCGGCCATCGAGAGGGCCGTGCAGACCACGCCGCCGATGATGAGGGCGGCGGTCATGCCGGCCGTGCCGCTGAGGCCTATGCTGGCCAGCACGAGCGAGCTGAGGATAAGCGTCATGAGCGTCATGCCCGAGACGGGGTTGGTGCCCACGATGGCGATGGCGTTCGCGGCCACGGTGGTGAAGAGGAAGGCTATGACGAAGACTATGAGCAGCGCCACGATGCTCTGCATGCCGTCGCCGAGCAGCCCGAAACGGAAGAATACGAAGGTGGCGACGAGGGCCGCGATCAGGATCGAGAGGATCAGTCGCATGGGCAGGTCGCGCTGCGTGCGCTCGGCGGCGGGGGCCTCCGCACCCTTCTTCGAGGTGAGCTCGCTCACGGCGAGGCCCACGGCCTGGCGTATGATGCCCGCCTGGCGCACGATGCCGATGAGCCCGGCCATGGCGATGCCGCCGATGCCGATGGGACGGCCGTATGTGGTGAATATCTCCTCGGGCGAGAGGGCCGCCGAGGCGGGATCAACAGACCCGATGAGGGGCACTATCAGGAACCATACGAGGCACGAGCCCGCCGTGATGATCACCGCATACTTCAGGCCGATGATATATCCGAGGCCGAGCACCGCCGCGCCCGTATTGAGCGAGAAGACCACCTTGAACTTGTCGGCGCACATCGAGCCGAACTCGCAGATGCGTGTCGAGACCACCTCGGTCCAGGCGCCGAAGGTGCTGACGACGAAGTCATAGACGCCGCCCACGAGGCCCGCCACGGCCAGCAGTTTGGCCTGGTCGCCGCCCTTCTCGCCCGAGACGAGCACCTCGGTTGTGGCCGTAGCCTCGGGGAAGGGGTATTTGCCGTGCATCTCCTTGACGAAGTATTTGCGGAAGGGTATCAGCAGCACTATGCCCAGCACGCCGCCCAGCAGCGACGAGAGGAATATCTGGTAGAAGTGCGCCTCTAACCCCAGGATATAGAGCGCCGGCAGGGTGAAGATGGCGCCGGCGACGATGACGCCCGAGCTGGCGCCGATGGACTGTATGATGACGTTCTGCCCCAGCATGTTCTTCTTGCCGAGGGCCGTGCCGGCGCCTACGGCGATGATGGCGATGGGTATGGCGGCCTCGAAGACCTGTCCCACCTTGAGGCCGAGGAATGCCGCCGCGGCCGAGAATATCACGGCCATCAATATGCCCATCGTCACCGAGTAGGGCGTGACCTCGGCCGGCGTCGACGAGGCCGGCATCAGGGGCTGGTACTCCTCTCCCGGTTTGAGTTCGCGGTAGGCGTTCTCGGGAAGGGATACGTCGTGTCTGTTTTCTTCCATGTCAAGTTGAAGTTTAGGATTTTCGCGCTTGCGGCCCGCATCGGCCCTGTGCATGCTGTACATGGCCAGGCCGCTCATCTTACAAAGATACGGATTTTTCCGAAACAAGGGGCGATGACGGGCGTAAAAAAGCCCCGACTTGTCGGTCGGGGCATGGTTGCGGCGGCTTGGGTGAGGATCTGCCGCCGGCCGATTGCGGATGGCCGGGGCGCCGGGCATATCACGGGCGCCGGAACATGTCAGATATATTTGTCCCCCTTGTCGAACTTCACGTCGTCGATATACTTCTTGATGCTCTGCTCGTCGCTGCGCGGGCATATCATCAGCACGTCGTCGGTGTCGACCACGATGTAGTCCTTCAAACCCTTGATGACGGCGATCTTGCCGGCCGGGATCGAGACGATCGAGTTGCGCGTGTCGTAGGTGTAACAGCCGTCGTGCGACTTGGCGTTGGCGTAGGCGTCCTTGCGCGAGAGCTGGTAGACCGACCCCCACGTGCCCACGTCGCTCCAGCCGAAGTCGCCGCAGCGGACATAGACGTTGTCGGCCTTCTCCATGATGCCGTAGTCGATCGAGATGGCGCGGCACTCCGAGAAGACCTGCTCGATGGCGGCCTCCTCGCGCTCCGTGCCCAGGTCCTCCATGATGGCCGAGAAGAGGGCGTGATGCTCGGGCAGGTGGCGGCAGAAGGCCTCGATGATGCTGCTCACCTTCCAGATGAAGATGCCGGCGTTCCAGAAGAACTCGCCGCACTGCACGAAGGTCTGCGCCAGCTCCAGATCGGGTTTCTCGGTGAAGCACTTCACGCGGCTGATGACGTCGTTGTTCGACTTCTGGATATAGCCGTATCCCGTATCGGGGCGGCTGGGCTTGATGCCTACGGTCATCAGGGCGTCGTGACGGTCGGCGAAGTCGAGACACTCGCGGATGATGGCGTGGAAATCCGCTTCGTTGAGGATCAGGTGGTCGGCCGGCGTGACTATCATCTCGGCCTCGGGGTTGAGCTTGCGCAGCGTGTAGGCGGCATACGCGATGCAGGGGGCGGTGTTGCGCCCGATGGGCTCGCACAGCACCTGCCGCGGCTTGAGCTCGGGGATGTGCTCCAGCACGAGGTCGCGGTAGCGGCGGTTGGTGACCACGAGGAAGTTTTCGGCCGGCACGATCGCGGCGAAGCGCTCGAAGGTCGAGCGGATGAACGATTTTCCCGTGCCGAGGATATCGAGGAACTGCTTCGGCTTTGCCTGCCGGCTCATGGGCCAGAATCGGGTTCCGATGCCTCCGGCCATAATTACGCAGTATGTTTTGCTGCTCATGACTCTTGTGTGTATACTTGTTTTTCGGTGATTTACGTTCGCTTCGGCGGCGGCTTGCGTTATCGCCTGCCGGGCATGGGATGCAGAGCCGTCGCCGACGCCATGGCGCATGGCTGCGGACCGACCTGTAAACATCCTTACAAAGATGGCAAATAAAAACCGAAAATCCAAACCCGCGGCCTCCGTCGCGCGTTGAAAATCGTCACGGGACGGAGGCCGGGCATGCCGGCAGGAAGTGCGCCGCCCCTCGCGGCACAGGTGCGCAGGACGCTGCGTGCGGTGCGTGGCCGAAAATCGCGCCCGGGACGGAAATGGCCTCCGCGCCCGTATGCAATATCCTTGCAATCAAACGAATATCGGCAAAATGCGTCAAAATGAAAAATAATTCGTACCTTTGCCGATCATTAAGGTGCTTAATTGAGATAGAAGGATGAAGGTAAGGTTCTTTACTGTACCGAATCTGCTGACGCTGGGCAACCTGCTATGCGGATCGTATGCGGCGGTGGTTCTCATCGCATACCACGACCTCACGACGGCGATGCTGCTGATCGTGGCGTCGGCACTGTTCGACTTCTGCGACGGCTTCGCCGCGCGTCTTCTCTACTGCGCCTCGCCGATAGGGGTTCAGCTCGACTCTCTGGCCGACATGGTGTCGTTCGGTCTCGTCCCCTCGCTGGCGCTCTATTGCCTCTATGACGATGCCCCCGCCCTGTTCGCGTGGAGTGACGGCCTGATGTCGGCGGCGCGGTTCATCACCCTTATCGTGGCGGCATTCTCTGCGCTGCGCCTTGCCAAGTTCAATATCGACGATACGCAGCATACGGAGTTCTGCGGCCTGCCCACGCCGGCAAACGCCCTGCTCTGCCTCTCGCTCGGGGTGCTGGCGCAGAACGGCACGCTGGTGCTGCACAAGGAGGTCATCCTGCTGCTGGCCGTCGTGACGGCGCTGTTGCTCATCAGCCCCATACGCATGTTCGCCCTCAAGTTCAAGAGCTTCGGCTGGAGCGGCAACCGGCTGCGATATTCGTTCATCGCCGTGAGTGCCGTACTGGCTGCGATATTCGGTTTTGCGGCCGTGCCGGCGATTATCGTGCTTTATATAGTGGTATCGACGCTCCGCTGGGCAATAAATAACCGTAAAAATCAGTTTTAGGAGATGTGTGCAGTTCGTGCCGGCGGCGTGTGAGACGTGCGGCGGCATGACAGGTTCGAAAACGAAGGGATGAGGTCAGGCGTATGCATATTGGTCGTATCGGTGGCGGCGGCGATACTGTCGCTTGCGCCGCAGTCGGCATCGGCACAGCTCGATGCCGCAGCGCTTGCGCGTGCCCAACGTAACGGCGAGAATGTCTCCCTGGGCGGTGCCAACCCCTACGACACGGGGACGGACGAGGAGCAGGAACAGGGCGACTCGACACGGACGCGCCGTATAAAGCGTCCCCTGGAGTCATACCTCTTCAACGACTCGATCCGCGCCCTGCCCAACTTCATGTGGAGGGTCGACCGCGACCTGAACGGCGTGGAGATCATGCCTCTGGATACGCTCCTCGACAACTGGCGCATCGATTATCCATACTACCTGGAGGGGGTTGGCGACATGACGCTCGGCGGCCTGGGACAGTCGACCCTGCCGTTCAACTACTTCGAGCGGGAGCAGAGTCCCGATTTCAAGTTCTCGCATGCATACGATGCCTATACCTACCGTATGGACAACGTCCCCTTCTACAACTCGAAGACGCCCTACCTTAACCTCACGTATCTCGAGTCGGGCCAGAAACGTTATCGCGAGGAGCACTTCGAGATCACCACGGCCCACAACATATCGCCCACGACGGGCTTCAACGTGAGCTACAAGGCGCGCGGCACGAAGGGCCTCTACGAGGGTCAGCGCACGATAAACCACAATCTCGCCGTGGCCTTCTCGCATACGGGGAAGCGATACACCGTACATGCGGCCTACATAAACAACCGCATCCGCCAGCGTGAGAACGGCGGCGTTGTCGGGACCTGGGCCATCGTCGACACCGTCTTCGAGCATCCGTCGGGCGTGCCGATGAAGCTGGGCGAGGCCGAGGCGGAGAACTCATACCGCAACAACTCCTTCTTCGTGAAGCAGTCGTATGCCATCCCTCTGCAGCGGGTGACCGACTACGACTTCTCGCTGGCGGGGCTTTCGGCGGTCTACATAGGGCATATCTTCGAGTACAACACCTGGAGCAAGCTCTATACCGACAAGTATGCCACCTACATCAACGAGCGCGGCAGCCGCGGTGAAGACGGCGAGTATGTGCCCACCACCGACATCTACTACAAGGACTGGTACATATCGCCGACCGAATCGCGGGACTCGATCCGCGAGAGGGTGTTGTCGAACCGCTTCTTCGTGGAGGCGCAGCCGTGGGACCGCAACGGCGTTGTCGGCATCCTCGACGGCGGTATCGGTATCGACATGTATGCCTATACGCAGTTCGCGCTGAAGGACTATGCGGCAGGCAAGTACGGCGTGGACAAACGTACGGCGTGGTATGCCTACGGCGCCGTGAGCGGCAAGATAAGAAAATTCGCCGACTGGGGAGCGGACTTGAAGTTCTACCCGGCGGGTTACAGGAGCGGCGACCTCGCCCTGAACGCCCTTGTGGCGCTCACGGCGAAGTTCCGGGGTCATCCGGTTATTCTCTCGGGGCGGTTCTCGCAGACGAGACTCTCGCCCGGATATTGGGAGGAGAACCTATTCTCGAACCACTATGTGTGGTCCAACTCTTTCGACAAAGAGAATGAAACGCGTTTTGAAGTGTCGTTGAAGATTCCCGATTGGGCGCTCGAGTTGAGCGCATGGCAGGGCGTGGTATCGAACAAGATATACTACGGTGCCGACAGCCGCGTGGCGCAGTCGGGGGCGACGATAAGTCTGACGAGTTTGTATGCTCGCAAGGATTTCCGCCTCGGCGGATTCCATTTCGACCACAGGGTATTGTTACAGTGGAGTACGGATCAGGAAGTTATTCCCGTTCCATTGTGCAGCGCCTACTTGTCGTATTACTACGAAATGTGGGTGGTGCGCGACGTATTGCGCCTGCAGATGGGTTTTGACGGACGTTACAACACGAAATATTACGCTCCGTCGTATAACCCCGCTCTGGCGGCGTTCTACAACCAACGCGACGTGCGTCTGGGGAACTATCCCTATCTGGACGCCTTCGTGTCGGCCAAATGGAAGAGAATGCGCATATTCTTGAAGTACCAGCACGCGAATGCCGGTTTGTTCGGAAACAACCAGTATTTCACCGTTGCCGGTTACCCGCTCAATCCGGGTATGTTCAAGATGGGCATCTCGTGGGGATTCTATGATTAGCGTGCTGTACGGTACGGTAGAAGCTGCCCGCAAAACAGTTTAATATGTCAAAAAAGGCAGTAGTTTTTTCGATCGTTCTTATCGTATTGATCACATTTTTCGGATCCGACGCCTGCAGGCAGGATATGGCGCAGAGCGCCGCCGCAGCGAACGGATCCGCAGCGGCCGTAAGCACGGCCGACAGCTCGGCGATGGAGCCGGAGTATATCATCTCGGTTTACGACGATGTTATGCGCCGCATCGGCGAGGAGGAGGGACAGGATTGGCTTCTGATGAGCGCCATAGCATACAGCGAGTCGCGCTTCGAATCGGATCTCGTCTCGAAACAGGGGGCCATAGGGCTGATGCAGGTTATGCCCATCGTCGGCAAGCAGTTCAATGTCGACAAGGAGCATATCATGGATCCCGAGACGAACATACGTCTTGCGGGCAAGCTGCTCAACGAAATCGACGACATTATGAGATTTTCGCCGTCGACCCCCGCGAACGATCGTTTAAGCATTATTCTTGCCTGCTACAACGGCGGTATCGGCCACGTGTCGGATGCGCGCCGTTTGGCACGGAGCAACGGTGAGGATCCCAACTCGTGGGAGGTGGTGGCGCGATATCTCGACATGAAGGCCGACCCCGCCGTATACGAGAGCGAGTTGGTTCGCTGCGGCAAATTTACCGGAAGCCGCCAGACGAAAAACTATGTAAAGGAGGTCATGCAGCGTTACGACACGTATCGCAGAATGGTGGCCGCAAGATCGTAACCGTCGAGGCAAGTAAGACTGACAAAAAGAGCCGTCCCCACATGCGGGCGGCTCCTTTTTTTTGTGCCTGCGGACGGAGAGCGCCGTGTGCGGATCATGCGGCAGGTGCAGCCTTCGCTGCGGGAACTGCTGCGGGAACCATGTGCTGCGGCGCAAATCCGGGTGGGTGACAAAAAATCCCCGCAACCGTGCGGCTGCGGGGATTGTCGTATCCTGAACGGAGGATTGCTTACTTGTTCATAGCCTGCTGTACGGCTACTGCCACGGCTACGGTAGCGCCCACCATCGGGTTGTTGCCCATGCCGAGGAAGCCCATCATCTCCACGTGTGCGGGTACCGATGACGAACCTGCGAACTGTGCGTCCGAGTGCATGCGGCCCATGGTGTCGGTCATGCCGTACGAAGCGGGACCTGCGGCCATGTTGTCGGGGTGGAGGGTACGGCCCGTACCGCCGCCCGAAGCTACCGAGAAGTACTTCTTGCCGGCGAGCAGACGCTCCTTCTTGTACGTGCCGGCTACGGGGTGCTGGAAGCGGGTGGGGTTGGTCGAGTTGCCGGTGATCGATACGTCTACATCCTCCTTCCACATGATGGCCACGCCCTCGCGCACGTCATCGGCGCCGTAGCAGCGCACCTTCGAGCGCAGGCCGTCCGAGTAGGGTATGGTGTCGACAACCTTCACCTCGCCGGTGTAGTAGTCGAACTGCGTCTGTACGTAGGTGAAGCCGTTGATGCGCGAGATGATCTTGGCGGCGTCCTTGCCCAGACCGTTGAGGATCACGCGCAGGGGGTTCTTGCGCACGCGGTTTGCCATCTCGGCGATCTTGATGGCGCCCTCGGCTGCGGCGAACGACTCATGGCCGGCCAGGAAGGCGAAGCACTGCGTCTCCTCGCGGAGCAGACGTGCGGCCAGATTGCCGTGGCCCAGACCCACCTTGCGATCGTCGGCTACAGAGCCGGCGATGCAGAATGCCTGCAGACCCTCGCCGATGGCCTCGGCGGCGTCGGCGGCGTTGGTGCAGCCCTTCTTGATGGCGATGGCGGCGCCTACGACGTATGCCCACTTGGCGTTCTCGAAGCAGATGGGCTGCGTCTCCTCACACATCTTGTAGGGGTCGATGCCCTTGGCGTCGCAGATAGCCTTGGCCTCGTCGATGCCGTTGATTCCGTATTGTGCGAGCACCTCGTTGATGTGGTCGATTCGGCGCTCGTAGCTCTCAAATAATGTTGCCATATTGTTTTTCTCTTTTTTTCGGTTGCACAATGGGTTTACTCTTGACGCGGATCGATGTACTTGACTGCATCCTTGAAGCGGCCGTAAGAGCCCTTGGCCTTCTCGAGAGCCTCGGCGGGAGCCATGCCCTTCTTGATGAAGTCCATCATCTTGCCCAGATGTACGAACTCGTAGCCGATAACCTCGTCGTTGGCGTCGAGAGCCATGCGGGTGCAGTATCCCTCGGCCATTTCGAGGTAGCGGGTACCCTTGGCCAGCGTGCCGAACATGGTGCCGACCTGCGAACGCAGACCCTTGCCCAGATCCTCGAGCGAGGCGCCGATGGTGAGGCCGCCCTCAGAGAAGGCCGACTGGGTACGTCCGTATACGATCTGCTTGAAGAGCTCGCGCATGGCGGTGTTGATGGCGTCGCACACGAGGTCGGTGTTGAGGGCCTCGAGGATGGTCTTGCCCGGCAGGATCTCCGATGCCATGGCAGCAGAGTGGGTCATGCCCGAGCAGCCGATGGTCTCGACGAGAGCCTCCTGAATGATACCCTCTTTTACATTGAGCGTGAGCTTGCACGCGCCCTGCTCCGGAGCGCACCAACCCACACCGTGCGTAAGGCCGGAAATGTCCTTGATCTCTTTGGCGACAACCCATTTGCCCTCCTGCGGAATGGGAGCCGATGCGTGGTTGGCACCCTTCTTTACGCAGCACATCTGCTGCACTTCGTGTGAATAGATCATAGTTAGATGAGTTTATTTGTTCGTATAACAGTCTGTTTGCCACCTGTTGCGGTTCCCCGCAAAAAGCCGTTGCAAATTTAATTATAAATTCCCGCAATAGCAATCAATGGTTGTTTTTTGTTGTCGAATATTCTACCTTTGTGACAAATAAGGTTTTCTTATGGCTGACAATGCTCTTTGCGGCGGCAGGGTCCTGCTGCTGGCCGCCGTCGAGGATGAACTCGGAGGTGCTGCGGCGGCACTGCGCGGCCGCTGCGACGTGGTCTTCACGGGGGTGGGCAAGCTGCGGGCTTTCGAGACGACGCTCGCGGCGCTGGCGCGGCACGACTATGCCGCCGTGGTCAACGTCGGTACCTGCGGCTCGCTGACGCATCCTGCCGGGACGGTGCTCTATCCCTCGGTTGTATGGCAGGGCGGGCTTTATCTCGATTCGGTCTTCGCCTCGGCGCCGGAATATCCTGACTCGGGCGCGGAGGGGGTGTCGCTGGTCTCGGTCGACAGCTTTATCTCTCCGGCCACGCCGCGTGCGGAACTCGATGTGCTGGCGCGCTACGACTGTTTCGAGATGGAGGGGTACGCCATCCTGCGCGCCGTGCGTTTCCACGCCGCGATGCGGGGTGCGGAGCCGTTGCCCGTGAGGATGATAAAGGGCGTGAGCGACAACGTCGACGGCTCGATCGAGGATTGGTTCGTCAAACTGGAGCGGGTGCGCCCGGCCCTTGTCGCGGCTGCGGAGCGGACGTTGTCGGAACTGGGGGCATAGGTGGCACGACATGTTTCTGCTGCAACGAAAATCCATGAACATATGAGAATAGAAGCGAACTGCAAGATAAATCTTGGTCTGGACATTCTGCGCCGCCGCGAGGACGGCTACCATGACATTGCCACGGTGATGTATCCCCTGCGCGGGTTGTACGACGTCGTGGAGGTTGTGCCGACGGAGGGCGCGGAGGCGGAGTTCGTGGCTCTCGGCATCGAGATAGACTGTCCGCCGGAGAAGAACATATGCCTCAAGGCATATGAACTGCTGCGCCGTCGTTATGCTGTCGGCGGTGTGCGTATCACGCTCGACAAGCGCGTGCCCTTCGGGGCGGGACTCGGCGGCGGGTCGTCGGACGGCACGGCCGTGCTGGTGGCCCTGAACGAGATCTTCTCGCTGGGGATGGACGAGGCGGCGCTCATAGCCGTAGCTGCCGAGCTGGGAAGCGATACGGCTTTCTTCGTGCGCAATACGCCTCAGTTGTGCGAGGGGCGCGGCGAGCGTATGACGCCTGTCGATGTGGACCTGTCGGAGTGGTGGATTGCCGTTGTGAAGCCTGCCGAGGGGGTCTCCACACGCGAGGCGTATGCCGGCGTGACACCTCATGTTCCCGCACGGCCTCTGGCGGAGCGTATAGCGGAGCCCGTCGGGCGGTGGCAGGGGAGTGTGGTCAATGATTTTGAGCCGTCGGTCTTCGCGGCGCATCCCGCCATCGGCGGGGTGAAGAGGGCTCTGCTCGAGGCGGGGGCCGTATATGCCTCGATGTCGGGGAGCGGCTCGGCCGTGTTCGGGCTCTTCGATGACGGCGAGAAGGCGGAGTCGATGCGCGGCATGACCCAGTACATATATCGTCTGTAGGCCGGTTCGGCGGGACAAAAGAGTTGCGGGGAGGGAATCTTTCGAAAATTCCCTCCCCGCATCGTGTCGTATGTGCCGTATCTCCTTTGCGCTACTTTTCGGGCGACGGCAGCGGCAGGTCGATCTTGGCGATGCGGCGCTCGTGGCGGCCGCCCTCGAAGTCGGTGGCGAGGAATCGGTCCACGATGGCCATGGCCTCGTCGTTCGAGACGAAGCGTGCCGGCAGCACCACGATGTTGGCATTGTTGTGCTGGCGTGTCAGGGCGGCTATCTCGGGGTCCCAGCAGAGACCCGCGCGGATGCCGCGGTGTTTGTTGAGCGTCATGGCCATGCCCTCGCCCGAACCGCATATCCCGATGCCGACGGGCAACTCGCCGCTCTGTATGGCTTCGGCCAGCGGATGTGCGAAATCGGGATAGTCGACGCTGGCCTCCGAGTCGGTGCCGAAATCTGTCACCTCATATCCCTTCGACGAGAGGTATCCCACCAAAAACTCTTTCAGTTCGTAGCCCGCGTGGTCGCAGGCAATGCCTATGCTTTTCATTATGACAGGTTTTAGGTTTGTCGGTTGTGCCGTCCCGGCCGCTGTGCCCGTTGCGGTGCTGCTCCGGCCGCCGTGTCCCGACGGGCGCAAAGGTAGCAAATTTTCGCGGTTTCGCCCTCCGTTGCGCCGCTATTTGGCGGCGAATGGCTATTTTTGTCCCCATGAAATCACTGTTGGCCTTTCTCGGAGTGGTGTCGCTGGCGCTGGGTGTGGCGGGAATCTTCCTGCCGCTGCTGCCCACAACCCCTTTCCTGCTGCTCGCGGCATGGCTCTTCGTACGCTCGTCGCCGCGCCTCTACGCATGGCTCATGAACCACCCGCAGCTTGGCGAATACATCCGCAACTTCCGTGAAAACCGTGCCATACCGTTGCGCGTAAAGGTCGTTTCGGTGTCGCTCGTATGGCTTACGATAGGCTTCTGCATCGTGGCCGTGGTCGACGGGCTGTGGTGGGCCCAGGCGGCGCTGGCTCTGCTCGCGGCGGGCATATCTTGGCACATACTGTCATATGACACGCTGAAAAAATAGGCGGGAACGGATGCTTCCGTCCCCGCCATTTTATACGACGCCATGTTGCGCCCCTGTGCGGCTTCTATCCCAGGCATCCCTGTGCGGCCCCTATCCCAGAAAATGTTTCGATACCGAGATTAGGAATCCCAGGATCACCGCATTCATGAACATCACCGGCGCGTGACGGTTGCCTTTCCCCGCCGAGCACAATATGGCGGGGATGGTTATCATCAGCGCCACGGCCGAGCCGTCGGCCCACCACGGCAGGTAGGGTACGTCGCCGTAGAAGACGAGGATGGCGGTGAAGAGGTATGTGCACAGCGCCGCGAGGCACCAGCGGAACGACACCCCCTTGGAGAACATGGGTATCATGTCCAGAAGCCCTGCAACCAGGCCCGTAACCAGCGTGAGCGTGATGTAGTTCATCGCAAGGCGTTATTTTGCGGCACGCTTGCGGTCGACCTCGTTGAGCAGTATCTTGCGCAGGCGCATCGCTTTGGGCGTAACCTCGACATATTCGTCGGCCTTGATGTATTCGAGCGCCTCCTCGAGCGAGAATACCTTGGGCGGCACGATGACGGCCTTGTCGTCGGCGCCCGAGGCACGCATGTTGGTCAGCTGCTTGGCCTTGGTGACGTTGACCGTGATATCGCCGGCGCGGGTGCTCTCACCCACGACTTGACCGCAGTATACTTCGTCCATGGGCGAGATGAAGAAGCGGCCGCGATCCTGCAGCTTGTCGATGGCATAGGCGTATGCGGTACCTGTCTCCGAGGCTATGAGCGAGCCGTTGGTGCGCATCTCTATGTCGCCCATCCACGGTTCGAAATCCTTCAGACGGTGCGTCATGATGGCCTCGCCCGCCGTGGCGGTGAGCATTATCGAGCGCAGGCCGATGATGCCGCGCGATGGTATGAGGAACTCCATGCGGGTGCGTTCGCCGTCCGACTGCATGTCGGTCATGTTGCCCTTGCGTTTGGTCACCATCTCGATCACGGTGCCGGCATATTCGTCGGGGCAGTCTACCGTCATCTCCTCCACGGGCTCGCACTTCACGCCGTCGATCTCCTTGATTATGACCTTGGGCTGTCCCACCTGAAGCTCGTATCCCTCGCGGCGCATGGTCTCGATGAGGACCGAGAGGTGCAGCACGCCGCGGCCGTAGACGATGAACGAGTCGGCGTTCTGCCCGGGCTCCACGCGCAGGGCGAGGTTCTTCTCCAGCTCGCGGTCGAGACGCTCCTTTATGTGGCGCGAGGTGACGTACTTGCCGTCGCGGCCGAAGAAGGGCGAGTTGTTTATGGTGAAGAGCATCGACATGGTCGGCTCGTCGATGGCGATGGGGGGCAGCGGCTCGGGGTTCTCGTAGTCGCATACCGTATCTCCGATCTCGAAGCCCTCGAGGCCCACGATGGCACATATCTCGCCGCACTCCACCTTGTCGACCTTCGTCTTGCCGAGGCCCTCGAATACCATCAGCTCCTTGATGCGCTGCTTGACCATTGTCTTGCCGTCGCGCTTGGCCAGCGTGACATTCTCTCCGGCGTGCAACTCGCCGCGCGTGATCTTGCCCACGGCGATACGTCCCACGTAGGGCGAATACTCGAGCGAGGTGATGAGCATCTGGGGCGTGCCCTCCACCTCGGCCGGTGCCGGGATCTCGTCGATGATGGCGTCGAGCAGCGGGGTGATGGAGTCCGTGGGGTGGTTCCACACGTGCGACATCCATCCCTGCTTGGCCGAGCCGTAGATGGTCTTGTAGTCGAGCTGCTCCTCCGTTGCGCCGAGCGAGAACATCAGGTCGAAGACCTGCTCGTTCACCGCCTCGGGGCGGCAGTTGGGCTTGTCGACCTTGTTTATCACGACGATGGGTTTCTTGCCCAGGGCGAGGGCCTTCTGCAGCACGAAGCGCGTCTGCGGCATGGTACCCTCGAAGGCGTCCACCAGCAGCAGCACGCCGTCGCACATGTTGAGCACGCGCTCCACCTCGCCGCCGAAGTCGGCGTGCCCCGGGGTGTCTATGATGTTGATCTTGTAGTCCTTGTATTTCACCGAGACGTTCTTCGAGAGGATGGTGATGCCGCGCTCACGCTCCAGGTCGTTGTTGTCCATGATCAGGTCGCCGGTGTTGTTGTCGGTACGCAACAGGTGTCCCGCCACGATCATCTTGTCCACGAGCGTGGTCTTTCCGTGGTCTACGTGCGCTATGATAGCTATGTTGCGAAGTTTTTGCATAGTAATTGAAATTAACGCCGCAAAGTTAATAATTAATCATAAAAATGCGTTATTTTTGTTCTCCTATTCAACGGGTGACCAATATGGATTACAGCATAAGAATCAAGGATTGCAGCCGTGTCGCTGTGGGCGGCGTGGGCGATCTTCTGCCGCGTCTGTTGCCCGACAAGCGTGTGGTGGTGGTCTCCGACACCAACATCGACCGCCACTATCATTCGCTCGTGAACCGTTATGACCATGTGCTCATAGGCCTGGGCGAGGCCAGCAAGACGCTGGTGACGGCAGACGCCATATACAAGAAATTTATCGACATGGGAGTCGACCGCTCGACCTTCGTGCTGGCCATCGGCGGCGGCATCGTCACCGACGTGGCGGGCTTCGTCGCCTCGACATACATGCGGGGCGTTGAGTTCGGCTTCATCTCGACATCGCTGCTCGGGCAGGTCGACGCCAGCGTCGGCGGCAAGAACGGCGTCAATGTCGACGGATACAAGAACATGGTGGGGACCTTCACGCAGCCGCGTTTCGTGATATGTGACGTCAATATGCTTCGCACGCTGCCCGAACGTGAGCTGCGCACGGGCATGGCCGAGATGATCAAGGCGGGCATCATCGCCGACGAGGAGCTCTTCTCGATATTGGAGCGCACGCCGCTGGCGGAGCTGGCGAAGGATCCCGAAAGGATGGGCGAGGTGGTATATCGTGCCATCAGGGTCAAGGCCGACATCGTCGAGCGCGACGAGCGCGAGCATGGCGACCGCCGCAAGCTCAACCTGGGACATACGCTGGCGCATGCCATCGAAAAGTCGTCGTCGAAGATGAACCACGGCGAGGCCGTGGCCGTAGGTCTGGCGATGATCTCCGATGTCGCGGCGCGCAAGGGGTTGCTGTCGGCGGCCGACAGGGAGCGCATCTGCGGTGTGCTGGAACGTACGGGCTTCGACCTGACGCCGCCGGTTGCGATGCGGGTGCTGCTGAAGGCCGTGGCGAAGGACAAGAAGAGCGAGGGCGACATGCTGCATGTGGTGTTCCCGACGGGGATCGGCGCCTGCGAGGTGGTACCCATGCCGCTGGAGGAGTTCCGCGCGCTCTTCTCGTGACGCGGCCGGTATAAAATGCATGGAAAGTAGAGAGGCGATCAGGATCAATCCTGATCGCCTCTGTTTGTGTGCGGTGTCGCCGCCTCATTCCTTTATTGAATCTATCGTTATCTCGAACTGGTCGCAGGACTCCGTACGCCAGGCCATGTCGGCCGTGCGCTTCGAGATGGCGAACAGCGGAGAGAAGGTGCGCACCGAGATGGTCTTGCCGTCGGGCATGAACTCCAGAATTCGGAGCCAGCAGTCGCCGCCGTTGCCGTTCCAGTCGCCGTCGCCGTTCTGCGAGTTGAACATCATCTGCGGGATGTCGCGTCCGTCGGCTGCCTTGTCCACACGCAGCGCCGAGGTCGAACTGTAGCCTATCGTGCCGTCCGCGGCGAACTTGGGAGGCGCCCCGGTGTGGCCGCACAGCACCAGGCATATGTTCTTCGACGGGTATATGAGCTTCTCCCACACGGCCTGCGCCCAGTTGCGGGGCGTGAGCTTGTACCCCTCCTTCTCGATGCGGCTGCCGTCGGTGGCGAGGAACGAGTGGGTGAGGATTATCACGCGGTGGTTGCGGTAGCGCTCCGACTCTATGAGCTGCCGCGCCCACTCGAGCGCTTCGTCCCTCGGGGCGAACTCGAAGGCTATGACGAGCAGGTCACCCCATGCTTCGTCATGGAACTCGTAGGCGGCATTCTCCATCGTGTGCAGTCCCTGATTGTTGGCCCCTGTCGAGACGAGCGTCTCGGCGAAGGCGGAGTTGCGGTCGGGGTATATGTAGTCGGGCATGTTCGACAGCCGGTGCTCGGCGGCGATATACCCTGTGTCGTGGTTGCCCTGGCATACGATGTACGGCAGCTTGCCGTCGAGGCGTGCAAGGGCGTCCGATACCGCCTGCCACTGCTGGCGCGAGGTGCGGTCGCCGTTGTTGGGGTTGGGTATGCCTGCGGCGATGAGTTTGTTGTTCTGCTCGACCATGTCGCCCGTGAAGAGGGCGGCACGTATGTTCAGACGGTCGGTGTTCTGTGCTATCCACGCCGTCTGCAGCTCGAAGAGCGGCTGGTTGGCCGCGAACTTGACATAGCTCTGCGGGTCGGGCACCATGATCATCGTAAAGGAGCCCTCGTCCTGCAGCGCGGGATAGACCGGTATCTGGGGCGCGCCCGTCGGGGCCTGTGCCGCAGCGGTCACGGCCGCCGCCAGAGCGAGGATAAGGTTTGCGAGTCGTTTCATCGGTTAGGGTATTTTTGAGGTTTCGGTTTTGTCGGCAATCGTTCCGTCGTCGCGGCGGCATCTCCGCCGCCCGGAGTTAAAAGAGCGTGTTTTCGCCGCTGTCGGGCATGAGCCCCATATGGCGGTATGCGAGTTCCGTGGCCTCGCGGCCGCGGGGGGTGCGTTTGATGAACCCCTCCTTGATGAGGAACGGTTCGTAGACATCCTCTATGGTGCCGGCCTCCTCTCCCACGGCCGTGGCTATGGTGTTCAGCCCCACGGGGCCGCCCTTGAACTTCTCGATTATGGTGCTCAGGATGCGGTTGTCCATGTGGTCGAGGCCGCGCGAGTCTATGTTCAGTGCCGTGAGGGCTATGCGCGTGATCTCGAGGTCGATGTGCCCTTCGCCCTTGACCATGGCGAAGTCGCGCACGCGCCGCAGCAGGGCGTTGGCTATACGGGGTGTGCCGCGCGAGCGCAGCGCCACCTCCGAGGCGGCATCGTCGTCGATCGAGATGTCGAGGATGCGGGCCGAGCGTTTCACGATACGAGCCAGCACCGCGGCGTCGTAATACTCCAGATGGCACTGTATGCCGAAACGCGCACGCAGGGGCGAGGTGAGCAGGCCGCTGCGGGTGGTGGCGCCGACAAGAGTGAACGGTGCCAGCTCGATCTGTATCGAACGGGCGGAAGGGCCCTTGTCGAGGACGATGTCTATCTTGAAATCCTCCATCGCGGAATAGAGATACTCCTCGACGATGGGGCTCAGGCGGTGTATCTCGTCGATGAAGAGTACGTCGCCGGGGTTGAGGTTCGTGAGCAGTCCTGCCAGGTCTCCCGGTTTGTCGAGGACGGGGCCGGAGGTTACCTTGAGCTGCGCCCCCATCTCGTGTGCGATGATGTTGGCGAGGGTGGTCTTGCCCAGGCCCGGGGGGCCGTGCAGCAGGACGTGGTCGAGCGAGTCGCCGCGCATGAGTGCCGCCTTGATGAAGACCTTGAGGTTGTCGACGATCTTGTCCTGGCCCGAAAACGCCGTAAGCTCCTGTGGTCGTATCCGGTTCTCGAACTCCAGATCGCTCTCTATGTTTCGCATGTTTCTGTCTGTGCCCATGGTGCGTAACAGTGGAAGAGGCCTCCCGTTGCGGACGTTATGTCGTGCCGAGCGGTATGGCCGGGTACAAATATAGTGAAAGTCGAGCGCAGAGACAAATCGAGAACGGAGTTTTCGGAATTTGTCTCTGCCGAGACGCATCCTGTATTATCCAGATATGGTGAAAGCCGGGCGCAGAGACAAATCGAGAACGGAGTTTTCGGAATCTGGCCGTGTCGTCTCCCGTATTCGGGGGACGCTCCCGGCGGCTGTCGGGGAGAGAGCCGCCGGATACGGCATTGCGGGCGGTTGTCGAGCGGTTGTCGAGCGGTTGTTGCGGGATTGTTGCGTGGATGTTGCAGGGCGACGAAAAGCGTTATTTTTAACCCTCTTTTTGTTATTCGTAATGATAATTTTTCTATCTTTGAAAAATTAATAGGCGGGGCCCTTCGCGCGTGCTGGCGGCGGTGAGGAGCGGTCGGCGGTGTGGCGCAAGATGTGGCGGCGGTGAGGAGCGGTCGGCGGTGTGGCGCAAGATGCGGCGGCGGTGAGAAGTGGCCGGCGGTGTGGCGCAAGATGCGGCGGCCGGATGAGAAGGTGTGGCCGCGGTGCGGGAAGAGCGCGGTGGCTGTGCAGGTATGGACCGGCTGCCACGGCCGTACGACAGGACCGCAAACGATGTGCTCCGATACGAAAAAAGAGGGCGTAAAGCCCTCCCTCGTGTAGCCTCGAAAGGATTCGAACCTTCATCGTAAGAACCGGAATCTTAAATTCTATCCATTGAACTACGAGGCCGCGAGTGCAAAGATGCGAAAAAAAAATTTATATGACAAATAAAAATGAAAATTGGGAACGCTTGGAGAGTGTGATACGCTGGGCGGACATGACCATAAACTATTTCGGTCGTTACATCGGGCTGTCGCGTTCGGAGAACCTCTACCAGATAAAGGCGGGCAAGAACGGCATCTCGCAGAATCTGGCGCGGCGCATCACGGACCGTTTCCCCGAAATAAGCCTCGGATGGCTGCTCACGGGCGAGGGAGAGATGTTCTCGAGTCCCGTTGCGGCTGACGGCGGTATCCCGTTTTTCGATGTCGACGTGCAGGGACGGTCGTTGATGCGTCTTGCGGAGATGACACCCGAGTGCGACATGGTCATACCCATGATAGAGGATTGCGATTGTGCCATGCGTTGCTACGATGCCGCCATGAGCGGCGAGATAATGCCGGGAACAATCGTATTTCTGAAAAAAATAGCTGTCGAGGCGATTATTCCCGGGGGAACATATGTCATCGGCAGTCAAAATTACGTACTTTTGCGTAAGGTGCGGCTTGCCGACGACGGCGGACGTCCCGTGCTGATGCTCGAGGCTGTGAACAGCGGTTTCGATACCGTGCGTTTAGCCGTGGCGGATGTGGAGTGCGTATACCGCGTCGTGGGTCAGTTGCGTCTGTGTTGAGGCGCCATGTGCCGCCCTGCGGTGCGGGGTCGCGGTGACGGGGCCGAGCGGTACGGCGGACGCGCAGGGCCGCGGATGACGGACCGATGGCGGACGCAAGGGGCCTGAACCGAGGATGATGGAGGCGGGTTGAGGACTTAAGGAGGCGGGCTGCGGACTTAAGGAGCCGGGCCGCGGATGACGGAGGCGAAAGGCTGCCGGACAAGGAAAATGAGTATGAGATAACCTAAATGTTGCAGATATGATGACAATTAAAACTAAAGAGAGCGCATCGTTGCTCCTGGCGTTGGTGGCCACGGTGGTGGTGGCCGGTGTCATGGTGTGGAGCGGTATCGTGTGGTGGATGGTCGTATGCGTATCCGTTGTGGTGTTTGCGCTGCTGGCCCTCTTCTCGCTCTATACCATACGGTCGTATGTGGCATACAAACTCAAGCCGATATATTCGATCGTCTTCTCGCGTGACGTGCATACCACCGAGATAGCCGACGAACTCAAGGACAAGCACGTGGAGAAGATCTCCGAGGAGCTTACGGCATGGGCCGACGACAACGACAAGGAGATCGCCCGCCTGAAGCAGACGGAGAAGTTCCGCAAGCAGTATCTGGGCAACGTGGCGCACGAGCTGAAGACCCCCATATTCAACATCCAGGGTTATATCTCGACGCTGCTCGACGGAGGGCTGGAGGATGAGCTTATCAACCGCAAGTATCTCGAGCGCGCGGAGAAGAGCATCGACCGCCTGATAAACATAGTGAACGACCTGGACACCATCTCGAAGCTCGAGAGCGACATGAACCGCCTGAAGAACGACAAGTTCGACATCGTGGCCCTGGCGAAGGAGATCGCCGACCAGCTGGAGATCGAGGCGGCCAAACGCAAGATACGCATCTCGGTCAAGGGTGCCGACTACCTGCCTTCGCCCTTCTGGGTGACGGCCGACAAGCATTACGTGGGTCAGGTGCTGGTAAACCTTATAATCAACTCGATACACTACGGCAAGGAGGGCGGATCCACCCGCATCAAGTTCCGCGACATGATGGACAAGATCCTGGTCGAGGTGGAGGATACGGGCGTGGGAATCAGCAAGGAGGATATCCCGCGCATCTTCGAGCGTTTCTACCGTGTCGACAAGGGGCGCTCGCGCGAGCAGGGCGGTACGGGTCTGGGCCTGGCCATCGTGAAACATATCATCGAGGCGCACGGCGAGCGTATCAACGTGCGCAGCGAGCTGGGTGTGGGCACCACCTTCGCCTTCACGCTCAAGAAGGCGCCGTCGCCGGCAGAGAAGTGACGCGCGCATGAACGTAATATGCACCCGCGGACGGAATGCCGCTAACCCCGACAGCGAATAGATGCTCAACGACCTGTTTTATATCGTATGGGATTTCGATCCGGTGATGTTCTCCATCGGGTCGTTCGACATACGTTACTACGGCCTCACGTGGGCCCTGACAATACTCCTCGGAGAGAGGTTCTTCTCCTACTTTGCGCGGCGCGAGGGCTTCGGCCCCCAGATCGTCGAGACGGGATTCATATGGATAACGCTCGGCGCCATCCTCGGCGCCCGCATAGGTCACTGCCTCTTCTACGAGTTCAGTTATTACATAACCAGGCCGTGGGCCATCATCACCGAGATCCGCAACGGCGGCATGGCCAGCCACGGCGCCGCAATAGGCATGCTGCTGGGTATGTGGATCACGGCGCGCAAGTGCCGCATGCCCTATGTGTGGTGGTTGGACCGCATCATGATCCCCGTCTCGATAGGCGGTGCCATCGTGCGCCTGGGCAACCTCTGCAACTCGGAGATCGTGGGTGCGGCGACCGACCTGCCGTGGGGATTCAAGTTCGTGCGGTTGTACCCGTCGGTGCCTGTGGACCAGATCCCGGTACTGCACCCCGCGCAGCTCTACGAGGCGTTGTGTTACGTGGTAACCTTTGCCGTGCTGCTGTGGCTCTACCGCAAGCGGGACGAGGGACGGCGCCATGCGGGGCTGCTCTTCGGAGTGGGACTCATCGGCATCTTCCTCACGCGCTTCCTTATCGAGTTCATCAAGGCCGATCAGGAGGCTTTCGAGCAGGGCATGGCGCTCAATATGGGACAGCTGCTCAGCATACCCTTCATTCTGGCGGGGGTGTGGATGATATGGCGCAGCCGTCGGGGAGCGTTCCCCGCAGCCGTACCCGCAGCGGGAAAGGAACGCATGCAGCACGCCGCAGCGGCGGCAGCGGCAGCCCCGGCAGCGGGGGATGCGACGGCGGATAGTAGGTCGAAAAAGAAAAAAAACAAGAAAAAATGGTAGAAGAGGTTAACAAGATCATCTATAACATGCTCATCGGCGGCAAGGGTGTCGTCCTGCCGGAGGTGGGTACGCTCTATATCGAGCGTCAGGGCGCCAGGCGCATCTCGAAGGACCGTCTTTTGAGCCCGCGCAATGCGGTGAATTTCTCGTCGCAGGCCGAGGGCCGCTCGATCGTGGACGAGATCGTCGCCATAGCGGGCTGCGGTGAGGAGCAGGCGCGCGACATATACGACCGGTGGCTCGCCAGGACGCGCGAGGGCAAGCGTATCACCATCGGCGGTGTGGGCGTGCTGAACGACAAGAGTTTCTCTCCCGAGCCGGAGTTCAATGCCGCGATAAACCCGAACGGCGTGAAGACGCTGGTGGTGCGGCGCCGCTCGAACGCATGGCTCTATGCCGTGAGCGGCGTATGCGTTGCCGTGGCGCTGTGCGTGGGCATATATATGATGTGGGGCGACAAGCTTTTCAGCAGCGTCAGCATCGTGGGCGGCGACGGTACCAAAATAAGGCTGACGACCTCTTCCATTGTTGAGGAGGATGTGGAGCCGACAACGGATTCGCTGCCGTCGGCGCTCTCTGACGGGGCGGCCGGGAATATCTCCGCGCAGAATCCCGACGTGGCGGCGCAGCCTGCGGCGGAACAACCTGCGGCGACACAGCCTGTGGCAACACCGGCGGGGAATGCGGCGGCGCAAGTGCAACCTTCTGCGGCGCAGCCGCAAACGGATTACAGGTTCTGGGTCGTGGCGGGAGTCTTCTCGACGGAGCAGAACGCCGCGCGGGCATTGGAGATGGCGCAGAAGAACGTCAAGGATATGGATGGACGCATCATCCCCTTCAAGGATAAATTCATCGCGGCGTTGTTCGGCAGCGACAACCGCGCCGACTGCAACGCCTTTGCCCGCTCGTACAAGGACATATATCCCGACCTGTGGATATACGAGGTGAAGTGATGAGGTTTGCCGATACGCTCATACGCATCATAGACCTGTTTTACGTGCGGCCGCTGACGCATCTCGTCTCGCGCCGCATGTTCCGTTATGCGGTTTGCGGCGGGGCGAACATGGTGCTCGACCTCGTGTGGTATTTCCTTATCTACCATTTTGTGGTGGCCGGGCGTTACATAGACCTCGGCGTCGTTGTGGTCTCGCCCCATGTGGCGGCGCTGGCCGTGGTCTTCCCCATAACCTTCTTCACGGGCTTCTGGCTCAACCGCAACGTGGCCTTCTGCGCCACGGGGTCGCGGGCGTCGCGTCAGGTCGGGCGGTATGCGCTCTCTGTGGCGGGGTCGCTGCTGCTGAACTATGTATGCATAAAGCTCTTCGTCGAGGTGTGCGGCATCTGGCCCACACCGGCCAAGGCCCTTACGACGGCCGTATGCGTCGTCTACAGCTATCTCGCCGGACGGTATTTCACCTTTGCCGACCGGGCGGAGTGACCCTTCGCACGGCCCGCGGGACGCATGCGCTCATGCCGGATGGCTGGCGGGGCATTCCCGAAAAAAGCGACGCCGACCCTGCGGGGCCGGCGTCCGTCCTTCTCGCTGAATTTTATTCCGGTCTATTTTATCGTGAGTATGACGCCTGCCGTGACCCAGCAGTCGGGCATGCGCATGCCTCCGTAGTCGTAGTAGACGGTGGAGGTGATGTTCGTGGCGTCGACATATACGCGCAGCTTCCATATGTCGTATGCCGCGCGGGCATCGAGCAGGAAGTAGGGCGAATAGGAGTGCATGGCGGCGTCGCGCCCGGCGTATGACCCTATGCGGTCGTATAGCGTGCCCGTCACCGAGAGTGAGAGGCGCCGCAGCGGCGCCGTGTCGAGGCGTGCCGAGAGCTTGTTGCGCATGTAGTCGAGCGCATACTTCGAGATCATGCCCCTGCTGTCGGAATCCTGGTATATGTATCCATATCCGATCGAGGCGCGCCGCATCCACCCTTCGGTGGCGTATGCGAGCGACAATTCCGTGCCGAAGGTCTTCATGCTGGTTATCTGCATCGACCGCCAGTCGTCGTCGACATTCTGCTTGACCCAGTCGATGACGTTGCGGCCGCGGCGGTAGTAGGTGTAGAGGCCGGTCTGCCACCCGTTGCGGTCGTACTGCGCCGAGACGTGGTATGTGAGGGCATGTTCGGGCGAGAGGTTGCGGTCGCTTTTATATCCTGCGGCCGTATAGTAGAGGTCGGTGTATGTGGGTAGGCGCATCGACTCCACGACGCCCGCGTCGAACGACCAGAAGCGTCCCGCAGCGTAATTGGCACCGATGTTCCACAGGGCGTCGGTGCCGTAATCCGAGTGGCTTATGCCTGCGGCCCCGTTCAATGACAGCCGCCGCCAGCGTTTCTCATGCCTCAATGTGGCGTTTATCGTAGTGCGGTCCTTGCGGTGGTCGTAGTCGATGCCGCGGATGCGTTTCGGGGCGCATTCGTCTCCCAGAACGGTACTGTATATGTGGTTGTATGCCATATCTATGCCGATCGAGGTCTCGCCTGCGGCCCAACGGTATCCCGCACCCGCCTCGGCACCGATGTTGTCGGTGATGTGGTGGTTGAAGGGTACCTTCGACTCGTCGCCGCGCATGAGTTCGAAGCGGTCGGTGTTCATGCGGTAGCTGACGTTTGCCGTCAGGCGCAGCCGCTCGCCCTGCCGCAGCCACCGCAGCGACGCCAGCGCCGTGGCGGTCTGCTCGAACTGGTCGGGGTAGGCGAGCGAATAGAAGCCGTTGGCGCCGAAGGCGCGGTTCTGGTATCCGGCCTGGAAGTCGAACAGCCCCGCCTTGGGCGACGAGTAGGAGAGGCGCACGTAACCGTTGTAATTCTTGAAGTCGGTGTTGTGCGTGTACCCGCCGCTGCGGCGCGCCGACCCCGTCACCAGGAGCGAGAGTCGGTCGGTGGTGTAGCCTCCGGCCAGGGAGCCGTAACCGTAGCCGTACGCCCCGCCCGAAGCCTCGACGCTGATATACTGCGGGTACATGGGTGCGGTCCGGATATCCACGGCGCCGGCATATGCCCCCACG
Organism: uncultured Alistipes sp.; assembly: GCA_949283205.1. Classification (GTDB taxonomy): domain Bacteria; phylum Bacteroidota; class Bacteroidia; order Bacteroidales; family Rikenellaceae; genus Alistipes. The sequence goes on along the minus strand of CASDSD010000043.1, from coordinate 19,897 downwards.
CCCGAAACGCCGTCGATGACGTTTATGGCCGAGACTGCATTGATGTCGATGGGAAGTGAATGTGACTGGTGGCCGGTCCTGGCATCGGTGAAGTTGATGCCGTTGAGAGTGACCATTGTCTGGTCGAAGGAGCCTCCACGGATTGAGATGTCGGTTTGTATCCCCTTGCCGCCACGCTCGCGGATGTCGACGGCGGGCGAGAGGCGCAGCGCAGACTCGATGGTCTGCAGGGGCGCGACGCTCTCCGTCGAGCGGTTGAAGACGGGCGTCTGCGACGCGATGCTGCGCGAGGAGGACGCTTGCCGCCCCGCGACATTCACCCGTTCCATCTCCACGGAGCGGTAGACGGATGTGGTGTCGGCGCCCGTGTCCTGGGCTCCGGCCGTCGCAGATGAGATGATCGACATGGCAACCGAGAGGACCCCGATGTTGACGCAGCGGCCGAGCGAGGCGAATATGCCGTATGCTTTGCGGCTCCAGCGTCGGAAACAGGGAGTTTCCTGTCGTGCTGTCTTTTTCTTCATGTGTTTGTGATTGATTGTTTGGTTATGATCGCGGAGGATCAGCGAGCCTCCTCCTTGAGTTTCTGCAATTCGTACATGCGGTCGCGGTAACGTGCCGCCGCGAGGAAGTCGAGCGCCTTGGCCGCCCGCTCCATGTCCTCGCGCGCCTTGGCTATTAGCGTGTCGAGGTCGGCCGCGTTATATGTCGTCTGCACGTCGGCGGCGATCATGCGGCTCTCCTCCGCCTCGGGGTAGAGTACCGTCGCGGCGGGTTGCTGCGACTGCTGCTGCCCTATGAGGAGGCTCTGTCCCGAGCCGCTCTTCTGCGCCTGGCGCGGCAGCATCGCATGTTCTATGTTGTACTGCACCTGTTTCTCGCGGCGGCGGTTGCTCTGCTCTATGGCCGCCACCATCGAGTCGGTGCAGCGGTCGGCATAGAGGATGACGTGGCCGTTCGAGTGGCGTGCGGCGCGCCCCGCGATCTGCGTGATGGAGCGCACGTTGCGCAGGAATCCCTCCTTGTCGGCGTCGAGGATGGCCACCAGGCCCACCTCCGGCAGGTCGAGCCCCTCGCGCAGCAGATTTACCCCCACCAGCACGTCGAACATGCCGGCACGCAGGTCCTCGAGGATCTGCACCCGCTCCAGGGTGTCGACGTCGGAGTGTATGTATCGGTTGCGGATGCCCACGCGGTCGAAGTATTTCGACAGCTCCTCGGCCATGCGCTTGGTGATGGTGGTGATGAGGATCTTGTCCTCGACCTTCACGCGCTTGTCTATCTCCTCTATGAGGTCGTCTATCTGGTTTAGCGTCACGCGCACCTCGAGCGGCGGGTCCACCAGCCCCGTGGGGCGTATGAGCTGCTCGACGACCACGCCCTCGCTCTTCACCAGCTCGTAGTCGGCGGGGGTGGCGCTGACATATATCGTCGTGCCCATCAGCTGCTCGAACTCCTCGAAGCGCAGCGGTCGGTTGTCCTTGGCCGCGGGGAGGCGGAAGCCGTACTCGACGAGGTTCTCCTTGCGGGCGCGGTCGCCGCCGAACATGGCGTGCACCTGCGGCAGGGTGACGTGGCTCTCGTCGATGACCATCATGTAGTCCTTCGGGAAGTAGTCCAGAAGGCAGAAGGGACGTGTCCCCTCGGGCCGCCCGTCGAAGTAGCGCGAGTAGTTCTCTATGCCGGGGCAGTAGCCCAGCTCCTTGATCATCTCGAGGTCGTACTCCACGCGCTGCTTTATGCGCTGCGCCTCGACCATGCGCCCCTGCCGCTCGAAAAACTCTATCTGCTTGCCCAGGTCGAGGTATATCTGCTGCACCGCCGAGTTGATATGCTCCTTGGTCGTGACGAAGAGGTTGGCGGGGAATATCGTCACCTCGTCCAGCGTCTCGAACCGCTGCCCGCTCACGGGGTCGATGGTCTGTATCGACTCGATCTCGTTGTCGAAGAAGGTGACGCGGTAGCAGTTGTCGCCGAAGGCGGGCATGATGTCGAAGGTGTCGCCCTTGACGCGGAAGGTCGCGGGCGTCATGTCGGTCTCGGTGCGGGTGTAGAGCGCCTCCACGAGGCGGTACATGAAGTGCTTGTAGTTGACCACGTCGCCCGTGCGTATCGTTATCGAGGTGGCGTGGAAGTCGTTCGGGTTGCCTATGCCGTAGAGGCACGAGACGCTCGATACCACCACCACGTCGCGCCGTCCCGACAGCAGCGTCGCCGTGGCATGCAGGCGCAGTTTGTCCAGCTCGTCGTTTACGGCGAGGTCCTTCTCGATATATGTGTCCGTCGATGGGAGGTAGGCCTCGGGCTGGTAGTAGTCGTAGTAGGATACGAAATACTCGACGGCATTCTCGGGGAAGAAGTTCTTGAACTCGCCGTAGAGCTGCGCCGCGAGGGTCTTGTTGTGGCTCAATACGAGTGTGGGACGGTTGAAGTGCGCCACCACGTTGGCTATGGTGAAGGTCTTTCCCGAGCCCGTCACGCCGAGCAGCGTGTTGTGGCGCGCCCCGCTCTCGATCGAGTCGATGAGCTGGGCGATGGCTTCGGGCTGGTCGCCCGTGGGCGCATAATCCGACACGAGTTTGAAATCCATGCCGCAAAGGTAACGAAAAATTCTTTACGGAATAAAAAAGGCAGAGCTTGCGTGCCCTGCCTTTATCGGCACGTATCGTGTGGAGCCGGTGGCTACAGCACGGCGTCCAGCTCCTTGTAGAAGTCGGGCCCCTCGCCTGCGAAGACCTTGTGTATGCGGCCGTCGGGGTCGATGACGATCTTGGTGGGGTAACCCTGCACGCCGTAGAGTACGATTGCGTTCTTGTCGAGCGGGGCGTCGTCGGGGTTGTACACCTGTATCCACGGCATCTGGTACTTCTCGAGCCCCTCTTTCCACCTCTCGGGCGAGTCGAAGCAGTCGATGCTGACGAAGGTGCAGCGCTTGCGGTACTTCTCCTCGTATTTCTTCATGTCGGGGATGCCCTTTATGCACCATCCGCACCACGTGCCCCAGAAGTCGAGCACCACCCACTTGCCGCGCAGCGAACTCAGGGAGACGGGCTTGCCGTCGGGATCGTTGAGCGTGAAGTCGGGAGCCTCCGCCCCGGGAACGGTCGCCTCGGCAGCCTTCCGGGTGGCTATGCGCCTGTCGGAGTTATGCTTGGTCTCGTCGATCAGGGGCGCAAGGTGTGACGTGCGCATGCTCTCGTCGAAGATGTCATAGAGCGCCGGCACCGAGTCCAGCGGCACGTTGCGCAGCAGCAGCGCCGCCGAGGGGTTGTCGGCGTTGCGGCGTATCCACGCTGCGGTGAGCGTGCGGCGGGCTGTGGAGAGCGAGTCGTATATGTCGAAATACCCCTTGTTGTCCGGGTCGCCGTTCAGGAGGTTCACCATGCTGTCGATGGCCATGTCGGTGCCGTGTACCGTTCCGAGGTAGTCGGCCATGCCGTCGGCCGCGGCAGAGCCCGAGGCGGTATAGATGTACCCGTTTTCGTCGGCCTTGAACCTTATGGTTATGCGGTCCTGCGGCTCGACAATCATGCGTATGAACGCCTGCGGCTTCGAGGCGGGCGATATGGCATAGAGCGACGGCAGCGAGTCGGGTGTGATGACCGCCTTGCCCTCCTTGAGGGGTATTGTCTCGTTCTTTACCCGCGGGTCGCTGTCGTTGGGGACGGGGTAGTCCTTCAGGGCCATGTGCGATATGTTGAGTTCGGTCTCGTCGAGGCCGCTTACCGTTACGGTTATGCAGGGCTTGGAACAGGCTGCGGCGAGGAGCGCCGCCGTGCAGATAATGGCAAATCTTGTCATGGTTGTCATGTATTTACAGAGATAGGAAAAAATTTCTATTTGCAAAGATAGGAAAAAATTTCCATGTCGTGGGTATGGGAAAAAACAGTGAAAAACGGTCGTCCGGCGGAATCCCCCGCTTGGCGTGGCGCATCTTGCGGCGGGCGCAGCGGCACCGCCCGCCGCAAGAATAGCGCGGCGGCGCGATGCAATCTCGCCGATTATTGTTAACTTTGCCTGCTAAAAGTATGCTCGGAAAATGATCGACCGCGCCACAGTGGACCGCATATACGCCGCCGCCGATATCGTAGACATCATCGGCGACTATGTCACGCTCAAGAAGAAGGGCGTGAACTATCAGGCGTGCTGCCCCTTCCATCAGGAGAAGACCCCCTCGTTCGTGGTCTCGCCCTCGAAGGGGGTGTTCAAGTGCTTCGGCTGCGGCAAGGGCGGCAATGCCGTCACCTTCATCATGGAGCATGAGGGTGTAAGCTATCCCGAGGCGCTGCGCATGGTGGCCAAGCGTTACGGCATCGAGGTCGAGGAGCGCGCCATGACCGAGGAGGACGTGCGCCGCAACAACGACCGCGAGAGCATGTTCGCCCTGAACGGCTGGGCGGCGGAATATTTCGCCAAATACCTTACGGGCACCTCCGAGGGCCGCAGCGTGGGGTTGACATATTTCTCGCAGAAGCGCGGCTTTACCGACGCCACGATCCGCAAGTTCGGCCTCGGCTTCTGCTCGGCCAAGGGCGACGACCTGACGCGGGCGGCTCTGGCGGCAGGATACAAGGAGGAGTTCCTGCTCTCGACGGGCCTCGCGCTCAAGCGCGAGAGCGACGGCCGCGTCTATGACCGTTTCCGCGACCGCGTAATCTTCCCCGTGCACAACATCTCGGGGCGCGTGGTGGCCTTCGGCGGCCGTACGCTGCGCACCGACAAATCGGTGGCCAAGTACCAGAATTCGCCCGAGAGCGAGATATACAGCAAGAAACGCGAGCTCTACGGCCTCTATTTTGCGAAGAAGGCCATACAGCAGCAGGACTACGCCATCATGGTCGAGGGATACACCGACGTCATCTCGATGCACCAGGCGGGCGTGGAGAATGTCGTCTCTTCATCGGGCACCTCCCTTACGACGGAGCAGATACAGCTGCTGCACCGCTTCACGCGCAACATAACGGTGATCTACGACGGCGACTCGGCCGGCATACACGCCTCGCTGCGCGGTATAGACATGATCCTGCGGGAGGGGATGAACGTGCGCGTGGTGCTGCTGCCGCCGGAGCACGACCCCGACTCCTTTGCCCGAGCCCATACGGCCGAGGAGGTGCATGCCTACATACGGGAGAATGAGGAGGACTTCCTCTCGTTCAAGGCGCGTCTCATGCTGCGCGAGGCGGGCAGCGACCCGATCAAGCGCTCGGAGGTGATCGGCGACATGGTGCGGTCGATCGTGCAGATCCCCGACTCGATACAGCGGTCGGTCTATATCAAGGAGTGCGCCCGCACGATGGATGTCGACGAGAGCGTCCTCATTGCGGAGGTTGCGCGCAAGCGTGCCATGCAGTCGGGCGACAGCGAGGCGGCGGAGTTCGTGCGGCGGCAGCAGCGGCTGGTGCGTGAGCAGCAGGCGGCAGGGGCACAGGCGCAGGCGGAGCCGGACCTTACGAAGGGGGGCGCGGCGGGCAGCAGCGAGGAGGCTCTGGAACGCGAGCTGGTGAAATATCTGCTCAAGTCGGGGCACAAGTGTTTCGAGGTTACGGAGGGGCGCAGCGTGGTGGAGATAAATATCGCCGAGGAGATCCTTCAGAGCCTCGAGGCCGACAACATAACCTTCTCGAATCCGGTCTACGAGAGTATCCTCGAGGCCTACCGCGACAAGTGGCGCGAGTTGGGGACGGGAGTGGAGGTGCCGGCGCAGGTCTTCGTGAACCATCCCGATCCGGAGGTGTGCAACGCTGCGGTCGATATCCTCACCGCGGACGACAACTATGTCCCGAGCGAGATATGGCGGCGCAAGGATGTGCATGTCGAGAGCGAGAGCGAGATTCTGGCTGTCGGGGTGCCGAAGGCGATCATGCTCTACCGCTCGAAGGTCGTCGAGCGCATGATAAACGCCCTGCGTGAGCGGCTCAAGGACGAGAGCCTCGGCGACGTGGAGCTGGCGGAGTGCATGATGCAGCTCTCGAAGCTCAACCAGGTGAAGCTGGCCCTGTCGAAGCAGAGCCGGCGGCTGATCCTGTGATGGCGGGGGAGGTCATGAGATGTCGGGGGCGTCGTCGCGGGGACGTATGTGCATGCGGGGGTTGTCGTGACGGATCAAAAAAGGGGCAGGAGCCGGATCGTACACGCATCGCTGCGCATACCGTGTGCAAACAGAAAATAAACAGAAAGATGTGTAAAACATATCAAAGATAAAAGAATTAGTTACCTTTATCCGGTCCTGCCCGTCGCATGAACGGGCAAAAACGATGCCATACGGGGCCCGCGGCGGGCAAAAAAGGGTGTAAGGAGAGATATGTGTTTGTGAGATGACCGATTACAAGAATATAAACATACGCAACAAACGTGCTACGTTCGACTACGAGATTCTCGAGGAGTATGTCGCGGGGGTCGTGCTGGTCGGAACCGAGATCAAGTCGATACGTCTGGGCAAGGCGTCGATGACCGACAGCTACTGCTATTTCGACAAGGGGGAGCTGTGGCTGCGCGGCATGAACGTGGCCGAATACGGCTGGGGCACATGCAACAACCACACGCCGCGGCGCGACCGCAAGCTGCTGCTGCAGCGCAAGGAGATGAACAAGCTCCAGCGTGCGTTGCAGGACCGCGGCCTGACGGTCGTGGGGCTGCGGCTGTTCCTTAACGAGAGGGGTCTTGCGAAGGTGGTCATAGGCCTTGCGCGCGGCCGCAAGTCGTACGACAAGCGGGAGTACCTGAAGGAGAACGATGCCCGGCGCGAGATGGACAAGGCGATGAAACGATACAAGTAACGGCCGTCGCGGTTATGGCGTCTGTGCGCCGTACCGTCTATCCGGCTATATGCCAAACGTAGGATTTATGGCAAACATAGGGGAAAATACGTATTTGGGGAAGGATATAAAGGCGGTGTTTTTCGATATCGACGGCACGCTGGTCAGCTTCGAGACGCATGCCGTGCCCGACTCGGCGCGCCGTGCCATTGCGCGGCTGCGTGAGCGCGGCATCAAGGTCTTCATCTCGACGGGGCGCCTGCTGCGCCACACCGAGGTGGTGCGCGACATCGAGGTCGACGGGTATGTCACCGTCAACGGCAGCTACTGCGTCACCAGCGGCGGCGAGACCATCTTCGAGCGATCGTTCCCGCACGACACCGTGGAGCGTATCTTCCGTCTGTGCGACGAGTACGGGTTCCAGGCGGCCTTCATGACGCACGAGGACATATATGTCGACCGGTTGTCGGAGCGCGTGCTCACCATCGCCGAGATGATCCACATAATGCCGCAGGTAGCCGATCTGCGGCGCATAGCGGCGGAGAATCCCGTGTTGCAGGTGTGTCCGTATGTGGGTGTGGAGACCGAGCGGCTCATCATGCCGCGGCTGCCGGAGTGTGTGGGCAGCCGCTGGATCCCCACGTTCATGGATGTGAACATGCGGGGAACGGACAAGTCGGTCGGGGCGCGCAGGGTGATGGAGTACTACGGGCTCTCCATGTCGGAGGCGATGGCCTTCGGCGACGGCGGCAACGATATCCCCATCGTGCGCGATGCGGCCGTGGGCGTGGCCATGGGCAACGCGTGCGACGAACTGAAGGCTGCGGCCGACTATGTCTCGGCATCGGTCGACGAGGATGGCGTGAGCCGCGCGCTCGAGCATTTCGGATTGATTTGACAAAGAGAGAAACAAAAAGGATACGATATGTCATTGATATTGTGTATTGAGACGGGCACCGACATCTGTTCTGTCGGTTTGGCCCGCAACGGCGAGCTGGTATCGCTGCGTGAGAGCGACGAGGGGCGTGACCACGCCAGGAAGGTGGCGGTCTTCGTCGACGAGCTGCTGCACGAGACGGGCGTGGCGCCCGACGAGTTGGATGCCGTGGCCGTGGGCAAGGGGCCCGGGTCGTATACGGGGCTGCGCATAGGGGTCTCGTTCGCCAAGGGCATGTGCTATGCGCTGGGGATACCTCTGGTGGCCGTGGGGTCGCTCGACGCCCTGGCCGAGGTGGCCGTGGAGGACCACGAGGCGGGCATCCTCGATGTCGAGAACTGGGAGCAGGCGCGGCTCTGCCCCATGGTGGACGCGCGCCGCATGGAGGTCTATACGCGCCTGTACGACAGCACGGGACAGCCTCTGACCGATGTCGCGGCCGAGGTGGTCACCGTGGAGAGCTTCGCCGAGTGGCGCCGCACGGCCCCGCTGGTGATCTTCGGCAACGGCGCCGCCAAGTGCCGCGAGGTGCTGCCCGATGCGGTCTATGTGAATGTGGTGCCTTCGGCACGCGGTCTGGCACGGCTGGCGCAGAAGCGTCTTTCGGAGGGCAGGACCGAGGACATAGCCTACTTCGAGCCCTTCTACCTGAAGGATTTCATCGTGATACTGTCGAAAAAGAAATTGCTTTAGACAGATGGAGTATCGCAATGACGAGGTGCGGCGGCAGGATCGCCTGCTCGACGAGGGGCGCGCCCGCGAGATCCTGCTCGGCGGCGAGTACGGCTTCCTGGCCATGGCTTCGGACCGGGGCGGGTACGGCATCCCCGTGAACTATGTGACCGAGGGCGGCACGATATACATACATTGCGCCCCCGAGGGCCGCAAGCTGCGGGCTGTGGAGCATGACGGCCGTGTGAGCTTCTGCGTGGTCGGGAAGACGCGCCCCGTGCCCGAGAAATTCACTACGGCATACGAGTCTGTCGTTATCGAGGGGCGTGCGCGTGTGGTCTCGTCGGAGGAGGAACGGCGCCATGCGCTGGAGCTTCTGGTGGAGAAATATTCGCCTGACTATGCGGCTGTGGGCGCCCGGTATATCGAAAAGTCGTTCCACCGCACCGCCGTCATCGCCATAGATGCCGAGAGGTGGTCGGGCAAGACAAAAAGGGTGTAGGGAAAGGCCTGTTTGCGAAACATGTACGGCGCGACGGCATCAGCGTATCGAATAACTCCTCAGCTCACGGGCGAGGAGTTTTTCTTTTCCCCCGGTGAGGCGGTCTACGAGGGCGTGGAAGCGTGGCGAGTGGTCGTGGTGGACGGTGTGGCACAGCTCGTGGATCAGGACGTAGTCGCGCAGGTGTTCGGGCAGGGTCATGAGGTAGAGGCTCAGCGATATGTCGTTGCGCCACGAGCACGACCCCCACTTCGAGCGTGCGGCGCGCACGGTCACCTTGCCATAGCGCAGGCCGAAGTTGCGTGCGAGCATCTCGAGGCGCGGCGGCAGCGTGGCCTTGGCCTCGGCGCGCAGGCGTTCCACCTCCTCTTTTGTCGGCACGGGCGGCCTGGGGCGTGCGGTGAGCCGCCGGCGCGTTGCCGTGACCCACTCGGCCTTCGCCTCGAGGAACGCCATGGCGCGCCGCTCCGACACGTATGTCGGGAACGAGAGCCGCACCTCGCCCGAGGGGCGCACCGTGAGCGATATGCGCCGTGCGCGGGCCGACCGCGAGAGGGTTATGTCGCCCAGAGTGGGGTGGTGCAGTGTCGACTTCATCCGTCACTTCGAGATTATGAACTTTATGTCGGCGTTTTCGATCTCGGCATTGTCCCGTCCGTCGACTCCGATAGCCATATAGTCGAAGACCACCGTCATGGAATCCGTGCGGAAGACGAGCATCTCGGCGGCGCGGAGGTCCATCTCCTCCTGCGACGGCATGTCGGCGCGCGTGTACCCTATCTTGGCCAGCTGCGCGTCGAGCAACCCCTCCGCGGGGATGGTTACGCCTTCGTATTCGATCATGCTGCGGCCGAGGCTGTCGGTCGTTATTTGGGTTTCATTGCCGAGTGACAGTTTGCCGTAGGGGGTTATGTCTATGTCGATACGGTCACGGCAGGCATCGAGGTACAATGCGTATCCGAGAGATTCGGCCGCAGCCATGGTGCCGTCGTCGCTGTCGGGGTCGATGTATGCCGAGGCGTAGATGCCCGTGCGGTTGGAGAGTGTCCCGAGATAGTCCTGGCTCGACTCCAGCCCGTAGCGCTCATGCAGCAGCTGCGTGTCGTGGCGGTCGATATATTCGAGCGACTGGTATAGTATGCGGTGCTGCCTGCACTCCAGGGTGTCGGCCTCGGAGGGTGTGCCGAGGCGCAGGCGTCCGTCGGCGTCGGCTATGCCCAGAGTGCGGGCGGCGGCATCGGCGCGCCGCATCTGCGAGCGGATGGCCGTATTGCTGGCCGAGATCGGGGGTATGTATGCCGTGGCGGCGAAGAGGACGAGGGCCGTGAGCGACACGGCGAGGTAGCGTCCCGTGCGGCGCGAGAGGAAAAGGAGCAGGCAGAGGGTCATCACGGCGCCGCACAGCACGAGATAGAAGCGCGATTCGGTGAGCCCGTATTCGCCGATGCGGCGTGCGGTGCCGATCCAGAAGAGAACGAGCAGGGGCAGCGCGATAAGGCTGAAACGGTCGAAATACCAGTCGTAGCGGCGGCGTGTGAGGTAGGGCTGCAGGGCCTTGACCACCACGGCAAGGATCGAGAACGTGAAGACCATGCCGGCGACCATGCCCTTGGGCAGCGTCCATGTGACGAGGATCTTGGCCGCATAGATGTAGAGTATGGCGGTGTATATGAGCAGTGCTGGCGTGACGATGGCATTCAGGAGCACCGTTCCCGTTGCCGTAATGCCGGGTGTGCGGTCCCGGCGGTCCTGCATGGCGAAAAATATCATCGGCGCCATCAGCACGTATGCGAAGCAGGCGGCGCAGGTGATGATCCGCGTGACGGGCTCAATGTCGAATATGCCTGTTACCGAGATGTATATCAGATAGAAGAGCAGCAGCGCCACCGACGAGAATATCAATGCTATGGCAGCCGAGAAGACCATATGCGCCGCCTCGGCGACATAGCGGGCGTTGTCGCGCCGCATGCGGAACGAGAGCAGCAGCAGCGGCAGTATGGCCGCGACGGTGACGCCGTACGACGTATGGTTCGTCCACTCCCCGAGGCCGGGGATCACGGCCGTGGCGATATATGGTATCCACCAGAGGCTGTATATCCATCTGGCGGGGCGTCCCTTCAGCAGCGTGTTGAGGCAGTATGCCGTGACGATGAATAGGGGTGCCGTGACGGCGGGCACGAAGAATGCCGGCAGCAGGCCTGCGGAATCCATGTACATCCCGACGACGGTCGCCGCGTAGGCATGCAGCGCGATGAGCATCTCGACGGGGTGTGCGGCGATCGTTGCGCGCAGGCGCTGCATGGCTTCGACAGCGGTGCGGCGCAGGCGTTCGGCGACGGTTGCGTTCGTTGCTTTCATCTGTTTCGGATTTATGCGGTTGTCATTTCTGCCGCCGTCTCTTTTCCGCCGTGCCGCCTCTGCGGCCGGCTGAGTGGCGGATAACGGGCGGCGTCAGTCGCCTATGCGCTGGCGCACGGCCTCGAAGAGCATGACGGCGGCCGCGGCCGAGACGTTGAGCGACTCGACGGCGCCGATGAGGGGTATGGCCAGCTGCTCGTCGCAGAGCTTGAGCACCTCCTTCGAGATGCCCTTCTCCTCCGATCCCATGACTATGGCCGTGGGGCGTGTCATGTCGGCGTCGTAGATCAGCTTGCGGCTCTTTTCCGTCGCCGCCACGACCTGTATGCCCTCGGCCTGCAGGGCCTTCACGGTGTTGCGTATCGACCCCACGCGGCAGACGGGGATGCGTGCCAGGGCCCCGGCCGACGCCTTCATCGCCTCGGCATTGACGGGGGCGGCATTCTTCAGCGGCGCAATCAGCCCGTGCGCACCTGCACACTCCGCCGAGCGTGCTATGGCGCCGAAGTTGCGCACGTCCGTGACGCCGTCGAAGATGACTATGAGCGGGGTTTCGTCCTCGGGCACGCGCTCCATGATCTCCTCCATGGTGACGTACTCGATGGGGGAGATCTGCGCCACGACACCCTGATGGTTGCCCTTCACGAGGCGGTTGAGCTTCTCGACGGGGACCTCCTGCATGCGCACGCGGTGGCGCAGCGCCAGGTCGCGCAGGTCGGCCAGAAGCTGCCCTTCGCCCCCTTTGCGTATGTAGAGACGCTCGATCTGTTGTCCCGACTCTATCGCCTCGGCCACGGGACGTATGCCGAATACCATGTTTTCCATATCTTCGGGGTGTTGCGGTTTGCTGTTATTCCTTGTCGGCGGGTATTTCGCGGCACATCTCGATGAAGCGTGCCACGATGGGCTTGGCGCGGTGCCCGCGGTCGAATGGCAGGGCGTAGTCGGTGCGGCCCCGTACGGGGAAGTTGTTTAGCCACGAGTCGCCGTCGCTCACACCCCAGAAGGTCACGCGCGTGATGTCGTCGCTGTGGCGCAGCATGATGCCGAGGGCCTGCTCCATGCGTTTGTGCCATGCCTCGTATGCCTCTGCCGGAAGAGAGTCGGGGTAGGGGTTCATCGCCCGCGCCGGGTCGATGCCGCCGGCGGCGACATCGGCGCCCACGTATGCCGTGGGCAGGGCGCTCATGTCGAACTCCGTCACCATCACCTTGACGCCCGCCGCGGCAAAGGCCTCGATGCTCTTCTCATACTCGGCGAAGTCGGGGTGGCTCATGCCCATGTGGCTCTGCATGCCCACGGCGTCGATGCGCAGGCCGCGCTCGCGCAGCTCGCCGATGAGCTTCACGACGGCGTTGCGCTTGCCCTCGGCCCACATGTTATAGTCGTTGTAGTAGAGTTCGGCATCGGGGTCGGCCTCGTGGGCGTATTGGAACGCGAGGGGTATGAACTCCTCGCCGAGAATCCTGTAAAAGGGCGAGCGGCGGTAGCTGCCGTCCTCCATGATGGCCTCGTTTACCACGTCCCAGCCCTTGATGCGGCCCTTGTAGCGGCCGACGACGGTCGAGATATGCTCCTTCATTATGGCCTTGAGCTCCTCGGCCGAGCGCAGCGAGTCGTTCTCGTCGTAGACGAACCAGCGGGGCAGCTGCGAGTGCCAGATAAGGGTGTGGCCCGTTACGGTCATGCCGTTCTGCTCGCCGAACTCTACAACGCGGTCGGCAGCATCGAAATTGTAACGGTCGCGCTGCGGGTGTATCGCCTCGCTCTTCATGCAGTTCTCGGCGACGATGGCGTTGAAGTGTTCGCGCACGACGCGTACGCCGGCCGTGTCGCGCCCGCGGATCTGCCACTCGTTGAGGGCCGTGCCTATGAGAAACCGGTCTGCGGCGGCATCCTTCATCGTTGTCGCCGGCTGCTGTGCGCATGCCGCCACGCATGCCGCGGCGGCTATGAGAAGCGAAAGTCTGATGCTCTTTTTCATGGGAATATGGCGTATTTTGGTTTTGCGGCTTGTTGGAGACAAATGTACGGCTTTTTTCGGTGATATGAAATACGGCGGGGCTTTTGGGGCGATTTGTACGGTATCTCTGCGGCGGAGATGCTGCAGCCGCGGGGAAAGATTTGCCGCCGCATTTCCGAAAACGGTGAAATTTCCGTAAGTTTGTCTCTGCTACAACCTGAAATCCGAATTTTGCATCATGATCAAGCGAATAGTATCCCTCGCGGCGCGCGGGGTGTTGGGTGCGGCCGCCGTGGCCGTGATATGCATATCGGGCTGCGGTGCGCCGCGGCGCTCTGCGGCGCCTCTCGTCTACCTCGATATGTCGGCATACCGCGGCGTGACGCCCGACGATGCGGCGGGCTGCCGCGAGATGTGGGATGCGCTCCATTGCGCCGCCACGCTGCAGGGGGTGGTGAACCGCGACCGGCCGCTGCTCTATATCGACTATGTGGCCAACGAGTTCATGGAGGTGGACCGTTTCTGGTGGGACATGTGCCGTGCCGACGGCGGCTGGCTCCACGGGCGCGATACGGTGGTGTGCCGCGATGTGGTGCAGGCTGTGGAGCGGTATGCGGAGCGTGTGCGCGGGGCCGTGGTGTACGATCCGGCTGTGCCCTCCACCTCGTGTGTGGCCTCGGCCGTGGCGGGAGCCGAGGATCTGGTGGCGATACGCTATGACACCACGGCGGGGAGCCTCTACGACCGTCTGGTCGTACACGGCCCGCGGCTCAGGGTGCGCGTATGGCTCGTAAACGAGAACGGGACGCCGATGTTCACCGGCCGCGGCACCGTGCCGCAGACCGACCGCGCCTCGACCGGGTCGGTGAAGGTCGACCCCTATGTGTGGTTTGTCGAGCGGTATATGAAGCGCGGCCGCTGCAGCGGCGAGTACGGCGCCTACTATCTCGACCAGTATTGGCTGCAACGGCCCGCCGCAGCCCCGATGAACGCCCATTGCCTGACGAACCATGACTTCTTCGTCAGCCGCCGCGCCTTCTTCTTCGACCTCTCGCCGTGGGGCGACGAGGCGGCTACGGATGACCCGTCGCAGGCCGTGGGGAGCGACCTGGCCATGCTGAAGGAGCTCCTGGGCGAGGCATACCGCCTCAACGGCGGCCGGCGCATGTGCCACATAGGGGGATTCCCGGCGTGGGCATACAAATATACCCGCCATGCGGGCGGCAGCCACGAGGATGTGGCCACGGAGTGGGAGTTCAGCCGCATAATCAGCGCCTACAACGCCTTCAAGGATGCCGACGCGATAGGGTACGGGGCCATGGCCAATGCCTCCTTCTGGCAGCACTACCCGACGGCGGAGAGCTATCCGCAGGGGTGGGTCGGTGACGACGACCTGCGCCGCCGCGGTTATATCGACGACGAGGGGCGTGTGAAGATCGGCGGCCGCCGCTTCATTATCTTCTATGTGGGCGACTATGACGCCTCGGCGTGGGTCACCTCCGTGCTGCCGCACCTGTGGCGCGACCCTGCGCGCGGCAAACTTCCCCTGATGTGGTGCATAAGCCCCGTGCTGGAGCGGCGCGCCCCGATGGTGCTCGACTACATCCGCCGCACCGCCTCTGAAAACGACTATTTCGCCGCGGCGGACAACGGCGCCGGCTACCTCATGCCGGGCATGCTGCAGGCGCCGCGTCCCCTGTCGGGGCTGCCCGACGGTCTGGATGCGTGGGCGGAACACTGCCGGCCGCTCTATGAAAAGTGGGGGCTTACGATAACGGGATTCGTCATCGACGGCGAGGCTCCGGCCCTGACCGATGACGGCCTGGCCTGCTATGCGTCGTTCAGTCCCAACGGAATCGTGCCGCAGAAAACGCCCCGCACGCGTCTCTTCGGCGAGATGCCCGTGCTGCGTGCCGGCGCCGATCTGGTGCGCTCGCCCCGGGAGAACGCAGCCTTCATCGTGGAGGATATGCGGCGCAGCCCGATCCCCTTCGGCTGGTACCGTGACATACTGAAGTCCCCCTCGTGGCATGTGGAGATGATGGAGGAGGTGCGGCGGCTCGACCCCTCGATAGAGCTGCTCGACGCCCCGACCTTCTTCGAGATCTACCGCCGCTGGCTGCGCGAGAACCCCGATGCGGCCGCGGGACGGATCGAATGACGGCGGGGGTGGTATGAAAAGGGATACGGGATGCCGTGAAGGCATCCCGTATCTGTTCATGTAGGGAGAGACATATGCGGATCAGAAGAGGTACGCCGCGCCGATGTAGAAGTTGCGGTTGTGGATCTTCACGCCCGTAACGTTCGAGGCGTCGACAAGCCCCCAGTCGTATCCGAGGAATATCTGATAGTGCTTGAAGAGCTCCACGCCGCCGCGCAGGCCCAGGCCGAAGTCGAAGCGTTTCATGCCGTCGGAGCCGAAGATGTCGGTCTTCAGGGTCTCGATGCCGTTATCGGTCTCCGACTTGCCGAAGAGGCCTATGGCGAAGTAGGGTCCGAACGACCCGAAGACGTTCATGTTGTCTCCGAGGTCGAAGCGATATCCCATATGTACCGGGATCTCGAGATAGTAGGGACGGGCGGTGTTGTCGACCGACTCTCCCTCGGCCATCGAGGTGTATTTGCTCCCCTTGGAGCTGAGCAGCGCCTCGGCGTCGAGGTAGAACCCCTCCATGAAGGGAAGCGCGAGATCCATCTTGAAGCCGGCGTTGAAGGCGAGGCGCGAGTCGGTGTCGATCGAGAGGCCTCCGCCGCTCATCGAGAATGAAGAGACGTTGAGCGCTCCCGTTACGCCGTAGCGTGCGGTCTGGGCCGTGGCGGCCGCCGAGACGAGAAGCGCAAATGCCAACAATGGTAGAATTTTTTTCATAACATCTGGTTTTAGAACGATATTCGTCTCGGTTTGTGCAAAAAGAGTGCGAGACCCGTCAGGTCCCGCACTCTTTTTATGTTCTTTGTCTTCATATCGGCCTGTATGGCCGATATGCGGCATACCCCTCCCCAAGCTCCGGCCCGGTCCCCGACGGGGCGGTGTGTATTCCGGGCGTATGCGACGCGCCGTTTGCGGGAAGGAGTGTCCGCCGCAAAGGTCGGATCAGAATCGGATCAGAAGAGGTATGCGCCGCCGATGTAGAAGTTCAGCAGGTGGCTCTTCGTGTAGTCGAGACCCTCGAACTTGCTCTTGGTGGTGTTGATGAGACTGTGCTCGAAGGCGAGGAACACCTGCCAGCGCGACGTTATCTCCACGCCGACGGTATAGTTGAGGCCGAAGTCGAAACGCTTGTAATATTTGCCGAAGATGTCGGTCTTGGACTTCGAGCCGTCATCCTTTGTAACATGCTTGCCGAGTACGCCCACTCCGAAGTAGGGTCCCAGGGCGCCGAACAGCGTCAGGTCGGAATTTATGTGGTATCGGTATCCTGCGAAGAGGGGCAGCTCGAGATATCCCAGATTGTCGTGTATGCTGGCCCACGATCCGCCCTTGAGCGAGTACAGAAGGCGCGCCTCGAGATAGAAGTCGTCGGCCGTGGAGTCGGTGAAATGGTATTCGCCCTTGACGCCGGCGCCGAAGCCCAGATAGCAGTCGGAGGTGCCGACAGAGCGGTGTATCCACGACATATTGAGGTCGCCGACAACGCCTGCGCGGAACTCCTGTGCATGGAGACCGGCGGCAGCGACGAGCAGGATGGCAGTGACAAGAAATCGCTTCATGAATGTACAGGTTTAGGTAAAACGTTTTACAAAAATAGCTTTTTTCGCCGAACTGCCAAAACATGGACCCCGACGTGCCCGTAGAATTTCTCATATTGGGAGTTAATTGCTACCTTTGCGGAGGAATAAAACAGTGAAGACATGAGACGCATAGTAGCCCCGTCGATGCTCTCGGCCGACTTCGGCCATCTCGACCGCGACACCCGCATGATCGACCGCAGCGCGGCCCAGTGGGTCCATATCGACGTTATGGACGGCGTGTTCGTACCCAACATATCGTTCGGATTCCCCGTGATGAAGCCCATACGGCGCGCGACGGGGAAGGTGCTGGACGTACACCTTATGATCACCGACCCCGTGCGTTATGTGGCGCGTTTCGTCGAGGCGGGTGCCGACTACGTCACCTTCCATTACGAGGCGGCCGCCGACTGCCGCGCCTGTATCGAGGCCATACATGCCGCAGGGGCGCGCGCCGGCATCTCGATCAAGCCGGCTACGGAGCCCGAGGTGCTGGAGGAGCTGCTTCCGGAGGTGGAGCTGGTGCTGGTGATGAGCGTCGAGCCCGGCTTCGGAGGCCAGTCGTTCATCGCCTCGTCGATAGACAAGGTGCGCCGCCTGGCGGAGATGAAGCGCCGCATGGGGCTCGATACGCTGATCGAGGTCGACGGCGGCATCTCGTCGGCGAACGCCCGGGCGTTGTTCGACGCCGGCGCCGAGGCTCTGGTTGCGGGCAGCGCGGTGTTCCGTGCCGAGGACCCCGAGGCCGAGATAGAACGTATCCTCAAGGCTTAGGGGCGGCTGTCGCATGTCGCGTGCCGGTGTCTTTTTGCGAATTTCTTTCGACTATTTTTTTGCATGATCTCTCTTGACAATCTTACCGTAAGCTATGGGGGCTGGACGCTCTTCGATGGCGTGTCGTTCCTCATCAACGAAAAGGACCGCATAGGGCTCGTCGGCCGCAACGGCGCCGGCAAGACCACCCTGCTGCGTATAATCACGGGCGAGCAGCAGCCCACGTCGGGTGCCGTGACCATGAACGGCGAGTGTACGATAGGCTACCTGCCGCAGCAGATGAAGGTGGCCGACACCACCACCCTCAAGGCCGAGACCGAGAAGGCCTTCGGCGAGGTGCTGCGCCTCGAGGGCGAGATAGCGTCGCTCACGGCCGAGATCGCCGAGCGTGACGACTACGAGTCGCCGGAGTATGAAACTCTTCTGCACCGCCTGAACGAAGCGCAGGACCGTTACCATATCCTCGGGGGCGAGACGCGCGAGGCCGACATCGAGAAGACGCTCCTGGGCCTCGGCTTCCGCCGCACGGACTTCGACCGCGCCACGAGCGAGTTCTCGGGCGGCTGGCGCATGCGTATCGAGCTGGCGAAGCTGCTGTTGAGCCGTCCGTCGATATTCCTGCTGGACGAGCCGACGAACCACCTCGACATCGAGAGCATACAGTGGCTCGAGGATTACCTGAAATCGTATAACGGGGCCGTGCTGGTCATATCGCACGACCGCGCTTTCCTGGACAACGTCACCACGCGCACCGTCGAGCTGTCGCTGGGCAAGATATACGACTACAAGGTCCCCTATTCGAAGTTCGTCGAGCTGCGGGCCGAGCGGCGCGCGCAGCAGATGGCCGCATACGAGAACCAGCAGCGCATGATCGAGAAGACCGAGGAGTTCATCGAGAAGTTCCGCTACAAGCCCACCAAGAGCAACCAGGTGCAGTCGCGCATCAAGCAGCTGGAGCGTATCGAGCGCATCGAGGTCGAGGATGAGGACAATGCCGCACTCAACATCAAGTTCCCGCCGGCGCCGCGCTCGGGTCAGATCGTGGTCGAGGTGAAGGATGCGGGCAAGGCCTTCGGCGAGAAGCGTATCTTCTCGGGTGCCACGTTCACCATCGAGCGCGGGCAGAAGGTTGCCTTCGTGGGGCGCAACGGCGAGGGCAAGACGACGATGGCGCGCATGATCGTGGGCGAGCTTCCCGCGACGGAGGGTACGATACGCACCGGTGCCAATGTCAATATAGGTTACTATGCGCAGAACCAGGATGACCTGATGGAGGGTGACTTCACGGTATACGACACGCTGGACCGCGTGGCCGTGGGGGACATACGCACGCGCCTGCGCGACATCCTCGGGGCGTTCCTCTTCCGCGGCGAGGATATAGACAAGAAGGTGCGTGTGCTGTCGGGGGGCGAGCGGTCGCGTCTGGCCATGGCGCGCATGATGCTCGAGCCGCGCAACCTGCTGGTGCTGGACGAGCCGACCAACCACATGGACATGCGGTCGAAGGATATCCTGAAGCGCGCCCTGCAGAAGTATGACGGTACGGTTATCGTGGTGTCGCACGACCGAGACTTCCTGGACGGCATCGTCGACCGCGTCTACGAGTTCCGCGACGGCGGCGTGAGGGAGTATCTGGGCGGCATATACTACTTCCTCGAGAAACGCAAGATAGAGTCCCTGCACGAGATCGAGCGGCGCAGCGAGACGCCTGCCGCGGCGGCGGCACCGCGCGAGGCCTCGACGGGGAAACTCTCCTACGAGCAGCGCAAGGAGCAGGAGAAGCTGCTGCGGCGCCTGCGCAAGGCCGTCGAGACGGTCGAGGCCGAACTGGCCGACGTGGAGAAGCAGATTGCCAGCTACGACAGCAGGTTCGCCTCCGCAACGGAGTATAACGAGGCCGACTATGCGGCTTACGAGGAGCTCAAGCGCCGCTACGACCACCTGATGCACGAGTGGGAGAAGGCGTCGTACGAGCTGGAGATAACGGAGAACGCATGACGGCCCGCACCTGAAATGCGCGACGGGTGGGGCGTGATGCGGGATGCAATAATAAAATAATATGTGGGACAGTCCCGGCGGAGGCCCTGTTGCAGCGGCGCTCCGCCGGGATTTTTCTTACCGTCCGGTGCGCGGGCTTCCAATCCGAAATGTGCGATTTGATTTGCCTTTGCCGGAGGCTTTTCGTACCTTTGTTTTATTGGTAAAAC
>CASDSD010000042.1 GCA_949283205.1 uncultured Alistipes sp. | reverse complement strand
GCTGGCCGCGCTGGCCGCGCTGGCCGCACGGCGCGCCCGCAACGAAAGAACAATGTATGTAAAACCTGTAAAAAAACGATGCAAACGAAAATCACAATCAGAAACGAAGCCCAGACGTGTTACATCGACATCGAGGGCACGATAGGCATTCCCGAGGAGCGTCAGTTCGGCGACGGCGAGGCGCGTGTGGCCACATACGAGAAGTTCCGCCGCGAGGTGGCGCGCATCTCGGAGGTGGCGGCGTCGGCCGTGGTGGTCAATATCCGCTCGACGGGGGGTGACGTGAACGACGCGCTGCTCATCTACGAGGCGCTGCGGTCGCTCGGGGCGCGTATCACCACACGCTGCTACGGCTATACGGCGTCGGCCGCGACGGTGATAGCGCAGGCGGCCGACGAGGGGCGGCGCGAGATATCGTCGAACGCCCTCTACCTGATCCACAACTCGGAGTGCGCCGTCGAGGGCAACGCCGAGACCCTGGCGTCGCGGGCCGAGCTGCTGCGCAAGACCGATGCGCGCCTGGCGGAACTCTATGCCCAGCGTTCGGGCCGTGACAAGGAGTCCTTCACGGCCCTCATGGCGGAGAACAACGGCAGCGGCCGCTGGCTCTCGGCGGAGGAGGCGGTTGCGGCGGGTCTCGCCGACCGTGTCTTCGACGGGCTGCTGACGGGCGTGGTGCTGCCGGAGGGCACGCCGCTGCCTCCCCAGCGGGGGGATGATGCCGCGGGCGCCTCGCAGGGCGCCGGCGGCGGCGCGGAGTCGCAGGGCGCTGCGGCGACGGAGAACGTACCCATGGCGAAGGCGAAGCGTCCCGACGGCGAGGGCGAGTGCGGCGATGCGGCCGAGCAGGCCGTTGCGGCGGTGGCGGTCAGCGCCGCCAGGTGTGTCGCGCGCCGCTTTGCCAACTGCTGGGACAGATTCATCGAGCGGGTGCGCGAGCGCCGCGAGGCGAAGCGTGCCGAGCGCGAGGCTGCCGCCGCCGCGAAGGCTGCCGCGAAGGAGTCTGCCGCGGCGACGGAGGCAGAAACGGCGGCTGCGGAGGGTCCGCTGCCGCAGAATGCCGTCCCGGCGTCGATGGTGGCATTCGAGGAGGGGCAGCGCCGCTACGGGCCGAGCCTCACCGCACCCACGGAGGATCCCTCGACGGAGCCGCCGCGTTCGGAGAGCAACGCCCATGCCTACTGGGAGGATGCGCGCGCCTTCTCGTCGTTGCGGTAGGGCGTCCATTGATAACAGAGTGTAAAACAATCGAAAAAAAGAAAGTATCATGTCAGGAATTATCGTAAATCCAAAGAACTACACGGGCCGCGAGCTCGAAACAATCTTCTTCCGTCCGCTGTTGAGCGGGCCGTCGATCGAGTCGCTCGGCGTGCGTGTGTTGTATAACATGCCGGTGCCGACGGTGGTGCAGCTGTGGGACCGCACGGGCAACGTGCTCCAGAGTTTCGACGCCTCGTCGTCGTGGAACGGCGGCTCCAAGAGCGTCCACTACCAGAAGACCATACCGCTGCAGCGCGTGAAGGCCGAGAACGCCTTCTCGGCGAGCGACTACTTCTCGACCATATTCGAGCTGATAACCAACCGCAGCGACGTGAACATGGAGGACCTCACGGGGACGGAACTCGAGGCGGCGGAGACGGAGCTCTTCCGCAACGCCATCGCCGACAGCATCCGCATGAACCTGTGGCTGGGCGACAAGGACGGCACGCTCAATACCGGCTATACGAGCTTCGACGGTCTGCTGAAGATCATCCAGGAGCGAATCAAGGACGATGCGCTGCACTTCAGCGACAGCGACCTGGACGGGTGCCTCGGCAGCTACACCATCAAGGAGATCTTCGACCAGCACATCAGTAACGCCAGCCCCCGCCTGAAGGGACTCTTCAAGGACGGACAGACGGCATTCTTCGTCTCTCCCGAGCTCTACGCGCTCTACGAGAGCTACCTGGACGACATGTATCTTCCGGCCACCTACGGCGATACGCAGAACGGCCGCGCCGAACTGAAGTACCACGGCTTCCCCGTGATCGAGGTGAACCTCGAGCCGGCGATCTCGTCGTCGACGCTCTCGAAGAACTTCTGCATCTTCACCGACCGCCGCAATCTGGTCATGGCGGTCAATACGGCCGACACGCCGGGATCGGAGGTGCGCATGTGGTACAACCCCGACGAGATGGAGAACCGCCAGAGGGCCGTCTTCGCCATCGGATGCGAGATCCTCGACGAGGACCTGCTGTCGGCATACATGAACGTCACGGAATAACCTTCGGGCCATGTCTGACGGTAAACAATACAAACCCGTAGGCGGGGTGGTCGCGGCCGAACTCTATTCGGTGCGCGGCCTCGCCTCGCCGGCGCAGATGGCAGCGGGCGGCGGCACGGCCGTCGAGATCGCCGACGCGGGCTCTTCCTACACGGAGACCTTCTCGCTGGAGGAGGGGCGCGTCAGGGTGGAGCATCTGCTGGTGCTGCGCGCCGACGCCGCGCGTGCCGAGGCGTGGTTCGACGAGAGTTTCATCGCGGCGTGCGCCGAGGGCGTGGCGGCGCGCATAACGCTCGCCTCGGGCGAGACGCTCGTTGCGGGGTGGTCGCCCCGCTTCGGGTTCGAGCAGGCGCTGCGGCTGCGGTCGCTGGCGCTGCGCTCGGGCGCGGAGGCCGTCGACGAACCCCATGCCGAGCTGACGCTCTTCTCGTGCGATACGGCGCGTGCGGCCGCTGCCGACGTGGCGGCGGACTCCATGTAACGTAAAGATTTCTTGACTATGGAAAACAACAGAACAAAAAGCGTGGCGGCCGTGGCGGACCGTTCGCCGCAGCCGCTCTTCGCGATCTCGCCGCGCACGGTCTCGAGCGACAGATTCTGGCGCTGGGGCGACGACAACATGATGCCGGCGGCGCTGTCGCTCATGTCGCGCCGCTCGACCACACACCGCCGCATCATAAACGACAAGGCCGACTACATCGCCGGCAAGGGATTCTCCTATGACGAGACGCTGCGGCCGCTGGCGGCGATGGTCGCATGCGTAAACGGCCGCGGGGAGTCGCTGCGCACGCTGCTGCACCGGCTCGCCTTCGACAAGATGCTCATGGGCAACGCCTTCATGGAGGTGGTGACGGACCGTGCGCACAGCTTCCTGGCGCTCTACCACCAGGATGCGTCGCGCTGCCGCGTGGCGCGCGACTCGCAGCATGTGATCATGCACCACGACTGGGCCTCGTTCCGCGCCGAGGAGGCGGTGACGCTGCCGCTCTACCCGGCATTCGGGGAGCAGCCGGACGGCTCGCTGCGCGCCATGATACACTACAAGGACTACGAGCCGATGTTCACCCACTACGGCGTGCCGAAATACATCGCCGGCATGGGGGTCTCGGCCATAGCCTACAAGACCGACTGCTGGAACAACTCGCGCCTGGACAACTCGTTCCAGCTCTCGGGGGTGATGATGCTCGACGCCACGGCGCAGAGCGACGCCGAGGCCGAGCGCATCGTCCGCATGGCGGAGAAACGCTGCGCGGGCAACCCCGGGCAGGTGATGTTCGTCATACGCGAGGGGGCCGAGGAGGACAACTCGCGTTTCATCCCCATCGAGTCGAGCAACGAGGGCGACTGGAGCAGCCTGCACGACCAGGCCACGAGCGACATCGTGATAGCCCATTCGTGGTTCCGGTCGCTCAGCGGCCTCGACTACTCGTCGGGCTTCAGCTCGGAGCGCATCCTGCACGAGTACGAGGTTGCGCTCAATACGGTGATCCTGGCCGAGCAGGAGGAGCTGATGGAGCCGGTGCGCATGCTTATGCGGGAGGTGGCGGGGGTGGACCCCTCGTCGCTGGAGATAATCAACCGTCCGCCGACGCGGTCGAAACCCATCTACATGAAGGTGTGGGAGGCGCGCAAGGCCGACGGCCTGGACTACGACCCCGAGGACGAGAGCCAGCAGGCGTTCCTCTCGGAGATAACCAAGTACAACGTGACAAAGATCGGATAAACGGCGCCGTCCGCACCCCTGCCGCACGTGCCGTGCGCGGAGCCGTCTGCGGCGCCGCGTGTGATTCCATGCGCGGGGTCATGCGCGATGCCATGTGCGGGGCGGTACAGGGGCGGCGGGCGGCGGTAAAAAATGTCGAAAGCTATGGATAACGCAATCATAACGCCGGCCGAGGTGTTGAGGCTGGCTTTTCCCGACGGCGGGTACGTGTCGTCGGATGCCGTCGGCGAGACCGACATCGCGGCGGCCGTGGAGCGTTGGGTCGTTCCCGTTGCGGGGCGCGGCGTATGCGCTGCGGTGGCTGCGGGGAGCTATCCCGACCTGAAGGAGCTTGTCGCGGCGGCCGCGGCCGCCGCCACGCGCCTGGAGATACAGCCGCGGCTGAACGTATGCACGGGGCAGGGGGGCCTGACGCAGGTCTCGAACGTCTATGCCGAGGCGGCGGCCGAGTCGGCGCGCATCGAGCTGATGCGGTCGCTGCGGTTCGAGGTGCGGGTGTCGCTGCGCCGCCTTACGGAGTATCTCAACGAAAATGCGGCGTCGGTCCCCGAGTACGACCCGCGACGCAATGTTCTTAACAGGTGTTCTACGGATGGAGGCTTTGTACAGATTCTTTAACGGTGCGGCGGTATCGCTGGCGGCGTTGTTCGCGCCGCTGGCGCCGATGGTGTGGTGCGTGACGCTGCTCATCGCCGTCGATTTCGTTACGGGCGTTGCGGCCTCGCGCGCCGAGGCGCGGCGTGCGGGGCGCCGCTGGCGCTTCGAGAGCCGCGAGGCGTGGCGCACGGTGCAGAAACTCGGTTTCGTGATCATCGCGCTGGGCATGGCCTGCATGATCGATGCCGTCACGGCGGGCTTCTTCGCGCCCGACATGACGCGCCTCTTCGGCGGTTTTGTCTGCGGCGTGGAGATGTGGTCGTTCCTCGAGAATGCATGCCGCATAAGCGACGCTCCGGCGTTGCGGTGGCTGCAGCGTATCGTGGGATACAGGATAAGAAAGGAGGCGGGCGATGAGCAGGGGTCTTGACAACCGCAACCCGGGCAACATACGCCGCTCGGGCGTGCGATACCGCGGCGAGGTGCGGCCCTCGCGCGATGCCGACTTCAAGCAGTTCAAGTCGATGGAGTGGGGCTACCGCGCCATGTTCGTGCTGCTGGACACCTACCGCCGCCGCTACGGCCTCGACACGGTGCGCAAGATGATCTCGCGCTACGCCCCGCCCTCGGAGAACGACACGGCGCGCTACGTGCGCACGGTGTGCGAGATGACGGGCATCGCCCCCGACGAGAAGATCAATACGCGGTGCCGCGCCACGATGGTGCCGCTGGTGTCGGCCATGTCGTATGTCGAGAACGGCGTTGCGGCGCGGCGCGACGAGGTCGAACGGGGATTCGATTTGTCTATGGAGTGATTTTTTCGTAACTTTAT
>CASDSD010000041.1 GCA_949283205.1 uncultured Alistipes sp. | reverse complement strand
CGTCGGCAAGACGGTGCTCATCATGGAGCTGATCAACAACATCGCAAAAAAACATAACGGCTTTTCCGTATTCGCCGGTGTGGGCGAGCGTACGCGCGAAGGAAATGACCTGCTGCGAGAAATGCTCACGTCGGGCGTGATCCGCTACGGTGAGGCGTTCATGAAGAGCATGGACGAGGGGCACTGGGATCTCTCAAAAGTCGACTATGACGAAGTGGCCAAATCGCAGGCCACGCTCGTCTTCGGCCAGATGAACGAACCCCCCGGAGCGCGTATGTCGGTGGCGTTGTCAGGCCTGACGGCTGCGGAATCGTTCCGTGACAGCAAGGATGAGGGGGCCCCGAGGGACATTCTCTTTTTCATCGACAACATCTTCCGTTTCACGCAGGCCGGATCGGAGGTCTCGGCCCTGCTCGGGCGCATGACCTCGGCTGTGGGTTACCAGCCGACGCTGGCCACCGAAATGGGCCGCATGCAGGAGCGCATCACCTCGACCAAGCACGGTTCGATCACTTCGGTGCAGGCGGTCTACGTTCCTGCCGACGACCTCACGGACCCCGCGCCGGCCACGACCTTCTCCCACCTCGACGCCACGACGGTCCTCAGCCGTAAGATCGCCGAGCTGGGCATCTATCCGGCGGTCGACCCGCTGGAGTCCACGTCGCGAATCCTCGACGCCAATATCGTGGGCGAGGAGCACTACAACATTGCCCAGCGTGTGAAGCAGATCCTCCAGCGCAACAAGGAGCTGCAGGATATCATCGCCATTCTGAGTATGGACGAGCTCTCGGACGAGGACCGGCAGACCGTCAACCGCGCCCGCCGCATCCAGCGATTCCTCTCGCAGCCCTTCTCCGTGGCCGAGCAGTTCACCGGTGTTCCTGGCCAGATCGTCCCGATCGAGGAGACGATCCGCGGCTTCAGGATGATCCTCGACGGCGAGGTTGACCACCTGCCCGAGCAGGCCTTCCTCAATGTCGGAACCATCGACGACGCCATCCGCAAGGGCGAGGCGCTGCTTGCCAAGACCAAACAGAACTGATTCATCCGTAAGACCTAAACACCATGATTCTGACCATTGTAGCACCCAGCGGCACGCTGTGCCGCACGACAACCGACAAGGTTTCGTTCCCGGGGACGGTGGGACGTTTCACCGTACTGCCCGGCCACGCTCCGCTCATTGCGGGACTCGCGCCCGGAGAGATCATCTTCACGGGCGAAACGGGCGACGTGCATATTCCGATCAGGAACGGGTGCGTGCGGGTCTTCAACGACCGGATCGAAGCCTGCGTCGAAGAGACGGACGGGAGGTCCGAAAACCGAGAGGAGAAACAATCATGAAATCATTGGTAAAATCCATACTCCTGACCGTGCTGCTGCTGACGGCCCTTCCGATGCGGGCCCGGGAGGCAGAAGGCGGAACGGATATCAAGCAGTTGGTTCTGGGACACCTCGGCGACAGCTACGAGTGGCACATCGCCACGACGTCCAAAGCCGAGTGGAGCATTCCGCTCCCGGTCATCGTCCACAGCCCCGCGAGCGGCTGGCACTGCTTCTCGTCGGCGCGGCTGCGTGACGGCGCCGAGTACGAAGGGCTGCGCATCGCCGCGGAGGGGGATTACGCCGGCAAGATCGTCGAACGTGCGGCCGACGGTTCGGATCGGAGGCCGCTGGACCTCTCGCTGACCAAAACCTCGGCGGCCCTGCTGCTGAACAGTCTGGTCGTACTGGTCCTGGTGATGAGCGCGGCCCGCTGGTACCGCCGCCACAAGGCGACCGAAAAGGCCCCGAAAGGATTCGTCGGGCTCTTCGAGATGCTCGTCTCGGCCATCCTCGACGGCGTCATAAAACCCTGTGTCGGACCACGCTACAGGAAATTCGCCCCCTATCTGCTCACGGTCTTCTTCTTCATCTTCGTGAACAACCTCATGGGGCTGATTCCCTTCTTCCCGGGCGGCGCGAACGTCACGGGAAACATCGCCGTGACGTTCCTGCTGGCGCTGGCGACGTTCCTCGCCGTGAACATCTTCGGCTCGAAGCACTACTGGAAGGATATCTTCTGGCCCGACGTTCCGATCTGGCTCAAGGCCTTCCCGCTCATGCCTCTGATCGAATTCGTGGGGATCTTCACCAAGCCCTTCGCCCTGATGATCCGTCTGTTCGCCAACATTATGGCCGGACACGCCGTCATCCTGAGCCTCACGTGCGTGATCTTCGCCACGGCGGGAATGGGCGCCGCGATCAACGGGTCGATGACCGTCGTCTCGGTCCTCTTCTCGATCTTCATGTACGCCCTCGAACTGCTGGTGGCCTTCCTTCAGGCCTACGTCTTCACGATGCTCTCGGCCGTCTTCATCGGACTGGCCCAGGAGGAGCCCGAAGAGGAGAGCGCCGGCAACCATTGATATGCAAGACATCGAAATAAAAAACCAATAAAACACGCGAACTATGGAAAGTTTAGGTATTCTGGGCGCCGCAATCGGCGCAGGTCTGGCCGTCATCGGCGCAGCATTCGGTATCGGCAAAATCGGTTCGGCAGCAATGGAGGCCATCGGCCGCCAGCCCGAAGCCACGAACAAGATCCGTACCAACATGATCATCGTGGCGGCCCTCATCGAGGGTGTGGCCATCTTCGCCGTCGTCGTCTGCTTCCTGGCACTCTAAGCCGCAAAACGTAACGTGCCATGGGACTTCTGCAACCCGAATCGGGACTGTTGTTCTGGATGACGCTCGCCTTCGGCGTGGTGTTCGTCGTGCTGGCCCGCTACGGATTCCCGGTCATCGTAAAGGCCATCGAGTCGCGCAAGGAGTATATAGACTCGTCGCTCGATGCTGCCCGGGACGCCGAGCGCAAGTGCGCGACGCTCGAAGCCCGCAGTCAGGAGATCATCGACCAGGCCGAGATCCGTCGGACCGAGATTCTGCGTGAGGCGGACACCGCCCGCAAGCAGCTCCTGGCCGAGGCCCGGCAAACGGCCGAAACGGAAAGCGCCCGAATCCTCGATCAGGCCCGGCAGAAAGCCGAAAGCGAACGCCAGGCCATCCTTGATGACGCCAAGCGCGAAATCGCAGCCCTCGCCGTCGCCATCACCGAACGTATGCTGCGTCAGGACCTTCAGGACCGCGATGCCCAGAGTGCTCTGGCTTCCCGCCTGATGGACGAACTGGACTCGAAAAACCGTAAGACATGGACATCGGATTGATTGCCCGGCGTTATGCCCGGGCCCTGGCCGACTATGCCGAATCGAACGGAGAGATGACCCGTGTGGCCGCAGAGGCCGCCGACTTCACTGAGGTGCACAACCGCCTCCCGGAGTTCCGCGAAACGCTGGCCTCTCCGGTGCTGACGGCCGACGCGAAGATCGAGGTCATCCGCCGGACTCTGGGCGGGGAACTCTCGCCATCGTTCGAGGGGTTTCTGCGGCTGGTCATCCGTCACCATCGCGAAAAGTGGCTCTGCTTCATGCTGCCGGCCCTGATCGGCATCTACAAGCAACGCTACGGCATTGTCGACGTGACACTCACCACGGCGGCTCCGGTCGATGACAGCTTCATCGAGCGCCTCTCGGAGACGGTCGGTCTCCGGACCCACAGCCGCGAGGTACGCGTAATTCGGAAGACCGATCCGTCGCTCATCGGCGGATTCCGCTTCCGCATCGACGACCGGTTGCTGGACGCCAGTCTGGCCACGCAGCTCCGCCGCGTACAACAGAAACTGGGCAAACAGCCCGAAAGACAACTATGAACATGAACAAAGAGAGAATAAAACCATCTGAAATCTCGGAGATACTCTTATCCGAACTCCAGGGCGTGGACCTCTCGGCGGAGTATGCCGAGGTGGGAACCGTGCTGCAGGTGAGCGACGGCGTGGTGCGTATTTACGGACTGCAGAACGCCGAAGCCAACGAGCTGCTGGAGTTCGAGAAC
Organism: uncultured Alistipes sp.; assembly: GCA_949283205.1. Lineage (GTDB taxonomy): Bacteria > Bacteroidota > Bacteroidia > Bacteroidales > Rikenellaceae > Alistipes. The sequence goes on along the minus strand of CASDSD010000041.1, from coordinate 104,616 downwards.
GGAATGCGGGCCGTGGTGATGAACCTCGAGGAGGACAACGTGGGTGCCGTGCTGCTGGGCTCGACCGACCGCGTGGAGGAGGGAGACCTGGTGCGCCGCACGGGCCGCACGGCCTCGATCGACGTCGGCATGGGCATGTTCGGACGTGTGATCAACCCCCTCGGACAACCGATCGACGGGCTGGGCGAGATCCCCGGCGAGCGCATCGAACTGCCGCTCGAACGCAAGGCTCCGGGAGTGATCTTCCGTCAGCCGGTGACCGAACCGCTCCAGACCGGTATCAAGGCCATCGACGCCATGATCCCCATCGGCCGGGGGCAGCGCGAGCTGATCATCGGCGACCGTCAGACGGGAAAGACGGCCATTGCCGTCGACACGATTCTGAACCAGCGCTCGAACTTCGAGGCCGGCGATCCGGTCTACTGCATCTACGTGGCCGTGGGGCAGAAGGCCTCGACCGTGGCATCGCTTGTCGAGACGCTGCGGTCTCACGGCGCCCTGGAGTACACGATCATCGTAGCTGCCACGGCTGCCGATCCGGCCGCCATGCAGTACTTCGCCCCCTTTGCCGGTGCGGCCATCGGCGAATTCTTCCGCGATACGGGCCACCATGCGCTGGTGGTCTACGACGACCTCTCGAAGCAGGCCGTGGCCTACCGTGAGGTATCGCTCGTGCTGCGACGCCCGTCGGGCCGCGAAGCCTACCCGGGCGACATCTTCTACCTCCACTCGCGACTGCTCGAACGCGCCGCCAAGATCATCGGACAGCAGGAGGTCGCCGAACAGATGAACGACCTTCCGGAGACGCTGCGCGGCAAGGTGCGCGGCGGCGGTTCGCTCACGGCGCTGCCGATCATCGAGACGCAGGCCGGCGACGTTTCGGCCTACATCCCGACGAACGTCATCTCGATCACCGACGGACAGATCTTCCTCGATACGAACCTCTTCAACCAGGGCAACCGCCCGGCCATCGACGTGGGTATCTCCGTATCGCGTGTGGGCGGCAGCGCCCAGATCAAGGCCATGAAGAAGGTGGCCGGCACGCTGAAGATCGACCAGGCGCAATACCGCGAGCTGGAGTCCTTCTCGCGTTTCTCGAGCGATCTGGACCCCGTGACGGCTGCGACGCTCGACCGCGGACGCAAGAACACGCGACTGCTCGTGCAGCCGCAATACAGTCCGCTTGCCGTCGAGGAGCAGATCGCCGAGCTCTACTGCGGCACCCACGGACTGCTGCGCGACGTGCCCATCGAAAAGGTCTCTGAATTCGAACACCTGCTGCTCGAACGGCTCCGTATGACCGACATTCCGGAGGCGTTGCACAAGGGGCAGATCGACGAGGCACTCGGGGCCCGGATCGAGAGTCTGGCAGCCGAAGTAACCAAGGCATTAAAGGCATAGGATCATGGCAGCGCTCAAAGAGATCAAGGCCCGGATCAGTTCTGTGGGCGGCACGCTGAAGATCACGTCGGCGATGAAGATGGTCGCATCGGCCAAACTGCACCACGTGCAGGCCGAAGCCGAGGCGCTTGCCGATTATGAACGACAGCTGGCCGAGATCACCGAAGCGTTGTTCCGCTTTGCCGGCGAGGAGGAGATCACCGTGGCGCTGAACCGTCCCCACGAAGGGTTGCGGCGTGCGGTTGTCGTGGCCATCGCCTCCGACGGATCGCTCTGCGGGGGATTCAATGCCGAAGCGGCCCGGAAACTGGACCACACCGTTGATGCCTTGCGTCAGGAGGGGTTCGAAAAGGTCGAGATATGGCCCGTGGGGGAGCGGATGGTCACCTTCGTCCGCAAGAGCGGATGGCCGGTCGACGATACGTACCGAGCCCTCTCCGGACACCATGACTACGCCGGAGCCGTCCGCCTGGCCGACCGGCTGATGCAGGATTACGAGGCCGGAGAGATCGACCGGGTTGTCCTGGTCTACAACCATTACGCCTCGATGAGCCGTCAGATCCCCACGGCGGAGACGCTGCTGCCGCTGGAGCGGCACTCCGCCGATACGGCATCGAGGGACGAATCCGACCCGAACTACATCTGCGAGCCTTCGCTGCAGGAACTGTTGGCAGAGCTGCTGCCGCTCTCCGTGCGGACGCGAATGTACGAGGTGCTGCTTGACAGCGCCACGGCCGAACATGCGGCCCGGACGGTGGCCATGCAAACCGCCTCGGACAACGCACAGGATCTGCTGGACGAGCTGGCGCTCTTCTACAACAAACAGCGCCAGCAGGCCATTACCAACGAACTGGCCGACATTGCCCCCTCGGACTGACCGCGGGGAGGCTTTTCGAGAGTGTCGGTAAAGATATGCCTGCGTGGGGCCTCTGCCCCGCGCAGGATTTCGTTGTGCCGGGCCTCGATCCGCCCGCAGAAAATTTCCGACTCTGTTATACTCCTTCAGGTTATCCACCGAACGTATTCCGTAACCGTCATCGGTCGCCCGGGGGCGGTACGTTGCCGTATGGGTGTACCAGTTAACGCTCCGTTTCCGTGGCGTCGTCCGCGTCGATGGTGTCGATGGCGCTCTCGGCGTCATGCCCCATGCTGTTGGCGCTGCGGCGCGTGAGAAAGCCGTGGCGCCGCAGGAAATCCACCGTGAGGAGCTGTATTTCGTAATACATCCTGTCGGGCGTGAGGCGGTAGTTGAACAACGGATGGACGCCTCCCGGGAATACGTGCAGCTCGCATTCTCCGCCATGGCTGCGCACGCGGTCGCGGAACGCCTGCGCACACTCGACGGATACTATCGCGTCGTTGTCCCCCACGAGGAAGAGTGCCGGCGGCAGCTTGCCTTCGACATGCTGCATGGGCGAGAGTGCGAGGGCGCGCTCCGCGCCGCCGAAGGACGCCCCGCGGTCCGAGGTGTCGACAACGGGGTAGTACAACAGCAGCAGGTCGGGCCGCTCGGGTATGCCGGGCAGCGTGGCGAGGGCTGCGGCGAGGTGCCCGCCTGCGGAGCTGCCCGCAGCAGCTATGCGGTCGGGGTCTATGCCCAGGCGGTCCGCATTCTTGCGCACCCATGCCATGGCGTCGCGTACATCCTCGACACTCTCCGTGGGCGAGGTGCCGTGAACCATGTGTATACGGTATTCGGCCGTGATGGCTACGATCCCCGCCTCGGCGTATGCGGCGCATTCGCGGTAGAACTGCAGGGGCGAGCCCGAGTGCCACCCTCCGCCGAAGAGGTAGAGTATGGCGGGACGTCCGCCGCGGGGTGCCGCTCCGGCGGGACGGAATATGTGGAGGTTGAGCCGCGTGCCGTCCCCGAGGCGTTTGTAGCACTCGATGTCGGGGCGGTACTCCTCGGCCGGCGGCGGCAGCACCTGCTGCAGCGCCTTGAACCATTGTGCCGCGATGTGCTCGGCGCCCGCATGGTTGGGGTGTACCTTGTCGTCGATGGTATGGCGCCGCCAGTCGAAGCCGTCGGCGACGTTCACCAGCGTGACGTTGTCGTTGCCGATGTCGCGCACCATCTCGGCCAGGCGGTCGTTCAGCTCCGGTATGTAGGAATATTTCGGCAGCTTGCCCGCAGGGATCACCTGCGCCACGAGGATCTTCGCCCGGGGGTTGCGCGCCAGGATCTTGCCTATTATCGAGCGCTGTGCGGCGACTATTCCCTCGACGGGGCGTTCCCCGGCGAAGTGGTTGTGGCCGGCGTGCAACAGCACCACCTCGGCCGGGTAGAGCGCGTAGAGGCTGTCGATCTTCGAGTCGAGGTATTCGGCCGTGCGGCCTCCGTAGCCGCAGTTGGCGACGCTGCCCGTGCGGCATGTGTAGGCGTTGGGCCCGATGAAGTCAAAGGCGTAGCCGGCGCCGTAGAGCATGCTCCAGAGGGGTGCCGTATAGCTCTCGAAATTCCCGCCGCCCTGCGTGATCGAGTCGCCCAGGGCCAGGATGGTGGTGCGGTGCGGCGGTGCGGCATGCACCGTGGCGGTGAGGGCGGCGAGCAGCAGTGTCACTATCGCCCTGCGTAATGCTGATGTGTGAGGCATGGGGTGTGGTGGTTTGAAAAAATACGCTTGCCGACCCTGGAGCCGGCAAGCGGTGTGTGCTCCGTGCGTGCGGAGTGCTAATTCTTGGGTTTGCGGTAGGTGGGCCAGTTGCCTCCGAGGTTGTAGAGCTGGTTGTTCTTGAGACCGCTCTTGCCCATACCCTTCGACATGAGGGCCTTGAGCTCCTCGAGATGGTCGTTGTATATGTCTCGCGGCAGGGCCTTGTGCTCGGTGCAAAGGCCTGCGGCCATACCTACGACCTCTCCCATCATGCCCGTGGTGCGCATGACGCGTACGGTGCCCAGGCCGATGTGGGTGACGCTGATGTTGCGCCCGGCCATGAAGAGGTTGTCGATGTTGCGCGAGTAGAGGCAGCGATAGGGTACCGCGTAGGGGTTCACCGCCCCGTGCGTGCATATCGACTTGAACTCCTGTCCGGGGAAGTGCTCCGTATTCTTGGGGTCGGGATAGTGCAGGTCGATGCTCCAGGTGGTGGTGAAGGATGCGTCGGGATATGCCACCTCGTTCACGAGGTCGTTCTCCGTGAGGACATGGTCGCCCAGCAGACGGCGCGACTCGCGCTTGCCGGCGATGTATGCCACCCATCCGAGCGAGCGGTTGTCGTACGAGTCGTTATCCTCGAGACGGTTCTTCAGGTAGCTCCAGTTCGAGTAGACCACCATGAGCCCGTAGTCGCGGATGCGCTCGAATTCGTCGCACTGGTCGCGGTTCATTCCCGTCTCCCAGGTCCATTCGCCCATGGTGACACGCTCGCAGCTCTCGTCGTTGAAGTTGAGCCCGTACTCGAATACGGGGAAGGTTGCCGGAGCGTCGTTCTCGACCGAGTACCACTGTACCGAGGCTCCCATGGTGAGGCTGTCGCCCTGTTCGGGCGCCGAGGGCTCGTTGTACTCCGAGCGTCCCTCGCGTCCCATCGAGTAGTCGGCGCCGGCGAGATAACCTACGGTGCCGTCACCCGTGCAGTCCGAGAAGATCGGGGCGCGGAACTCCACCGTCTCCCCCGTCTCGATGTGGGTGGCATAGACGGCGCGTATGTGTCCGTTACGGCAGTCTACCTTCTCGACACGGTACGAAGGATAGAGATCGAGGTTCTCGGCCTCGGCCTCGAGGAAGGCGCGTTTCTTGTCGTCCTCGTAGAACTCCGCCGGCTGAGCGTTTCCGCCGCGCACGGGGCCGAACTCCTTGATCAGGTTGCCCAGATTGGTGTAGGGCTCCATCTCGATATGGCCGCCGAGGTGTACGCGGGTCTCGGAACTGTTGCAGCCGCCCCAGATGGGACGGTCGTTGATGAGGGCGACCTTCACGCCCTGGCGTGCCGCCGCCACCGAGGCGCACATGCCTGCCACGCCGCCGCCCACGACGACGAAGTCATACTCCACCTTTCGGATCTTGCGGGGGTTGATCTTGTCGCGGAACTCGGCCAGCGCCTCGCCCGAGTCGGGCGGGACGACACTCTTGTCGGGCGTGAGCCAGATGGCGTCGCAACGGCCGTCGAAGCCGGTCAGGTCGTGCAGTGATATGTTGACATTACCCTCGGGCAGGGTGGCGGCACCGGCGTACTGCCACATCCATGCCTTGCCCTCCGCGCCGAGCGTGGTCTCCAGCTGCGTGTCGCCGACGCTTATGCGGAAGGCTCCCGGGCCGCTCTTGTCCGACCAGGGCGATGTCCAGTTGTATGTGCGCACATATACATGGTACTCTCCCGCTGCGGGCAGCGTGACCTCTGTCGAGGCGTCGGCAACGGGGATGCCCATGCCGTGGGCGATGAGATAGGGCGAGCCCATCTCGAAGGTGAACTGCTGGTCAACGCTCCAGCCGCCCTTGGCGGCGAAGTTCTCGGCCTCGACCAGTACGCCCGGCGTATCGTTGGCCGGAGCGCAGGATACAAGGAGCGAGACAAGGAGCGCATAAATCGATAATCTGTTCATAATGCGTATGTTTTGCGGCGCGCCAGCGCCGACGGCAGCACACCCCGTGCGAACGGGGCGGCGGCCGCCGGCGTACGCCTATTTGTATTCAAACCAGGCTGTAGCCTTGGTGTCGCGGTCGGCCGTGATGCGTATCCACCGGGCCTGGAACGACTGCGGGAAGCTGTGTTCGAAGGTCTGGCCCGCCGGCACCTCGAAGGTGTCGTAGCAGAACCATGCGCCGTCGCCCGTCGGGTCTACCTCGACGGTGAAGACGACGTTGCCCGAATCGGTGTGCGAGAGCGCGAGGGTGCGCTTGTCGTAGAACCCGATGAGGAAGGGATCCGAAGCCTCGCCCGCCTTGACCTGGGTCTCGACCCACGGACCGCCGTGTCCCGTCGGCTTGCCCATCTTCCACAGGTCGTCTATGACGCCTGCCCAGACGGCCGCCTTGCCGTCCTCCGAGAAGACCACATGCGGGTTCTGTCTGGCCTTGGCGTGGTCGATGCCCGTGAACATCATCATACCCCGGTACGAAGCGTAGTCGTTGATGGCGAAGTTGTGCGATGCGATGGGGCGTATCTTGGCAAAGCCGTCGGCATTCTCCGCCGGCAGCTCGTAGAAGGTACCGTGGCACGAGAAGAGGTCACGCTCGGTGGCCACCTCGCGGCAGAGACGCAGCTGCGCCTGTGCGATCTTGTCGTTGTATGCCTCGTTGCCGAGGGGCAGACGCCAGCGGCGCTGCTTGGTATCGACGATGAGGATCGAGCCGGCATCCACATCCACCACGTCGTGGGGTATGGCGAACTTCTCGGCTATGTATTCGCTCATCTCGGCATCCTGGCAGGGCATGAGATGCATCGCCCCGTCGAGTTCGTAGTATTGCTCGCCCTCGGCCGTCGAGGCGAGCAGGCCCAGCGCGCGGCGGTTGTCGGGCAGTCCGTACATGAGACCCTGCGAGTCGGCCTTGCCCTTGACTGATACGATGCCGTCGAAGATGGCGTCGGGCTCGGTGGTGCGGCTCTCGGCCTCGGCCAGCACGAAGGTCAGGTCGGCGCGTATCGACTCGCTGCTCGTGGCGCGTATCCATATTCCCTCGTCCTGCGGCTCGAAGGGGATGAATTTCGACTCGCCTGCGGCCACCGGCTCGGTGCGCAGCGTGGTCCATGTGCCGTCACCCTTCTTGTCCACCTCGAAGGTTATGGTGGCATCCTTGTCCGAATGGTTCGAGATCCATGCGCAGCGGTTGTCCCAGCCCGTGAAGAGGAAGGGATCCGAAGCCTTGCCGGCCTCTACCTCCTCCTTGAGCCAGAGCGATCCTGCGGCGGTCGTGGGGCCTACGTTGTCGGGCGTGGAGAGGTCACCGAACCAAAGGTTCGAGTTCGACTGTCCGGGGCCTCCGATGCTGCCCTTCTGGCGGCGCTTGTTGAGGAACTCGCTCTGTGCCGAGTCGTCGCAGCCGAAGACCAGACGGCCGTTCCACTCCGTGAAGTCGCCTATGACCTTGAGGTATGCGCCGCGGGGGGCGATACCGGCCGTATTCTGCGAGGTGAAGGTCTGCGGGAAGCGCCAGAACATGCCGTGCATGGTCATCAGCATGTCGGGATTCTCCTTTGTGCCGACGTTGCGTATGCGGGGCCACTCGGTATTCCATCCGTGTGCGCCGTCATAGGCGAAGCTCGCCTTGGGCAGACGGTAGTATGTCCAGCCGGCGGCCGTGTCGCGGCATGCCAGGATGAGCGACTTGTAGTCCCAGCCTACGGACCAGATGGGGTCGTCGACAGAGGCGTTGCCCTCGATGCCGCCGGGTCCCGTCACCTCGGTGAACTGGTTGCGGCGTATCACTTTCCACTCCTTGCCGTCCCACTCCGAGAGCGATCCCGAGGGTATGTCGAACTGCCGTTGCGCCAGCTCGCCCTCCTCGCCGTTGTTCGAGTAGACGGCCACGCCCTGGCTCGAATAGAATCCCTTGCCGTGGTATCCCGGCAGCAGGGGACTCAAACGCCCCTTGGCGCCCTCCTTGCGCATCTGGTTGCCGTCCTTGAAGAGGGTCTTGGCCTCGAGCGTGTGGACGTCGATGTCGTAGAATCCCGCCTCCATGGTGGCGAGCAGTATGCGGTTCTCGGGGTCGGTCAGGTGGTATGCGTTGCCCGTCGGGCGTCCCGGAACGCGGTCGTAGGGGATTACGCGCACCTTGCCCTCGGCGTCGATGGCATAGGGCCCGATGAAGAGCTGCTGGCTCGGCGTGTGGATCATACGGTTTGCCGGGGTGCCGCCGATACTCTCCGGACGCACGATCTGCGTCATGTCGGGAGTGATCTGATAGAGCTTGTCATCCGACCCGTATGGCTCGTGGGGCGAGTATGTCACGACCCACAGCGAACCGGCCCACGGCACCACGGCGCCCGTACCGCACTCACCCTGCGAGTTGTAGTATGCCAGATGGGGGTATATGCCGCTGTAGCACGGATACCCCGTGGCGTCAATGGCCGAAGGCCGTTCCCCGCCGCCGCATGCTACGGCCGCCGCGGCCAGAACGGGAAACAAGAGTTTGTAAGGCTTCATGTTTTTCGTTATTTAGTCTTTTGCTGTAAAATTACATATTTTTCCGCACATTTTCAGCTGCAGGCAGCCTGTTTCCGCATCGCATCCGTGAGTTGCCGCCATTTGCGACCGATATTCCGCACATGATGTCGTGCCGGCCCTGCGTCACGACGGCGTATGTCGTCTCCCGCGGCATTCGAACGGCGGAGATAGCGCTGCCGCCGATACCGGTGAAGCCCGACACGGGTCGGGCTTTCACTTCGGTAGTCGGATATCGTTACCAGTTGGGGTTCTGGTCCAGATTCTCGTTTATGAGACGGTCGTCGGCAGGTACTGGCCACAGGTAGTCGCGCGTCTTGTCGAACTTGCGTTCGGCGGCTATGACGATGTAGCCGGCATCGACCATGTATTGCAGGTCGGCCATTCCGTTCTCGTCGATCTGCGGCGTGCCGCCGATCGGGTAGTTGCCGTCCTTCCAGTTCTGTATGAGCACCTTGTAGTCGTCGCTGACGTTATCCACGTTGCCGTCCCATGATGCCGAGCCCGACCATGCGCGCTTGAGGTAGTAGGTGGGGCGGTTGAAGATAACCTCGGCCAGACGCCAGCGCAGCAGGTCGGGATAGCGCCATCCCTCGAATGCCATCTCGATGAAACGCTCGGTGCGTATCATTGTGCGCATGGCCTCCTGCGTCGATTTCGTCGCTACGGGGTAGTTGATGCCCGTGCCGCGGTATGCGCGTTCACGCAGCGCGTTGATCGTAAGGTCGAGGACGTCGTTGTCGCACTGGCCCAGCTCGTTCATGGCCTCGGCGTACATCAGCAGCACGTCGCCGTATCGCATGTAGGGATACGTCGTGGCGGCGCCGTTGTGTCCGTTCTCGAGCCACGACTCGTCGACATACTTCTTGAACAGGAAGCCGTTGTATGCGGCGTGCTCGGCACGTGCCTTCGAGTCGGTGTTGCTGATCGGATCGCCCGTCGCGAGATTTATCACCTCGGTACGGGTCGGGTCGGGCGAGTGCTCATAGCCCAGCCATCCGTAATCTTCGGGTTTGTAGGTGCCGTCCAAAACGCTCTTGGTGTAGGCCGTGGCGAAGGGAACGACCGTCATGGCCAGACGCGGGTCGCGGTTCTCGAAGGGATCCTTCGGGTTGTAGAGGGGCGACTCGTCGATAGGCTTGCCGTCGATGCAGGGGTAAGCGCATATAAGCTCGTACGAGGGTGCGCAGACACCGCCCCAGCCGCCGACAAGACGCGGTACGATGTTGTTTACGTCGGCCGCTGCGAAGTAGTATTTCTTGAGGGTTACGTCACCGCGGAAGAAGAAGATCCACTCGTCAGACCACGATGCCGTGAAGAGATCCTGGTAGTTGTCGTGCAGCTTGTATACATTCAGGTCCATGCAGTCCTTTGCCGCTTTTGCCGCCACGTCGTAGTCGCCGTTCCAGAGCGCCGCGCGGGCCTTGAAGGCGTATGCCGCGCCCTTGGTGGCGCGCTGAATGCCCGAATAGGTCGTGGGGAGGCGTTTTGCCGCCTCGTCGAAGCACTGGTATGCGAACTCCAGCACGTCGGCCTTGGGTGAGCGCACGGCCTGATATGCCTCGTCGAGGGTCATGCCCGTCTTGTCGAGGATGGCGTCGCCCCAGAAGAAGGCCAGCATGCCGTATGCGTATCCCATGTAGAAGTAAGCCTCGCCCTCGTATTGCAGGATCGTGGCCTCGGGTATGCCCATGGCGCGGGCGTTGTCCATCTTGCCGAGCAGACGCAGCGCGCGGGCGATGCCCTTGTAGTAGTTCTGCCAGCGGGTTGCCACGCCGCCGTCCTCGGCCGTCATGGTTCCGTTCTGTACCGACTGGGTGTTGTTACGCCACGCTACGTCGTCGCCCCACGACTTGTCGATTATGGGGAAGAAGTCCGTACGGTAGAAGTCGTTCAACGACATCTCGATCTCCGACTGCGAGGAGTACCACGTTTCGCTCGATCCCTCTGAAAGCGGAGACAAATCAAGATCGACGCATGACGTAAGCACTGCCGCCGATGCTATGCATGTTGCCAATAATATCTTTTTCATACGGTTATTACGCTTTAGAATTTCACATTAACACCGAAAACGAATGAAGTCGAGATGAAGTGCGATCCCCATCCCACCTCGGGATCCCATCCCTTGGGATAGTTGCTGATTGCGGGCAGGTCGGTGACGCTGACATAGAAACGCAGCGACTTCATGAAGATGTGCTTGATAAGATCCGACGGCAGCGTATATCCGAGCGTGATGTTCTTCACGCGGAAGTAGGCGCCGTTGAAGAGCCAGTAGTCCGAACCGGTATAGGTGTTGGTGGTGTTGGTGTAGGTCAGACGCGGGTACTTGGCCTTGGCATTCTGCTCGGGAGTGTTGTGCTGGCTCCAGTAGTTGCCCAGCAGCAGCGTCGGCACGGCGCCCCACTGCTCCTTGAGAGGCTGTATCCAGTTGGTGTTGAAGAGCACCTTCCGGTATCCCACGCCCTGGAACGAGAGGTTGAAGTCGAGACCCTTCCATGCCATCGAGATGTTACCGCCATAGAGATACTCGGGCTGCGAGTTGCCCAGAGGCACCTTGTCGTCGGCGTTGATGGTGCCGCTGTCGTCGACATCCACATACTTGATGTTACCGGCCTTGTCGTTGGCGGTCAGGGTGGGGTACTTGTTGCCCTGGTCGTCATAGAGGTCATCCTCGGTGAGGAAGAGACCGTCGGTGAGATACATGTACCACTCGTTGTAGTACGAGCCCTCCTCGGTGATGTAGTTGCCCGAGATGGTGCGGCGGTCGCCGAGGTATCCCATGCGCGAGCGGTAGTCCGAGAGGTTTGCCGAGATGCTGTAGTGGAAGTCGTCGCCTATCGAGTCCGACCATCCGATCTCGAGGTCCCAACCCTTGGTATACATGTCGCCGGCATTCTGCGAGGGCGCCGAGAATCCCGCGTACGAGGGGAATCCGAGCGTGAGCAGCATGTCTTCGGTCTTCTTGTAGTAGTAGTCGGCCGTCAGGCGCAGGCGGCTCTTGAGGAACGACATGTCGACACCTACGCCGTATGTCGTGGTGGTCTCCCAGGTGATGTCCTGGAATGCGTAATACACCTGTGCGGCATTCTGTACGGCGCTGATGGTCTGCGTACTCTTGTCATACATGTAGCTGTTGCCGAACGATATGGCGGCCATATACGGGAACTCCGAACCGATACGCTCGTTTCCGAGCTGTCCGATCGAACCGCGGACCTTCAGATATTCTACGACGTTGTTCTTGAACCAGGGCTCCTCGGATGCCACCCATGCTGCCGATACCGAGGGGAATGTACCCCAGCGGCAGTCCTTGTGGAAGCGTGACGAACCGTCGGTACGTATGTTGGCCTGGATCATGTATTTGTTGCGGTACGAGTACATCAGGCGGCCGAATACCGACTGGTAGGCGTTATGTCCGGCGCTGCCCGAGTTGTACTGGTAGTCCTCGGGGCCGAGGTTCAGGTAGGGATAGCGGTCGAGCAGGTAGTTGGTACGCGAGGCGCCCAGGTTCTCCCACTCGTATTTGTAACCCTCGTATCCGACCATGGCGCTGAACGAGTGGTCGCCCCACTTGTTGCCGTAGTTGGCATAGAACTGGTATGTCATCTGGTTGCTGTCGTTGCGTGACTCCGACAGGTCGGTGGTCTTGAGCGACTGCATGAGCACGCTGCGGCCGTCCTCATAGTAGACGTTCACGGCCTTCTTGAACGTCTTGCCCTTTGTCATGCTGAAGCGCGGTGCGATTACGGCCGTAAGCGTAAGGCCCTTGACGGGCGTGATGTCGAGCTGTGCCTTGCCGCCGAACTTGTAATAGTTGGTGATCGATTTGCCGCCCTCCTTGAGTCCTGCCAGACCGTTGGCGCCGTCCTTGACGTCGGCATACTGTCCGTTCTCCCAGTAGGGTGCATATATCGGGGCCATCAGGTATGCCCAGTAGATGGCGTTGCTGAGCTGCGGAGACGTGCTTTCCGAGGTCGAGAAGTCGAGGTCGAGGTTGAAGCGCATCCAGTCGGTGATCTTGTAGTCATTGTTCACACGGCCGGCGTAACGCTGGTAACCGCGGTTCTCGTAGTATCCCTCGCCGTCCTGATAGTTGAAGGTGAACTTGGTGCGCAGTTTCTCGGTGCCGCCCGATACGCTGAGCGTATGCTGCTGGTGGCTGGCCGTCTTCTTGAGCATCAGGTCTACCCAGTCGGTATTTGCATAGTGGTAGGGATCGATGGCGTTGTTGTCCATGTATGAGTTGATGTAGTCCTGCGAATACATCGAGTAGGGATCCGAGGCGCCGTCGTTCCACTTGATTTCGTTCTGTATGTTGAGCCAGTCGATGGCGTCGCCGTTGGTGGGTCGCGTCGTGGGAGTGTCGAGCGAGAACTCGTAGTTGTAGTCGAGCGAGAACTCGTTTGTCTTGGCGCGCTTGGTGGTGATGAGGATAACGCCGGCGGCGGCACGCGAACCGTAGATTGCGGCCGAGGCGGCATCCTTGAGCACGGTCATGGTCTCCACGTCGGAAGCGAGCACGTCGTTGAGGTTCGAGGTGGGCACGCCGTCAACGATGATGAGCGGGTCGTTGGTCGACATCGTGGTGACACCGCGGATGCGGATCGTACCCGAATCGCCCGGGCCGCCCGACGAACGTGTCACCTGCAGGCCTGCGATCTGTCCCTGCAGTGCCGTCGAGATCTGTTGTGTCGATCGTTGTACGAGGTTGTCTCCCTTGACACTCGATATCGAGCCTGTGAGGTCTCCCTTGCGGGCGGTACCGTAACCGATGACTACGACATCCTCCAGCTGGTTGAGGTCCTCCTCGAGGACAACCTTGATATTTGTCTGCGTTGTGATCTTGACAGTGGCGGTCTTGTATCCGATAGATGAGATTTGGAGAGTGTTCCCTGCGGCAACTTTGAGTTCAAAGTTTCCGTCCGCGTCGGTGAAGGTTCCCTTGGTGTTGTCCTCGGCCAGAATTACTGTGGCTCCGACCAGAGGTGAGCCGTTCGGGTCAACGACATTACCCTTCACGGTGTTTTGCGCCTGGGCGGCGGAAATTCCCCCCCCCGCCAGCAACATGATAACCATCGCATTTCGAGCGGTGGCGACCATACGGTGCAACGATTCGAAAGTTCGTTTCAGGTCCATGTGAAAAAGTTTTAAGGTTAGAAATAGGTTTGCTCCGGAGCCAGGCTCCGGATACTTTAGGTTTGGTTACAAGTATTGTTTAGGTTTTGGTGTGTAGTTTTACAGGTTCCCTCGTTTTACAAATATAAGGAAATATTTGGAGAAAAATACCACATTTGATCCATTTTTTAATGTGAACAGTTCCCCGATCCGATATTTACACCTGTAAATCAGTGTGTTGTATATTAGGCTCTGGCTCCTTGCAAAATATAAGCCGAACCGTGCTGCGGGGGTAACTGGATGTCGTAGTTGCCGATACGGAATTTATTCGTAATTTTGTATGGGACGGGGATCCTGTCTGAAGCGCGCAATGCCTGAATATGGTATTACCTGTTGTTGTACTGTGCTTCTTCCGAGGGACCCTCTTCTCGAAGTGCGACAACGAAAAACCTGTCGGTTATGAAATATCGTATCTTTTTTGTAGTGGCGGCCGCGGCCGTCGTTGCGGCGTTGCTGTCGGTGGGGACGGCCGTCGGCAGAGAACTTTTGCAGGCTCCGGCCGTGGGCGGAGCGGAGACGACGGTTTCGGAGACCGGGCCGGAGGACGCGTCGGAGGCCGCAGTGCGTCGCGGCAGGTCGCGGGGTTCCGACCGCGACTATTGGGTCGAGACGATGGTGCGCATCGTACGTCCCGTCTATGAGAACCTTGCGCGGGGTACGCTGCGCGAGAACATGCCCGTCGAGGTGAATGACGGTACGAACGAGGGCAAGCGTGCCGACGTGACGCATCTCGAGGCGCTGGGACGTTCGTTCGACGGCATCGCCCCGTGGCTGGCCCTGGGCCCCGACGATACGGCCGAAGGGCGCCTGCGCGCCGAGATGATCGACCTGGCGGTACGGGCCATCACAAATGCCGTGGATCCCGCCTCGCCCGACTACATGCCGTTCGATGGCCCCGGCTCGCAGCCGCTTGTGGATGCTGCCTTTTTCGCCGAGGGACTGCTGCGATCGGGGGATGCCGTATGGCCGCGCCTGGATACGACGACACGGCAGCGTATAATCGACGAACTGCGCCGCTCGCGCCGCATAAAACCCTATGAGAGCAACTGGCTGCTCTTCTCGGCGATGATCGAGGCGGCGTTGCTCGAACTCTCGGGCGAGTGCGAGATGGCGCCCGTGGAGTATGCTCTGGACCGTCACATGGAGTGGTACAAGGGCGACGGCTGGTACGGCGACGGGCCGTCGTTCCACCTCGACTACTACAACAGCTACGTGATACAGCCCATGCTGCTCGACGTGACGGCCGTCATGCGGGCCCATGCCGCCGAGTCGGAGGCATATGCCGCGTGCGGGGCGTTGTACGACAAGGTGGCGCGGCGCCTGTCGCGTTTCGCGGCGCAGCAGGAGATGCTCATCTCGCCCGAGGGGAGCTATCCGATGCTGGGCCGTTCGAGCGGCTACCGTTACGGGGCGTTCCACGCCCTGGCGCAGGCGGCGCTGCTGGGGCTGCTGCCCGAGGACCTTGCGCCTGCGGCCGTACGCTCGGCCCTGACGGCCGTGATACGCCGCCAGACCGTCCCCGAGACCTTCGACAGCGAGGGGTGGCTCACGCTGGGCTTCTGCGGCCACCAGCCGCAGGTTGCCGAGAGCTACGTCTCGACGGGCAGCGCATATCTCTGCACGTTTGTCTTCCTGCCGCTCGGGCTGCCCGCAGACGATCCCTTCTGGTCGTCTCCGGCCGAACCGTGGACCTCGCAGCGCGTGTGGGGCGGCGAGCCCGTCATGCGCGATGCCGCCATAAACGACTGATTCCGTCCGTGAGGATTTTTCGGGATATATGGCACAGCCCTCCCCGAAAACTGTGTTTTCTATTTGTCTCTGCGCTCGGCTTTCACTATCTTTGCACCGTCCGAAAAAATTATGTCGCGAAAATTGATATATGTGCTGCTCTCGGTGGCGCTGCTCTCGTCGGGGTGGCTCGGCGGCAGCGGCTTCGCCCTGCTTGCGGCGCTGGTGCCCCTGCTGGCCATAAGCGCCTCATACGGGGCGTCCGCGCGCGACTGGTGGCGCATGGCGGGGTGGGCGGCCCTTACCTTCGTGCTGTGGAACGCCGCCACGGTGTGGTGGGTGTGGATAGCCACGCCGATAGGCCCTCTGGCCGCGGCATTCTTCACCACATTATGGTACATGGCGGCATTCATGCTCTATCACTATGTCTCGAAACGCGCCCCGAAGGGACTTGCGTATGCGGTTTTGGTGACGGCATGGCTCGCAGTCGAACACATATACACCCATTCGGAGGTAATCTCGTTCCCGTGGCTTGTGCTGGGTAACGGCTTCAGCGGCGCGCCGTGGGCGGTGCAGTGGTACGAGTGGACGGGTGTGGCGGGAGGCACGCTGTGGGTGCTTGGGTCGAACATCGCCCTCTTCGAGGCGCTGCGCAGCCGTACGCGCCGCGCCGCGGTGCGCACGGCTGTGGTGATGGTGCTGCCCGTGGCGGTGTCGGCGGTGATGTACCTCACGTACGAGCCCGAGCCGGAAACGGTGCGCGTATCGGTCGTGCAGCCGAATGTGGACTGCTATGACGAGAAGTTCGACGGCGATGCCCGCGGCCAGATGGAGAACCTCCTCTCGCTCGTGGACGAGGTGCCGCGCGACGTGCGGTTCGTGGTGATGCCCGAGACGGCGCTGCCCGAGTATCTGCGGGATAACGATCCGCAGGCGGGGCAGTCGGTGCGCCTGCTCGGGGAGCGGCTTGCGGAGCGGTGTCCCGAGGCCATGGCGGCAGTGGGGGCGACGACGATGAAGGTATATCCTGCGGGTGCGCCGCACAGCGAGACGGCGCGCGCCGGACGCGGTTTCTATTACGACTATTACAATGCGGCCGTGGCCGTCAACGGCGACGGCGCGGAGGACGTGCATCACAAGATGCGGCTGGTGATCGGTGTCGAGGCGATGCCCTTCCCGCGGCTGCTGCGGTGGCTGAGCTTCCAGTTTGTGGACCTGGGCGGCATAACGGGGCAGCTCGGGCGCAGCGACGGCGCCACGGTGTTCCGCAAGGGGGGCGTGGCGGCGGGTCCCGCGATCTGTTACGAGGGCCTCTACGGCGACGCGTTCGCCGAGTTCGTGCGCGGGGGCGCCGAGGTGATGCTCGTGCTCTCGAACGACGGGTGGTGGGGCGATACGCCCGGGTACCGGCGGCTGTTCGACTTCTGCCGCCTGCGCGCCATAGAGACGCGGCGGGCCGTGGCCCGCAGCGCCAATACCGGCAAGTCGGGCTTCATCACCTCGCGGGGCGACGTCACCGAGAGCCTCGGCTGGGACCGCCGCGGCGTGCTTACCTCCGACGTGGAGGTGTCGCGGCGCATGACGGCATATGTCCGCTTCGGTGACTGGATCGGGCGGCTCGCGCTGGTGGTGGCGGGGATGTGCCTGCTCTGCTACTCGGCCTACCGCGTGAAGCGCAGGAATCATTTGGTAAACTGATATAACGTCAACATATGAACTACTCTCAGACCATAGACTATCTCTTTTCGTCGATGCCGTCGTTCCAGCAGATCGGAAGCGACGCCTACAAGCCCGGGCTGGAGCGCATAACGGCCTTCTGCCGCTATCTTGGCAACCCGCAGCGCAACTACTACACCATCCACGTCGCCGGCACCAACGGCAAGGGGTCGGTGTCGCACCTTCTGGCCTCGATACTCCAGCAGGCGGGCTACCGCGTGGGGCTCTACACGTCGCCCCACCTGAAGGATTTCCGCGAGCGCATACGCGTCGACGGCGAGATGATCCCCAAGCAGAAGGTCGTGAACTTCGTCGACAAGCACCAGTCGAAGATGGGCGAGCTGGAGTTGTCGTTCTTCGAGATGACGACGGCGATGGCCTTCGACTACTTCGACCAGAGCGATGTCGAGGTTGCGGTCATAGAGACGGGTCTGGGCGGCCGTCTCGACGCCACGAACATAATCACGCCGCTGGTGAGCGTGGTGACGAACGTGGGGCTGGAGCATACGGAGTACCTGGGCGACACGCTGCGCAAGATCGCGGCCGAGAAGGCGGGCATCATCAAGAAGAGCGTGCCGGTGGTGCTGGGCGAGGCGAACGACGAGTACAACGACGTCTTCGAGGAGTATGCCGCGGCGCTCAAGTCGCGCGTGATATATGCGCAGGAGCGGTTCCGCTGCCTGAGCCACAGCGCCGACGACAACGTGCAGCGGATGGTTATCGAACGCCTGCGCGACAAGTTCGACTATGACATACGCATCGACCTGCTGGGCGACTACCAGTTCAACAACGTGGTGACGGCGACGGCCGCGGCCGACTACCTGCACGAGTCTACGCCGCTGACCATCAGCCGCCGCGCCTATGTCGAGGGCCTGACGTCGGCCGCGGCGCTGACCCACCTTGCGGGGCGGTGGCAGGTTCTGGGACGCGGGCCTCTCGTCGTGTGCGACACGGGACACAACGCCCACGGCCTGCGTTACGTGGGGGCGGAGCTGAACCGCATGTCGGAGAAGTACCCCCGCCAGATATGCGTCATGGGATTCGCCAGGGACAAGAATCTGGACGAGATCCTTCCCGTGCTGCCCGTGAAGGCCCACTATATCTTCACGCAGGCGGCCGTGAAACGCGCCCTGCCGGCGGAGGAGCTGGCGGCGAAGGCCGCGGCGGCGGGACTCCGCGGCGAGGTGGTGCCTACGGTGACGGCGGCTCTGGCACGGGCAAGGGAACTTGCCGCAGCCGGGGACATGATCTTTGTCGGCGGCAGCAACTTCGTCGTGGCCGAGGTGCTGTAAGGACGGGACAGTCTAAACGGGCGGCTGTTGCCGGCCGCCAGGATATGTTTATAAGGAAATTGTCGTTACGGCGATAGCGTCGGGGCGGGACCTGCGGGTTCCGCCCCGACGTCTTTTGGGGGCGTTTCCCAAGGCCGGCGGCTACTCTATGACGGTGGCGTGTCCCGACATGCGCTCCAGGTCGCAAAACGCGTCGAGCAGGCTGCTGCGCCCCGCCGTGCGGTTTATGACGAAGACCGAGCGGTCGGCCATCGACGTGATGATGGCGTTGCGCGTCTGCGCCGTCCATGCCCCCGCGCGGGAGGTGTCGCGCGCGGCGAAGACGAATATGCGTCCTTCGTCTATGGCCTGCTCCACCTGCGGTGCGTAGCGGCGGTAGAGGGCGCGGGCATGCCCCCAGATTACGGGGTGGCGCGCCGCGAGAAGCCTCTCGAGAATCTCGCGCTCGAGGGGCGAGTGGAAGCCGCCTGCGACGACGTTGTCGGTGCGGATGATCCCGTCGAGCCATTGGAGTGCGCGCAGGCGTTGTCGGGGCGATACCTCGCGCGAGGCGAAGAAGGCGACGGCGGGGCGTTCCAGAAGATCGGGATTCCCCCTGTAAGGATGGTTGAAGACCATAAGAAACGTGGGTTGCCGTATTGACTTACCACTTCCTCAGGCCTTCGCTGCCCATTTCCGAAATAAGTAACACGGACAGCCCACGCGAAACGTCTGTTGCACGAAGCGCGCCAAATGGCGCGAGGTACAGCAGGTACGTTCACGGAGCGTCCCGTTACATTTCTTTCGGAAATCAAATTTGCGAAGTTTGAGGAAGAAAGAAAAAGTAACGAAAAACGTTCGTAATATGTCAGATACCGCATCTGCGGCGGCATCGGTACAAAAATAGGAATTTATCGGTTATTTCCGTCGGATCGCGCGATAAAAGTTTTCGGGGGAGGATTTTCGGGGAGGATTTTCGGGGCGGCGGGGCTGTCCGGTGGAACTGTCCCACGGCGACGGCGGGTACATGTTTTCGGGGGGGCGGGTTTTCGGCGGGACGGGACTGACGCGCGATGCCTTTCCGCGGCGGTGAGGCGGGGCGGAGGCGCAAAACACAAGGGCCGGGCCCTCTTGGGCTCGACCCTCCCTATTCACAACATCAAAACTAATTAATTTATCTTTACGGAGCAATATCTCCGCGTTCGCGTTCATTTCACGGCTCTATGCCTTGCCTGTCTTTATATTGCCTGCCGGCGCCTTGCCTGCCATCACTCCCCTCCCCGCGAGGGCTTGCCGGTTGCCGCCTCTCTATGCCTTGCCCACCTTGGGGCCGAGGCCCATGACGGAGTCGTCGGCATGCTGGGGTTTGGGTATCTCGATCTTGCCTATGGTGTTCTCGTAGCGGGTGATGTTGTCCTGCAGCGAGAGCAGCAGTCTTTTGGCATGTTCTGGCGTCAGTATCACACGGCACTTCACCTTGGCCTTCTGCAGGCCCGGCAGCATGGCCGCGAAGTCGATTATGAACTCCGACGTGGAATGCGATATGATGGCCAGGTTCGAATAGTTGCCTTGGGCGATCTCCTCGGTCAGCTCAATGTCGAGGCCCTGTTTCTGAAGCTCTGCCATAACGCGGGATTTTTGGTGTCATGCAAATATAATCGGTATATGGACACGATGTGGAAACGTTGGCATGAAGTTTTCCATAAATTATCAACAATTCTCCCAAAAGGCGGGGCGGGCTTTAATATTCCATATTAAATTCCTAACTTTGCCGTCAAAGTTTCAGCCGCCGAAGTATGTTCGTGGACATAATCGAGATATTGCTCAAGGGATTGTGCGTGGGCGTCGCTTCGTCGATCACGGTGGGGCCTGTCGCCGTGCTGTGCATACAGCGCACGTTGAGCAAAAACCGGCGTTCGGGACTCGCTTCGGGCGTGGGTGTCGCCTGCGGGGATACGCTCATGGCCATCATCGCCTTCTTCTTCTACTCGATGCTGCAGGCGCAGATCGAGGAGTACAGCGTCATACTGCAGGTCATAGGCGGGATCTTCGTGGTCATCGTCGGCGTCTACATCTTCTTCCAGAATCCCGTGCCGCAGATCCGTAAGAACCGTGCCGGACGTTACAACCTGTGGCAGGACTTCTCGTCGATGTTCGTCTTCACGATAGCCAATTTCGTTGTGGTGATACCCTACATCCTCGCCTTCTTCGCCATGTTCAACGTCGGCATGGACGGCTCGGAGGATGTGGCCTCGCTCATGCGCAGCGGCGCCACCATCGTGGGGTTCTTCTGCGGGGCGGTGCTGTGGTGGCTGCTGCTGACGTTCACCATAGACCTCTTCCGGCGGCGGTTCCGGCCGCGCCACATGCTCACGATAAATCACGTGGCGGGCATCATCATCGCCCTGCTGGGCATATACACCATTCTTTCGACCTTCTTCAATGTCTTGCCGCATGGATTGTAACGGGAATATGAACAACAACAGAAAAAAGATAATCATCGCCGTGGACGGCTTCTCGTCGTGCGGCAAGAGTACCTTCGCCAAGGCCATCGCCGCGCGCCTGGGATATATCTTCATCGACACGGGGGCGATGTACCGCGCCGTGACGCTCTATGCGCTGGACCATGGCGCCATACGCTCGGGCGTGGTGGACGAGGATGCGGTGAAGGCGCTGCTGAAGGATATTGAGATCACCTTCCGTTTCAACCCCGGGCGCGGGGCGAGCGACATATACGTCAACGGCGACCTGGCCGAGGGGCGTATCCGCACCATCGAGGTGAGCAACTGCGTGAGCGGTGTGAGCTCCATCCGCGAGGTGCGGGAGAAGCTTGTCGCGATGCAGCAGCGCATGGGGCGCGACCGCGGCGTGGTGATGGACGGCCGCGACATCGGCACGGTGGTCTTCCCCGATGCGGAGCTGAAGATCTTCATGACGGCGGATGCGGAGGTGCGTGCCGACCGCCGCTATGCCGAGCTGCGCGGCAAGGGCATGGAGGTGACGCGCGAGGAGGTGCTGGCCAACGTCATCGCGCGCGACAAGGCGGACATGCACCGTGCCATCTCGCCGCTGCGGCAGGCCGAGGATGCCGTGGTGCTGGACAACAGCCACATGAGCGTCGAGGAGCAGATGGAGTGGTTCATGGCGCGCTACGAGGAGGCGTGTGGAAAGTGAGCGGGGATAAAAACCGGGAAGAGATGTATGTCGAGATAGATCGTAATTCGGGATTCTGCTTCGGGGTGGTGCGCGCCATCACGAAGGCCGAGTCGGCGCTCAAGGAGTACGGCAGCGAGGTTTTCTCGCTGGGCGACATCGTACACAACCGCATGGAGGTGCTGCGTCTGGAGCATCTGGGGCTGCGTACGGTGACCTATGACGATATGCCGCAGTTGAGCGGCCGGTATCTGTTCATCCGGGCGCACGGCGAGCCGCCCTCGACATTCCGCCGGGCGGCGGAGCTGGGCATACATGTCATCGACGCGACGTGCCCCGTCGTGGCGCAGCTGCAGACGAAGGTGGTGGCGGCGCACCGCAGCATGGCCGAGGTGAACGGCCAGGTGGTTATCCTGGGCAAGCGCGGCCACGCCGAGGTCGTGGGCCTCACGGGACAGATCGACGAGCCGACGATCGTCGTCGAGGGGGAGGAGGACCTTCAGCTGATAGATTTCACGCGTCCGGTCTTCTTCCTGTCGCAGACGACGCAGAGCGTCGATCTCTTCTGGCACCTGGCGGACAAGATGCGCGAGCGGCTGGGCGACGAGAGCATGCTCACGGTGGACGATACGATCTGCCGCCGCGTCTCGAACCGCGAGCGCAACCTGCGCAGCTTTGCCGAACGTTTCGATGTGGTGGTGTTCGTCTGCGGCAAGAAGTCGAGCAACGGCAAGGTGCTGTTCGACGTATGCCGCCGGGCCAACGACCGCGCCTACAATATCGAGGAGGAGAGCGAGCTGTGCGACGAGTGGTTCGAGAATTGCTCGAGCGTGGGCATATGCGGCGCCACCTCGACCCCCGCGTGGCTCATGACGCGCGTGGCGGATGTGATCCGGGAGCGTTTCGCCGGCACGGCGTGTGGCGCGGCGTGTGACGCGGCGTCGGAAAAGGAGGAAAAATGATCCGGCGGCCACTGCGCCGCAAGAGGCGGGCGCAATGGCCGCCGGACGATATAATATGTTGAATATGAGATATCTGGTTCGTGCGATAAAATATTTTGTCGCTTTCTGCGTTTTATATTTGGTGATACTGTGGCTGAGCCTCCGCCTGTCGGGCATGTCGGGCCTGGATGTGTCGGTATGGGATTCCGTTGCCGTGACAATGCAGACCACGCGCGGGCGGCTTCTGGCGGTGGCCGTAGTTCTGCTCTCGGCGGTGTATCCCCGTTTCGGGTTCATCACGCGCCGCGTGGAGTGTCTCATGGACGAGGACCGCGAGCAGATAGTCTCGGCATTCGAGATGTCGGGGTTCCGTGCAGTGTCGCAGTCGGAGGACGGCATGGTATTCCGCGCCGACAGTGTCGTGCGCCGGCTGACGCTGCTGGGCGAGGATGAGATCGCGGTGCGCCAGTACGGACAATGGGTTGAGATTACGGGCATACGCCGCGCCGTGGCGCGTGTGGCGTACCGCCTGGAGATGTATATGGATAACAAGAGAAGATGAGACGTGAGATAAGGAGAGCCCTGATGCAGGGGGGTGTCGCGCTGGCTGTCGCTGCGGCGGCCGTGACGGGCCTGCACGCCGCGAAGGACGATTTCGGCCTGGGCCGGAATATGGAGATCATGGTCAACATGATGCGCGAGTTGTCGCTGCAGTATGTGGACGAGGTGTCGCCCGACAAGCTGATGAAGGACGGCGCCGCGGGCATGGTGCGCAACCTCGACCCCTACACGCAGTACATGTCGGAGGCCGACATGTCGAATTTCGAGGTCATGGCCACGGGCAAGTACGGCGGCATCGGCGCCCTGATACGCATGAAACGCGACAGCTCGGCCGTGGTTATAGCGCAGCCGTACAAGGGGTCGCCGTCGGATCTGGCGGGACTCAAGATCGGCGACCGCTTCGTCAGCATCGACGGCGTGGATGTCACCCACAGCTCTACGGAGGATATTTCGTCGCGGCTGAAGGGTACGCCGGGCACGACGGTGCGCCTGGCCGTGGAGCGCCTTATGACGGGCGAGATCGAGGAGATGGAGATCACGCGTGCGCGCATCGCGATCCCCGGGGTGCCGTATGCGGGTTTCGTGACCGACAGCATAGGCTATATACGCCACAACGACTTCACGGACGGCTGTTACGACGAGATGCGGGCGGCTGTGGAGCGCCTGCGCAGGGACGGCCGCCTGAAGGGTCTCATCCTGGACTACCGCGACAACGG
Organism: uncultured Alistipes sp.; assembly: GCA_949283205.1. GTDB lineage: Bacteria > Bacteroidota > Bacteroidia > Bacteroidales > Rikenellaceae > Alistipes. Next base: position 80,849 of record CASDSD010000041.1, on the reverse strand, counting down.
GGGCGGCAGCCTGCCCGAGGCGGTGAAGATCCTCTCTATGTTCCTGCCCAAGGGGACGGAGGTGATCACGATGAAGGGGCGCTCGGAGCAGTCGAAGCGCGTCTATGCCACGGAGTCGAACCCCGTGCTGCCCGATACGCCCATAGTGGTTCTGATAAACGACAATACGGCGTCGGCGTCGGAGATCGTGAGCGGGGCGCTACAGGATCTGGACCGTGCCGTGCTGATGGGGCAGCGGTCGTTCGGCAAGGGCCTGGTTCAGACATTGGTGCCGCTGGGGTACAACGCCTATCTGAAGCTCACCACGGCAAAATATTACATCCCGTCGGGACGGTGCGTGCAGCAGATAAACTACTCGGCGCACAATCCGGACGGCAGCGCGGAGATCATCCCCGACTCCCTGATCAGCGAGTTCCACACGCGCAACGGCCGCAAGGTGTATGACGGCAAGGGCCTTATGCCCGACGTGAAGATCGAGCCGGAGTATATCAGCAACTTCGCCATGATACTCTACAATCTGGGTTACATAGAGGATTTCCTCGACGAATACATGCGTCGTCATCCCGACATGCGGATTGACAACCGCACCTTCTCGATCACGGACGAGGATTACGAGGATTTCGTGCGTTTCATGGCCGACAAGGAGGTGCCGTACGAGTCGCGGACGCGACTGGCGCTGGACCTGCTCAAGCGTACCTCGAAGGAGGAGCGTTACGATGCCGACTTTGCGGACGACCTGAAGCAGATAGAGAGCAAGCTCAAGGACCAGAAGGCCGACAACCTGCGCACCTACCGCGCCGAGATCACCGACCTGCTGAACAACGACGTCGTGCTGCGCCACAACTACTACGAAGGTGTGGTGGAGCATAACCTCGCCGGCGACAGCACGGTGATGCGCGCCGTGGAGCTGCTGGGCGACAGGGAGCGTTACGACAGGATTCTCAGGGAGCAGGACCTCGAACGCAACTGATGCGCCGCCGCGACGGGCGCGTGTCGGGCCGCCGCGGCGCAATGTCATACGGGGAAACGTAAGGGCAGGAGACAGGAGATGAATATACTGGGTCATAAGAAATTCTCGTTTCGCAGCCGCATATCGGTGCTTGTCGTGGGCACGATCCTGGCGGTGGTGTCGCTCATCTACACCAACAAGCTGGCCAACGTGCTCAAGCAGAAGGAGCAGCACGACGTGGAGCTGTGGGTCGCGGCGATGGAGCGTGTCAGCCGCGAGTCCTTCGGCGACTACATGACCGACCCGCTCATCTCGCATATCGTCAGCACGCAGAACAACATCCCCTTCATCATCACGGACCAGGACCTGAACCTCGTATCCTATAACCGCATTCCCGAGGATGTCATAAAGGATCCCGAGAAGTTCCGACACAAACTGAACGAACTGACCGAAGAGAATACGCCGCGCACGGTGCGCATGATGTGGCGCAGCAACCGCAGCCACATAATCTTCTACGGCAAGTCGTCGCTGCTGCGGGCGCTGTACTATTTCCCGTACGTGCAGTGGGTCATCATCGCCATCTTCATCGTCTTCACCTACATAGCGCTGCAGTCCACCAAGCAGGACGAACAGAACCGCGTCTGGATCGGTCTGGCGAAGGAGACGGCGCACCAGCTGGGGACGCCCACCTCGTCGCTTCTGGGGTGGATCGAGTATCTCCGTACGCAGAATATCGACCAGGTGGTCGTCGAGGAGATGAACAAGGACCTGGCGCACCTGCTCAAGATCGTGGACCGCTTCTCGAAGATCGGATCGGAGACGGTGCTTACGCCCACGAACGTGAACGAGGTCGTGGGTGAGACCATCATGTATTTCCGCAAGCGTATCCCGCGCAACGTGACCCTTTCGTACAACGGCCTGGCGATGGCTCCCGTGAAGGCGAACCTCAATGTCGCGCTGTTCGAGTGGGTCGTGGAGAACCTTCTGAAGAACGCTCTCGACGCCATGCAGGGGCATGGCGACATCGACGTGGAGATCCGCGCCAACGAGAAGACCGTGACCATCGACGTGAAGGATACGGGCAAGGGTATCCCCAAGAGCAACTGGAAACGCATCTTCGAGCCGGGTTTCACGACCAAGACCCGCGGCTGGGGCCTGGGTCTCTCGCTTTCGCGCCGTATCGTCGAGGACTACCACCAGGGCAAGATCGCCGTGGCGGAGTCGGAGGTCGGACGCGGCACGACATTCCGTATAACCCTTAATCGCGTCTTCGAGTGATGATCGCCGAACCGGATTCGCTTCTTCGTGCGCGCCTCGACTCGCTGCCGGCGGAGGAACTGCGCCGCATGGCGGAGCCGTGGTGCGGTACGGTGCCGCATGCGACGGCCGACAGCGTCGCGAACGGCGTGCCGGAGGCCGCGGCACACCGCCTCGGGGCCTTTACCGACGACGGGTTCGATGCCATCGTCGAGCGGTGGCGCCGTGCGCGCGAGGTGTTTCGCGATACGGATGCGGCCGATATGTTCGGCCGCGAGAGTTCGCTGGCATACGGCGCGGAGTACGATATCCCCTCCGCGACGGACTCGCTGTCTGCGGCCGACGGTATCCATGCGGCGGCAGATGCGGTGCGTCCGGCCGCCGACACCGTTTTGAACGGTAGCGCCGAGGCGCTTTATGCGGGCGCCGATACGCTTCGGCCGGGTGCGGATAGCTTGCTGTCGGGTGTCGATACGCTTCGGCCGCTTGCGGAGAGCGCGTCGTATCACCCCGGAGCCGATACCCTTCGGTCGCTTGCGGACAATACGCTTCATCCGGCGGCGGATACCCTTTCTGCGATGGCGGACGGGCTCGGCGCGGGCGCTGTGCCCGATACGGTTTCTGGCGTCGATCCCGTGTCGGCCGTTGCGGCGGCCGTGACGGGCCGTGGCGATGCCGCCGTCGCCGCCGTCGCGGGGGAGGTGTTGCAGAACCTGCTGGTGGCGGTGGTCATATTCCTCTACATCTTTTGTCTCTACCGCTATTTCGATGACGTGAAGGCTCTCTTCGGGTCGGTTTTCCGACGCAGCGTCGCCCCCTCGGAGCGGATGATCGAACGCCGCCGCAGCGAGATATTCTACGGTTTCCTCGGAAAGCTCTTCCTCATAGGCACCTGTGCCCTCGGGGCCATCGCCTCGCTGTGGGCCGGCCGTCTGCCGGTATGGGATGCCGTTCCCCCCTATGTGCATGTTGCGCTGCCCTTTGCCGTGATGATATCATTCCTGGCCGTGGTGGTCGTGCAGTACGCCATGCTTGCCGTCACGGGCGGAATCACCCGTTCGTGGCCGACGATGGCCACGCTGCTGCGCATACGTCTGATCTATTTCGTGCTGTCGACGGTGCTCGTGATGCCGCTCGTGCTGATGTGGCAGCTCAATGCGGGGGCGTCGGGCGGCGTGTGGCTGCGTGCGGCATGCGTCGCGGGCGTCATTACGGTGGCCCTCTATGTGAGAGAGAGCGTTACGCTCTTTATTTCTAAAAAAATTTCAATTTTGCATTGGTTTTTGTACCTTTGCACCGTCGAAATAATGCCCGTCACACTGTTGTGGCAGATTGTCGTAAGGATGGGTATGTAACATTTGGCTCTGGGAATGGTAAAAAAAGTTCTTATATCGCAGCCGCGCCCCGCGGTAATAGAGAAGTCGCCCTTCTATGATCTGGCGACAAAATACGGCGTGGAGATCGACTACAAGCCTCTCATACGCGTTGTCGGCGTCACCCTCAAGGAGTTCCGCGCGCAGAGAATAGAGATTCTCGACCATACGGCCGTGATCTTTACCTCGCGTACCACCGTCGACAGCTTTTTCCGCGTATGCGAGGAGGCGCGCATCACCGTGCCCGAAACCATGAAGTATATCTGTAACACGGAGGCCGTGGCGCTCTACCTGCAGAAGTACATAATCTACCGCAAACGCAAGATATCTTTCGCCGACGGTTCGTTTACGGGCCTGCTCGAACTCATAATCAAGCATAAGGCCGAACGTTTCCTGCTGGCGTTGAGCGAACCCCATAAACCCGAGTTGCCGGAGGCGCTGGCAAAGCTCAAGATCGACTTCGACCCCGTGATCCTGGCTATGACCGTTGCGGCCGACATGGATGGCGTGGCGCCTGCCGACTACGACGTGATGGCGCTCTATTCCCCGTCGGACGTGAAGAGCGTCGTGGAGAGTTTCGGCGTGGAGGCGCTGCCCGTCATCGCCACCTTCGGCGAGGCGACATTGCGTGCGGCGCTTGAGGCGGGCCTCAAGGTTCGGGCCTCGGCCCCGTCGCCCGAGGCGCCGTCCATGGCGAAGGCCCTGGATCTCTATATCGGCAAGTTGAGCCGCGGCGAGGAGGTTGCCGAGGTGGAGATGAAGGACGACTCGACGAAGGAGGAGTTCATCCGCTCGCAGCAGAGCAAGCTGGCAAAGAAGAGCCGCGTACGCCACCGCCCCTGACCGGTTGGGGGGGGCATGACGCCGTGGCGGCTGTCGCGGCGTGCAGTGCGTCGACACGGTCTGCGGCTGTCGCGGCCGCTGGGCCGAACATAACAGTCGCGAATATGAACGACCGTCAATCCATATCCGAACGGAGACATACATTGCCGCGCAGCGAGCGTTTGCGTTCGCTGGGTGCCGTGCGCCGTCTCTTTACGGAGGGGCAGGGCGGTTTCGTCTACCCGTTCCGGTACATGTATTACGTGACCCGTCCCGAGGTCCCGGAGACGGCCTCTCCGTCCGAAGAGGGTCTGCCCGGGGAGGGCCGCGGTGCGGAGCCGTGCCTTGCGGGAGATATCGAGGTGCTGTTCTCGGTGCCGAAGAAGTTCCACAAGCGTGCCAACCGCCGCAACCTGCTCAAGCGGCGTACGCGCGAGGCATACCGCCTCAACCGCGACGCGTTGCGTGACGCGTTGCGCGACAGGGGTGTCGAGGTGGACGTGGCGCTGGTCTATTCCGTCAAGGAGTGCCAATCATACAAGAACATCGAACATGCCGTGCAACGTATCTTGGAGCGGATTCGTACGCATCTTTAGGCGCGTCTGCTCGCTGCCGTTCATCCTGCTGGTGAAGTTCTACCAGTACTGCATATCGCCCTTCACGCCGCCGTCGTGCCGCTATGTGCCCACCTGCTCGCAGTATGCCGTGGAGGCGCTGCGCAAGTACGGTCCGCTGAAGGGGGGCTGGCTCACGCTCAAACGGCTGCTGCGGTGCCATCCGTGGGGCGGCAGCGGGTATGACCCCGTGCCGTAGAGGGCCGGCTGTGCGGACGGGAAGCCTCTCTGCCGCAATGACGTGAAAAACGGAGCGCCATCCTTGCACAGGATGGCGCTCCGTCGTTTGTATCGGTTCGGGCGGCCGTCAGAGGCGCGCCTTGATGCGCTTCGACTCCTCCTCGTATCCGGGTTTGTCGAGCAGGGCGAACATGTTCTTCTTGTATGCCTCCACGCCCGGCTGGTTGAAGGGATTTACCCCCAGCAGGTAGCCGCTGATGCCGCACGCCTTCTCGAAGAAGTAGATCAGGGCGCCGATCGAGGCCTCGTCGATGCGGGGCAGCTCGATACGTATGTTGGGCACGCCGCCGTCGATGTGCGCCAGCTGCACGCCCAGCTCGGCCATGCGGTTGATCTGCGAGATGCGCTTGCCGGCGAGGAAGTTGAGGCCGTCGAGGTTCTCGGCGTCGCTCTCCACCTTTACCGTATGCTTCGACTCGGCCACCGAGATGATGGTCTCGAAGAGGGTGCGCTCGCCCTCCTGGATGTACTGTCCCATCGAGTGGAGGTCGGCCGTGAGGGTCACGCTGGCGGGGAAGATGCCCTTGCCGTCCTTGCCCTCGCTCTCGCCGTAGAGCTGCTTCCACCACTCGCCCACATACTGGAGCTTGGGCTCGTACGAACCGAGGATCTCGGTCTTCTTGCCTGCGCGGTAGAGTTCGTTGCGCACGATGGCATACTGCGCCGAGAGGTTCTCGTCAACGGGAACCGAGGCGTCGGTAGCCTTCTCCATAGCGGTTGCACCCGCTACCAGCGCCTTGATGTCGACACCGGCCACGGCCAGCGGCAGCAGACCCACGGGGGTCAGCACCGAGAAACGTCCGCCCACGTCGTCGGGGATGACGAAGGTGGGATAGCCCTCGTTGGTCGAGAGGGTCTTCAGGGCGCCGCGCGCCTTGTCCGTTACGGCGACGATGCGCGTGGCGGCATCCTCCTTGCCGTAGCGCTTCTCGATCTCGGCCTTGATGATGCGGAAGGCGATGGCGGGCTCGGTGGTGGTGCCCGACTTCGAGATTACGATGGCGGCTATCGAGTAGTCCTTGACGGCGTCGAGCAGTTCATAGGTATAGTCCTCCGATATGTTCTGTCCGGCGAATAGGACTGTGGGATTCTCATGCTTGCGGTGCAGGTGCTCGAACGAGTTGCTCATGGCCTCGAGTACGGCCTTGGCGCCCAGATACGAGCCGCCGATGCCGATGCATATAACCACTTCGGCCTTGGCGCGGAGCTTTGCGGCCTGCGCCTCGATGGCTGCGATCTGCTTTTCGTCGATCGACGAGGGGAGGTGTACCCATCCCAGAAAATCGCTGCCCGCACCCTTGCCCGAGTGCAGCAGTTCGTTCGCCTGCTGTGCGTGGGCCTTCATCTCTTCGGTGATGACGACTCCCGACTTGGCGATGTCAAGTTTGATTGAACTCATCGTTGATAGATTTTAACGGTTTATGACTATTGTATCATATCAGTCTGTGTGTCAGGTCGCGCATCTTGCGGCGCGCCGAGGCGTTGCGGTAGAGGATCTCGTAGACCGTATCTGCAATCGGCAGCTCGATGTGTGAGCCCGACGTGATGTGTCGTATGCATTCTGCGGCATAGTATCCTTCGGCGACCATCGTCATTTCGTTCATGGCGCTGCGGACGGTGCAGCCGCGTCCTATGAGCAGCCCCAGGCGGCGGTTGCGGCTGTATGTGGAGTAGCTGGTCACAAGCAGGTCGCCCAGGTATGCCGAGGCGCATATGTTGCGCTTGCGGGGGTCGTGCGCGGCGAGGAACTGCTCCATCTCGGCGGCGCAGTTGGCTATCAGCACGGCCACGAAGTTGTCTCCGTAGCCGAGTCCCACGGCGAGACCCACGGCCAGCGCGTAGATGTTCTTCATGATGGCTGCATATTCCACGCCGAAGATATCCTCGGAGTATGAAATTCGTATGTATGGTCTCTCGAACTTGCGAGCCACGCAGCGGCGCAGGCTGTCGTCTATGCCCACGACGGTGAGGTACGAGAGGCGTCCCATTCCGACCTCCTCGGCATGCGAGGGGCCTGTGACGAGACACATCTGCTGTTCGGGTATGGAGTATTGTTTTAGGAGATATCCTGCCACGGAGAGGTATTCGCCGGGGACTATTCCCTTGACGGCCGATACGACCGTTTTGTCGGCGAGGGGTTCCGTAAGATTCTCGAGGAAGGTTTTGGTGAATGCCGACGGCATGGCCATGACGACGGTGTCGGCGCCGGCGACGACCCGGTTTATGTCGTCGGAGGTCTCGATATTGGTGGTGTCTATGTCTATGTCGCGCAGGTACTTGCAGTTGCGGCCCTCCTCGCGTACCGAGGCTATGACATCCGGGTTGCGTATGTACCAACCAACCCGTACACCGTTTTCGGTGAAGATCTTGACTATGGCTGTGGCCCAACTGCCGTAGCCGATGACGGCACATTTCGATTCGCTCTGTTCCATGGGGTTGACGCGTAGCTCTTAACCGTGCAAAAGTAGCTAAAAATTTCCTAAAAAAGTTGGAAAGCCCTTGCAAAACTTATCTATCTTTTTCCTACCTTTGTGGAGTCGTGTCGGCTGCGCCCCGCCGGGGGTGTGGACGGTCGGTTTTCTGCTTTATAATAATATTGACAATCAGCGGGTTAAACACAAAATATCTATGGGATTTTTTTCATTGACGCAGGAGTTGGCCATCGACCTCGGTACGGCCAATACCCTAATTATATACAACGGCAAGGTGGTGGTCGACGAACCGTCGATCGTCGCTCTGGACGTCCACACGGGCAAGGTTGTGGCCATAGGCCAGCAGGCCCGGCAGATGCACGAAAAGACTAACCCCAACATAAAGACCATACGTCCGCTCAAGGACGGCGTGATCGCCGACTTCAACGCCACGGAACTCATGCTGCGCGGCCTGATCAAGAAGGTGCGTACCTCGAGCAGCATGTTCGCCCCGTCGCTGCGCATGATGATATGCATCCCGTCGGGCTCGACCAATGTCGAGATCCGCGCCGTGCGCGACTCTGCCGAGCATGCGGGCGGCCGCGACGTCTACATGATCTTCGAGCCCATGGCTGCGGCGCTGGGTGCCGGCCTCGACGTGGAGGCCCCCGAGGGAAACATGGTCATCGACATCGGCGGCGGAACCTCGGAGATAGCCTGCATATCGCTGGGCGGCATCGTCTGCTCGGAGTCGATAAACGTTGCGGGCGACGTCTTCACGGCCGACATCCAGAACTATGTGCGCCAGCAGCACAACATACGCATCGGCGAGCGTACGGCCGAGGCCATCAAATGCTCGATCGGCGCCGCGGTGCCCGAACTCGAGGAGGAGCCCGAGGATTACGTCATTACGGGCCCCAATATGCTGACGGCACTGCCGCAGACCGTTACGTTGAGCTATAACGAAATAGCATATGCCCTGGAGAAGTCTCTCGTCAAGCTGGATGCGGCGTTGATGAAGGTTCTGGAGACGATGCCTCCCGAGCTCTATGCCGATATCGTCAAGAACGGCGTCTATCTTGCCGGCGGCGGCGCCCTGATACGCGGCCTCGACAAGCGTCTCTCGGACAAGTCGGGTCTGCCGTTCCATATCGCCGAGGATCCGTTGCGTGCCATTGCACGCGGTACGGGTATCGCTCTGAAGAACATCGACAAGTTCTCGTTCCTGATGAAGTAATGCCCCGGCCGTGTTCGGGCGGGTGCGATGTGGCCGGCGGCCGGAATATCCCGGTGCGGTGAGTGAAGTGAAGTGGCCGGAATGTACGGGCGCGGCATGCGAGACCGCTGGAAGGCGTGGCGTGCGAGGCGGCTGAAATATGCGCGGGGCCGGAATGTCCCGGTGCGGTGAGTGAGGCGGCCGGAATGTACGGGCGCGGCATGCGAGACCGCTGGAAGGCGTGGCGTGCGAGGCGGCTGAAATATGCGCGGGGCCGGAATATCCCGGTGCGGCGTGCGGAGGCGGCCGCCGAGAGTGGGTTGAAGGGAGAATTGTCATGTACAAGCTGATAGAATTCATACGCAGAATATATGTTGTGCTATTGTTCGTCGTTATCGAGGCAATAGCACTCAATTATTATGCGCGTTCGTCATACTACACCCAGGCCAAGATCCTGTCGTATGCCAACCGTGTTACGGGGTCGGTGCAGAGCGCCATATTCAGTGTCAAGCACTTCTTCACGCTGCGGCGCGAGAATGACATGCTTACGGCGCGTGTGGCGGAGCTGGAGGGACGTCTTGCGGTCTATCGCGAGGCGGCGTCGGCGGCGCAGACCGACTCTCTGGCCGTGGCCGTGGCGGCGGATACGCTGGGCGTGGGGCTCGAGGGGATGTCGCAATACCGTTATATGACGGCGCGTGTGGTGTCGAACTCGATAAACCGCGACCGTAACTTCATCACGCTCAACCGAGGCCTGTCGCACGGTGTGATGACGGACATGGCGGTGATTACACCCGACGGGGCGATGGTCGGGTATGTGGTGGGGTGCTCGGAGCGCTATTCCGTGGTGCTGCCGCTGCTCAATACCGATTTCCGCACCAGCGGCAAGATCGTGGGCGACGACTACTTCGGGTCGATCTCGTGGGACGGCTCGAGCCCCTATGAGGTGGACATGTCCGAGTTGTCGAAATATGCCGAGATCGAGGTGGGGGCGGCGGTGGTGTCGTCGGGCCTCTCGCACTTCTTCCCCGCCGACATAAAGATCGGGTATGTGGAGAGCTACGAGATGAACGACAGTCAGACGGCCTACGACGTGAAGGTGCGCCTGGCAGCCGACATGACCCGTCTGGGCAATGTGATCCTTATCGAGAATATGGACTTCGGCGAGGTGTCGGCGCTCGAGGCGGATGCCGAGGAGGGGCGTACCGAATCGGTGATGTTCCAGCCGTAGCGTGCGCATGCCTGCTGTCGCGTGCGCGGGACATGATTTGCGCGGTGTGGCGGCGGACGATAGAGGGGGATGGCGCCGGAGTCCGGCATGCGTAAGGACGGCGCGCGCGACGGGACGTGTGATGCGAGTAATGGAAGAGGAAAGATTATGTATAAGAATATATCATATGCGGGAGTCTTCGTGACGGCGGTGTTGCTGCAGATATTTCTGTTGAACAACATCTCGCTGGGGGTGTATTTCCACCCGCTGGTCTATTCGGTCTTCATCATACTGCTGCCGCTGGACACGCGCCCGGTATGGGTTGTGCTGTCGTCGGCGCTGCTGGGCCTGGTGATGGATGTCATGACGGGCACCGGCGGCCTTAATGTCATCGCCGCCACGGCGGCGGGATTCTTCCGCCCGATGGTTATCGGCGCCACGTGCGGCCGCACGGTGGGTCCCGACGACACGCTGCCGGCGTTGTACCGTCTCACGGCGAAGAACCTGGCGTGGTATATCGGGGTGATGGTGGCGCTCCACAGCGCAATATTCTTCTTCATGGAGACGTTATCGATACGCCACCTGCCGCACGTGCTGCTGCGGTTGGCGGTGAGCGGCACGGCGGCCTTCGTATTGGCGTGGTATTTCGTGCGGCTCTTTGTCGAGAAGATTCTGAACAAATGATCTGAAGGCTTTTATGGCGGAAAACGACGTATATGTCAGACGCAGGATCCTGCGTTATGTCGTGCTGGGCATCTTTGCGGTGCTGGCGCTGCGCATAGGCTATATCCAGTTGATCGATACGAAGTACAAGCGCCTGGCTGCGGGCAACGTGCTGCGCTACGAGGTGCAGTATGCGCCGCGCGGCGAGGTGATCGACCGCAACGGCGAGTATCTGGTGCAGAGCAAGGAGTGCTATGACCTGATGGTGGTCTACCGCGACATCGGGCGCGAGGGTTTCGATACGACGCGTTTCTGCAACATCGTTGGCATCGAGCGCAAGAAGCTCGAGTCGGTGCTGCGCAATGCCCGCATGCGGCCGCGTGCCGCCACGCTGGTGTTGAACTATGTGCCGAAGGAGGTGAAGCTGCGTTTCGAGGAGTGCAACTTCCCGGGATTCTATACCGTCTACCGCACCGTGCGTCAGTACCCGCGCAAGATCGGCGGCAACCTGCTGGGATATGTGGGCGAGGTGAGCGAGGATTTCATCAAGCGCAATCCCGAGTACAGTTCGGGCGACTATGTGGGCATGACGGGTGTCGAGGCAGCCTACGAGAAGGAGTTGCGCGGCAAGGACGGCGTGAAGATCGTCGAGGTGGACACGCACGGCGCCGTAAAGGGTTCGTACATGGACGGGGCGTTCGACTCGGTGCCGGTGCCGGGCAAGCGGCTGATGTGTACGATCGACGCGCGGCTGCAGGCCTTTGCCGAGGAACTCATGGAGGGCAAGGTGGGGGCCGTGGTTGCCATCGAGCCCGCGACGGGCGAGATTCTGGTCATGGCGTCGTCGCCGACGTACGATCCCGACGAGCTGGTGGGGCGCGAGAGGGGCAACAACTACATGCGCATGCTGCGCAACAAGCGTCAGCCGTTGTTCAACCGCGCCGTGAAGGCGAAGTACCCTCCGGGCTCGACATTCAAGATAGTGCAGGGCCTGACGGGAATGCAGGAGGGTGTTCTCACGCCCGAGACGAAATACCCGTGTCATGAGGGCTACAGCGTGGGGCGCGTGCACCAGGGGTGTCACTCCCATGCCTCGCCTCTGGACCTGCGCAGTGCCGTGGCACAGTCGTGCAACGCCTACTTCTGCTACGTCTTCCGCGACATAATCGACAACCGCAAGTACGGCAGCGTCAAGGAGGGCATCGAGGTATGGGGCGAGTATGTCCGCAGCTTCGGGTACGGCCGCAAGCTCGACTCCGACTTCCTGGGCGAGGGCCCGGGATATGTCCCCGACAGGGAGTTCTACGACAAGCGTTACCGCGGCTCGTGGAGTTCGCTCACGGTGCTGTCGCTCTCGATCGGTCAGGGCGAGCTGGGCTGCACGCCGCTGCAGATGGCCAACCTGGCGGCGACGGTGGCGAACCGCGGATACTACTACATACCGCATATCGTCAAGCAGATCGAAGGGCAGGACTCTATCGACCGCCGCTTCTACGAGAAGCACTACACGAAGGTCGACCCGCGGTATTTCGAGCCCATAGTCGAGGGCATGTGGCGCGGTGTGAACGTGCCTGGTGCGGGGACCTCGTGGCGCGCATATCTCCCGGGCCTCGACGTCTGCGGCAAGACGGGTACGGCGCAGAACCCCCACGGTGCCGACCACTCGACATTCCTCTCCTTCGCGCCGAAGGACAACCCGCGCATCGCCATCTCGGTATATGTCGAGAACGGCGGTTTCGGCGCCGCCATAGCGCTGCCCATAGCCAGCCTGCTGGAGGAGTTTTACCTTACCGATACCATCACCCGCCCGCAGCTGGTCGAGCAGGTGAAGGCCCGCAACATCTATTATCCGATATATGCCGAGGACCGATAACAACCGTCAGATGTCTCTGTTCGAGGGTGTGGACCGTGTGGCCGTCATCCTCTACCTGCTGCTTGTGGGTGCGGGTATGGTGGCCATCATCTCGGCCTCGTACGACGATACCATCAGCGGCTTCTTCTCGCTCGAGCATTTCTACATGAAGCAGGCGGTATGGATCGCCGCGGCGCTGGGTGCCGCAGTGGTGATACTGCTGCTCGACTCGCGCTACTACCACATGTACGCCTATTACGCCTATGCGGCGGGTCTGGTTCTGCTGGTGGCGGTTCTGCTGTTCGGGCGCGAGGTCAACGGCGCCAAGGCGTGGTTCGAGTTCGGGTCGGTGCGGGTGCAGCCCGTCGAGTTCGTCAAGATAGCCACGGCGCTGGCCGTGGCCCGCATGATGAGCAACTACTCCTTCTCGATACGCCGCACGGGGGACCTGCTGCGCGTGGCCTTCGTCATACTGCTGCCGCTGGCAATCATCGTGCTGCAGAACGATACCGGCTCGGGCGTGGTGCTCTGTTCGTTCCTCTTCGTGTTGTACCGCGAGGGGCTGAACAAGTGGATCTGTATCCCCATCATCCTCGTGGCGGCGCTCTTCATCTTCTCGTTCCTCTTCACGCCGCTCTTCCTGCTGGCGCTGCTGGTGATAATATTCACCGTGTCGGATGCCATGATGATCGGCGCGTGGCGCGCCCATGCCATATTCCTGGCCTCGGTGACGCTCGCCACGGCCCTGCTCTACATGGCGTCGCTCATCTTCTGGGACGGGGCGCTGAGCGCATATGCCGCGGCCGTGACGGTGATGGCGGTGGCTGTCGTCGTGGCTGCGGTATACGCTCTGCGCAAGAATATCTCGGCCATGTTCGTGACGCTGGCGCTCTTCATCGGCTCCATGGTCTTCGTGCCCACGGCCGATATGATCTTCGAGACGATCCTCCAGCCCCACCAGCGCGAACGTATCTTGAGTTTCCTCGGCATCGTGAGCGACCCCCACGGCGCCGACTACAACGTCAACCAGTCGAAGATAGCCATCGGCTCGGGCGGCTTCTTCGGAAAGGGGTTCATGCAGGGGACGCAGATAAAGTACAACTTCGTGCCAGAGAAACACACCGACTTCATCTTCTGCACCGTGGGCGAGGAGTGGGGCTTCGTCGGGGCGATGGTGGTGCTGGGGCTGCTCTGCGCGCTGATCATGCGTCTGATGCAGATAGGCGAGCGGCAGGAGGAGCCCTTCAGCCGGATATACAGCTACTGCGTCTCCGCCATACTGCTCTTCCACGTCATGGTCAACGTCGGCATGACCGTCGGCATATTCCCCGTGATGGGAATCCCGCTGCCGTTCCTCAGCTACGGAGGCTCGTCTCTGGTGGCCTTTACGATACTGGTATTCATAGCCATACGTCTCGATGCCTCGCCCCGCAAGGGCCTTATGTCTGTGCGGTAGGAAGCGGCGGGAGCCGTGTCGCTCGGCCGGGCGGTAGATACAAAATACAACGGGACGGAAAGCACGCTTTCCGTCCCGTTGCCGTATGTTGCGGGTATGCCTACCTGCGGTTGCGGATGAGCCACTCGGCGATCTGCACGGCGTTGAGGGCGGCGCCCTTCTTGATCTGGTCGGCAACGCACCAGAAGACAAGTCCGTTCGGCGAGGTCAGGTCGCGGCGTATGCGCCCCACATATACGGGGTCCTTGCCGGCGATGAACAGAGGCATCGGGTAGACCTTCTCCGAGGGGTTGTCCATGAGAACCACACCCTCGGCCCCGGCAAATGCCTTGCGCGCCTCGTCGGGGGTGACGGGACGCTCGGTCTCGACCCAGATGCTCTCGGAGTGTGCGCGCATCACGGGCACGCGCACGCACGTGGCCGACACCTCGATGTCCGAGTGCATGATCTTGCGCGTCTCGTTATACATCTTCATCTCCTCCTTGGTGTAGTCGTTGTCGGTGAAGACGTCGATATGGGGTATGACGTTGTATGCCAGCTGGTATGCGAACTTCTCGACCGTGGGCTCCTCGCCCGCCACGATCTGCGCGTGCTGCGTGCGCAGCTCGGCCATGGCCTGCGCGCCGCCGCCGCTGGCAGACTGGTATGTGGCAACGTGTACGCGGCGTATGTGCGAGAGCTTCTCTATGGCGTTCAGCGCCACGACCATCTGTATGGTGGTGCAGTTGGGGTTGGCGATGATGCGGCGCGGGGCGTTGAGGGCATCCTCGGGGTTCACCTCGGGTACCACCAGAGGCACGTCCGAATCCATGCGGAAGGCGCTCGAGTTGTCGATCATGAGCGTGCCGTGGCGGGTGATGGTCCCGGCGAACTCCTTCGAGGTGCCGGCGCCGGCCGACGTGAGGGCTATGTCCACGCCCTTGAAGTCGTCGTTATGCTGCAGCAGCCGTACCTCGACCTCGCGGCCGCGGAAGGTATATTTGCGTCCCGCACTGCGCTGCGACCCGAAGAGCAGCAACTCGTCTACGGGGAAATCGGTTCTTTCGTTCAGGATGGTGAGGAACTCCTGTCCCACGGCGCCGCTGGCGCCTACGATTGCAATTTTCATATCTGTCGAATACCTGTTTGGTTATAATTTTCCTTGGTTTGCAGCCGTTGTGGCTACGCCCTTGCGGGATCCGGTCCATGGATCCTGCCGTCAGTCGAAGAACTCGTCCTCGGTCTGCTGCACGGCGCCGGTGTCGGGCTCGACGGCCTTCGGGCAGTCATAGGGCTGCCAGCCGTCGGGACGCGTGAACTTGGCGCTGCGGCTCATGCCCAGACGCGGGTCGTCGTAGGCCGACTTGAGGAACTCGCCCACGATGGGCAGGGCCATGACGCTGCCCTCGCCGCCCGCGGTGCGGTGTACCGACTGGTCCTCGCCGCCGACCCATGCCCCCGCCACGAGCGTCGGCGTCACGCACATGAACCAGGCGTCACGGTTCTCGTTCGAGGTTCCGGTCTTGCCGCCGATGTCCATGTTCTGCATGCCGAACTGCCACCCGAGGCGGCCTCCCGTGCCGGCCGTGATGACGCGCTGCAGCATGGTGAGCATGGTGTATGCCGTGGTCTTGCTTATGGCGTCCTGCGACTTGGGTATGAAGGTCGAGATGAGGTTGCCCTGACGGTCCTCGATGCGGGTGACGAAGATGGGCTCGGTGTAGACGCCCTCGTTCACGAAGGTCGAGTATGCGCTCACCAGCTCGAAGACGTTCGAGTCGAACGACCCGAGGCAGAGTGCATAGGCGGGGTATATGTAGCTGCGGATACCCATGTTGTGCAGGAAGTCGGCCACGGCTTCGGGCTGCTTGGCCTGCTTCATGATCCACGCCGAGTAGTTGTTGCGCGAGTTTGCCAGACCCCAGTAGAGGGGGTGGAGCACGCCGTCGTACTCGACCTTGCCGGCCTCCTTGGGCGACCATATGCCTGCGGGGGTCTCGATCGACACGGGCAGGTTGGGCGCCATGGTGCAGGGGTTGAGTCCGAGGTGGTCGATGGCGAAGGTGTAGATGAAGGGCTTTACGGTCGAGCCGATCTGACGCTTGCCCTGCTTGGCCATGTCGTACTTGAAGTAGCGGAAGTTGGGGCCTCCGACGTATGCCTTGACGTGGCCCGTGCGGGGATCCATCGCCACGAAGCTGGCGCGCATGATGCGCTTGTGGTGGAGGATCGAGTCGCGCGGCGTCATGACGGTGTCGCGCTCGCCCTTGAAGGTGAAGACGCGCATCTCGCACTTGCGGTCGAACGAGGCCATGATATCCTTCTCGGCGATGCCCTCCTTGCGCATCTGGCGGTAGCGGTCCGATCCCTTTATGGCGCGCATGACGATCTGCTCGCGCTCCTCGGCCGTGGTGCCCTGGAAGAGCACTCCCGTGGCGGCCACCTGGCGGTCTATGGTGGGCTGTATCACCGTCTCGAGCTGTTTCTGCACGGCCTGTTCGGCATAGCGCTGCATCGTCGGGTTGATCGTGGTGTATATGCGCAGGCCGTCGCGGTAGATGTTGTACGGCGTGCCGTCGGCCTTGGTGTTCTTGAGGCACCAGCCGTAGATGGGGTTTTCGTCATACTGCTTTACCGCCTGTTCGTAGTCCCAGTCGGTGAGGAACTGGCGGCGTGTGGGGCGCTGCATCGTCATCACCTGACGCAGCATCTCGCGGAAGTATGTCGCCTCGCCCTCGTTGTGCGATATGGGCTGGTAGTTGAGCGTTATGGGCAGCGCCGAGAGCGAGTCGCACTCCTTGCGCGAGATGGCGCCGGCGGCGCGCATGCGGTCGAGGACGAGGTTGCGGCGCGAGAGCGAGTTGTCGTAGTTGCGCACGGGGGAGTAGCGCGTGGGGGCGTTCACCACGCCCACGAGTACGGCCGCCTCCTGTATGTTCAGTTCGTCGGGCGTCTTGCCGAAGAAGGTGCTGGCGGCGGACTTTATGCCGTAGGCGTTGGACCCGTACGCCACGGTGTTGAGGTACATGGCGGCGATCTCCTCCTTGGTGTAGTTGTGTTCGAGCTTGAGGGCCGTGATCCACTCCTTGAACTTCGACTGCACGAGCTTGAAGGTGCGGCCCACCTTGCTGCGGTTGCTGGCCGTGTCGCGCGGGAAGAGGTTCTTTGCCAGCTGCTGGGTTATGGTGCTGCCGCCGCCCTGCGAGTGGCGCTGGAGCATCACGGTCTTGATGCCGACGCGGAAGAGCGACGGGATGTCGATGCCCGAGTGGCTGCGGAAACGCACGTCCTCGGTGGCGATGAGGGCCGCCACCACGGGCGGCACGCGGTAGCCGTCAAGGGTGAGTATGCGCGAGGAGTCCTGCGGGAAGAGCTCGTCGTACTGCACGTAGGAGCGGTTCTGGACGAAGAAGGTGCCGATGACGTGGCCGTCCTCGCCGTATATCTCCGTTGCGAGGTTGCTCTTGGGGTTCTCCAGCTCCTCGAAGGAGGGTATGCGCCCGAAGAGACCCGTTGCGGCGAGCAGCAGCATCAGGAAGATGAGAGCCACGGGGGCGAAGGCCACGATCCACAGGGCCTTGATTATGTTGTTCTTGTCCTTTATCGCTTTCTTGATATCCATCTCGTGTCAGATTGTGGGGGAACTCCTTATGCCCAACGTGCAAAGGTATAAATTTATTTCGATATATGCGACGTTCGGGCGCGCTTTCGGGCGCGCGCGAGATGCAGGTGCTGTGCGGGCGGGGCCATGCGGTGCCGGCGGTGGTGTCAGAAGGGAAGGGCCATGCCGGCCGAGAAGAATGTGCCGCCCTCGCTGGGCACATAGAGCGAGAGGGTTATGGCGACGGTTGCCGTGGCGGGCTGGCTCAGCAGGTTGACGTCGAAGGTGAGGTCGCCGCCCCAGGAGTTGATGCGGTGCCAGCGCTCGCGCAGGCCGTCCTGGTAGATCCCGGTGCGGCGGAACTGTGCATAGTCGAACCCGATGTTTGCACGTATGCGCTTGAAGTAGATTATGCCGTGCAGGCCCCCGTCGGGATAGCACAGGGGCAGTTGGTAGTTGAACGAGGCGGCGATGTAGTGCTTGTTTTCGATCTGCGTGGTGTAGAAGCCCCGGGGGAGCAGCCGCGTGGTCTTGAACGTGAGGGCCGAGAGAGCGTCCCTCGAGGAGAAGCCGCCGAAGGAGGTCTGGTATGCGGCGGCGACGGTGAAGCTGTTGTGCGGCAGCAGCCCCGGCGTGTAGGCCTTGGCATAGAGCGATACGAGGTCGTCGAAACCCCTGTTGGCGGGGTTCATGGCGTAGGTTGCCGAGGCGACCACGCCCCACGGCGTGGCGAAGTCGCGGTGCGCCATGCGCGTCATGTCCTGGTACCCGAGCGAGAATGCCGTCAGGTGGAGCCCCTTGTTGTATCCTATCGTTGCGACGTTGCTTATGCCCCCTTCGCCTATGTGGAGGCGGCCGGTGTCGGCGACAAGGCCGTTCGAGTAGCTCCACGAGGCCGAGGCCACTATATAGCGTATGTGGTGGCCGCAGTCGAACATCAGCGGGAAGGATATGTCGGCGCCGAAGGAGTAGTATCGTCCCTGTTCCGGCGGTACGGGGAACTCGATGGAGTGCGTCTGCGAATTGTAGACATATACCGGATATATGTTCTGGTGGCCGCCGTATGTGGCCTCGATGCTGATCGTGGGGCCGAGACCGTAGTATCGCATCGAACCCTTCCATACGGAGCCCTGCTCCGAGTTCCAGCCGTAGGTGAAGAATCCCTGTGCCGACGAGAGCAGGTTCTGCGTCATGATCGTGGCGCCGAGGTTCATGTTTATGGCGCCCTCCTCGCTCAGCGAGAAGGGATCGTACGAGAGCGGCGCCCAGCTGTGGAAGTTGAAGAGCGTGGCGCCCTTGCGGTAGCGGCGCGTATGACGGCTCTGTGCGGCGGCGGCCGAGGCGGCGACCGTGGAGTCGAGCCGTACGGTGTCGAGGTTTATGGTGTTCCACCTCTTGCGGGGCGGGTTGACCACGTTGCGCGGCAGGGGCGAGTATGCCACCTCGCGGCGGAAGGTCTCCGCACGCTGTATTGCGGGGTGGTAGCCCGTCGAGTCGTAGGTGGTGACGGCGATGCTGTCTCCCTCTGCTGGGGCGGGGTCGAAGGAGCCGTAGGGCGACTCCGTGAGCTGGTACTCGCGCCCCGAGGCGAGGTCGAGACAGTGGGCCTCGTCGCGCCCCGACGCTATCGACCCGAAGTAGAGCCGTCCGTTGCCTGCCCGCAGCTTGCCGATTGTTATGTATGCGGGCCGCGTCACCTGCCGCGGTGCGAAATCCCCGTCCAGAGTGCCTATCCACATGCCTTCGTTTCCCGTTGCGATGTAGTATAGCTGCCGTGTCCTGTCATCCCATGCCAGGGAGTGTATCTCCTCGCCGAAGGGGAACGAACGCGACAGGAGCGTGCCGTCGGGCGTGTCGTACCGTATGGTATAGATTCCGTCGGCATGGTATTGCACCCATGCCAGGCCGCCCTCGCCGTCGGGCGTGGGGTAGAGTATGTTGCCCTGCTGCGGGGCGTGCCGTGCGACGGTGCGGGGGCGGTGGCTGCCGGCGGCGAGGGAGTCCAGGTCGAGGTAGCAGAGGCGCGAGTCGACCTTCTCCTCGAACATGGGGCTGCGGCGGTATTCGGTCCACCAGAGGCGTTGTGCCGCGGCATCGTAGGCGGGGCGTGTCGATACGCTGCCCGTGTAGCAGAGTGTGCGTTCGCGTCCCGTGGCGGTGTCGAGCAGCACGAAGTGCGACGTGCGGTCGAGATCCTCCTTCAGGAGCAGCATCGTGCCGTTCCCGAGCCATATGGGGTCGGAGTAGGTGGTGTAGCTGGTCACGGCGGGGGCCGGCACCCTCTCCGTGGTGGGTTCGACGGCGGGCAGCGAGTCCCAGTAGTCCGTCAGCGAGCGGAACGTGCTGCGGAAGAGGTCGCGCGTGGTGAAACCGAAGAGTTTCTTCATGGTGAGGCCCGTTGATACCACCATCCAGGGGTGGCGCGGGCCGTAGGCGGCGATCCCGTCGCATATGACGCGTCCGGCCAGGTCGTTGCCGTGTGCGACCATCTGGTATCCCAACTGGTAGTGGTCGGGGATGAAGTCGCGGTAGGAGCCGCAGAGGAACTTGTCTATGTTCCGGTATTTGGTGGCTATGTCGCCCATGGCGCGGAACTCGAGCGTGAAGCGCGGCTGCAGCGCCCGCCCGAACGACGAGGCCTCGGTCTCGGACATGGTGGCGTCGCCCTCGATCATCCAGAGCGGCATGAAGAGCAGCCCTATGGTGGAGCTCTGCTCGCCGAGCAGGTAGCTCACGGCCTTGACCACGCCGACGTTGAGGTTGTTGTACTGTACGGCATGGCGGTACTCGTGCGCGACGAGCTGTTTTATCCACGGCATGGAGTATCCGTCCACGGCGGGCGCCGTGAGGAACTCGACGCGTTTGGGCAGCCACATCACCAGTCCGTTCGACTGCATGTTCTCGGGGTGGACGATGAAGGGGATGTCGAGCGCCGGAAGGCGGTATCCGTATGATATGTAGGGGTGCATGCGGCGTACGAAGTATGCCGTTGCGGAACCTATGGCTGCGGCGTGGCGCGGGTATATCACGTCGGAGACGGAGTCGGCCTCGCGCATCCAGCGGAAGCGTGCGGGGTCGGCGCCCCAGCTGTAGTACTGGGCGCGGGCGCTCTCTGCGGCGAGGAGCGCCGCGAGGGCCGCCGCCGCGGCGATTATCCTATGTGCGAGGGCTCGCATCGGGCGATTATCCTCCGGCCTTTTTGCAGCCGTATCCGGCCTGTTGCAGCAACTCCACGATGCGGTCGCGGCGGTCGCCCTGGATTATGATCTCGCCCTCCTTCGCCGTGCCGCCCGTGCCGCAGCGGTTCTTGAGCATGCGTGCCAGCTCCGCCAGGTCCTCCTCGCGGCCGACGAAGCCCCGCACGATGGTGACGCACTTGCCGGCTCTCTGGCGGCGGTCGAGCCACACGCGCAGCGACTGCTGCTGCGGCGGCAGCGTCTCCGCCTCGGGCGTCTGTCCGGTGTCGTATTTATAGTCGGGGTCGGTCGAGTAGACCATGCCGAGCCTCGCTTTCCAATCGTTCATGTGAAGTGTTCCGTTTTACCTCTGTCGGAGCAAAAAGGGTTCCGACGCTTTGCGCAAAATTACTATTTTATTATCTTTGGGACAAATTATGAAACGCGCATCGGCCGAAAAAAAGAGATACGAGGCGTTGCTGCGGCGCAAGAGTGCCGGCTCGCCCCTGCCCGAGCCTATAGACGACGGGCGGCGTCTGGTGCGTGTCTATGTCGAGGGCTATGAGGATGTGGCCTTCTGGCGCGGCATCTTCGACCATTTCCACAACCGATACGTGCGGTTCGAGATCTCGGTGCCCAACCGCGAGGACCTGCCAAAGGGCAAGAAGGTGCTCATGTCGATGATACCCTCCTCGAGCGAGGAGCTGCTGCTGTGTGTCGATTCGGACTTCGACTACCTCTTCGGGGACACGACGCCCCAGTCGGCCGAGATACACGCCGCGCCCTATATGTTCCACACCTACACCTACGCCACCGAGAACTACCTGTGCTACGCGCCGTCGCTGCACAACGTCTGCGTCAAGGCCACCAAGAACGACTGCCACATCTTCGATTTCGTGCGGTTCATGGCCGACTATTCGCGCGTGATATATCGGCTTTTCCTGTGGTACGCCTACTCGGCGCATCAGGGTTCGGAGTCGGTCTTCCCGCTTGTCGATTTCAAGAACACGGTGCGGCTGGGCTACCTCGAGATCGAGGAGAACGGCGCCGGTACGCTCGCATGGCTCGAACGCAACGTGGCGCGCCGCATGCGCACGCTCGAGGAGCGTTATCCCGCCATGAACGAGAACCTGGAGGCCTTCGGGCGCGTACTAGAGGAGAAGGGCGTGACGCCCGAGACGACATATCTCTACATGCACGGCCACACGCTCATGGACAACGTGGTGATGGTGATGTTGAATACCGTATGCGACCGCCTGCGCACCATGTCCATCGAGAAGATCAACTCCTCGCGCAAGCAGGGGCTGCCGCTCAAGAACGAGATGAGCAACTATATCAACTCCCTGCGGTCGATACGCGACGTGCTGCTCGACAACGAGAACTACACCTCGTGCCCGCTCTATGAGAATCTGCGGCGCGATATCGAGGACTACCTCTCGGGCGTCATCTCGCGCATGAAGCGTAAGGGCTCCGGCACGCGCCGCCGCAAGGAGCCGCAGGAGCCGTCACCGTCGTCGCAGCAGGGACGTTAGGCGTGCGGCCGCGGCGGAAACGATAACCCATACCATAACCCCGAAAATGAAAAACCTTAAACGAAGAGTTGTTGCGGTGATGTGCGCCTGCGTGGCGGCCGCAACCTGTATCCCCTGTGCCGCGGTGGCGCAGAACGATGTATGGATGGCCGGCGAGCGTGCCGGATGGCTGCGCAAGGCGGCCGAGGCGATGCCCGTGTTGCGGCATGCGGAGCGGCATCCCGTTGCCGTCGTGCGCAGTGTGGCCGACACGGCGGCCTTCCAGGGGTGGCGCATGGAGTATGCCGAACCCGTCGAGGCGCTCTACGGCTCCTCGCTCAAGGAGCGGGGTACGGTCACGCTCGACATGGGCGAGCACCTTACCGGCTGCTTCTCTTTCCGCATAAACCATACGGGCATGCCGGCCGACGCTCCGATACGCCTGCGCCTGACCTTCGCCGAGGTGCCGGCGGAGCTGAACACCCCCTTCGACCCCTATCCCGGAGGGTTGAGCCGCGCATGGCTGCAGGACGAGACGGTGACGGTGATGCGGCTGCCGGCCGAGGTGCGCATCGAGCGGCGCGTGGCGTGCCGCTATGTGAAGATCGAGGTGCTGGCGACGTCGTATTTCGATTTCCGCATAAGCGACATCACGCTGGATGCCGTGACGTCGGCCTCGGGCGGGGCGCCGCAGCTGGCCGCGGGGACCGATCCCATGATAGGGCGCATCTACGAGACGGGTCTCAAGACGCTGTCGGAGTGTATGCAGACCGTCTACGAGGACGGGCCGAAGCGTGACCAGCGCCTCTGGATCGGGGACCTGTACCTCGAGTCGCTGGCCAACGCCTGCACGTTCCGCAACCATGAACTGACGCGCCGCTGCCTTTACCTGCTGGCGGGGCTGGCCGACGAGGAGGGGTGGCTCCACGCCACGGTATACGAATATCCCGAGCCGGAGCCTCAATATAATCAGCATACGATGGACTACAGCCTGCTCTACGGCGTGGCGCTGTTGGAGTATCTGAAGGCTACGGGGGACATGGAGACGGCGCGGGAGCTGTGGCCCGTGGTGGCGCGGCAGATAGAGATCGCCCGCACGTACCTCAAGGATAACCTCTACGACATGCAGAAACAGCCGCAGTGGTGGCTCGTCTTCGACTGGAAGGACGACCTCGACCGCCACGCTTCGGTGCAGGGGCTCATGACCTTTGCCGTGGAGCGGGGCTGGGAGCTGGCGCGCATGGTGGGCCGCGAGGACGAGGCGGCCGACTGGCCCGACCTTGTGAAGGCCATGCGGCGTGCGTCGCGCGAGGCGTTCTACGACCGCCGCGCGGGTGTGGTGGTGTCGGGGCCGCAGCGGCAGGTGTCGTATCTGTCGCAGGTGTGGATGGTACTCTCGGGGACGCTCTCCGCAAAGGAGGGGGCGCGGGCGCTGACGGCGGTGCTGGCCGACCCGACGGCGTGCCGCCCGGGGTCGCCGTACGCCTACCACTACCTTATCGAGGCGCTGATAGCCTGCGGCATGGAGGATGAGGCGCGGCGGCAGCTCGTCGGCTACTGGGGCGGCATGATAGAGCGCGGCGCCGACACTTTCTGGGAGGTCTACGACCCTGCGGACGAGTACAAGTCGCCTTACGGCTTCCACCCCGTAAACAGCTACTGCCACGCATGGAGCTGTACGCCCGTCTATTTCATCAATACCTACAGGGAGATATTCCAGCGATAGGGGCATGCGGTACGAAAACAGCGGACTCCGGGAACGTCCCGGAGTCCGCTGCCATGTTACGTGGCGGCGCCGTCAGAAGCGGGCTTCGCGCAGCACCACGCGCACCGACGTGGGGTTCGACTGGCGTACCAGCAGCTCCTGCTGCGAGGCGTATTTCTGATAGAGCTCCTTGTTGTAGTTGCGTATGGTGAGCAACTCGACGTTGTCGATCTTCTCGACGTTGAAGTTCTCGGCGTTGAGCGCCTTGATCAACTCGTCGATATGCCACGAGTACTCGACGCAGAGGCTCAGGTCCACGGCCGAGTTGTTTATAAGGTTTGTCTTGATGCGGAAGCGGTCGAGCAGCGAGAAGATCACGGCGAACTTCTCCTCCATGACGAACGAGAAGTCGCGCGAGCGGATCGTCAGCAGCACCTGGTTGCGCTTGTAGATAAGTATGGGCAGCTCGACGTGGGGCGCTGTGGCGTTGATGACGGTGCCGGGCTTGCTCTTGTCGCCGAAGGGGCGTACGTAGAGCGGTATATTCTTGTTTTGCAGCGGCTTGATGGTCTTGGGGTGGATGATCTGCGCGCCGCTGTACGCCAGCTCTATGGTGTCGAGGTAGTTCAGGGCGTCGATCTTGACGGCGTCGTGGAAGATCTTGGGGTCGGCGTTCAGCACGCCGTCCACATCCTTCCATACCGACATCGACTCGGCGTCGAGGATGTTGGCCACCACGGCGGCCGAGTAGTCCGAGCCCTCGCGTCCGAGGGTTGTGGTGGTGCCGTCGGGGGCGGCGCCGATGAAGCCCTGGCCCACGAACACTCCCACGCCCGTGTTTGCGAGCGCCTCCTTGAGGCGGGGTTCCGAGGCCTTGATGTCGACGTAGGCATCCTTGTGTCGCTGGTTGGTGACGAAGGTGGTGCGCATGTCGATCCAGCGGTTGTCCACACCCGTCTTGTTGAGGTATTGCGATACGACGGTGGTCGATACCAGCTCGCCGAAGGCGACGATGGTGTCGTACCACAGCTCGGCGTCCGAGGCGCGGTAGGTGGTGTCGATGACGATGTTGCGCAGCTGCGAGAAGAGCATGTCCACCTGCTCGATCCGGACGGGGGCGCCCCACAGGTCGGAGATGATCGAGTCGTGGTACTCGACGATGCGTTTTATCTCGTCGAGGGCCTCCTGTTTTCGACCGTTCTGCATGTGGGTGAAGACCGCCTCGAGGGCGTTTGTGGTCTTGCCCATGGCCGAAACGATAATGAACAGATTCTCTTCTCCGTCGACGATGTGTCGCAGATTCCTTACGCCGTCGGCGCTTTTGACCGAGGCTCCTCCGAACTTGTAAACCTTCATGGCAGGATACTTAATTGTTATGCAAATGATCGTCGGCAAAGGTAGCAAAAAGATGCGACGTACAGGCCCTTTTTACAACATAATTGCGAAAAAATATTCATTTTGGTGCATATTCTTGCATGCGGCGGCCTCCGGCGCCATTTCCGGCGGCATGGAGCGAATGTTGGCGCGCGGGGGCATGAATAATTGCGAAATTTGCCCTATCTTTGGGACAAAATTCGAGATATCATGTATAGCGAGTACAAGGAAATCGTCGAGCGGGCGTGGGACGACCGCTCGCTGCTGGCCGAGGAGGCCACGAAACGTGCCATCCGCGAGGTTGTGGAGGCCGTCGACAAGGGTGCGCTGCGCACAGCCGAGCCTGTCGACCTCGGGAAGAGCCTCTGGCAGGTGAACGAATGGGTCAAGAAGGCCATAATCATGTATTTCCCCATACAGCAGATGCGCACGATGCGCGGCGGCGAGCTGGAGTGGTACGACAAGATGGAGCTCAAGCACGACTACGAGAAGCTGGGCGTGCGCGTCGTTCCGCAGGCCGTGGCACGCTACGGCGCCTACATCGCCCCGGGCGCTATCCTCATGCCCTCGTATGTCAACATCGGCGCCTATGTCGATACGGGTACCATGGTCGATACGTGGGCCACGGTGGGCTCGTGCGCACAGATCGGCAAGCACGTGCACCTGAGCGGCGGCGTGGGTATCGGCGGCGTGCTGGAGCCCGTGCAGGCGGCTCCCGTCATCATCGAGGACAACTGCTTCATCGGGTCGCGCTCGATCGTGGTCGAGGGTGCGCACGTATGTCACGAGGCGGTGCTGGGGTCGAATACCGTCATCACCGGCTCGACGCACATCATCGACGTCACGGGTGACGAGCCCGTCGAGTACCGGGGGTATGTCCCGCCGCGTTCGGTCGTTGTCGCGGGCACCTACCCGAAGAGGTTTCCTGCGGGCGAGTACGGAGTTGCGTGCGCCCTCATCATAGGCCGCCGCAAGGAGTCGACAGATAAGAAGACCTCGCTCAACGACGCGCTGCGCGACTTCGGCGTAGCGGTATAGCGTTGGCGGCGCAGGATATGACTTCACCGTGCGGGCGGGACTTCCGGCGGATATGTTCGGAAGCCTGCCCGCGTATGATATTTTCGTGTGACAATATAGATTTACAGCATATATGAAAGCTCCGGAACATCGTCCGTGGCGGGTCCTGCAGAGCGAGTATCTCGCTCGCAGGCCCTGGTTTACCGTACGGCGCGAGAGCGTCGAACTGCCCACGGGGGCCGTGGTGCCCGAGTGGTATGTCTTCGAGTTCCCCGACTGGGTGAATGTCATCGCGCGCACGCGCGAGGGGCTGTTCGTCATGATCAGCCAGTACCGCCATGCACTGGGCGAGACGCGCTACGAGCTGGTGGCGGGCACGTGCGAGACGGGCGAGAGCCCGTTGGAGAGTGCGCGGCGCGAGCTGCTCGAGGAGACGGGCTACGGCGGCGGCGAGTGGCGGCAGTACATGGTCACCTCGCCAAACCCGACGAACCATACCAACCGTGTCTATACCTTCCTTGCGGAGGGTGTGGAGCGCGTGGCGGCGCAGCATACCGAGGCGGGCGAGGACATAAACGTATACCTGATGACGGAGGCGGAGGTGCGCGAGCTGCTGGACGGCGACGAGATCATGCAGTGCCTGCATGCGGCGCCGCTGTGGCGGTGGATGGCCGAGCGGGGCGGCCGCGGTGAGGCGCCGCGGCAAACGGAAAAATAACACAACCGTTATGATACATTACTTTGAGGAGCTCACCTCGTCGAACGACGAGGCGGCGTCGGCGGCCTACGCCGAGGGCGATGTGGTGTGGGCGGAGTACCAGACGGCGGGGCGCGGGCAGCGGGGCCACCGCTGGGAGAGTGCCGGGGGCGACAACATCACCTTCACGCTGGTGCTGGAGCCGTCGTTTCTGGCGGCGGAGCGTCAGTTCCTGCTGTCGGAGGCGGTGACGCTGGGCATAGTGGACTGCCTTGCGGAGTACGGCATCGCGGCGCGCATAAAGTGGACGAACGACATCTATATAGGCGACCGCAAGGTTACGGGCATGCTCATCGAGCACCGTCTCAGCGAGGGGCGCATATGCCGCACGCTGGCGGGCATAGGGGTGAACGTCAACCAGACGGTGTTCGATCCGTCGCTGCCGAACCCCGTGTCCATGGCGCAGGCGGCGGGCCGCACGTTCGAGCGGCGGCCGCTGCTGGAGCGGCTCGTGGCGTGCATCATGTCGCGCTATGGGGCGGTGCGTGAGGGCGGTGCGGCACTGGAGGCGCTGCGGCGCGACTATCACGGCCATCTCTACCGTCTGGGCGAGGAGCACTGGTACGCGCTGCCCGACGGGGAGCGTTTCCGCGGCACGATACGCGGCGTGGAGGATTCGGGGGCATTGCGTGTGGAGGATGCGGCGACGGGTGCGGTGCGCGGGTATCTCTTCCGCGAGATAGAGTTCGTGTTGAAAAATTAGCGCATAGTTATTGTTGTTAAGAAAATAACGGTTATATTTGTGTGATATGTAATTTGTCCCGTACCGACAGTGCGGTTTTTGCGGGCAGACGTGAAAAACTCATAAAACGACAGAGATATGAACGTACCTTCAAATCTTAAGTATTCGAGCGACCACGAGTGGTGCCGTCTCGAGGGTGATACGGCCTATGTGGGCATCACCGATTTCGCGCAGAGCCAGCTGGGCGACATAGTTTTCGTGGACGTGCCGACGGTGGGTGAGACGCTTGCCGCAGGCGACGTGTTCGGCTCGATCGAGGCCGTGAAGACCGTGAGCGACGCCTTCCTGCCCGTGGGCGGCGAGGTGCTGGAGTTCAACGAGGCCGTGGACAGCGATCCGTCGCTGGTCAACTCGGACCCCTACGGCGAGGGATGGCTCGTAAAGGTCAAGGTGGACAATGCCGCCGACTACGACGCCCTTCTTACGCCCGAGGCCTATGCGGAGCTTATCGGATAGAGACAATTGCAGGAAGAAGAAACCAAAAAAATAGACCGTTATGTCAAAAGTGACTGTTATCGGCGCCGGCATGGTGGGAGCCACCTGCGCCAATGTTCTTGCAGCCCGCAACGTGGCTGACGAAGTTGTTCTGATAGACATCAAGCAGGGCCTTTCGGAGGGCAAGATGCTCGACATGTATCAGGCAGCGGCCACGACCGACTCGAAATGCAAACTTGTCGGCTGCACCAACGACTATAAGAAGACGGCCGGCTCGGACGTCATCGTCGTAACCTCTGGCATACCCCGCAAGCCGGGCATGACGCGCGAGGAGCTTATCGGCACCAACGCCGGCATCGTCAAGAGCGTCGTATCGCAGGCGCTGGCACACTCGCCCCGCGCCATCTTCGTCATCGTGTCGAACCCGATGGATACGATGGCATACCTCACGCTCAAGTCTACGGGCCTGCCCAAGAGCCGTGTCATCGGCATGGGCGGTGCGCTGGATTCGTCGCGTTTCCGCTGCTACCTGGCCAAGGCGTCGGGTGCCAACATCCACGACGTGGACGGCATGGTTATCGGCGGCCACGGCGATACCACGATGATACCCCTCACGTCGAAGGCTACGATCAAGGGCGTGCCCGCATCGCAGTTCCTTTCGAAGAAGAAACTTGCACAGGTCGCTGCCGACACCATGGTCGGAGGCGCCACGCTCACGGGCCTGCTCGGCACGTCGGCATGGTATGCTCCGGGTGCCGCCGCAGCGTCGGTCGTGGAGTCTATCCTCGGCGACCAGAAGCGCATCATCCCCTGCAGCTGCTACCTGGAGGGTGAGTACGGCCAGAGCGACATCATGATAGGCGTTCCCGCCGTCATCGGCCGCAAGGGTATCGAGAAGATCGTTTCGATCGACCTCACGAAGGAGGAGGCCGAGAAGTTCGAGGCTTCGGCTGCCGCCGTACGCAAGGTCAACCAGATCCTCTACGACACGAAGGCCATCTGACCTTCGGCCGCAGGGCCGGATGATATTGTTCCGGGGCACCGCAGGGCGGTGCTCCGGATTTTTTAGCCTTTGATGTGGATTAACAGGTTGTTTTTCCGTTTGCAATGCATCGGGCGGGGAATTGCACCTGTCCGGTCTCCCGTTGCATTCAATGCGTGAACGCGGCAGGTGTGCAATTATCGTTTCATTCGGAGGGGGCATTTTCCTGTGCCTCTCCCTGCTCTGCCGTCAGATCCATATAATGCGGTTGCGATGCGCAGGCGTGCGGACGCGGCCGTATATATGTGACAAGGCCGTCCCTGTTGTAGGGACGGCCTCATGTTTCATCTGCCATTCGTCTTGCGGGCGTCTTTCACCCGCCTCACCGCACTCAGTTTATCGCCTTGCGGTCGGTGGCGGGTTCCGGAGCCGCAGCCTCCATGTCGCACTGCGTGGTGACGATCTCCACGGCCTCCGAGGCGGCGATGCAGTCGCCCAGGACGATGGGCATGTTCCACGTGATCTGCAGTTTGGTCACGCCGTAGAGCATGGCGGCATATTCGGGCGTGTTGTCATTCTCGACAAGCACCACCACGGCATCGACATCGGTGTATTCGGCGAAGAACTGCGCCGCGATGGTTATGTTCTGCACGCGCGGCGTGTGGCGCACCAGAATGTCCTGCTCGGCACATCCCAGCGACTTGAGGCTCTCGGTGGCGGCCGCAAGGTTACGGTGCGCGAATGCGAGCTGTTCGTCGACTATAACGATTCCTACCTTCATTTGCTCCATGGTTGTCCCTCGATGCAGGGGTTGCGGTTACTCTGCCAGGTACTTCTCGGCGTCGCGCGCGTCGATCGACGAGGGGTACTTCGTGCGGATTGTCTCAAGGCATGCATCGGCCTTGGCGTTGTCACCCGCGGCCTTGTATGCCAGCGCGGCCTTGCGCAGGAACATCGGCGCGGTGAAGACGTTGTCGCTCACCTTGACGGCCTTCTCGAAGAGCGATGCAGCCTTGGCGTAGTCGCCGTTGTCGGCGGCGATGTCGCCCTTCATACCCTCGGCGAGGGCGTTGACGATGGCTCCGGGCTCACCCTTCACATGCTTGAACTTGGCGATATACTGCTCGGCCTGCGCCATGTTGCCCAGGCGCATGCAACATGCGGCGGCATAGTAGCGGGCGAGATTGCCGGCGGGGGTGTTGCCGTAGCTCTCGACCACGTCTGCGAAGCCCGGGGCGCTCTGGTCGCCGTTGAGGGCGATCTCGTAGTCGGGCGTCTGCTCCTCGAAACGGTACTGTGCGCCGTAGAGCATCTCCTGTGCGCGCTCCATGCGCGGCTCGACGATGAGTTTTCTGTATCCGAATATGGCTACCGCCAGAACAAATATCGCGATAAGTCCCGCGACGACGGTTTTGCTGTTGTTCTCGAAGAAACTCTCGGTGCGGTTCTTTGCATTCTCGAGAGCCTGCTCCTGCGGTGTTGCTGCCTCTTTTGCCATGATATTTTAGTTTTTAGTTTGTTACGGATTTTATTTCAAAATGCAAAAGTATAATAAAAAATGCAAAAAACGTAGAAAGTGCCGGCGAAAAATCTTGGCCGCGCGGGATAATATGGGATCTCTCGCCGAAAAATCGTATCTTTGACAGACAAAGCGCCGCATTATGTACCTAAAAAAACTCGTACTGATAAATTTCAAGAATATAGCGCAGGCAGAAATCGCTCTCTCCGAGCGTGTAAACTGCTTCGTGGGCGACAACGGCGCCGGCAAGACCAATGTCCTGGATGCCGTCTACTACCTCTCGATGTCGAAGTCGGCGTTCACCATGACCGACGGCCAGAGCGTGCGCCACGGGGAGGATTTCTTTGTCGTCGAGGGTACCTATGCGGGAGATCGCGGCGCCAGCGACACGGTCAACTGCTCGTTTCTGCGGCGCAGCGGCAAGGTGTTGAAACTGAACGGCAAGGAGTATGACCGCATGGCCGATCACGTGGGCCGCTTTCCCGTGGTCATGGTATCGCCCCAGGACAGCGTCCTCATAACCGATGCGGCCGAGGAGCGGCGCCGCTATCTGAATGCCTTCCTCTCGCAACTCGACCGTGACTACCTTGCCTCGCTCATGCGGTACAATGCCGTGTTGTCCGAGCGCAACCGTTTCCTGAAGGGCTCTTCGGACGAACAGATGCTCTCGATATACGACATGCAGCTCGCGGAGCACGCCGCGAGGATATACGAACGGCGGCGCGACATCGTCGAGCGGATGCGCCCCCTTGTGGCGGAGTTTTACGCCATCCTTTCGGGCGACCGCGAGCAGGTAGAGATAGAGTATCGCTCGGAACTTGCCGCGGCGACCATGCCCGAACTGCTGCTTGCGGCGCGCGAGCGCGACATCGTAAACGGTTTCACCACCTCCGGCGTGCATCGGGACGACCTGGCGTTGCGTATCGGCGGCTACCCGCTGCGCAAGTACGGCTCACAGGGGCAGCAGAAGTCGTTCCTCATGGCCCTGAAGCTGGCGCAGTACCGTATCCTTGCCGGGGAGTGCGGCGAGAGGCCGTTGCTGTTGCTCGACGACCTCTTCGACAAGCTCGACACTTCGCGTGTCGAGAACCTCCTGGGGCTGGTTGCCGGCGATGCCTTCGGTCAGATATTCATCACCGACTGCAACCGCTCGCGCCTCGAGACGATACTCTCGCGCGCAGGGCAGCGTTATGCGCTGTTTACCGTCGAGGGAGGCGACGTCAGGCAATGAGACGCACGAAGACAATGCTGATGGGGGATCTGCTCGAGGAGTTCTTCTCGCGTCCCTATGTCGCGGCGAAGGTCGCTGAAGGGAAGCTGCCCGATACCTGGCGCGCCATAGTCGGTGACCGCGTTGCCGACAGAACCACGCGCCTGAGTCTCGAGAATCATATACTGTATGTCCATATCACCTCGAGCGCAATACGTTCGGAGCTGTTCTTGCGGCGTGACGCCCTTGCAGCCGAGATAAACCGTCTGTCGGGCGTGAGGCTCGTGAATGCCGTCATCATAAGGTAGTGCGGCCTGCAGCCATTCTCTTTCGTCGCGTCGGTGCCCCGGCGATCGCAGCGTACACACTTTTCTGCATGCTTTTTCTCTCCTTTCATTCACCGTGTTCGTTCTGATCGTCTTCCGCTGTCTCCCTGACCACAGCTTCCACCCCTCCCCTGCTTTTCACCTTTTCCGCTTCACCCATTTATGTTCACCCCTCCTTGCTCAACCTCTCCCCTTATTCACATTTCCCTTGCATCATATTCCCCAGGTATATCTCTTCTCCGCATCTTGCTGCTTCTCATATTCTTTTCCCTCCCGCACGCCCCCCCCTCCCGTCCCGTCCCCTGAAAGGATCAAACAGAAAAAGGCCCGCCGTATGGCGAGCCCTTTCCGTTTTTGTTAGACTTAAATTACTTTACGATAACCACGCGGTTCGTACCGTTGATCGGGAAGATGTTCTGGGTAGAACCGACACCCTTCCAGGTCAGCTGATCGGGGTTAACACCCTGCTCTACGAGGTAGTCGTATACGGCCTTTGCACGGCGCTCCGAAAGCTTCTGGTTGTACTCGGCGGTGCCGGTCTTAACATCGGCGTGTCCTACGAGAGTGAATACCTGCGACTTGGGAGCAGCGTTGATGGTCTCCTGGAGAATCTGCAGCGAAGCCTTTGCGCGGTCGAGCAGCTTGGCGCTGTCGAAGTTGAAGAAGATGGCGGTCGAAGAGATGACCTTGTCCTGCTTCTTTGCGAGCTCGTTGCGCAGAGCCTCGTTATCCTTCAGAGCCTGATCGGTAGCAGCCTTCTGAGCGGCGAGACGCTCGGCGAGCTTGCCCTCGTTGCGGTGAGCGTCAGCCAGACCCGACTCCAGAGCGTCGATAGCAGCCAGATAGCCGTCGATCTCCTCCTGCGAGTAAGCCTTGTCCCAGTTGCGCTTGTTGAAGCGATAGGTAATACCTACGGTAGCGGTGTAGATCTGACCGTACTTGCCTGCGAGCGACGATACGACGCGGGGCATGTCGCGGCCGGCGCAGAGGATACCCTTGAGCTCAAGGTTGATATCCAGGGCGTCGCATACGCGGAACGAGTTGAGCAAACCGGCGTTGAATGCGAAGCCGCCGCTGCCGTTGTTGTTTACGTTAACGAAGCTTGCACCGAAGCCTGCGAAAACCTTGGCATAGTATACACGATCCTCACGATAGCCGCCGATCCAGTTCGACAGGTTTACCAAAGCGTCTGCGTGGGGCATGATCCAGCCGCCGGTAACGCCGTTGTCATCCGAAGAGTTCAACTTGCCGACAGCCAGGAATACTCGGGTACCTACGATGGGGTTGAACCACTTGGTCAGACCACCCTCGACCATCCAGCCCAGGTCGCCTATAGCCTCCTGATCGGTCAGTCCGAGGCCGTCCCATGCGGTGTAGTTGGCGCCGGCGCCTACCGAGATCTCCCAGTTCGACCAGAAGCCGTTGTTCATAAGTCCCTTCCAACGGAGACCCTGTGCGGGGTTCTCCTGAGCAAAGGCGCTGCTCGCAGAGATCGCTGCGATAGCGATTGTAAGTAAAATCTTTTTCATAGTTTTTTATAGTTTATTGTGCTGTGAATAATAAACCTGTTTACACTTCTATTATATGCGGCCCGTTTCTCATGCCTTGCATCAGCAAAAATGGGGCAAAACGCACATCATAGCCACATATACATACGCAAAGGTATAAATAAAAAAGTGAAAAAAACAACAAATGGGTTTATTTTTTCACTTTTTTTAAGGCTCTTGATTAACGTCAACCGCATTTGGAGTATCCGCACGACATGCAGGTGAGGCACCCGTTCTGGTAAGCCATCTCCTCCTGGCCGCATTGCGGACACTTGCCCTTGGTCCTGGTGCCGTCGGCAATATATTGCTTCAGGGCACGCTGTACGCCGTTCTTCCACGTGTTGATGCTCTCGCTGTTGAGGTGCAGGCCGTCTATCAGGTGCACCACCTTGTCGATGGGCATGCCGTGGCGCAGCACGCCCGAGATGAGCTTGGCGTAGTTCCAGAACTCCTCGTTGAACAGGCGCGAGATGCCGCCGATGGTGTTGGTGTATCCGTAACGGTCCACATATTGGAAGTCGTAGCGCTTTGACCCGTCGGGCTCGTGCACCTTCAGTATCCATCCTTTCGAGACCTTGCGGGGGATATACATGGCGTCCTCCTCGATCTTGCCGGTGAAGATCTCGTAGGGGCGGTCGTCCTGCAGTCCCACGAAGGCAATCCAGTCCTCGTTGCCGTTCTTGAAGCGGACGATGTCGGCGGGGATCGACTTGGGGCGTTTCAGGTGGGTGGTGTGGTCGTGGCACTTCTTGCGCTCTTTCTCCTTGGCGTCGAGCAGCACGCCGTCGCGGCAGCCGTCGCGGTAGACCGTGACCCCCTTGCAGCCGCACTCCCATGCCGTGCGGTATACCTCGGCGACCAGATCCTCGGTCACGTCGTTGGGCAGGTTCACCGTCACCGAGATCGAGTGGTCTACCCACTTCTGTATTGCACCCTGCATGCGTACCTTGGCAACCCAGTCTATGTCGTTTGCCGTGGCGCCGTAGTAGGGCGAGGCCTTGAGCCAGCGGTCGAGCTCCTCGTCCGAGATGGTCTGGAGCTTCGAGGTGTCGTAGCCGTTTATCTCGAGCCACTTGACGAACTGGTGATGGTATACGTAGTACTCCTCGAACTTCTCTCCCATGTTGTCCACGAAGTCGGCCTTCTTGCCCTTGTCCGAGGGGTTGATCTTGCGGCGGCGCTTGTAGACGGGACGGAACACCGGCTCTATGCCCGACGTGGTCTGCGACATGAGCGACGTGGTGCCCGTGGGCGCTATTGTCAGCAGCGCTATGTTGCGGCGTCCGTGCTCCGCCATGCGGGCATAGAGCTCGGGGTCGGCCTCACGGATGCGGCCGATCATCGGGTTGTCCTTCTCGCGGGCGGCATCGTAGACGGGGAATGCGCCGCGCTCCTCGGCCATGGTGACCGATGCGCGGTATGCTTCCAGCGCGAGCGTCTTCTGTATCTCGACGGCGAAGGCTATGGCCTCGTCCGAGCCGTAGCGCAGGCCGAGCGCCGCGAGCATGTCGCCCTCGGCCGTGATGCCGAGACCCGTTCGGCGGCCCTTCGTGGCCATCTCGCGGATCTTCTTCCAGAGTTCGTACTCGACGTGGCGTATGTCGGCCTCCTCGGGGTCGGCCGCAACCTTGTTTATTATGAGGTCGACCTTCTCGAGTTCGAGGTCGATGATGTCGTCCATCATGCGCATGGCCTTGGCCACATGCTGCCTGAAGAGGTCGAAATTGAAGTGCGCCTCCTTGGTGAAGGGCTTCTCGACGTAGCTGAGCAGGTTGATCGCCAGCAGACGGCAGCTGTCATAGGGACAGAGGGGTATCTCGCCGCAGGGGTTTGTCGAGACCGTGGTGAAGCCCAGGTCGGCGTAGCAGTCGGGGATGCTCTCGCGGATGATCGTGTCCCAGAAGAGTACGCCCGGCTCGGCCGACTGCCATGCGTTGTGTATGATCTTTTTCCAAAGACGGCGGGCATCGATCTCCACCTCCACCGAGGGGTGGTCCGAGTCGATGGGGAACTGCTGGTGGTAGGGGCGCTCCTCCTTGGCGGCGAGCATGAACTCGTCGTCTATCTTTATCGAGACGTTCGCTCCCGTTACCTTTCCCGACTCGGTCTTGGCGTCGATGAAGCGCTCGGCGTCGGGGTGCTTTATCGAGAGCGAGAGCATGAGGGCTCCGCGGCGTCCGTCCTGCGCCACCTCGCGCGTAGAGTTCGAGTATCGCTCCATAAAGGGCACGATACCTGTCGACGTAAGGGCCGAGTTGAGTACGGGGGTACCCGTCGGGCGCAGCTCCGAGAGGTCATGACCGACGCCACCGCGGCGTTTCATGAGCTGCACCTGCTCCTCGTCCATGCGGAATATTCCGCCGTAGGAGTCGGCATGCTTGCGGTTGCCTATGACGAAGCAGTTGGAGAGCGATGCGATCTGCAGGTTGTTGCCGATGCCGGTCATGGGGCCGCCCTGCGGTATGATGTAGCGGAAGTGGTCGAGCAGCGAGAAGACCTCCTCTTTCGACATTGGGTTCGGGTATCTCTTTTCGATGCGTTCGATCTCGGCGGCGATACGCTTGTGCATATCGGTCGGGGTCTTCTCGTAGATATGTCCGAAGGAGTCCTTGAGGGCATATTTGCTCACCCACACCGTGGCGGCGAGGTCGTCGCCCTTGAAGTACTCTTTCGAGGCGGCCACGGCATCGTTGTAGCTCACCTCGTCGGGCAGTTTAGCGTTATTGTTTGCCATTTTATTTATAAGTATTGTCGTCTGTCTTTGGGAGACCGTGCCGCGGGCACGAACGTTAATGCAAATATCCGAATTTTTGGTGCGATTGCCAGATATTTTGAGGATATTTTTTGCATAACTTATTCACAAAATCGCAAATATGCTGGTTTGCAGTGTTTTGACGCTTCGTCGGACGCTTCGTCGGCGTCGGTGCCGCCGGCCTGCTGCGAATCCACGGCTGCGGCCGTCCGGCGGGGCGACGGAAGGTGCGGACCGGACTTGCGGAAAGGCGTGCCGGGACGCTGTGCGGAGGTTTTTTCGGCCGCCGCCCGGACGCAATGCCGGCCGGCGAGGTGCGGAGCCTGTCGCCGGCCGGTGATGTGTTGCGGAGCTGCCGCCGGCACGGTGTCGGGCCGTGCCGTCAGGGATTGACCTCGACGGCGGGCAGGTTGAGTATGTTGGCGCGGCTGACCGTGAAGGGGAGCTGGGTCGTCATGATGACGGAGCCGCCCGAGGAGAGTACGAACTGGAATGTCGTGCCGGCTTCATATGTGCCTGCGGGCAGTATGGCGTAGAACGACAGGGGCGACGAGGTGAGCTGTACGGGGCTGTTGCCGTTCCACGATATTGAGTACTGGCTGCCCACGACCGACTCCACGAAGTTCGTCTCGTATGTCTGCGGATCGATCGAGAAGCGGCCCGAGATCTCGATCTGCTGTTCCGTGGTGTCCATGTATATCGACTCTATGAGGGCGGAACCCGTAACGGGGATGTGTATCATCCCGAAGGGACATGAGAACTGCAGCGATCCGTCGGCGCCGCCCGTGCCGACCATGGGGAAGTCCTCTACGTCGTCCAGGCCGAGGAAGATCTCGCGCGGCGATTCTATCAGCAGTTCGCTGTTCTGTGCCGATATTGTGACGAAGGCGCCCGGATATCCGGCGAAGAGCGACGTGTATTCGGCGGGAGGGTCGGCCGACATTGTCACGGCCGAGTCGCTGGTATCGTATATCTGCGTATAGATGAAGTCGCCTTGTGCCGTTCCGGCGCCGTCGCTCAGGGCGTAGACCCGGCGCCCGCCGTTGACGTCGGTATTGAAATGTATGCTTATCAGGTCGTTGGCGCTCCATACTATGGGATGGGGTATCTGTCCCGGCACCACGCTCGTGCGGGTTGTGTGCGGCCCCTGTGGGCCGAAGAGCCCTGCCGCGGCATACTTTGCCTGCGGTTGCTCTATGGTGGCGTGCAGCAGGGGGTAAGATGCGGTGTTGTCGCCGTTCTCGGCGCATGATGCGGCCAGAGCCGCCGCCGCAAACAGAAGATGTGGTAATCGTGTATGCATGCAAGTTTTTTTTAGCAAGTGGCGTCATTGCCAGAAATCGGCCGAATCGGAGCCGAAGTCGCTTTCGCCCACACCCTCCAACGAGGAGGATGTGACGGCGAAGCCGCGTTCTGCGGCTACCCGGAGCAGTGCCGCCTCGGGCTTGAGATAGGGGCGGCGCGAGTGTGAGTGTCCCATGACGTGTGTTTTTCTCTTTTTGTGCGAAGAGAACCAAAATCGTGCCACGATACACGTGCAAGAAGAGAGCGGGAGGACCTTCGCGTGAAGGCCCTCCCGCTCTCGGGATGTTCTGCACAGGATCTTATCGTGCCAGCGTGAGGTCTATCTCGACCTTTGCGCCCATGGGGAGCTTGGCCACCTCGTAGCATACGCGTGCCGGCATCTTCTCGGCGAAGAACTCGGCATATACGCCGTTCATGGCGCCGAAGTCGGCGATGTCGTCGAGCAGCACCGTGGCCTTGACGGCATCGGCGAGCGTATATCCAGCCTCGGCGGCGATGTGCGAGAGGTTCGTTAGGGCCTGGCGTGTCTGCGCCTCGATCGAGTCGGGCATTTTGCCCGTTGCGGCGTCGATGGGCAGCTGGCCCGAGATGTAGAGCGTTCCGTTTGCCTCCACGGCCTGCGAATAGGGTCCGACGGCCTTGGGCGCGAGGGGCGATGCGATGATCTTTTTCATGGTATCGTGATTTTGAGTTTTTCCGTGTTATGCTTTTTTATTGCGTCGGGCGTCCGGTGCCTTCCGTAATATCGTTCAAATGTACGAAAAATATCTTTACGGTGCGCTTGTCTCGGCCTCATGCCGCGGTGTCGCGCCGCGGGAAGAGCAGCCGGCGCAGCTCCCCGGCCCACAGCACGACGGAGGTCGCAGCTGTGATTACGATCCAGTCTGCGGTGCGGAGGGGCACCACGCTGAACATCGTGCCGCCGAAGGTGACGATGAGGTATTGTCCGACGAGTATCAGCAGGGCTATGAATATGAAGCCGTTGCAGTGCGCCATGTGGAATGCCGAGCGTCCTGTGCCGAAGGCGCGGGCGTTGAAGAGGTTCCAGAACTGCAGCATCACGAAGACGGTGAAGAATATGCTCAACTCGTACGGCGATATGTGGCCGGCGGAGGTGAAGTCCAAGGACCAGGGCTGGAGGAGTCCCGTGACGTCGGCGTGGCGGAAGATGTAGAGCAGCGCCATCATGAGCAGGAAGATGATGCCGCCGGTCGAGATTATGCGGCGTTTCATGCGGCCGGTGATGATGAAGGCGCGGCGGTCGCGGGGTTTTGACTTCATCACCTGGAGCGAGGGGGGCAGCGAGGCGAGGGCCATGGCGGCGAAGGTGTCGAGGATGAGGTTCACCCAGAGCATCTGCGTCACCGTGAGGGGCGACTCTGTTCCGGTGAAGGCGCCGAAGAGTACCGTGAGGCATGCGGCGACATTCACCGTAAGCTGGAAGAGTATGAAACGCTGTATGTTGAGATAAAGCGACCGGCCCCACATCACGGCGCGGGCGATGCTGCCGAACGAGTTGTCGACGATGGTTATGTCGCTGGCCTCCTTTGCCACCGAGGTGCCGTCGCCCATCGAGAGGCCGACGTTGGCGGCCTTGAGCGCGGGGGCGTCGTTCGTGCCGTCTCCGGTGACCGCGACCACCTCGCCCCGGGCCTGGAGCGCCTCCACAAGGCGTTTCTTGTCCATGGGGCGGGCGCGGGCTATGATCTTCAGGCCGGCGACACGCTGCGCGAGCTCCTCGTCGCCGAGAGCCTCGAACTCGGGTCCGGTGATTATGTTGTCGGCGTTGTCGGTGTCGTGCCAGAGCCCTATGCGGCGGCCGATCTCGCGGGCCGTGGCGGTGGTGTCGCCCGTGACGATCTTCACCTCGATGCCGGCATTGAGACACTCGGCCACGGCTGCGGGCACCTCCTCGCGCACGGGGTCCGAGATGGCGGCTATGGCGAGCAGGGTGAGGCCCCCGCCGCGTATGCCTTCGGGGGTTATAGACTCCTGCGCGGCGTCGGTGCGGCGGCAGGCGAAGGCGAGGGTGCGCATAGCCTGGTTCTGGTATTCGGCGAGGATGGTGCGTATGTCGTTTCGCCCTGCCTCGTCCATGTCGCACATCGACATCACGATCTCGGGCGCGCCCTTGACATAGAGTATGCGCTCGCCGGCGACGGCGCCCGACAGCACCTCCGTGGCCATGTATTTCCGCTCGGTAGAGAAGGGCAGCTCGGCTATGCGTTCGGCGCGGCGTTTCATCTCGACATAGTCGCAGCCGTTGTCGTTGAGCCACAGCAGCAGCGCCCCTTCCGTCGGGTTGCCTATGGGCTGGGGGTCGTCCCTGCGGGTGAAGTCGAGCGAGGCGGTCGAGTTTACGGCCATGCCCTCGCGCAGCAGCGCGTCGCGGCGCCCGGGTGTCGGGTCGGCCGTGGGGCAGAGGTGTATCGATGCCACGCGCATGCGGTTCTGCGTGAGGGTGCCGGTCTTGTCGGTGCAGATGACGGTCGTCGCCCCCATCGTCTCGCAGGCGTGGAGCCTGCGCACGAGGTTGTTTGTCTTGAGCATGCGGCGCATGCTGTATGCCAGGCTGAGGGTGACGGCCATGGGCAGCCCCTCCGGGACCGACACCACGAGCAGCGTCACGGCGAGCATCACCGTCTGCAGCAGGTATGTTATGAATGAGATCCACTCGAACGGTTCGTTTGCGAAGTATACCGCGAGGCGTCCCACGACGACCAGTATGGCCACGGCATATCCGAGACGGGTGATCAGGCTGCCGAGCCGCGCGAGCTGTTCGTCGAGCGGGGTCTTTATGCTGTTGTCTATCTGCGCGGCCTTGAATACCTTGCCGTTCTCCGTGGCGTCGCCCACGGCGTCGGCTCGGAATACGCCGTGTCCCTCCATCACCTTTGTGCCGCGCATGACGCGGTTCGAGGGGAATGTGGCCTCGGCGTCGAAGTGGCGGCTGTCGGTGGTCTTCGGACATGCGGGTTCGCCCGTGAGCGACGACTCGTCGACCAGCATCGCCACGGCGTCGAGGAGCGTTCCGTCGGCGGGGATCTCGTCGCCCGTACCTATCATGATGATGTCGCCCGTGACCACGTCGCGCTTGGGTATGCGCTGCGAGTGTCCGTTGCGGATCACGCGGACGGGTTCGTCGTCGTTTACCTTGTTGAGGATGTCGAACTCACGGTCGGCCTTGGTCTCGAAGAGGAATGCGAGGCCCGTGGCGAGGATCACCGCCGTGAGGATGCCCACGGGCTCGAGGAATACCGTTGCGTCGTGCCCCAGCCCGAAGTATTCGTAGAACGATATGCCTATGGAGAGGGCGGCGGCCACGAGCAGGATTATGATGAGCGGGTCGGTGAACTTGACCAGGAATTTGCGCCACAGCGGCTCCTTCTTCGGGGGTGTGAGGACGTTGTCGCCATGCAGGCGGCGGCTCTCGACGACTTCGGCGTCGGTGAGGCCGGTAAGGGGTGGTCTATTGGTCATGCTTCGTTACGGAGTATACAGGTATGTTTGCGTGCGGGTCCGATCCGGTCGGCGGATCGGGGCTCCGGCGGGATGAATTGCAAAAATACGATTAAAAACATAATCTGCAAAGGGGGGCTCCGGCGGGCGATATTAAGATTGTGTGAATATTGCGCCGCCGCAGACACGACAGCTGGCGGCTCCGTGTGGGGTGCCGCCAGCATTGGATGTGGTGTGGAAGATCAGTCTATGTCCATGTCGATGAGGTTGTACTGGAGGTCGAACTCCAGCTCGACACGGTTGTTGAGCTTGACCTCGATGTCGCGCTTGTCGCGCTCGATCTTGAGGATCGTGGCATCGGGGTACTGCCCCTTCACGTACTGCATGATCTGTGCGGGCACCGCCCCCTCGGGCACGGCCGAGAACTTGCAGTCCAGCTCCTCCCACTGGCCGTCGCGCGTGAACTCGATCTTGTTGCCGTCGGTGAAGATTACCTCGTATGTCTTCTCGAAGAAGTCGCTCTCCTCCTTTGCCAGGGCGATCTTGCTCTTGGCGAAATATTTCTGGATGAACTCCTGAGCCGTCTTCGGAAGCTCGTTTGCCTTGATGGCGCGGTCGTTGTCGGCGTGTGCTGCCGAGATGCCCATCGTGAGGGCCGCTACGGCGAGAATGATGTACTTTTTCATGGTGTTTGGTGTTTGTTTCGTTTTACTTTGCTTTTGTTTTGTGATACAAAGATCAGGCACGATTCTGAAACGAATTTGAATTTCCGTGCCGCGGAGCAAAAAAACGGAATTTTTTTTCGCGGCGGCGGCATTCTGCCTGCCGCGCTCCTGCGATATGCGGTTGTCAACGAATTATAACATTATATAATATGATGCGGCTGTTATAATGCGGTGCGGACGGGGAATGTGCGGACGGGGAATGTGCAGGCGGGGAATGTGCAGGCGGGGATCTCCGCTACCGCGGCCACGTGACCTCGAAGATATGGCGTCCGCCCTCGAACCGGTATGTCAGCGCAAGGCCGTAGTAGCGGGCTACGGCCCCGGCCAGCGCGAGTCCGAGTCCCGTCGAGCCTTCGCGGCGGCCGTCCTTGTAGAAGCGGTCGAAGATACGCTCCGTGTCGAGCTTCGCGGCCCCGTCGTTGGCTACGCGCAGCGTGCGGCGTGCGGCATCCGCCACGATATCTATTGCGGCCCCATCGGGCGAGTGTATGAAGGCGTTCTTTATGATGTTGTTTACGATGGTGGCCGCCAGCGACTCGTTCATACGTGTCACGATGGGCTGCTCGGCCGAGACCGATACCTTGTGGTGCCGCGTGGCGTATATCTCGCCGCACGCCTCGGCCTGCTCGCGCACGAGGGCGGCGATGTCCACCTCGACGCTTTCGGGGAACTGCCCGTTGTCGATCTTGGTGAGCAGCAGCAGCGTGTGGTTCAGGCGCGACATGTGCGAGAGCGTGCGCTGCATCTTCAGCAGCTCGACTGTCTGCCGCTCCTCCATGGCGGTGTTGTCCAGAAGCCACTCTATGCGTGAGGCTATCACCGCGATGGGGGTCTGCAACTCGTGCGAGGCGTTGCCGATGAACTGTTTCTGGCGCTCGAAGAGCTCCTCCGAACGGTCCACGGCGCGTTGTGCCGCGACGTTGAGGCGGTGGAACTCGCTCACCGAGGTGTTGTCGGGCACGGGGTCCCCCTTGCGGCCGGGGACGTAGCGGTCGAGCCAGTGGAGCAGCTCGTAGAGGGGTCGCATGCTGCGGTTGAAGACCCATACGGTGAGCCCTATCGTTATGATTAGCAGCGCGACGTAGAGGATCACCACCCAAGAGAATACGGCCGCCAGCAGATCGTCCTTCTCGATGGTGGGTGTTGCAACCTTCAGTTCGTACCAGAGTCCGTCGCGGTCCTCGAATATCGTGACCAGGATGCGTGCCGGCTCCGTCTCGTCCTTCTCGGGGATGAATATGTCGGCGTCGTAGTAGTCCAGATGCGGGTGCGTGGCGGCATATTCGGCATCGACGGGGGTGATCGAGTAGCTGTTGTTGGAGCCGCTGTTCAGCGGAGGCAGCTCGCGTCCTGCGAGGTGCCGCGAGATTATTACCGAGGAGTAGTCGTCCAGCGCGTCGTCCGTCTCGTCGTTTATCTCCTCGACCATGGTGAAGTAGAAGAGGGCCGCCCACAGCGCCATCAGCGGCAGCAGTGCGAGCGACAGTCGGAGCGCTATGCGGTAGATCAGTTTCATCGTGTTGTCATCTCTCGGGTGGCACGAGCTTGTATCCGAAGCC
Organism: uncultured Alistipes sp.; assembly: GCA_949283205.1. Taxonomy (GTDB): domain Bacteria; phylum Bacteroidota; class Bacteroidia; order Bacteroidales; family Rikenellaceae; genus Alistipes. The sequence goes on along the minus strand of CASDSD010000041.1, from coordinate 37,105 downwards.
GTAGACCGACTTTATCTCGGCCGTGGCGCCGGCGTCGGCCATCTTGCGGCGCAGGTTCTTCATCTGGGCGTAGACGAACTGGAAGTTGTCGGCCTGGTCGGCGTGGTCGCCCCATACGGCCTCGGCCAGCACGGCCTTGTCGACCAGATGATTGGGGCGCTGCATGAAGTAGAGCAGTATGTCGAACTCCTTCTTTAGCAGCGGCACTTCGCGGCCGTCGACCGTGACGCGTGCCTTGTCTACGTCGAGCGATAGGTTGCCCGCCGTGAGGGCCAGTTCGCCGCCGCTGCGGCCGCGGCGCAGCACGCTGCGCAGGCGTGCCAGGAGCTCTGCCGTATGGAACGGCTTGGGCAGGTAGTCGTCGGCGCCGAGTTCGAGCCCCTCGACCTTGTCGTCCAGGGAGTCGCGTGCCGAGATTATTATGACGTTGTCGCGGCGGCGCAGGCTCTTGATGTGTTCGAGCAGGCGCAGGCCGCTGCCGTCGGGCAGCATGATGTCGAGCAGGATGCAGTCGTAGGAGTATCCCGCAATCTTGGCGTCGGCCTCGGCGAAGGTCGCGGCGGTCTCCACGACGTATCGTTCCTGTTCCAGCGCGCGCTGCATCACCTCGCGCAGCGACGGCTCGTCCTCTATGATCAGAATCTTCATACCACAAATTTAACGAATAAATCTGTAAGGAAGTTGAAATGCCGTCCTGCACTTCTCTTTTTCTTGCCGTAGCCGTTGCGAGTGCCGTATCATTCCTTGCGCGCGGTGACACAGACGGACTGTCCCTTGTGCCGGAATATCGCCGTGTCGCGGAATCCGGCTTCGGCGAGCAGCCTTGCGATGGTTTCGGCCGGGTATATGCGCATGCCTTCGATGCGGTCGGTCCATGTGGTGTCGTCGGGGTCGCACGCCTCGTTGCAGATGAGGATCCTGCCGCCGCTTTTGAGTACGCGGGCCGCTTCGGCGAAGGCCCGGGGCAGGTCTTCCCAGAAGTATACTGTTTCGAAGGCCGTAACGAGGTCGAATGTCCCGTTGTCGAATGGCAGCAAGTCGGGGTTAATGCCGCGGCGACGGGCGATTTTTTGTTTAGATATTCTAAAACTTGCCCTGTCGTGTGTTGTTTCGGCAATTTTGTAGTATCTTTACAAAAGAGCCGCGCGGCGGGGCATACGTCGCGTCGTACGGCGGGAGTATCCATTATGGTCAAGATATCTGAAAAAGCGCTGACGGCGGTATTCTGGACGGTGTGTTTCGTCGCCCTCTTCCTCTATATGTACCTGCGTCACGGCTATGTGTTCCCCTTCATCGAGCAGAACCGTATGTTCATGTGGGACGGCGGCCACATCCTGCGGCGCATTGCCGAGTGCGGCGGCGCGGCGGCCGTGGCGCGCGATTTCCTGCTGCAGTTCTTCGTCGCGCCGTGGAGCGGCGCCCTCATTGCGGCGCTGCTGCTGGCCAAGACGGAGGTCGCGGCGCAATGGACCCTGGAGCGTGTCGCCCCCGGCAACGGGGCGCTGCTGCTGTGGCTGGCGCCCGTGGCGACGCAGATGTTCCTTATGGTCGATTACGACTACCGTTACGAGGGCATCGTCGCGTGGCTGGCGGCATGGGGGCTCTTCTGGCTCTTCGTTCGTGCCGGTGGCGGGACGGCGGTGCGTGTCGCGGCGGCTGCCGCGGCGGCTGTCGCCCTCTATTGGCTTGCCGGGCCTGCGGCCATAGCCTTCGCCGTGACGCTTTTCGTGTACGAGGCGGCACGCGGCGGCAGGCAGTGGACGTGGTATCTTCTACCCGTGGCGGCAGCCCTGCTCATGGCCGCGGCGGCATACGGTTACGGCTGGTACGGCACTCTGCGGCGCGCCCTGACCCCCGAGGCGTATTGGAATCCCATGACGCCCGCCTCGCCGTGGGTGTGGGCGGCGTGGGTGGCGATGCCCCTCGCGGTGGCCTTCGTGCGGCCGTTTGCCATGCTGCGCTGTGGTGGCCGCGTGTGGCGGCGCGTGGCGGTCGTTGCGGCACAGGCGGCGTGCGTGGCCGTTGTCGTCGCAGGGGCGGCGCGCGGCGAGAGATACTACATGCAGGAGGATACGCGGCGCTTCGAGCGTCTCGACTACCTGATGCGGCACGGCGCGTGGGACGAGGTGATCGCCCTCTGTTCGGCGGAGGGGACGGACAATACGCTCCACTGCTTCATGCTCAATACGGCGCTGCTGGAGCGCGACGAACTCGCCGCGCGCGCCTTCACTTTCCGCCAGCGGGGACTCGAGGGGCTCTCGATAGACTGGAGCGACAACAACCCCTTCCTCTTCCCGCTGTTGAGCGACATGTACTATGCCGTGGGCAATGTGTCGATAGCGCAGGAGACCGCCTTCAAGAAGAACAGCGAGGCGCTGGCGGTGAACGGCAGCTGCAACCCGCGCATGCTGCTGCGGCTGGTGCAGACGTTTATCGCGGCGGGCGGCCGCAGCGGCTACGCCACGGCCGAAAAATATATCTCGATGCTGGAGCGGACGTTGTTCTACCGCCGTGAGGCGTCGTCGTACCGCCGTTTCCTGTGGGATGACGGGGCTGTCGAGGCCGACGCGCGGCTGTGTGCCGAACGTGCCAATATTGCCAATATCTCGGTGACCTATGCCGCCGAGGGAGATGCCTCGCTGCTTGCGGGGCTGCGCCCGAACGCCCTTGTCGGGCGCACGGTGGAGCACCTTCTGGTGGGGCGCCTGCTGAACCGCGACCTGGAGGGATTCCGTGCCGCCGCGGATGGTTGCCGCGCGGCGGGGGTGATGCCCGCGGCGGAGTGCTTCGGGGAGGCGCTGCTCATATACGGGGCCATGACGGGGAGCGATACCGAGGGGTACGGCATCCCGGAGGCGACGCGCCGCCGTTTCCTCGCCTTCCAGAGCTTCGCCGCCGAGAACTACTCCCGCAGCGACCTGGCGGCCATAATGCGCCGCACCTATGGCGGAACCTACATGTACTACTATATGTTCGCGGGCGAGGAGCCTGCCGGAAAACGATGATGAGACACGTTTGCATATATCTTGTGACGCTGGCCCTTGCGGCCGCGGCGTGCGCCTGTGGCGGCGGCGCGGTGACGGCGACGGACCGGATGCCGGATATCTTTCCCGACTATGCCGGCGTCACGGTGCCGGTGAACATCGCGCCGCTGAACTTCCGTGTCGAGGGGTTCGAAGGGCGTGCGCGCGCCACGCTCGCGACGGGGGCGGAGCGCGTCACGGTGTCGTCGCGCGACGGGGCCTTCCGTCTGCCGCGGCACGGCTGGCGCCGTCTCTGTGCGGCGGCCGCGCAGACGGGCGGGGGGATCACGGTGACGGTGTCGACACGCGACGGGGCGGGATGGACCGAGTACGCCCCTTTCTGCGTGGAGGTGTCGCGCGATTCGATCGACCCCTATATCGTCTACCGCCTTATCGAGCCGGGATATGAGACCTGGGGCGAGATGGGCATCTACCAGCGGTCGCTCGAGACCTTCCGCGAGGAGCCCATCATCGAGACCTCGGCTGCAGGATACGGGTGCGTCAACTGTCACACCTTCTGCGGCGGCGATCCCGACATGATGCTCTTCCACATGCGGCAGTCGCTGCCCGGGACGATGCTGCTGCGCGACGGCCGCATCGAACGGCTCAATACCGCCACGCCCGAGACGCTGTCCTCCACCGTATATCCGTCGTGGCACCCCTCGGGCCGCTATATAGCCTTCTCGGTCAATGCCACGAAGCTCATAACGCTGCCCGACGAGAGCAACCGCGTGGAGGTCTTCGACAGCGCCTCCGACCTGGTGGCCTACGATACGGAGCGGCACGAGATATTCACGGCGCCGCATCTGTCGCGCGGCGACCGTTTCGAGACCTTCCCGTCGTTCTCGCCCGACGGTGGCCGCCTCTACTTCTGTTCGGCCGACTCCGTGGAGATGCCCGCCAGATACAAGGAGGCGCGGTACAGCCTCTGCAGCGTCGCCTTCGACGCGGCCTCGGGCCGTATCGGTACGGATGTCGATACCCTCTACAACGCCCGCACCGCCGGGCGCAGCGTCTCATTTCCGCGCGTCTCGCCCGACGGGGCCTTCATGCTCTACGCGCTGGCCGACTACGGCAACTTCTCGATATGGCACCGCGACGCCGACCTGCGCATGGTCGACCTGCGCAGCGGCCGCGAGGTGGAGACCTCGGCCATAAACAGCCCCGAGGCCGAGAGTTACCACTCGTGGAGCGGCAACGGCCGCTGGATACTCTTCAACAGCCGCCGCATCGACGGGCTCTATACCCATGTCTTCCTGGCGCACGTTGCCGAGGACGGCACCTTCTCGAGGCCCTTCCTGCTGCCGCAGCGCGACCCCGACTTCTACCGCACCTTCATGAAGTCGTACAACATCCCCGAGTTCGTGCGCGGGCGCGTGACCGTACCCGGGCGGCGGATCGTCTCGGAGGCCGGGCGTCAGGACCCTATGCCCGTGACATTCCGCATGCAGGAGTGACACGGGGAATGCCTCCCCGTATGTAATGCGGCGTGACAAATATACGGGCCGCCCCTCTCGAAAAGGGGCGGCCCGTATATTCATGTTGTTGTCCTTTGCCGGCGCGGCTGCCGTACGCTGCCGTTACATGTCGCCGGCCGCTGCCTTGTCTACGGTTGCCGTACGTCGCCGGCGGCAATCCGTTGCGGCTCTATTCGTCGTAGCTGCTGTTGTCCCAGCAGTGTGTGCAGAGATCCTCCTTCGGCAGGCCTATGGCCTTGACAAGGTCGTCCAGACGCTGGAACTTGAGTGTCGTGAGCTGTAGGTGGCGGCGCATTATGTCGACCATCTCCAGATGCTTCGGGTTGTCGGGGTCGGCATACTGCTCGAAGACCGAGTCGGGGATATTCTCCGTACCCTCCATGTCGCGTATCACGCGGCGCGTATAGAGGTCGTAGGTGCTGCGCGAGGTCGAGAAGTTGAGGAAGCGGCAGGGGAAGATGAGCGGCGGGCAGGCGATGCGCATGTGTATCTCCTTGACGCCGGCGTCGAGCAGCTTGACGACGTTGTCCTTGAGCTGCGTGCCGCGCACGATGCTGTCGTCCATGAAGACGATCTTCTGGCCGTGGGTGAACTCTCGGTTGGGCAGCAGTTTCATCTTGGCCACCAGGTCGCGCCGTTTCTGGTCCTGGGGCATGAAGCTGCGGGGCCATGTGGGGGTGTACTTGACGAAGGGGCGCTTGTAGGGGATGTGTTTTTCGTTCGAGTAGCCTATGGCGTGGCCGACGCCCGAGTCGGGTATTCCGGCGGCGAAGTCGGGGTCGATGTCGGCGTCGCGCTTGGCCATGGCGGCGCCGCAGCGGTAGCGGCAGTCCTCGACGTTGATGCCTTCGTACCATGCCGAGGGGTAGCCGTAGTATACCCACAGGAACGAGCATACCTGCTTGCGGCGTCCCGGAGGCGCCACCTGACGCACGCCGTCGGCCGTGAGCTGTACGATCTCGCCGGGGCCGAGGTCGCGCACGAAGTCGTAGCCCAGGTTGTCGAAGCTCGAGCTCTCGCTGGCGCAGATGTATCCCTTGTCGTTCTTGCCTATGATTATCGGGGTTCTGCCGAAGCGGTCGCGGGCGGCATATATGGCGTTGTCGGTGAGTACGAGCATCGAGCACGATCCCTTGATCTTGCGCTGTACCAGTTGGATACCCTCCTTGAGCGTCTTGCCCTGGCCGATGAGTATCGCGACGAGTTCCGTGGCGTTGATTGTCGAGTCGGAGAGTTCGGCGAAGTGGTGTCCCTGTGCGAGCAGTTCGCGCGTGAGCTCCTCGATATTGTCTATGCGGGCGACGGTGACCACGGCGTAGCGGCCGATGGGGGAGGTGATGATTATGGGTTGGGCCTCGCTGTCGGAGATGACGCCGATACCCATTTTCGCGGAGGCGAACTTGGGCAGTTCGCTCTCGAACTTGTTTCTGAAATATCCGTCCTCGAGCGAGTGGATCGACCTCATGAATTTGCCGTTGGCGACGAATGCCATTCCGGCGCGTTTCGTACCCAGATGCGAATGGTAGTCGGTACCGTAGAAAACCTCGTTCACGCACTCGTCACGCGATACGCAGCCCAAAAAACCTGACATAAGCGAAAATATTTTACGCGGCGGCATCCGTGTTTGCAGGCCGGGTGCGCCGTAGGATTAACGGAATGACTGTCAAATCTTTGCAAAAGTATTCCCTTCGGACCGGTCGGGAATGACGGCCCGAACGGCGCACGAAGATACGAATTTTTGCCGAACCTGCGGCTCTCGCAGCGGGATTAATTGTCGAGATATTCGATTTTCATGTCATAGCTCCACTGCGTGAAGTAGAGGTTTCCGCCGCGCCATTCGACCTCTCCGCGCTGGAAGTCGACCGTCTCGCTGCGGGGGTAGCGCTTGGCGGGGTGGAGCGGCATGCCGCAGTCGTTGTTGACGACCATGCGCCAGGAGTCGATGCCGCCGAGGAAAAAGAGGCGTTCGTCGTTGTTGCGCGCATGGCCGGGGATGCCGAACGACTGGTCTACGGGGACCCATCCCGTGCCCTCGAGGTATATCTCGGCCCAGTCGTGGAGGTTCCACGCCCCGGGGTGCATCATGAAGCCGCTCTGGAAGCGGGCCGGGATGCCGCTTATGCGGCAGAGGGTGATGAACAGAAGGCTCACCTGCCCGCAGTCGCCGTGGCCGTTTGCGACCACATATTCGGGGATGTTGTCTATGGTGGAGTACTCGCGCGCCGAGGCCCACGGGTAGGTGTCGCAGATATGTCGGAATATGCGTTCGGCCCTGGCGGCGGGGGTGGCGGCCCCTTCCGTCAGGCGTGCCGCGAGAGCCCGCAGGCGGGGCGTGAAACGTATGTGGCGCTCGCGCTCGGAGGTGTATTCGCGGTATACGGGCGACGCGGTGTCGTATGGCTGCGGCGCGATGCGGCGCAGGTCGTGCCGCTCGCCCGATGACGTGTACTCGAATGTCTCGCTGAAGACGGTAGGCTCGCCCGCCACGGCCCGCCGTTCCATGTAGAGGGTGCTGTGGAGGCACGAGTCGGGGGCGATGGTGTATTCCGCCTCGCTTGCCGACAGCAGGCGCACGTCGCTCTGGCGCGGCACGTCACGCCGCGGGTAGGGAAGCCAGCAGCGCACCGTCTCCCCCGCGGGGACGGCATCGGCATCGACCGTGAGCGTATATGTCACGCGCATGCGCTTCGGCGCGGCGACGGGGCTCTGCCCGGTGGCCGCGCCGAGGATCTCGGGCAGGTTCTCCATGTTGGCCCGTTCGCTGCCGCTCGGGGCGGTGCCGTCGGCCGCCTCCTTTATGGCGCGGCACTGCGGGTCTATGCGGAAGAGGTTCGGCGCCGCGGCGTGGAAATACCGCCTGCGGCCGTCGACGACCATGCACTCGAGGGCGCCCGACGCCTCCCACATGCGCATCTGCTCCGCCGTGACGTCGGGGATGTAGCGGCGGATATAATCCGTCACCTGCTCTTCGGTGAGGCAGAAGTCGGCGGCGAGGCGCTGCCGCAGGTCATCCTCCCAGCGGTATGCTGTGCCGGTGCCGGGCGTGCCGTCCGTGGCGGGTGCGGGTGCGGGTGCGGGCGCCGTGCCGCATGCCGCAAGGGCGAGGAGCGCGGTCCCGAGGAATGTGATATGCCGTGAGATGTTATGTGCCATGTCCTTCCTATTTTGCCCCTTCGAGCAGTTCCACGCCTATGCCCGGGCGGTCGGGGAGTGTTATCTTGCCGCCGATGACCTCCATGCCGCGGAAACGGTCGTTGGCGATGAGCAGGTTGCCGTCCAGGTCGGCGAAGTCTACCGCGGGGGATAGCTGTGCTGCCGCCGAGCAGGCGCATGAGGTCTCGGTCATGCACCCCACCATCACCTTCATGCCGAGGGCGCGCGCCAGCGTGAGCATCTTCCACGCCTCGCGCATGCCGGTACACTTCATCAGCTTGATGTTTATGCCGGTGAAGAGGCCCTTCATGGCGGCCACATCCCCGAGACGCTGTATCGACTCGTCGGCGAAGACCGGCAGGGGGCTCTGCTGCGTCACCCATGCCGTGTCGTCGCGCTGCTCCCGCGGCATGGGCTGCTCCACCATCACCACGCCCTGCTCCTTGAGCCAGAGGATCATCTCGAGGGCCTGGCGGCGGTCTCTCCACCCCTGGTTGGCATCGACGGCGATTGGCAGGTCGGTCACCGAACGGATCGTCTCGATCATGCGTTTGTCATCCTCGCCGCCGAGCTTCACCTTGAGGATATTGAAGCGGCCGGCGCACTCGCGCGTCTTCTCGCGCACGACCTCGGGTGTGTCGATGCCTATGGTGAAGGTCGTCGAGGGGGCCTTCTCCCTGTCGAGGCCCCAGATGCGGAACCACGGCGCCCCGAGCAGCTTGCCCGTGAGATCGTGCAGTGCGATGTCGACGGCGGCCTTGCCCGCGGCGTCGCCCTCCGACAGGGTGTCGATGCGGGTGAGTATCTCCTCCGTCTTGAAGGGGTCGTCGAACTCGCCTATGATGCCCTGCACCTTGCGCAGGAATGCCGAGACGCTCTGCGGCGAGCCCAGCTCGCGCTGCAGGTATGGCGGCATCGAGGCCTCGCCGTAGCCCGTCACGCCGTCGTAGTCGATCTCGACCTGTATGTCGGGCGTGGTCGAACGCGAGTATGTCGCCACGGTGAAGACATGGCGCAGTTTCAGCTCATAGGGGAAGAAGCGCAGCCTCATGCGTGCGCCCGTGCCGCTGCGGTTTATGTGGAACGGGGCGGTGTGCATGTTGCCGCGGGCCGTGACGTCGAGGCCGAGGGCCGTGCCTGCGGCTGCGCAGGCCATTGTCTTGAGGAACTCTTTTCGTGTAGGCATCGTTCGGGGGTTTTTCGGGGAGGTCAGGGACGTTTATACTGTGCGTGCAGATGTCAGAACCTGTAATAGGGGTTGTTGGGCGTGGTGCGGAGCTGCGGCCGCAGGTCTATGTACGGCAGTATGCGTGCGGCGAAGAGCAGGCGCGAGAGGTTGTAGCTGTCGAAGAGTTCGTCCGCGGGGTCGAGGCTGCCGGTGCGCACGTCGCCCTGGGAGTGTATGAAGCGCCCGCCGCCGATGTATATGCCCACATGCACCACCCTCTCGCGGCTCGCGGCCGTGGCCTTGCGCCCGAAGAAGAGCAGGTCGCCCGCCTCGAGGTTCGAGAGGTCTGCGGCGATCTCCACGCGGCGGCCCGTGAGGGCCTGCTGCGAGGCGTCGCGCGGGATGATGATGTCGTGCATGTATAGCACCGTGCGGACGAATCCGCTGCAGTCCATACCTTTGGACGAGGTCCCCGCCCATATGTATGGCACCCCCGTGAGGGTCTTCGCCGTGGCGATGACGGCCTCGGCATCGCGCCGCAGGGCCTTGCGCCACTCGGTTTCGGGCTGCGCGTCGGCCTTCGATACGTATCCCGTGCGGCCGTCGGGGTATTCCACCTCGTAGAAGCGCCCCTTGCGGCCCGCGAAACGCAGGCGGTCCCCCGCCACGATGTCCGATACCGTCGGCGCGTCCTCCTGCGGCGCGGTGCGGACGAAGCCGTAGTGCGACGTCACGACGACCTTTTCGGCGGCATTCCATTCATGGATGCGTTCGGCATCCATAAGCTCGATGGCGGCTGGGTGTACCCACGCTATGTAGTCGTCGGGGCTCTGTATCAGGTACCAGCCGTCGTAGTCGAGTACCCGCACCGGCATGCCCATGAGGGCCTGCGACACCATCTCGGCCGAGAAGTCGCCCTCGGAGCGCATGTTGCAGACCGAGAGGCGCACCACGGCGAGGGTGTCGGCGCCGAGGCTGCTGTCGGGAAGCTGCCGCATGCACTCCACGGGGTCGTATCCCGCGCCGCGCAGGGCGCGGTACAGCGCCTGCCGGCATGCGGCCGAGGTGGTGCGTCCGCGCACCATGACATGGCGCCCGGCGAAGGTGTAGTCGGCGTCGAATATGGCGGTGCGGCCGTCGGGGGCGTATATGCGGCGCAGGGAGTCGGTCATGCGTGCCGCGTCGGCGGGAACGCTCTCGCGGGGCTGTGCTGCGGCGGTGACGGCGGCGGCCGTGAGGAGCAATGTTGCAAGGGTGCGGATTCTCATGGGCGGGATTGTTTCGGACAATGACAAAGTTAGCAATTTTTCATTGTTTTGCGCCCTCTGCGGAACTCTTTTCGGCGTCGTGCGGAGAGCGGCGAGGCCCGTCACAACCTCTCCAGCAGGCGCCGCACGGCGGGTATGCGCATCACGGGGAGTACGGCGCATGCGGGCAGCAGGCGGCACAGGAAGACCTCGATCTTGGCCGCCAGCCCCGGGATGCAGCGGCTGCGGCCCCGCATCATGGCCCGCAGGCCGCGGCGTGCGACCTCGCGCGGCGACATCATCACTCCCGTGCGGCGCAGGATCCGCCGCCGCCTCTCCGTAAGGTTGTACAGGGGCGTGTCGACGGCGCCCGGGAATACCGTGGTGACGCTGACGCCGCTGCCGCGCAGCTCCAGCCGCAGCGCGGTGCCGAAGTTCTTGAGAAAGGCTTTCGTCGACCCGTATAGCGTCATGGTGGGGTATGGCGTCCAAGCCGTTATCGACGACATGAGCAGGATGCGCCCCTCGCCGCGGCGGCACATGTCGGCGGCGAAGAGGCGGCACAGTTTGGCGGGGGTGGTGCAGTGCAGCGCCACGATGCGGTCGATCGTGGCGGTGTCGGCGTGCGTGAGCAGCCCGAAGTGCAGGATGCCGGCGTTGCTTACGAGGATGTCGACCTCGATCTCCCGTTCGGCACACCACGCATGTATCTTCTCGGCGGCATCGGCCTCCGTGAGGTCGGCGCAGAGCGGCTCGGCCTCGACGCCGCAGTCGCGCCGCAGACGTTCTGCCACGCGGCGGTTATCGCCGTCGCGGTTGCTTGCCACGATGACGTTGTGCCCGCCTTCGGCAAGAAGGCGGGCGTATTCCGCCCCTATGCCCGACGAGGCCCCTGTGACTAAAGCGTATTTCATGGCCGTGCGTTTTTTTGTGGTTGCAGCGATACAACTGGCGTTATCAAACGAACAGGGCGGCCATGACGGCCGCCCTGTTCGACATGTATTAGAGCTCCAGATCGCCGTCGAAGACCTCGTGCCACGGCAGTCCCTGCCGGTTGAGCTGCTCCATGAAGGGGTCGGGGTCGAACTCCTCGACGTTCCATACGCCCGGGCGGCGCCACAGACCCTTGAGGTACATCATCGCCCCGATCATTGCCGGCACGCCCGTGGTGTAGCTTACGGCCTGCATTCCCGTCTCGAGGTACGCCTCGTGGTGCGAGCAGTTGTTGTAGATGTAGTATGTGCGCTCTTTGCCGTCCTTCACACCGCGTATGCGGCAGCCGATCGAGGTCTCGCCCTCGTAGTTCTCGCCCAGGTCCTGCGGGTCGGGAAGCACCGCCTTGAGGAACTGCAACGGCACGATCTTCATGCCCTGGTACTCCACCTCGTCGATGCGCGCCATGCCTATGTTCTGGATCACGCGCAGGTGCGTGAGGTACTCCTGCCCGAATGTCATCCAGAACCGCGCCTGACGTATCGTGGGGAAGTTCTTGACGAGCGACTCCAGCTCCTCGTGGTACATGAGGTAGCTCTCGCGCTCGCCGATATTGGGATATGTCAGGGGCTTGTGTATCTCGAGGGCGCCCGTCTCGACCCACTTGCCGTCCTTGTAGTAGCGGCCCTTCTGGGTGATCTCGCGGATGTTGATCTCGGGGTTGAAGTTGGTGGCGAAGGCCTTGTGGTGGTTGCCGGCGTTGCAGTCGACGATATCGAGCGTGTGGATCTCGTCGAAGTGGTGTTTGGCGGCGTAGGCGGTGAATATGCCCGACACGCCCGGGTCGAAGCCGCAGCCGAGGATGGCCGTGAGGCCCGCCTCCTCGAAGCGCTTTTTGTAAGCCCACTGCCAGCTGTACTCGAAGTGCGCCTCGTCGCGCGGCTCGTAGTTGGCCGTGTCGAGGTAGCTGACGCCCGCCTTGAGGCACGCCTCCATGATGGTGAGGTCCTGATAGGGCAGGGCCACGTTCACCACGATGTCGGGCTTGAAGTCGCGCATGAGCGCCACGAGGGCCTCCACGTCGTCGGCATCGACGGCGGCGGTGGTTATGTTGGGTTTGCCGATGGCGGCAGCCACGGCGTCGCACTTGCTCTTTGTGCGGCTGGCGATCATGATGTCGGTGAAGACATCGGGGTTCTGCGCCAGCTTGTGCGCTACGACGGTGCCGACGCCGCCGCAGCCGATCTGTAATACTCTGCTCATTTTTTGCGTCTCTTGTATGGTGTTGGTTCGGGTGCGGCCGCCGCAGGCACGGTCCCGTTGGCCGCCGTACCGCGAAGGTACGATTTATTTTCCTAATTCTGCCGCCTTTACGGGCGATTTATTCCTCCTTTTATCGGGCTGTGCTCCATATGGGCCGCGTCGGCGCCACGGCTACTCGAGGTAGGTGTAGCCGTAGAGCCCCGAACGGTAGGTGTTGAGGAACTCCTTGCCCTCCTCGAGGGTGATGCGTCCCTGCTTGATCGAGCGCTTGACCCATGTCTCGAGCGTGCGCACCATCTTCTTGCTGTCCCAGTCGACATAGTCCAGCACGTCGTCTATGGTCTCGCCGTCGATGGTCTGGTCGATCTTGTACCCGTCCTTCGTCACCGAGATATGCACGGCGTTGGTGTCGCCGAAGAGGTTGTGCATGTCGCCCAGAATCTCCTGGTAGGCCCCCACGAGGAATACCCCGAGGTAATAGGGCTCGCCGGGACGCAGCGCGTGCACCGGCAGGCTGTTGGTTATGGTGTTCTCGGCGATGTACGAGGCCACCTTGCCGTCGCTGTCGCACGTTATGTCCTGCAGCGTGGCGTGGCGCTCGGGCCGCTCGTCGAGGCGCTGAAGGGGCATGATGGGGAAGACCTGTCCCACACCCCACGAGTCGGGCAGCGACTGGAAGAGCGAGAAGTTGCAGAAATACTTGTCCGCCAGCAGCTTGTTTGTCTTGTGCAGCTCCTCGGGCACACGTTTCATCTGCGAGGCTATGCTGTTTATCTCGCGCGTGACGGACCAGTAGAGTTTCTCGATCTGGGCGCGGGTCTTCAGGTCGATGAGGCCGTGCGAGAAGAGCTCGAGCGTCTCGTCGCGTATCTGCTGTGCGTCGTGCCAGTTCTCGAGGGCGCTGCGCTGCGTCAGGCTGTCCCATATCTCGTAGAGGTCCTTCACCAGCTGGTGGTCGTTGGGCCCGACCTCCCACTCCTCGGGCATCTCGGGCAGCGAGGCCGTCTCGAGCACCTGTATGACCAGCACCGAGTGGTGTGCGGCGAGCGAGCGGCCGCTCTCGGTGATGATGTTGGGGTGGGGCAGGTTGTTCTTGTCCGCCGCGTCGATTATCTGGTACATGACGTCGTTGACGTACTCCTGCATCGAGTAGTTGACGCTGCTCTCGCTGCTGGCCGAGCGGGTGCCGTCGTAGTCGACGCCGAGGCCGCCGCCCGCGTCGATGAAGTCCACGGGGAATCCCATCTTGTGCAGCTGCACGTAGAACTGCGACGCCTCGCGTATGGCGGTCTTGATGTGGCGTATGTTGGTTACCTGGCTTCCTATGTGGAAGTGTATGAGCTTGAGGCAGTCGGCCAGCCCTATCTCCTCGAGTTTGCCGAGGGCCTCGAGCAGCTCGCTCGACGTGAGGCCGAACTTGCTGGCGTCGCCGCCGCTGTCCTCCCACTTGCCGCTGCCGGAGGTGCCGAGCTTGATGCGTATGCCGATCTTGGGGCGTATGTTGAGCCGCTTCGAGATCTCGGCGATGAGGTCCAGCTCGTTCATCTTCTCGATGACGAGGTACACGCGCTTGCCCATCTTCTGCGCCAGCAGCGCCAGCTCGATGTAGCTCGCGTCCTTGTAGCCGTTGCATATGATGAGCGAGTCGTTCTCGGCGTTCACGGCGATGACGGCGTGCAGCTCGGGTTTCGAGCCCGCCTCGAGGCCGAGGTTGAACTTCTGCCCGTGGCTTATGACCTCCTCGACGACGGGGTGCATCTGGTTGACCTTGATGGGGTAGACCGAGAAGCACTCGGCCTTGAAGCCGTACTCTTCCGCGGCCTTCTTGTAACAGCACGACATGCTCTCGATACGGTTGTCGAGGATGTCGGGGAAACGGAGCAGTACGGGAGCGCCTATGTCGCGCAGGGCCAATTCGTCCATCACCTCGCGCAGGTCGATCTCGATGCCGTTTTTCTTGGGGGTGACCATGACGTGCCCCTTCTCGTTGATGCCGAAATACGAGACGCCCCAGCCGTTGATGTTATACATGTCGGCCGAATCCTCAATGTGCCATTTTTTCATTTCTCGCCAGGAGTTTCTTTTGCGTGTTATGGGTGTTTCAGGTAAATTTATGCAAAGATATTAAGTTTTGCGGAATTGGGGCATAAATCGCACCCAACTTGTGCCGTCTGCGCGAGAATCTTTTCGCCCCGGGGCGAAAACCGCATACGGAGCGGGCCGTGCCGTGCTATTTCAGGATGTTGCCGGCCTTTTCCACCTCTTCATCCTCCTCCCCGGCGGGGCGGCGGGTGTAGGCGTCGATCATCGAATGGCGGGTGCGGTTCACTATCTCGGCACCGATCGAGCGGGCGTAGTCGCGCAGCACCTCGTGGCCGCGGAAGAGCTCGGCCGTCTCGGCCAGGTACGAGGCCATGGTATAGGGCTGCGGCGGCTGCGTGGCGTTGACGTATATCGGCTCGGCGGCCGTGGCGCCGTTGTCGTAGTAGTGGCTCTTTATGCGGCAGAGGCGGTTCCGCCCGTCGACGCAGAGGCCCTCGAGCAGCGTGTGGTCCACGCCGTAGAGCTCTATGCGGCGGTACCCGAGCAGCAGGGCGATGAACTCGCCGTTCTGCACCACGGTGCCGAAGTTGCCCGAGCCGAGGCCGCGGCGGTAGCAGCGGAACTCCACGCTGCGGAAGCCGTGGAATACCGTCGTATGGAAGGGGACGATACGCACGTTGGGGTTGGGCACGGCGGCACGGTAGTCGAACCGTTCGGGGTTGTAGTACTGCACGTAGAGGTTCATGGGCCATGCCGTGCGGCCGTCGAGCGCCTTGTACAGCTCCTCCACACGGCCGGTGCGGCCGCTGCGGCGGAAGAACTGCGGGTCCGACAGCACATAATACTTCGGGCGCAGCGCCTCGAACTCCTCCCCCAGGGCGAAGAAGTTCACGGCCATGATGTCGCATCCGCCCGCCTCGGCCTCGCGCCGTATGACCGACATCTCGCTCCGCAGCGAGGGGCCGTTGCCGAGGATGGCGATGCGGCGTGCGGGGTTCATGTCGATGGCGCCGGCGCGCGCCACATGGTTGCGGAAATCCTCCTTCACGGCCATCGTGGCGAAGAAGAGGAGGGTGTCGAAGGTGTTGCGCAGAGCTTCGATTATACGTAGTGAGAGACGCATCGGCTGGTATTTTGCTGTCTTGCAAAACTAACAAAATATCCCTAAATTTGCAATCATGCCGCCCTGCCGGGGCCCCGTTTCGGTGTTACGCCCGTGCGCGGGGTGCGGGGCGGCAGTCATGGCCTATGAACGATTCCAATCAAGGGGCGGCCGGCGTGCGGCCGCCGTGCGACATATCGGTGGTGATACCCCTCTACAACAAGGCTGCGGAGATCGCGCGCGCCGTGCGCTCCGTCCTTGCGCAGACGCTCCCGCCGCGCGAGGTGATCGTCGTGGACGACGGCTCGACGGACGGCGGCGCCGGAGAGGTCGAACGTATGGCCTCGCCGCTGGTGCGGGTAGTGCGGCAGGAGAACCGCGGCGTGAGCGCCGCCCGCAACCGCGGCATCGCGATGGCCTCGGGCCGTTATGTGGCCCTGCTCGACGGCGACGACCGCTGGCAGCCGGAGTATCTGGAGTGTGTGTCGGCGCTGATTGCCCGCTTCCCCGACTGCGGCGCCTACGGCACGGGGTTCATGGTGGAGACCGACGGCTGCCTCACCGCGGGCGACACGCCCCGCACGGAGGGCGTCGTCGACTTCTTCCGCGAGTCGATGTCGCGCTATGTGCTGATCCCGTCGGCGGCGACGCTGCGGCGCGACCTCGTTATGGATGTCGGGGGCTTCCCCGAGGGCATGCGCATGGGCGAGGACCAGTGGCTCTGGACCGTGCTGGCACGCCGCGCCGAGGTGGCCTTCACGCCGCGGCCGCTGGCTGTATATTCGCGCACGGCGTCGAACCGCTCGGCCGCAATATTCCGCCCCGAACATACGGCCCGTTCCTTTTACGAGTTGTACGACCCTGCGGCGACGGACCTGAGCAACGAGTATATCGCCCGCGTGGCTCTGGGCAAGGCCCTCGTGCAGAGTGCCAGCGGCGACACAGCCTCGGCAGCCGAGGCGCTGCGCTTCTTCTCCTACAGCCGTCTGTCGCGGCGTATAATGTTCAAGCTCCGCATCCTGAACGCTCTGCCGCGCTGCATGCGTCCGGCGGTGATGGCGGCGTACAACCGCCTGGCGTGGGCCGTGGCACACAAGGGCCTATGACAGTGATATAACGACATAAGCAGAGCCCCCGAAACACCGGGTTTCGGGGGCTCTGCATTATTGCCGCGTATCATCTGCGGTTGAGGCCCGCCGCGACGATCGCCTCGGCGAGGGTGAAGTCGTCGGGGTTGTCTATGTCGGTGCTCTCGATGCGGTCGGTGACGGCGACATAGGGACGGTCGCCTATGCGGCGGTGGCGTCCGCACCACAGCTCCCGCCCGAAGACGAAGAAGGCCGACGTCTCGGCATAGACCGGCTCGAGCTCCTGCGTGCGGGGCACGTGCGTGAGCGAGTAGTTGAGCGGCCGGCCGCCGTACCAGGCGAAGGTCTGGATGCGCTCGGCGCTGAAGGCCGAGTCGTATTCGCCGCCCTGCACCCGCGCCACGGCCTCCGAGATGGTCTGCGGCCGTATGAAGGGCGAGGTGGCGTGCGCCAGCACGTAGATGTCGGCCTCGACCTGGCGCGTGAAGGCGTCATATATCTGCTCGCCGAGGGTGGTGTCGCTGTCGAGCGCGGCGTCGCGCCGCAGCAGCGTCACGCCTGCGGGCAGCAGCGGCGCGATCGACGTGTCGCTGCAGTAGACATACGTCTCGTCGATGTTCTCCACCTGCCGCAACGTATCGAGGATATATGTCATGAGCGGCCTCCCTCCCAGCGGCCGCAGGTTCTTGCCTGCGACGCGGCTGCTGTTGAGGCGTATGGGTACGAATGCTACGGTTTTCATGGTGTCATTGTTTGCATGTCGGATGTTTCCGTGTCCGGGTTGCGGACCGCCGTCACTGCACGAGCAGGTTGCAGCCCCGCACGTCGGCCCCCGAGAGGCGTCCCTCGACGGTGAACGAGCCGTCGGCGAAGGTGCGGCCCACATCCTGCGTCGAGATGAAGGCGCACGAGTAGAGGTTGCCCAGGTCGGTGATGTCGATGGCGCCGCGCGAGCCCGCGGGCAGCGTCGCCAGCGGGTCGTTCACGTCGCGCACCGTCACGCGCATCCACTCCGGTGCGCGGAAGATGCCGCCGCCCGACGAGTAGGCCTGCGACGTAAGCTCCGCCATGCCGTACTCCGAGTGTATCGTCTCCACGCCGAAGGCCCCGGTGAGGATGGCATGGAACTCCGCCTTGGGCAGTTCGCGGCGCCGTCCCTTCATGCCGCCCGTCTCCATGACGATGGTGTCGTGCAGCTTCGGGGCGTAGCGCTCGGCCAGGTCCCACAGCGCGTAGCTCACGCCCAGGAGTATCTTGCGGCGCGGGTCGCGCGACATGTCGCCCAGCAGTTTGTCGTAGTCGTCGAGGTAGAAGCCGCCCGAGCCGCTGCGGGCGATGAGGCGGTCGACCATGTATACGAGCGACGACCCCTCGCGCTGCAGGTAGTTGGGCAGCAGCCCGTAGATGCTCCACTCCGATGCCGGGCCGTAGAAACGCTCGAACGAGGCGGTGAAGTCGCGTTCGTATATCCCGAGGTCGGCCATGTAGTGGCGCGACGGCGTCGTGGCGCCCGTGTTGCTCGAGGTGAAGACCTTCTGGGGCTCGCCCTCGCCGCAGTATATGCGCTGCGTCTTGAAGAGCTCGATGGGCAGGTGGGGTATGTCGGCCGCACGCCGCACCCGGCGCGGGTCGATATCCATGAGCGCGAGATAGCGGGCGTAGGGTTCGCACGCCGTCGCCTGGAAACGGAATACCTCCATTGCGGCGCGGTCGAAGTCCCCGTCCGACGCTATGCGCAGTATGTCGTCTATGCCGATCATAAAAAAACGATCCAAAACCGGAGGCCGGTGATTGCCGGCATCCGGTCTCGGATCCTCTTGGTTGTTTCAGTTACTTCTTACCCTTGGGGGCAAGTATCATGTTCATCTTCTTGCCGTCGAGCTTGGGCATCATCTCCACTTTGGCGATGTTCTCCAGGTCGGTGGCGAAGCGCAGCAACAGGATCTCTCCCTGCTCCTTGAAGACGATCGAGCGGCCGCGGAAGACCACGTAGGCCTTCACCTTGGCGCCCTCGTTGAGGAAGTTCTCGGCGTGCTTGAGCTTGAAGTTGTAGTCGTGGTCGTCGGTCTGGGGACCGAAACGTATCTCCTTGACTACGACCTTCACCTGCTTGGCCTTGATCTCCTTGGCCTTGCGCTTCTGCTGGTAGAGGAACTTCTGGTAGTCGGCAATGCGGCATACGGGAGGGTCCGCCTTGGGCGATATCTCGATCAGATCGAGCTCCATCTGCTCGGCCATGGCTATGGCCTGACGTATCGGTATTACGAGATTGGGCTCGACGTTCTCGCCCACCACGCGCACCATGGGCGCCGTGATCTCGTGGTTGATACGGTTGGGATTCTCCTTCTCGGGACGTTTGTTGCGGAGCCCTGCGTTGTTCTGGTTTCCCCCGCCCTGATAGGGCCTCGGCGGGAAAGGTTTCTGTGTGATTGCCAAATTTGTAACTGTTGGTTTATAAAATTGTTATCTGTGTTCGCGGCCACCTTTACGCGCGGCTGTGCGATGCCGTCTCGGCCTTGACCAGTTCGTTTATGTGGTTGCAGAACTCGTCGAGCGTCATCGAGCCCTTGTCGCCCTCGCCCTGCACGCGCAGCGATACGGTGCGGTCGTTCTGCTCCTTCTCGCCCACGATGAGCAGGAAGGGTATGCGCTTGAGCTCGTTGTCGCGGATCTTGCGGCCGATCTTCTCGTTGCGGTCGTCGATCTGCACGCGCACGTCATGCTGCGTGAGATACTCCACAACCTCGGCGGCGTAGTCGTTGTACTTCTCCGAGATGGGGAGGACGACGGCCTGGTCGGGAGCCAGCCACAGGGGGAACTTGCCCGCCGTATGCTCCAGAAGCACGGCCACGAAACGCTCCATCGACCCGAAGGGGGCGCGGTGGATCATGATCGGGCGGTGGAGCTTGTCGTCGGCGCCCTTGTACGTCAGGTCGAAACGCTCCGGCAGGTTGTAGTCCACCTGAATTGTTCCGAGCTGCCAGTTTCGGCCCAGGGCGTCCTTCACCATGAAGTCGAGCTTCGGGCCGTAGAAGGCGGCCTCGCCCGTGACGACGGTGGTCTTGAGCCCCTTGTCCGCGGCGGCCTTGATGATGGCCGACTCGGCCTTCTCCCAGTTCTCGTCCGAACCGATGTACTTCTCCTTGTTGTTGGGGTCGCGCAGCGATACCTGTGCCGTGTACTGGTCGAACTTCAGCGTGCGGAAGATGTAGAGCACGATGTCGATGACCTTCTCGAACTCCTCGAGCAGCTGGTCGGGGCGCACGAAGAGGTGGGCGTCATCCTGCGTGAAGCCGCGCACACGCGTCAGTCCGTGGAGCTCGCCCGACTGTTCGTAGCGGTATACCGTACCGAACTCGGCCAGACGGATCGGCAGATCCTTGTACGAACGGGGCTTGCTGCGGTAGATCTCGCAGTGGTGGGGGCAGTTCATCGGCTTGAGCAGATACTCCTCGCCCTCATAGGGCGTATGTATTGGCTGGAACGAGTCCTTGCCGTACTTGGCATAGTGTCCCGAGGTTACGTAGAGGTCCTTGTTGCCTATGTGCGGCGTTATGACCTGCTGGTAGCCGTACTGCTTCTGTATCTGGCGAAGGAACCGCTCCAGACGGTCGCGCAGCTCGGCGCCCTTGGGCAGCCACATGGGGAGTCCCTGGCCTACGCGCTGCGAGAACATGAAGAGCTCAAGGTCCTTGCCCAGCTTGCGGTGGTCGCGTTTCTTGGCCTCCTCCAGCAGGACGAGGTACTCGTCGAGCATCGATTTCTTGGGGAACGATATGCCGTAGACGCGCGTGAGCATCTTGTTCTTCTCGTTGCCGCGCCAGTAGGCTCCGGCCACCGACGTCAGCTTCACGGCCTTGATGAGCCCCGTGTTGGGGATGTGCGGGCCGCGGCACAGGTCGGTGAAGGCGCCGTTGGTATAGAATGAGATGGTGCCGTCCTCCAGGTCGCGGATAAGCTCCACCTTGTATTGGTCGTTCTTCTCGGTGAAGGTCTTCAGGGCGTCGGCCTTCGACACCTCGGTGCGTACGAGCTGCTCCTTGTTGCGGGCGAGCTCCTGCATCTTCTTCTCTATCGTCGGCAGGTCGGCCTCGGTGATGGGCACCGGCGAGTCCACGTCGTAATAGAATCCGTTTTCGATGGCGGGGCCGATACCGAACTTGATGCCCGGGTAGAGAGCCTCAAGGGCCTCGGCCAGCAGGTGTGACGAGGTGTGCCAGAAGGCGTGCTTGCCCTCGGCGTCGTCCCACTTGTAGAACTTAATCGTGGCATCCTCCTCGATGGGGCGGGTCATGTCGACCGTCGTCCCGTTTACCGCAGCGGCCAGAGAGTCGGCAGCTAAACGAGGGCTGATACTCTCGGCTACTTGGTAAGCCGTTGTTCCCTTCTCGAATTCGCGCTGCGAACCGTCGGGAAAAGTGATCTTGATCATAATACTTGCTTTAATTATGTTTTGCAACCTGCGGCGCTTCCACAATTACGAGACGGAATACGTCGCTCCGGTCGCGGTTTTCGTTGTCTGTATCTATTTTGACGGATGGCGTACCACCGACACCACGAGGCACACCCCCGATACGGCCATAGCGACAAAGGCGAGAATCATGGCCATGCTCAGCCTCCGCCCCTCGGCGATGTGCCCGTAGAGTGCATACCCCAACCCGAATGCGGCCACCGCAACTATGATGCAGCCGAGTACGAGCAGCGAGCGTCGTGTCCGTTCTATCCTGGTATCCTTATCCATACATCAGTCTTGTTGGCGTGTGGGGCTGCAGGTCTAATCCTCCTCCGTTTCGGGGAGCTTGAGATCCTTGACCGAGACGTCGCGGCCCTTGTCGCGTTCGAATCGCTGCAGCGGGTTGCGTGTCCACTCCTCCCAGCGGCGGCGGTTGCGGACGATGTCCATGGCCATGTATATGGCGTTGCGCATCGACTGCGGGTCGGCCTGCGCCTTGCCGGCGATGTCGTATGCGGTGCCGTGGTCGGGCGAGGTGCGTACGGCCGAGAGTCCGGCCGTGAAGTTCACGCCGTCGGGCGAGATGGTCTTGAAGGGGGTGAGACCCTCGTCGTGGTACATCGCCAGCACGGCATCGTAACGGGCGTATGTGCCGCTGCCGAAGAACCCGTCGGCGGGGAAGGGCCCGAAGGCGAGCGTTCCCTCACCGAAGGCCTGCTCGATGGCGGGCTTTATTATGTTCTGCTCCTCGTCTCCGAGCATGCCTCCCTCGCCCGCATGGGGGTTGAGAGCCAGCACGGCGATGCGGGGCTCGACGATGCCGAAGTCGCGGATGAGCGATTCGCGCAGCACGCCGAGGGCATTGACGATACGTTCCTGCGAGATGTCGCGGCTCACTTCGGCCATGGGTATGTGTATGGTCACGAGACCCACGCGCAGACGGTCGCTGCACATCATCATTAAGGGTTCGCCCTCGAAGCGGGCGGCGAAATATTCGGTATGTCCCGTGTATCGGAAAGTGTCGCTCTGCGCCGTCTCCTTGTTTATGGGGGCTGTGACGACGGCGTCGATATGGCCCTCCTTGAGGTCGGCCACGGCGGCCTCGAGGGCGTCGACGGCGGCCTTGCCCGCCTCGGGCGAGGGCACTCCCGCCTCTATGCGGAGGTTTGCGTCGCCGCACTCCACCATGTTGATCTTTCCGCGGCGCGCCTCCTCGGCCGAAGAGACGGGGAAGAGCTGTGCGCGCTCTTCCTCCTCGAGCGTGGCGGCGTAGTATGCCGCGGCCTTCGACGAGCCGTATATCACGGGGGTGAACAATTCGGCGATACGCGCGTCGGCGAAGGTGCGGAGGATGACCTCCCAGCCTATGCCGTTGGTGTCGCCCTGTGTAATTCCTATCTTGAGTCTGTTGTCCGACATTCCGTTCAAAAGTCTTTTCAACCAGCAAATATATAAACAATTTCCGAACATCGCTCCATAATAAACGCGGAATTGTCTGTCAAACGAATATTTGGAGCATGGCACCGTGCGTGAATACGTACGGCGGGTGGTGTGGCAGATGTCGTGCCACAATCTCCGTGTGCGGTCTGCGGGCGGTCTCCGCATGCCGCGATGTCTCCGGATATGAGGTCAGCGCGCGGCGGCGCGGCGGCGGAACTCGGCACAGACGACGGCCGCGGCCATGGCCACGTTGAGCGACTCGCTGCCGTGGCGCGAGGCGGGATAGGGGGGTATGAGCAGGCGGCGCGTGACGTGTGCCGCACACTCGGGCGATATGCCGCGGCCCTCGTTGCCCATGACGATTATGCCGCCGGCGGTGAGCGGTGCGGAGTAGATGTTGTCGCCGTCGAGCGTGGTGCCGTATATGTCGACGCCGGCGGCGGCGCTGCGGGCCAGGAGTGCCGGCAGGTCGAGATAGTGGACCCTTACGCGCAGTATGGCCCCCATCGTTGCCTGTATGACCTTGGGGTTGAAGCAGTCGGCCGAATCCTCCGAACAGTATATCTCCTCTATCCCGAACCAGTCCGCCAGGCGTATTATGGTTCCCATGTTGCCCGGGTTGCGCACGGCGTCGAGCGCCAGCGCGAGCCTCGCGGGGTCGGCCGTGCGGGGCGTGGCGTACGAGGGCATGCGCACCGTGGCGAGCGACTCGTTCGGGGTCTTGAGCATCGATATGCGCTCCATCTCCGCGGGGGATATCATCGCGGCGCGGCCGCCGAAGGTGCCGCGTGTGGAGTAGAGGGCCTCGACCTCCCATCCGGAGGCGAGGATCTCGCCTATGAGCTTGTCGCCCTCGGCCACGAAGAGCCCCGATTCGGTGCGGGCGCGCTTGTCGGCGAGCGAACGTATGAAGCGTATCTCAGATCTTGTCATGGCGCTGTTCGGTAACGGTGAAGGTCTCGCCCTCGCGGGCGATGTCGGTGGCGGGGAATATGGCGCGGCTCTCCTGGACAAGGGACTCGAGATCCTTGTACCGCGTCGAGAAGTGGCCTATCAGGAGCCTCCCGGCCCCCGCCTTGAGCGCGACGGTGGCGGCGTCGGCCGTGGTCGAGTGGCCCCTTTCGCGTGCCGTGCGCCGCTCGGCGGCGGCGTATGTCGCCTCATGGTAGAGCAGGTCGACACCCTCGACCATGCGTGCCAGCCGTGCCGAGTAGTTGGTGTCGGAGCAGTAGGCGTACGCGACGGGACGGTAGGGGCGGTATGTTACGAGGCTGTTCGGAATGGTCTCCCCGTCCGCGGCCGTAAGGTCCTCGCCGCGCTTCGCCGCCACGATCTGCGCCACCGTGAGGCCGTAGCGCTCGATGGCGTACTTGCTGACGTTGAGCGCCGGCTCCTTTTCGCGGAAGAGGTACCCCGCCGTGGGGACGCGGTGGCGCAGCGGCAGCGACCACACCTCGAGCGTGTCGTTCTCGAAGACGATGCGGTGGGCCGTGGTGTCCACCTCGTGCCACTGCGGCTCGTACGGCAGCGCCGTGTCGAAGAAGCGCATGTGCGCCTCCAGGATCTCGCCGAAGGGGCGCGGGGCGTATATCGGCAGCGGCGTGCGCTTGCCGTAGAGCCCCAGTGTCGACAACAGCGGCAGCAACCCGTATACATGGTCGCCGTGCAGGTGCGAGATGAAGACCGCTCGCAACTTGAGCGGGTTGATGCCCGCGCGCACGAGCCGCTGCTGTACCCCCTCGCCGGCATCCATGAGGTAGTACTGCTCGTTTACGTTCACCGCCTGCGCCGAGGGGTGACGGTCGGCCGTAGGCTTGGCCGACGAGGCGCCGAGTATGGTTACCGCTATGCTCAAGGCCTACTTGTTGTCGGTTTTCGCAGCCAGCAGGAAACGTTCGCAGTCGAGGGCGGCGATGCAGCCCGAACCTGCGGCCGTGACGGCCTGGCGGTAGTGGGGGTCCTTGACGTCGCCCGCGGCGAAGACACCCTCGAGTGCTGTCTTCGAGGTGCCGGCCTCGGTGACGATGTATCCTTCGGCGTCGAGCTCGAGTTTGCCGGCGAAGAGCTCCGTATTGGGGTGGTGGCCTATGGCCAGGAAGAAACCCGCGATGTCGATCACGGTCTCCTCGCCCGAGGCGTGGCGCAGGCGTGCGCCCGTGACGCCCTCGTCGTCGCCGAGCACCTCGACGGTGTTGTACTCGAACATCACCTTGATGTTCGGCGTCTCGAATACGCGCTGCTGCATCGCCTTCGAGGCGCGCAGGAAGGGCTTGCGCACGATAAGGTAGACCTGGCGGCACAGCGAGGCCAGATATGTGGCCTCCTCGCATGCCGTGTCTCCGCCGCCCACGACGGCGACGTCCTGCTTGCGGTAGAAGAAACCGTCGCATGTGGCGCAGGCGCTCACGCCGCGGCCGCGGTAGCGCGCCTCCGACTCGAGTCCGAGGTAGCGCGCCGAGGCTCCCGTGGCGATGATGAGGCTCTCGGCCTCGATCCGTTTCTCGCCGTCCACGGTGACCGTATATGGCCGCCTGTCGAGGTCTATGGCGGTGATGATGCCCGTGCGCACGTCGGCGCCGAAGCGCTCCGCCTGGAGCTTCATCTCGTTCATCAGGTCGGGCCCCGTGATCCCCTTCGGGAAGCCCGGGAAGTTCTCGATCTCGGTGGTTGTGGTGAGCTGTCCGCCCGGCTCGATGCCTTCGTAGAGGACGGGGCCGATGTTGGCGCGTGCGGTGTATATGGCGGCCGTGTATCCTGCGGGGCCGCTGCCTATGATAAGGCATCTTACGTGTTCAGTTCCCATATTGTCCGTTATTTTTCGTTTAGTCGTTGCTTGATCCATTTTATTTGTCTCACGGCTGCCGTGCGGGACGCTCCCGCGGCCTGCCGCATGTATCTGGCTATATTTGCATCTCTTACAATGCGGGCTGCATGGAGGCGAAGGGCACCACCTGCCGTCCCGAGTAGTCGAACAGCGCCCACTCGTCGCCCAGCCGCACCTGCGAGTTTCCCGTTGTCGGGTCGTAGTCGACGATATCGTATCGGGGCTCGATGACGTATCGTCCCTGCTTGTCGATAAGGCCCATGCCGTCGAGCGTCTGCACCTCGGCGCGCCCTTCGCGGAAGCCGTTCACCCACATGTAGCGGGGCTCTATCACGATACGCCCCGTGGCATCGACGAAACCCCATCCCTGCTCCGTCTCTACGGGGGCGAGGCCCTCCGACAGCGCTCCTGCCCCGTATGTCCCCTCGATCGGGGAGGCGTAGGGGTCGAACGACGCCTGCTCTGCCGCGGCGGCCGCGGCCATGGTTTTCACCTGCGCGCGCAATGCCTCCAGGGCCTTGGCGTCGCCTCCGGCACCGGCGGTGGCATATATCCACCGTATGGGAAATAGTGCGCCGTCGTCGTCGATGAGGATGTTCTCCGCCCGCAGGTTGTTGTGCGAGACTCCGGCACGGTGCAATTCGCGTTCCAGAGCATCTATCGCGGCGACAAGGGCGGCGGCATCGCCGCCGTCGCAGACCGCGGCGACGGCATCCCCGAAGGGACGTCCCTCGGGCAGCGCCTCGATGAGGATGTCGCACTCCGAGCGCCGTCCGAGGGCATCCTCGTACGACATCTCGTCACAGAGGATCTCCATTTGCGGCACCGCAGGCGATACGAGGTGGCGGCGCAGGGGCGCGAACCGCTCCACCCGCATCATGGCGTTGCCCGACAGGGGCATGAAGAGCGTGAAGGCCTTCGCCCCGAGGCGTATGCGCGTCTCGGCGAAATAGGAGGTGCGGGATATGCCGCCCTCGCACACGGCCTTGCCCAGGCGGCGGAAGCGTGTGGCGGGGGAGCCGAGCGATCGGCGCAGGTCGGAGATGGTGGCCGTCATGGGTCTGCTTACTCTATGTTCGTTATGCTGCGCGAGCCGATGTTTATGATCGACAGCAGCTCTATTATCGAGGTGTTGTATCCCATGCCGTAGAACGGAGGCACGGCGCCTGCGCCCTTGAATTCACGCACCGCCTCGTCGAAGGGCTCGGGCATGATGCTCGAACACTCGGCCAGCAGCCGTGCGTAGGGGTTTGCGCGGGCGATCTCGTCGGGCATGGGGAATACCATCGCGGGGGATGTGCGGTCGGTCGAGATGTGTATGTTGAAGAGCAGCGCGGTGCCGTCGTCCGTGCCGAGACGCCGTATCTGGGCGCACACTCTGCGCAGCTCGTCGTCGGTGCAGTCGGAGGCCTCGCCGTCGGTGATGTTTATCGCCACGGGCGGGAAGCTGGCGCGGTTCTCGTCGCGGGCGCACCACACGGCAAGCAGGTCGCGCACACGCAGCAGCGCCTCGTACATCGGGGTTTTGCCTGCGGCCTTCGGCAGCAGCCACTGCTGTACGGTGTGGCCGGCGAGCATGGCGCTGCCGTCGGGCAGCGTCTCCTCCGAATAGAGCGTTTCGGTTTGCGGCTGCCGGCGCGCCAGGCGGTCTATGGCGACGAAGCCATCCTCGTCGAGCAGCATC
Source organism: uncultured Alistipes sp. (assembly GCA_949283205.1). Taxonomy (GTDB): domain Bacteria; phylum Bacteroidota; class Bacteroidia; order Bacteroidales; family Rikenellaceae; genus Alistipes. The sequence continues at coordinate 10,206 of CASDSD010000041.1, read as the reverse complement.
GAGGCCTCGTCGCCCGAGTATCCGACCACTGCCACGTCGTAGTAGTTGCGCACGCCGTCCGTGCGGCGCGAGCGGTCGACCAGCTCCGTGAGCAGCGAATTGGTTATGCGGGCCACGGCGGCAGCCTTCGACATCTCGTGGCGGCCGAAGCGCACCTTCTCCTGCATCGAGCCCGACTGGTCGATGGCTATGACGAAGGCCGTGCGGTGGCGGCGTGTGATCTCCTGCGAGTACATTGTTCTGCGTCGGCGGGTTTATCTCAACAAAGATATGTCTTTTGGCCGAATTAATCAACCCTTGTCGCTGCCGCCGCCCCAAACGGAGGCCAAATCGAACGTGCGGCAGCTGCCGTCGGCTCCGCGCACCACGGTGCGGCCGTCACGCAGGGGCTTGACCGTACAGCCGCGCGGAAAGGAGACGATGACGCGACCGTCGCGGAGGATGAAGTGGCTGTATCCTCCCAGGCCCACGAGCATCGTGCCCTCCGTAGGCTCGAAGCCCCAGTCGTAGAGCGGCGGGACGACCCATTCGCCATGCAGACGGTATCCCCACAGCCCGTCCTGTTGGTCGAGCTCGGGCATCTCCGCGTCGGGCGGCACCGCTGCATCCCGTGCGCGGCAGGCCGCTTCCAGCGTCGTCTCCAGGGAGAAGAGATATGGCGTCGGCGCCGTGAGCATGCGTGCCATGCGGTATTGCGCCGCCATGCCGCGTGCGGCGAAGAGATCTGCCGTATGCGTCACTGCGGCCGTTTCGCCTGCGGCGATGCGCCGCGGGTGGAGCGGGAACTCGCGCAGCGTGCGGTAGCGTTCCAGAACGGCGGGGTCGAGGGCCGCGGCGTGCAGCATGACCGAGATGAGCGCTATGGGGTAGTCGTCTATATGCTTGTCGAACATCTCCGCCGTGCGTGCCGGATGCTGGTATGCGGCGGTCCCCGTCTCGGGCGCCGTGCGTCCCTCCAGCAGCGGTACGTATGCCGAGTCCCAGTCTATGAACTCGATGGTGCCGTGCGGCGTGAAGATCATGTTCTCGGGCTTCAGGTCGCCGTGTGCGCGTTCCGAACGCAGCAGGCGCAGGGCCGCCGTGTCGAAGGCGCTGGCGGCCGCCCCGACATGTCGCCGGGCATCCTGACCACACAGGAAGGCGTCGAGCGTCTCGCCCTCGATATGCTCGCACAGCAGACAGTCGACCCATTGCCTCCGCCCGTCCATGCCGAAGACGCACAATTCGCGCGGGTGGAAGCTCGTGCCGTATATCGCCTGCAGGTTGTCGTTCGGGTGCGTGTAGCATTTTAGCACGGCGTCGCGTCCCTCATGTCGCACGCGGAGGCTGACGGCGGCGTTGCCCACCGTATAGAGCGGGCGTCCGTCGCGCACGGGGATCTCCACCCCGCACAGCGTGCGCCAGAGGATGTGGTTGTTGCCGAGCGTGTCGACTATGTCTGCTATGGTTATCATCGCGTGCGTAACGAAACGACGGGGCGCCGCCGTGACGACGCCCCGCCGGAATTCTCCCTGCGGGGATTTAGTTGCAGCCGCCGCAGCAGCCGTCCTTGTGGTCGTGGTCGCCGCAGCAGTCGTGGTCATGTCCGTGGCCGCCGCAGTCGCCGTCGCAGTCGTGGCAGTGGCAGCCGCCCTGCGACGCCAGATCCTCGGGTGTCACGTCGCGCACCTCGACAACCTCGACGTCGAAGTTGAGAACCTTGCCCGCCATGGGGTGGTTGAAGTCCATCTTCACGGTATCGCCGCCGACCTCCAGCACGCGGCCCATGAGGTGGTTGCCCTGGGCGTCGCTCATGGGGATCTGGTTGCCCACGAAGAGCATCTCCTCGGCGGGCTTGCCGTCTATGACGAATATGTTTTTCGGCAGGTCGACGATGGCCTCGGCGATGATCTCGCCATAGCCGTCCTTGGGCTGGAGCGTGAAGGATACCTTCTCGCCGGGCTCGAGGCCCATGATGGCACCCTCGAATTTGGGCAGGAGCATGCCCGCGCCGCATACGAACTGCAGGGGCGCGCCCTCGCGCGACTGATCCGCTACCTTGCCGTCGACGGTGAGCGTGTAGTTCACCGACACCATTTTGCTGTTTTCTACTTTCATACGTTCTTTTTCAATGTGTTGTTTCCGTTATGGCGGCGTGCGCATCTCTGCGCATGCCCGTTTGTGATATCTTTCCTAATCGCGGTTGCAGCATACCAGGTTGCGGTCGCCGTAACCGTTGTCTATCTTGGTGACGTAGGGGAAGAACTTCGCCTGGCGCACCCACTCCAGCGGGAATGCCGCCTGCATGCGCGTATAGGGGTGCGGCCACTCGCCCGCGATCTCCACGGCCGTATGTGGCGCATTCACCACGACGTTGTCCTTCTCTCCTGCGGCGGCCGCGGCCTCGCACTCGCGCTTGATGGCCACGAGCGCCTCGATGAAGCGGTCCATCTCGGCCTTGGGCTCCGACTCCGTAGGCTCCACCATAAGCGTCTCGTGCACGGGGAACGAGAGCGTCGGGGCATGGAACCCGTAGTCCATGAGTCGGTGGGCGATGTCGCCGCAGTCGATGCCGTAGTCGTGCTTGAAGTTCGTCAGGTCGAGGATCATCTCGTGTGCCACACGTCCCGTTTCGCCCGTGTAGTATGTGCGGAACTCATGCGCCAGACGTGACGACATGTAGTTGGCGTTGACGATGGCCATCTCCGTGGCGCGGCGCAGGCCCTCCTCGCCCAGCATCTTGATATATCCGTAGGTGATGGGGAGCAGCATGGCCGATCCCCAGGGTGCCGCCGCCACCGCCGTGATGCCGTCGTCGCCGCCCGTCGCAACGACGGGGTGCGTCGGCAGGAAGGGCTTCAGGTGCTCGGCCACGCAGATGGGGCCTACGCCCGGGCCGCCGCCGCCGTGAGGCATGGCGAAGGTCTTGTGCAGGTTGAGGTGGCAGACGTCGGCCCCGATATATCCCGGGGTCGTGAGCCCGACCTGGGCGTTCATGTTGGCGCCGTCCATGTATACCTGGCCTCCGGCGTCGTGCACCGCGTCGACGATCTCGCGGATGCGGCTCTCGAAGACGCCGTGCGTCGAGGGGTAGGTCACCATCAGTCCGCACAGCTCCGAGCTGTACTCCGCCGCCTTCTTCTTGAGGTCGTCCACGTCGATGTTGCCGTTGGCGTCGCACGCCACGGTCATGATCTTCATGCCGGCCATGGCCGCCGAGGCGGGGTTGGTGCCGTGGGCCGAGGCGGGGATGAGGATGATGTTGCGGTAGCCCTGGCCGCGACTCTGGTGGTAGGCGCGGATGACCATCAGTCCCGAGTACTCGCCCGCGGCGCCCGAGTTGGGCTGGAGCGAGCAGCCTGCGAAGCCCGTGATGACGGCGAGGTCATGCTCCAGCTCGGCGATGAGCTGCGCATAGCCCTCGGTCTGGTCGGCCGGGGCGAAGGGGTGTATGTTCTGGAAGCCCGCCAGCGAGAGCGGCTGCATGAGCGCTGCGGCGTTGAGCTTCATGGTACACGAGCCGAGCGATATCATCGAGTTGGCGAGCGATATGTCGCGCAGTTCGAGCCGCTTGATGTAGCGCATCATGTCGCTCTCCGAGTGGTAGCGGTTGAAGACCGGCTCGGCGAGGATGGGCGTGGTGCGGCGCATCGGTACCGGGCACTCCATGTCGACCTTCACGCGCTTGGCCTTGCGGCCCTTGGCCTCGGCGAAGACGGCCACCACGGCATCCACCTCGTCGGGTGTGGTCACCTCGTCGAACGAGAGGCGCACGCGCCCCTCCGACGGATAGTAGAAGTTGATTCCCGCGGCGAGCGCTATGTCCTGTATTACGGCCGCCTCGGCCTCGATGTCGAGCGTGTCGAAGACCTGTTCCGAGGTGAGCGTATACCCGAGGGCCTTGATGGCCTCGGCGGCGGCCACGGCCGACGCATGCGCCGTCATGGCGGCGCGGCGCAGGCCTTCGGGGCCGTTGTAGACGCAGTAGAATCCCGCCATCGAGGCCATGAGGGCCGAGGCGGTGCATATGTTCGAGGTGGCGCGCTCGCGCTTGATGTGCTGCTCGCGCATCTGCAGGGCCATGCGCAGCGCCTTGTTGCCGAGGCGGTCCACCGAGACGCCTATGATGCGGCCCGGCATGTTGCGCTTGAAGGCCTCGCGCGTGGCCATGTATCCTGCCGAGGGGCCGCCGAAGCCCATGGGGCAGCCCAGGCGCTGCGTCGAGCCCACGGCGATGTCGGCGCCCCACTCTGCGGGGGGCGTCATGACCGCCAGCGAGAGGATGTCGGCCGCGGCCGTCACAAGCGCTCCGGCCTCGTGGGCCCTGGCCGTGAAGGCGGCGTAGTCGCGCACCTCGCCGTCGGCGACGGGGAACTGTACTATGGCGCCGAACTCCTTGCCCGAGAACTCGTATTCGTCATAGTCGTCGATGATGAGCTCTATGCCGAAGGGCTCGCTGCGCGTGAGCAGCACGTCGAGCGTCTGCGGGAAGATCTTCTTGTCGACGAACATCTGGCAGCGGCCCTGCTTGACGGCCTCGCGCGAGCGCAGGGCGTACATCATGAGCATGGCCTCGGCTGCGGCCGTGGCCTCGTCCAGGAGCGAGCAGTTGGCGATCTCCATCCCCGTGAGCGATATGATCGCCGTCTGGAAGTTGAGCAGCGCCTCGAGGCGTCCCTGCGATATCTCGGCCTGGTAGGGCGTGTATGATGTGTACCACGCGGGGTTCTCGAAGACGTTGCGGCTGATGACGGCGGGCACCGCCGCGGGGTAGTAACCCATGCCGATGAACGAGCGGAAGATGCGGTTGCGGCCCGCAAGCTCGGCGATGTGCGCCGCGAACTCGTGTTCGCTCATGCCCTCGGCGGGCAGTGCGAGCGGCTTCTTGAGACGGATGGATGCAGGGATCACCTGCGAGATCAGCTCCTCGACCGAGCCGACGCCGATGGCCTGCAGCATCTGCTGCAGATCGCGGCTCTCGGTGACGCCTATGTGGCGGTTCATGAATTTGTCAAACATGTCGTGTGCGGTATATTTTTATTTGTTGTTTCGGGTCAGGTCTGTTTTGTCCGGCCTTGTCGCTTTGTCCGGCCTTGTCGCGGCACTGCCTTGATGCGCTGCCGGCGGCATCGAAGGTTAATATCGAAAACTGCTGCCGCCGATGAACTCGCGCAGGATCGACGTGGGCGGGATCTCGTCGGGCTGTATGGGCACGAAGTTGTCGAGGAACTTGAGCAGGCGCTTCGTCTCGGCATACTCGACATGCGTGTCGGGCACCTCGCGCAGGATGGGCTCCACCTTGGGCCGCAGTACCGAGATCTCGTAGAAGAGCGACGAGTTGAATATGGCGTCGGCGTTCTCCTGGTAGGGGAAGATGTGTTTCTCTTCGCCGCGGCGGACGCTGGGCCAGCGCTGCAGCGTCGAGAGGGCGTTGTTGCCGCGCGTGTAGTAGTCGCGCGTGATGCGGCGCAGCAGCCTGTTGTCTGTGGTGGGTATGCGCGAGAGGTTGTCCATCGACACCGACGTCAGGCACGAGACGTAGATGCAGAACTTGCGCTCGCGCGGAATGCTGGGCGTCAGGCGCGGGTTGAGCCCGTGTATGCCCTCCATGATGAGTATCGAGCGTTCGTTGAGTTGCAGCGGGTTGTCGTGCCACTGACGCGTGCCGGTGATGAAGTCGTAGCGCGGCACCTCGACGCTCTCGCCCGCGAAGAGCCGTTTGAGGTCGTCGTTGAGCAGGTCGAGGTCTATGGCCTCGAGCGCCTCGTAGTCGTATTCGCCGTTTTCGTCCTTGGGGGTGCGGTCGCGGTCGACGAAGTAGTCGTCCAGGGATATCAGCACGGGGTCGAGCCCGAGGATGCGGAGCTGTATGCCGAGACGTTTCGAGAAGGTGGTCTTGCCGCTCGACGAGGGGCCCGAGATGAGCACCATGCGCGTGCCGTTCGACATGTTGGCCTGCTCGATGCGGTCGGCCAGGTTGGCTATCTGTTTCTCGTGGAACGCCTCGGCCACCTTTATCAGTTCGCCGGCGTCGCCTCCGAGAACCTTGGCATTGAGCCGCCCCACGGTGGGCACTCCCATGATCCGCACCCACATCTGGTACTCGTGGAAGACGTCGAACATCTTGTCCAGGTGTACCTGCAGGTCGAGTTTCGAGGGCTCCGTGCGCAACGGCACGGCTATGTAGAATCCGTTGTAGTAGGGGCGTATGTCGAACAGGTGTATGTATCCCGTGTCGGGTGTCAGGGCTCCGTAGAAGAATCCCACCATGTCGTCCAGCTGGTAGAGGTCGCTGTAGAGGCGTGGCCGCGTGTTGAGCAGCATCACCTTGTCGTCGAAGCCGAAGCGTTCGTATATTCCGTTGACCTCCTCGGTGAGCATCGTGCGCCGCGTTATGGGGTACCGTTTCTCGATTATCTGGCTGATGCGGCGGCGCAGCGCCTCGATCTGCGCGGCGTCGAGCTGGTCGCCGTCGCCGAACTCGCAGTAGAAGCCGCTGCCGAGCGAATGGCGTATGTAGAACTTGCGTCCGGGGAAGAGGTCCCATACCGCCTTCTGGAGTATGAACGATATGGTTCGCTGGTAGACCCTGTACCCCTCGAAGGAGGTTATGTCGACGAACTCCACCGTGACGGGACGCATGATGCGGTAGTTAAGCTCCTTGATGCGGTTGTTGACGAAGGCGGCCAGATAGGGGTACGGCCCTTCGGGGCACAGATGCGGTGCCAGCTCGAGCAGCGGGGTGCCGGTTTCGACCTGCAGGCGCGTGCCCGTATTGCGACATATCACTTCCACAGAGTTCTGCATGACAATCCGAAATTAAAATGTGTGTAAAGATAAGCATTTTATTCTTAACTTTGGCCGCTGAAAAAAATTTTAATATGAAAAAAGCGGTTTGTTTGATCTTGGCGGCAGCGGTAGCGGCTGCGGCATACATGGCATGGGTGCGTTATGTCTCGGAGCGCAGCATAGTGATTCTCTCGACCACCGACATACATGCCAAGGTGGAGAATTTCCCGCGCCTGGCCACGGCCATAGCGCAGTGCCGCGATACGGTTACGACCTTTGTGGCCGATGCGGGCGACCGATGGACCGGAAACGCATACGTCGACATGGCGCGTGAGCCGCGGCGTCCCGTGATAGACATGATGAACGCCATGGGCTACGATGTGGCGACGCTCGGCAACCATGAGTTCGACGACGGACAGGCGTTCCTGGGACACATCAACTCGCTCTGCCGCTTCGACGTGGTGTGCGCCAACGTGGTGAGCGACACGATCACCTTCCCCCAGCCCGAACCCTACAGGATCTTCTGCCGCAACGGCGTGAAGGTGGGATTCGTGGGTGTGGTGACCAACTACGACCACAACAACCATCCCGCGGGCAAGGACGAGAGCTTCGTGGGCCTCACCTTCCCCGACCCGCAGCAGATGGCCGCCGAATATGCGTGGCTGAAGGATCGCTGCGACGTGCTGGTGCTGCTCTCGCACATGGGCGACGACATGGACCGTCGGCTGGCCGAGAAGTGTTCGGCCTATGACCTGATCCTCTGCGGCCATACCCACACCCTTGTCGATACGGTGGTGAACGGCACGCAGCTCGGGCAGTCGGGATACGGCGCCAAACATATCGGCGTGACGCACATACGCATGAAGGGAACGAAGATCGCCTCGCTCGACTACCGGACGGTGCCGATCGAGGAGTTCGCGCCCGACACGCTCTACGAGCGGTGGGTGGAGGAGCTGCACGACAACGAGGCACTGAACCGTCCCGTGGGGGAGTGCCGCAACATCCTCACGCGTGTAGGCGTGGCGGCATGGGAGACCGACGTCATGCGCCGCCATTTCGATGCCGACGTGGCCTTCTACCACTATGGGGGCATACGGTGCGACTCGCTGCCCGACCGTGCCGTCAGCGCTGCGACGATATACGGTCTGGAGCCCTTCTCATCGACCCTCTATACGATGCGCATGACGCCTGCGCAGATGCGGCGCATGATCATCTCGAAATATAACGACACGCTGAATCCGACGGAGTCGCACCGCATAGACCTCTTCTCGACCACGCCCTATACGATCCGTGTGGACGCGCGCGGCGAGGCTGTCGACGTCCTCTTCCCCGAACTCGACGAGGCCGATACGTGCCGTGTGGTCATGGGTGACTACATGTACAAGAACTATCGCGACATCGAGGCCGTGGATGTGGTGCCGGAAGGGGTGCTGCTGACCGACATCCTGATGAACGACCTGCGCGAGAACTCGCCCATCGACTATTCGAACGAGCGGATACAGCATATCGAACGGGCGGAGTAGCCCTCCCCTGCAATCGTGGCGAAGCCGCGGAACCATCCCTGAATCGGTCCCGCGGCTTCGTCGTCTGTGGCTGTGATTGAAATGGCTGCGGCGCCCTATCGTGCCGCGTAGACCACCTTTTTCGTCTCGAAGAACTCCTCGTCGAAGAGCTCCGCTATCGGGTACTCGCGCCATGCCATGCGCGTGGCTGCGAGCTCCTGTGTCAGGTCGCCTCCCTTGAGGCATATCATGCCGTTGGGAAGGGTGCCGCGCTGCCCGCGTTCGATCTTTCCCCACACCCACTCGACAAGCTGCGGCATCTGCGCCACGGCGCGCGTCACGACATAGTCGAACCTTTCGCCGATCTGCTCGACACGCACGTTGCGGGCCTCGATGTTGGCGATGCCGGCGGCCTCGCAGACCCCTTTGACCACGGTGATCTTCTTGCCTATCGAGTCGGCGGCGACGATATGCGCCTCGGGGAACATTATGGCCAGCGGCACGCTCGGGAACCCGCCGCCGCACCCCACGTCGAGGATGCGGGCGCCGCTGTCGAAACGGCACACGGCGGCGATGGCGAGCGAGTGCAGCACGTGGCGCACGTACAGCTCGCCGAAATCCTTGCGCGAGATGACGTTTATGCGGGCGTTCCACTCCGAGTATATGTCGTACAGCGCGGCGAACTGCCCGCGCTGGCGCTCGGTTATCTCCGGAAAATATTTCAGTATGGGGTCGATCGTGGTCATGGCCTTGTGTCGGTTATGGTTCCGTTTGTGCCGCGCCGTCCTTCTCCGCACCGACCTCCTCCGCACGGGTGCCGGCGCTGCCGTCCCGGGCGGCGCGTTTCATCGCCTCGGCCGTCGAGAGCAGTCCGCACGCCGCCTGGATGTCCTCCCCGCGCGAGGCGCGTATCGTGGTGTGTATGCCGCCCGCGGTGAGGGCGTCGCGGAACGCTTCCATCTGCGGCCGCGGGGGCGAGAAGTAGGGCGAGTCGGGTATGCGGTGGAACCGTATGATGTTGATGCGGCACTTGAGTCCGTTGAGCAGGCGGCGCAGCTCGCGTATGTGCGCGGGCGTGTCGTTGAGCCCCTCCATGAGGATATACTCGAACGAGAGGCGCCGCTGCCCCGAGAAGTCGTGCCGCCGCAGCATCGCCGCCAGCTCCCGCACGGGATAGGCCCGCTCGATGGGCATGATCTCCGCCCGCTCCTCGTGGAAGGGGTTGTGCAGGCTTACGGCGATGTGTACCTTCGTCTCCTCGAGCAGCTGCTCGAGACGCGGCGTGACGCCCGCCGTCGAGAGCGTTATGCGCGTGGGTGACCATGCCATGCCCCACGGTGCGGTGAGGATCTCGATCGCCGCCAGCACGTTGTCGTAGTTGTCCAGCGGCTCGCCCATGCCCATGAAGACGATGTTCGTGAGGCGTGCGCTCTCGGGAATGGCCACTATTTGGTTTATGATCTCGCCTGCGGAGAGCGACCGCCGCAGCCCCTGGCGCCCCGTGGCGCAGAAACGGCACCCCATGCGGCACCCGACCTGCGACGAGACGCAGAGCGTGGCCCTTTCGCCGTCGGGGATATATGCCGCCTCGACGTAACCCGTATCGGGCGTGCCGAAGAGATATTTCTTGGTGCCGTCGGCCGAGACGCTCGTACGCAGGGGCGGAGAGATACGTGCCTCGTAACGTGTCGAGAGCTGCTGCCGCGCCGCACGCGACAGGTCGGTCATGGCATCGAGCTCCCCGGCGTGCCGCACATAGAGCCAGCGGGCGATTTGCCCCGCGGCGAAGGAGGGAAGCGCCTCCGCACGGCATATCTCCCGCAAGCGGGTAAGGGTCATTCCGTAAAGGTTTTCCATGGCCGTTCCGACATCTGGTACGCCGACCCGCAGAGTGTGGCGGCAGCAAACGTGAATAAAGATCGGATATGTTTACTCG
>CASDSD010000040.1 GCA_949283205.1 uncultured Alistipes sp. | reverse complement strand
GGCGGGGAGTGGTTACGGGTGGTTACAGAGTGTATATGCAAAAAATTCAATCACATCAATTTCATATCCATTTTTAGCCTCCTGTTCTTGCTCTTGGGCTTACATTTTCCTATATTTGCAAAAGCGCTTTCCATAAAGGCTCCACACATACCGTCTTCTCCGGCATCGGGTGCGGATGGAGGTGGTGGCGTCAGAGTGGGCGCAGTTGTGAGGAGGGCAATCGCGAGGGAGGAGGCTGTCGCAAAAGACTGGGATGGGAGCCGCCGGACAGTACAGGCCGCCGGGAGAGAGATGAGGGGGGGGGCAGAGAGGCAAAGGGAGAGAGGCAGAGAGGCAGAGGGAGAGAGGCAGAGAGGCAGAGAGGCAGAGGGAGAGAGGCAGAGAGACAAGAGAGGTCGTCGGAAGAGGGAGAGAGGAAGGAAGAGACAAGAGAGACCGTCGGAAGAGGGAGAGGGAAGCAGAGACAAGAGAGGTCGTCGGAAGAGGGAGAGAGGGAAGCAGAGACAAGAGAGACAGAGAGCGGAGAGGGAACGAGAGGCCGATCACGACACACATGACAGGAGACTTTTATCGAAAAGAGACCGAGTCCATCCACATGGAACCGATGAAAACAACCATAACGCGCATTTTGGCGCTTACAATACTTCTTGCAGCGGCAATACTGCCGACAACAAACACCGTCCGCGCCGAAACCGGTATGCGGCATTTTGTCGTGACCGCGACTGCCGTCTCTGCCGACCGGGCACAGCCGCAACACTCCCGGACATCGGCCCGCATCTCGACGGTGGCGGAGACGACATCCGACCTGCGCATGGGGAACGCCACCACCCGCCGGTCACGCCCCGACAGGTCGGTGCATACGGAGCTCGAGCAGTTCGTATCGACGCTCAGCGGCATCGAACTCGTCCTTGTCGTGCTGGCCATCGTGCTGCCGGTATCGATCCTGACAACGGTCATAGCGGTATTTCTGCTCGGACACCGGTGCGAGAACTGCGGGCGGCACCGCGCAATGCGCCTGCAGCATAACGACACGCCGTCCGACACGAGCTACGTCATCACCAAAAACGGACGCCGCATATACGTGCGCACCGTAACGCGCGTATGCCGCCACTGCGGATACACCGACACGATAGAGTACTTCGGCCGCTGACGCGGGCGCATGCGCCCCACACCTCGCAACGCACGCCACGCACACATGCAATGTGCCGCATGGGAAATGCCGTACATCATGCCTCAGCGGGTCACGCTCCCCGCACATGAAAAAATATGAATGCGCAGGCCGCGCCACCGCCGTCCGCAGGAGAGCAGCTCCCCCGCATACCCGTCATACCCACATCCGTACAATGCCCCCCCGAAGGGCTATTTTTCGGTTTTTACGTGCAAAAAAGTGGTTTTTTGCATATCTTTGCTCCTCGGTTGAATATATATCAAAAAAGCAATATAACACAATGGACTACAATTTCAAGCAGATCGAATCCAAGTGGCAGCAGCGTTGGAAGGATCGCCGTACCTATCACGTCGAGATCGACCCCGCACGCCCCAAATACTATGTCCTCGACATGTTCCCCTACCCGTCGGGAGCGGGGCTCCATGTAGGACACCCGCTGGGATACATCGCATCCGACATATACTCGCGCTACAAGCGCCTGTGCGGATACAACGTCCTCCACCCCATGGGATACGACGCCTTCGGTCTGCCGGCCGAGCAGTACGCCATACAGACGGGGCAGCACCCCGCCGTAACCACCGAGCAGAACATCAACCGTTACCGCGAACAGCTGGACAAGATCGGCTTCTCGTTCGACTGGGACCGCGAGGTGCGCACGTGCGACCCCGCATACTACAAGTGGACACAGTGGGCATTCCTGAAGATGTACGCCCACTATTACGACCGCACCGCGCAGAAGGCAATGCCGATAAGCGCCCTCGAGGCGCGCTTCGCCGAGAGCGGCACGGAGGGCCTCGACGCCGCCTGCACCGCCGAGATGCACTTCACGGCCGAGGAGTGGAACGCCTGGGACGAGCCGCGCCGCGAGCAGGTGCTGCAGAACTACCGTCTGGCATACCGTGCCGACACCATGGTCAACTGGTGTCCCAAGCTGGGCACGGTGCTGGCGAATGACGAGGTGAAGGACGGCCTGTCGGTACGCGGCGGATACCCCGTCGAGCAGAAGCGCATGAAGCAGTGGTCGCTGCGCGTGACGGCATACGCCCAGAGGCTCCTCGACGGTCTCGACACGCTCGAGTGGAGCGAGTCGCTCAAGGAGATCCAGCGCAACTGGATCGGCCGTTCGGTGGGTGCGCAGGTATTCTTCGACATCGAGGGCTCGGAGCGCAAGCTCGAGATCTTCACCACGCGCCCCGACACCATCTTCGGCGTTACGTTCATGGTCATCGCCCCCGAACACGAGTGGGTTGCGGAGCTGACCACGCCCGAGAACCGCGCCGCCGTGGAGGAGTACATCGAGCAGACGAAGAAGCGCTCGGAGCGCGAGCGCATCGCCGAGACGCGCCGCGTGAGCGGCGTGGCCACGGGATCGTACGCCGTAAACCCCTTCACGGGCAAGGCCATACCCATCTATATCTCGGATTACGTGCTGGCAGGGTACGGCACCGGCGCCATCATGGCCGTGCCGGCGCACGACTCGCGCGACTACGCCTTCGCACGCCACTTCGGCCTTGAGATCATACCCGTGGTCGAGGGCGGCGACATAGAGAAGGAGTCGTACGACGCCAAGAGCGGCCGCATGATAAACTCGGGATTCCTCACGGGCATGGATGTCAAGGAGGCGATCCCCGCCATGTTCGACGAGGTGGAGCGCCGCGGCCTGGGCAAGCGCCTGGTGAACTACCGCCTGCGCGACGCCATCTTCTCGCGCCAGCGCTACTGGGGCGAACCGTTTCCAATATACTACAAGGGCGACACGGCCTACCCTCTGCCCGAGGAGAAGCTGCCGCTCGAGCTGCCCCCGATCGAAAACTTCGGCCCCACGGAGCAGGGCGAACCGCCCCTGGCCCGCGTCAAGGGGTGGACCACAGAGGAGGGATATCCGCTCGAGCTCTCGACGATGCCCGGCTTCGCCGGCTCGTCGGCATACTACCTGCGATACATGGACCCGCACAACGACAAGGCCCTCGTCTCGAAGCAGGCGGACGAGTACTGGCGCAGCGTCGACCTCTACGTCGGAGGCATCGAGCACGCCACGGGACACCTGATGTATTCGCGTTTCTGGAACATGTTCCTCTACGACCTGGGCTACGTGTGTGAGCAGGAGCCCTTCAAGAAGCTCGTCAATCAGGGCATGATACAGGGCCGCTCGAATTTCGTCTACCGCGTCGTCGGCACCAACAGGTTCGTCTCGCTGGGGCTGCGGCAGCAGTACGAGACGCAGGAGATACATGTAGATGTGAACATCGTGCGCAACGACCAGCTCGACATCGAGGCCTTCCGCCGCTGGCGTCCCGAGTTCGCCGACGCCGAGTTCATCCTCGAGGACGGCAAATATATCTGCGGCTGGGCCATCGAGAAGATGTCGAAGTCGATGTACAACGTGGTGAACCCCGACAACATCGTCGAGAACTACGGCGCCGACACGCTGCGCATGTACGAGATGTTCCTCGGACCCATCGAGCAGTCGAAACCCTGGGATACGAACGGCATAGACGGCGTGCACAAGTTCCTGCGCAAGTTCTGGCGTCTCTACTTCGACCGCGACGGACAGCTCGCCCTGACGGACGAGGCGCCCACGGCCGCCGAACTCAAGAGTCTCCACAAGACGATAAAGAAGGTGCGCGAGGATATCGAGAACTTCTCGTTCAACACCTCGGTGTCGGCCTTCATGATATGCCTCAACGAGCTGGGACAGTGCCGCAAGCGCGCCATCCTCGAGCCGCTCGCCATACTTATAGCGCCCTTCGCGCCGCACCTGGCCGAGGAGCTCTGGGAGACGATGGGACACGAGGGGTCGGTCTTCGACGCCGAATACCCCTCATACGACGAGGCGCACCTCGAGGAGAGCGCCTTCGAGTACCCCGTCATGGTGAACGGCAAGCTGCGCTTCAAGCAGGAGTATCCCCTGTCGGCCACGGCCGCCGACATACAGGCCTCGATCGTCGAGGCCGAAGGGGCCCGGAAGTGGCTTGCGGGCAAGGCCCCCAGGAAGGTGATCGTCGTGCCGGGAAAGATCATCAACATAGTGATATAACAAAGTGTCATAACCAAACTTAATACGTCAAATGAGACTCGCAGCAATGTTTACCGTCGCAGCCGCCGCAGCCGCCCTCAATGCCGCGGCGCAGGAACCGATCGAAGTGAAGTTGTGGGACAATGCCTCGGCGCCCCACTCAAACGGCATCACCCAGGCCGAGCAGATCGGCGAGGGCAAGCGTATCTCGCATACCACCGAGGCGGTGCTCTACATATACCGTCCGGCTGCGGGCAAGGCCACGGGGCAGAGCGTGGTGGTATGCCCGGGCGGCGGTTACTGGATCGTGGCCATGAGCCACGAGGGCGATGACGTGGGCCGCTGGTTCGCCGAACAGGGCATAACCGCCGCCGTGCTCAAGTACCGCATGCCCAACGGCCATCCCGAGGTGCCGACGGAGGATGCCCTCGAGGCGCTGCGCTACATGCGCGAGGAGTACGCATACAAGGATGAGGTGCGGCAGGTCGGCATCATGGGCTTTTCGGCGGGAGGACACCTCGCCGCCGCAACGGGAGTCGGCGCGCTGGCAAAGAACCTCCGCACGCCGAACGACCCGCGTCCCGACTTCATGCTGCTCTTCTACCCCGTCATCAGCTCCACGGTGGGCAGCCACGGCGGGTCGTACGACAACCTGCTCGGCAAGGAGCGCACGGCGGGGGAGAGCCGCCGCTGGTCACCCGACCTGCTGGTGGACGACGCCACGCCCCCGGCGCTGATCATACTCTCGGACGACGACAGCGGCGTCCCGCCCGTAAACTCCACACTCATGTACAACGCCCTGAAGGATGCGGGCCATCCCGCCTCGCTATACATCCTGCCCGAGGGCGGCCACGGCTGGGGTATCAAGGAGTCGTTCCGCTACCGCGGCCTGTGGCAGGAGCTGACGCTCGACTGGCTGCGGCGCATAGCCCCCGACGCCCGATAGGCGTACAAGGGCGTCTCAAGACACGAGGACAGGAGAATCATTGCGGTTCTCCTGTTTTTTATTCCTCCATGCCGAAAAAATCCCTGCCGGAGATTGCATTCCGCAACCTAAAAACGTAACTTTGCATTGGGCCTCCCGCCCCGGCATAACCCGCATCATCACAATCCGTATCACAACCATAAGCCCAGACCGTTCCATATGAAACAGAAAAACCGCATCCTCATTCTCACGGCCGCGCTGCTCCTGTCGGCCACGGCGGCAGTAACCCCCGCATCGGCGCAAACAGAAAACAACATAGGGGCCGCCGCAGAGAATCCCGCACTACGGCAACCGCACCGCTACACAAACCCCACCGGGAAGGAGTTCCCCATCATGGCGTGGTATTCGCTGCTGGGGGAGCAGGTCACGGCGGAACACTACCGAGAGATGGCCGAAGCGGGATTCAATATCTCCTTCTCGCACTTCTCCACGGCCGACGAGGTGGCGGCGGCCTTCGACGCCTGCCGCGGCACGGGGGTGAAGATCCTCGTCACCTGTGCCGAGATGGCCTCGGACCCCGAGGCGACCGTCCGCAGGTTCCGCGGCGAGAGGGACAATGCCGGATATTTCCTGCGTGACGAGCCCATATGCGACGCTTTCCCCGAGCTGGCGGAATGGGCCCGCCGCATACGCTCGGCCGACGACAGCCGCATGCTATACCTCAACCTGCTGCCCAACTACGTCTCGCCGCGCGACCTCCATGCCGAGAGCTATGCCGGCTACGTGCGCCGCTTCATCGAGGAGGTGGGACTCGGGCTGGTGTCGTTCGACCACTATCCCGTCACCTTCGACGGCCTGCGGCCGCAGTTCTACGCCAACCTCGAGGATGTGGCCTCGGAGTCGCGCCGCGCCGACGTGCCCTTCTGGGCCTTCGCCCTGTCGACGGCGCACGACCCCTACCCCGCGGCGACACGCGCCTCGCTGCGCCTGCAGATATTCAGCAATCTGGCATACGGCGCGCAGGGAATACAATACTTCACCTACACCTCCCCCGGCACCGAGACCTGGAACTTCCACAACGCCCCCATCGACCACTCGGACCGCCGCACCGAAGTGTACGATCTGGTACGCGACCTAAACCGTGAGGTGCAGGCCCTCGGCGGCGTCTTCCTCGGCGCCGAGACCGTATGGGTGCGCCACACGGGCAAGCGCATACCCGCCGGCACCACACCCCTCGGCGAACTGCCGCAACAGATACGCCGCGTGGAGGCCGACGGCCAGGGCGTGGTGGTCTCGCTGCTGCGCAACGGCACGATGCGTTACCTCATGATCGTCAACCGCGACCTGAAGAATTCCCAGCGCGTCACCGTCGAGGCCTCGCACGACGTCATGCGTCTGCTGCCCGACGGCAGCAGCACTCCCGCCTCGCGCTATGCCCCCACGCTGGCCGTGGAGGCGGGCGACATGCTGCTCTTCGGATGGGAGGAGCGATGAAGGCTGAAACGACGCACGCAGAGCCCCGGAAGCGCACTTCCGTGGCTCTGCCGTCGCCGTCGCCGCTCCGCGGGAGAAACATTGCGGAAATTTACTGTTATTTGAATAACAACACAAAAAAAAGTATTATATTTGCATCCGAAAACAAGAACGTATTAAAACATAAACGTTATGGCTTACTTAACAACCGAAAAACTGACCATCGTCGGCGCCGCCGGCATGATCGGTTCGAATATGGCGCAGACGGCTCTCATGATGAAGCTCACGCCAAACATCTGTCTTTACGATCCCTTCGCCCCCGCCCTCGAGGGTGTAGCCGAGGAGTTATTCCACTGCGGTTTTGAAGGGGCCGCCATAACCTTCACCTCTGATGTCAAGGAGGCCCTCACCGGCGCCAAGTACATCGTATCGTCGGGCGGCGCAGCGCGCAAGGCCGGCATGACCCGCGAGGACCTGCTCAAGGGCAACGCCGCCATCGCCGAGCAGCTCGGAAAGGATATCCGCACCTACTGCCCCGATGTGAAGCACGTGGTGGTGATATTCAACCCCGCCGACATCACGGGTCTCATCACCCTCATCTACTCGGGCCTCAAGCCCTCGCAGGTAACCACCCTCGCCGCCCTCGACAGCACACGTCTGCGCAGCGAGCTGGCCAAATATCTCCACATCTCGCCCGACGAGGTATGCAACAGCCGCACCTACGGCGGCCACGGCGAGCAGATGGCCGTATTCGCATCGACCACGACGGTCCAGGGCAAGCCCCTCACCGAGCTCATCGGCACGACCATCCCCGAGGCCGACTGGGAGGCCATACGCCAGCGCGTGATCCAGGGCGGCAAGAACATCATCGACCTGCGCGGCCGCTCGTCGTTCCAGAGCCCCGCATACGTCTCGATCGAGATGATCGCCGCAGCCATGGGCGGCCCCGCCTTCCGCTGGCCCGCAGGCGTATACGTCTCGACGCCCGAGTTCAACCACATAATGATGGCCATGGAGACCTCGATCACCCGCGACGGCGTAAGCTACAAGGTTGTGGAGGGTCTGCCCGAGGAGCACGCGGCGCTGAAGAAGAGCTACGAGCACCTCTGCGCCCTGCGCGACGAGGTCATCTCGCTGGGTGTGCTTCCTCCCATCGCCGAGTGGAGCAAGATCAACCCCAACCTCGAGTAACCGGCGTGCGGCCGGACACCGCACACTCTGACATACATGCGACACGGGCGGCGTACCACGAGGTACGCCGCCCGCGCCGTTTACGGAGACAGGCCCGCTACTCGCGCGCCACGTCGTATTCGCCCGCACCGCCGTTGAACTCGTTGCCCTCGATCACGTCGTTCATGACGCGCTCGAAGAGGAAGCGGTGGGTGTTCCAGTGCATCTGCGGATACTCGCTGTTCTGGCGCACCACGTTGCGGCGGAAAACAAGGCCGTCGACCGACCGGGCGTAGAGGATGGGCATGTCGAAGGTGTCGAACTCGTTCTCCTCGATCACTATGCCGCTGTGGAAATACTTCTCCTGCAGGGGCAGATCCGGCACCTCGGGGTAGATCGAGATCACGGCATTGGTGAACTGGTACATGCTCGTCAGGGCGTTTACGAAGCGATTGCGGCGGATCGTGACGTCGCGGCACGCCCCCGTCTCGAACCAGCCGTTGCAGTCGCCGCAGAGCAGTATGGCCGTACCCGACGTGTGGTCGAAGAGGTTGTCCTCGACGACGGTGCGGCGCGGCGTGCTGAAGAGCGCCCCGCGGGCGCGGTTGTTGCGGATGACATTGTCGGCGAAGAGCACCTCGGGCGTCCACTCGAGGTTCTCGATACCGAAATCCTCGCCGCGGCCTATGGCCTCGTCGAGGGGCCGCTCGAAGGTTATGCGGAAACGCTTGACACCCTTGTCCACGGGCGCATCCACGGCCTCGATGGAGGTTATCACGTTCGTCCCCTCCAGGAGCTCCATGCGCCGCGAGGCGATGAACTGCACCTCGTCACCGGCATGGCCCCACACGAAACCGTAGCTCTGCGGATGCATGTAGTCCGCCGTAAGGGTATGGTCGTTCTCGCGGCCGCTCACCTTGAGGTAGGTGCCGTGGACGTTGATCGCGTCGTCCATCATCCCCTCATAGAGTCCGCCGCGCGAGACGATGCGCCCCTTGCAGCCCGAGAAGTGGGTGGCATCGGCCTGCGTGGTGAAGTAGCGCGGGTCGTCCCCGCCGCGCAGCGCCACCGAGAAGCCGTCGAGGGTGATGCCGTCGCACACCTGTGCCAGCAGCCCCATGCCCTCGGCATAGTGTACAGTGACATTCTCGAGGCGGGTATCGGTATCGCGGTAAAGGAATACACCTGGTGCGGGGCGCCCGTAACTGCGGAAAGCCACGACAGTGCCCTCGACAAGTGCCGGGTTGCGCCACGGCGCGCGTATCGTTCGCGGAGCGATCTCCTCGACGCCGCGCGTGCCCACGCCTATGTCTCCCGTATTATACAGCACGCGGCGCGTGTCCCCCTCGAAGGCGATACCCCATGCCGGAGTGTGCTCCCAGCCCTCGCCTTTGGCCACGAAGGTGCTGTCGCGGATCTCGTACTCGACCCACGGCGCCACCTCGTAGGTGATGGTGCCGGCCGCGGCGTCGTTCTCCACCACCCGCACCTGGCTGATATGGGGGTTCTCGAAGTCGATGCTCAGGTTGCGCAGCGTGCAGCCGCTGCAGTCGACGACAGCCACGGGAAGCATCCGCCCGTGGAAGATGAGTTCGGCGCCCTGGCCGTCGAAGGTGACGTTGTGCATATCCTCCATCACGAGGCCCACGGCCTTGGGGTTGGGCTGGTCGTGGTTCGAGATGTAGTACTCGCGGAGCGCGGCACCCTCGGCATGGAAGTCGTACCGTCCCGCGGGCAGCACGATCCGTATGTTACGGCCGCCGCTCTCGGCCTTTATCTCCTTCATGGCCGAATAGAGGAGCGGGGCGGCGTTCCCGCCACTGTCGGGGCGCAGGCCGTAATCCGCAAGGTCGTATGTCGTTGTGCATGAAACTGCCGCCAGAGACAGAAGCAGGGCGGCAAGAAGACGGGATTTCATTGTTCGGGTCTGTTTTTGCTGTGTTACTTACCAAAGATACGCATATTCCGCCTAACAGGGAAACGATAGTATCGTTTTTTAATCAAAAAACAGCTATTCCGGATCCATCACCGGCCCGCCCGGGCCATAATCCGATGCAGCACGATCAGGTTCGCCGCGGCAAGGAGCGCGTCGGCGGCGAAGATGCGCGTTATGCCGCGATCCTCGCCCGCGAGCCACATGCCGAACCACTCCCGCAACAGAGCCTCGCGTTCCGTCGCAAGCAATACATCTCCATCAGATCCGTATTTCATGATATCAGATTAAGGCATTACGCCCGAAGGCCTTACACGAAGCGTCACGAAGCCCGAAGGCGGCACCGGCACCTCGACTCGGGTGCGGCCGCCACGGCTCTGCGCCGCAAGCGTCTCCTCCGTGGTGCCGTCAAGGCGCGTACGCCGTATCTCCGCGACCCCGAAGCCGAAGCTCACGCCGACAGGGGCGTCGCCGGCACCGGCATTGAAGAGGCGTATCTCCACCTCGCCGCCGCAGCGGCGCGCCGACGAGAGCTCATACCCGCCGCCCTCGATCTCCACCAGCGAACGGCCCGCAGCGTCCGTAGTCTCCGCGGCCCGCACATAGAGAGGTTCGTTCCACCCGCAGCAGGCATCCCATACCCCGGCCTCGCGCCACGTCCCCGTATGCGGCAGCAGGGCATAGCGTATCTCTGTCGGGCCATCCAGAGGGTAGTCGCGGCCCCAAAGGCCGCGGCCCGAATACTGCACCGTCAGCGAAAGAGGGATGCCGTCACCGTGGGCGTACGAGGTGGTGTGGTCGCTCATGAGCGCCAGGCCGCGGCCGCCGTCGCCCGTCACGTCAACCCAGTCGACCACGACATTATGCTTGTGCGTATCCCACGTCTTGAAGAAGGTATTGTCCAGACTGCTGCGGCAGACCGAGAAGGGGGCGTTCTTATACAGTGTCTGCCGCCCCGCCGCCGCGGGAAACATGAGCAGCAGTTTATAGCGGTCGTCCTTGAAGGCACGGCGGTTGGCCTCGGCCGCAGCCGTATCGTCGTATTCGCCGATGCCGCGGTTGCGGCTCCACGCTATGCGCAGCCCGCACTCGATGACCGGATCGCCGCGGCGCAGCGACAGCGTCTGGCGGAAAGGCTCCCCGGCGACGGTGCCGCTGAGGGCCACGCGCACCGTAAGCGGGGTCAGCTCCTCGACCTCGACATGCGCCGCACGCTCGGTCGAGGAGGCGAAACGGCCCTCGTCGTAGAAATACCCGCGCAGGGTGTTGAAGCCCCACTCCGAACTTCGGTCCACCATCTCCGCACCAGACCGCTTGTCCACAAGGCTCACGACGGCGCCGCCGCGAAGCGTGTCGACAACCATGCGCCAGATGTCATTCTCCACCACGAAGCCCTCCGCCGCGGCATATGCGGCACAGGCGGCGTCGGGCCTGCGCGGCCGTCCCCGCACAAAGCGGTAGCGCGCCGTACCGAAGGCGGGGGTCTCCGCCTCGAAAAGGCAATAGAGACGCTCCCCCTCCGCCACCGTACAGCAGGGGACGCTGCGGCCGCGGCCGTCAACCACGCGCACACTTCCCGCCGCCATGTCCGCCGGCACCTCGGCACGCACCACACCGCGCCGAGCCACCCCCGACGTGTTCACCACATCGAACGCCGGGGCCGCCGACACCTCTCCCAGCAGCTCCGAGGCCGTGCGCATGCTCCCGCCGCACCACTCCGCAACCTTTTCGGCCCAGGTACGGCCCGGCGCGACACGGTTGTAGGGAACGATCCAGCAGTCGTGGTGCTGCGCCAGCATCAGCGTGCGCCACATTCCGGCCACACGCACCGAGTCGGCCGCCGGGCCGCCCCCGAGCCACCGCATCAGGTCGGCCTTCTCGGCCTGCACGGCGCGGTTCTCGGCCGAGCGCACCTCCTGCGCCACACGCTGCAGAACCTGGCTGCCCCACATGAGGTTCACCTGAATATCCTCCTGCGTAAGGTGCCACGCCTCCTCCGTGCGGCCGTCCCACACGCGTTCGAAATATTCGCTCCACGTGACATAGCGCGACCCGCCCGCCGTGGCCGCCCCCGTGCCTATCCAGGGGCCGTTGCGCCATCCGGCATCCTGCAGGCACATCCCCGCAGGGAAGCGCACCCCCGCACGGCGGCACGCCTCGAGATATTCGTCGGAGTTGTTCCACGATGCGGTCTGCCATGTCGAGCCCTCGACAAGGCCCTCGCACTCATATCGCGGCAGCGCCGGGATCGAGTCGCCCGAAGGGCCCGTCCACGACACCACCCCGCGCCCGTGGCCGCGGACATAGCCGCCCCAGCAGGTATTGGAACACTTCAGCACAGCATAACGGAAACCGAAGCCGCGCAGCACGGCAGGCAGGCAGTCGGTAAAACAGGGCTCCTCCGACGAGTAGCACTTCAGTTCGATGTCGGGGAAGTGCTCCCGCAGCTTGGCAATGCCGTACTCGAAGTGGCGCACGAGCGACTCGCCGTGTATGTTGAAACAGTAGGGCTGCCCGTAGGCGGGATTGACGAACTCGACGCGCGGCGACGCGGCCACGGCGCGGAAAACCCCGTAGTCGGCAGGAGTGTGCAGCCGCACCGAGTCCCACGTCTCGGGTTCGATCTCGAGATTGATTCTCCATTCTGGAGTCTCCGCCAGCCCCTCGACGAAAAAGCGGGTGCACCACATGGGATAGTGTCCGTAGACGCCGCCGTGGTATCCGTCCGCGAAGGAGGGCTGCTGGGCCTCGGCCGCGGGCACGACGGCAACGGCCGCCGCCAACGGCAGCAGAGTACGCAATACCGCTCTTAACAGATGTTTCATAATTCGGAGTGCGCGGGTGCGCGACACGGCACGCACCTCACCGCCTCCAAAAATAAGCATTTTTACGATACGCCGGAACGGCGCAGGCGTTTTTCATCCCCGCGCGGCCGCATGAGGAAGGTTCAGCGGCCACGGTCGGGACGTATCAGCGCCGCGATCCACAACAGGACGATGGCCCCGGCCACCGAGGTGAGGATACTGCCCAGCGTGCCCACGGCGATGAGGCCGAACCACGAGAAGATCCAGCCGCCCAGCATGCCGCCGATAAGGCCCACGATGAGATTCACCACGAGGCCGGCGCCGCCGCCCCGTACGATCATGTTTGCGATCCAGCCCGACAGCAGGCCGATCAACAGATACCAAAGGAAGAACATGGAACAAAGTTTTTACGTTCGACAATTGTTTCGGCGGCGCCGCACGCCCCGGTGCGACGCCCCTGTCTCCGGATGCAAAAACAATACCCGCAGCACATATCCCCGCCGCAAGGCACAAAAAAGGGCGCGTCCGACCTACGTCGCACGCGCCCCCCGGCCTGCCGCCAGGACAGCTACTCGTTGATTATGTCCACAACCTCGCGCATGTCCTCGTCGGCCTTGGCCTCGACCTTCGTACTGCCAGCCTCGCCGTCGGGCGCGAGAATAATCGCCCCCTGATCGTACTCCGACTCCTCCAGCTTGAAGCACAGCACATTGGTTATGAGGCCCTGACCCTTGTCGCCGTTGGCGTCATGACGCAGCTCGTAGAGGCCATAGCCCGCCTTGCGGTCGGGATGCGTCTTGTCCTCGATGCGGAAGAGGGTGAAATCATGTTCCGTACGGCCGTCCGACGAATACTGAACGATCATGTTGACATATCCGCCTCCTAGTTCGCACACCATTATCGTCAGCGGAGACTCGCCCGCCACCGTCGTGTCATTGTCCGCAGGCATGTCCGAGATCTTCTTCGACACGGGGAACATCAGCCACCCCAGGTCCACTCCGGCTACATAGGCGGCATCCACCGCCTCCGACGAACCCAATACGCGGGCATAGACCCGCTCCTTGTTGAGCAGCGGGCGGTTCATCGTCGAGTTTATCGTCTCCATGGATGTCAGGCAGAAATATTTGTCGCCCTCGTCATCGATAAAATAGCAGGTATAGGGATCCAACACGCGCGCCGTGAAGAGCTTCTCGTAGATGAATGTTGTCTCGTAGCCCTTATTGCAGGAGCCGAGCGACAACGCCGCAATGAGCGTACACAGGAAAATAAGTTGTTTCTTCATATCTGCAACAGAATTTATACTTCAAAACATGCAAACCGGGCCGCGCGCCGTGCAGCACGCGCCTCCACGCATGGCAAACGTATGCCGCAGGCCGTTTCGTATGCCGCGTCTCCGGCGGCAAATATAAGCATTATGCCGCAATCGGGCAACACGCGGCGCATGCCGGCGGCGCCTCCCCGCACCCACCGCCCCGACCGCAGAAGCCGCGCACGAGGCGGAAAGCGGCCTCACAACACCGCTCATGCATGAAAAAAGCCGCCGCCGCCACCGCATTCTCACGGAAAATCACTACCTTTGCCCGAACGATCTTTAGCAGTTGCCGTGCAGGCACTGTATTAACCAATTACACAACCACCACTACGGAAACAATGGCAGACCTCAATCTCGAGAAAGAACTCAAACGCATGGAGCGCAACGGCGTTATCACGCGCGCCCAATTCCTGCAACTGATGGCCGTGGCCGGCGCCTTCGTCATGCTCGGCACCGACAAGGCATACGCCGCCAAGAGCAACGCCCGCGGACGCATCGTCATCGTCGGCGGCGGCGCTGCCGGCATAAGCATGGCCGCACGCCTCAAGCGCCTGCTGAAGGACCCCGACATCACCATCATCGACCCCAGCGACAGACAATACTACCAGCCCGGGTTCACCCTCATCGCAGGCGGCGTATACGGCGCCGACGACGTGTGGAAGCCGCAGGAGGAGTGCATGCCCGACGGCATAACGTGGATCAAGGACTCGGTGACGCTCGTACACCCCGCACAGAACCGCGTCGAGACCGCCGCAAACGGCAAGATCGACTACGATTACCTGGTTCTGGTGCCCGGCATCCAGATCAACTGGGACAAGGTGGAGGGTATCTCTCTCGAGACGCTCGGCGCAGGAAACGCCCACAGCATATACGACCACCGCGGCGCACAGCTCACATGGCCCGCGATGAAGGAGTACGCCGAGAAGGGCGGCCGCGGCGTCTTCTGCGACACCTACACCAAACACAAGTGCGGCGGCGCACCCAAGAAGATATGCCTGCTCTCGTGGGACAACGCCCGCAAGAACGGCACCACGGACCGCCTCGACATGACATACTTCACGGCCGAAACACAGCTCTACGACGTGCCCTACTTCACCACGCGCCTCGAGGAGATATACCGCGAGCGCAATATCCCCATCGAGACCGAAGTGCGGCTCAAGGGTATCGACACCCACGCCAAACGCGCCTACTTCGAGCGCATAACCACCGTGGACGGACAGAAGAGTTCGACACCCTTCAGCGAGGATTACGACTTCATGCACTTCATGGCGCCGCAGTCGGCGCCCGACTTCATACGCGACTCGGGCCTCAGCTGGACCGAGGGCAAGCTCGCCGCCGACGGATGGGTCATGGTCGACCAGCAGACCCTCGTACACAAGACATACCCCAACATCATATCGCTGGGCGACTGCGCCGGCATCCCCACCAGCAAGACCTCGGCCGCCGTGCGCAAACAGGTGCCCATCGCCGTGGAGAACCTCATCGCCACGATGGAGGGCCGCCGCCCCGAGGCCATATACGACGGCTACGCCGCATGTCCCATCGTAACCGACTACGGACATGTGCTGCTGTGCGAGTTCGACTACGACAAGAACCCCAAGATATCGTTCCCCTTCTCGCTCTTCGACATGTCGAAGGAGCAGTGGATAGCCTGGATACTCAAGGTATATATCCTCAAGCCATTCTATTTCCACATGATGCTCAAGGGCCGCGACTTCTGACGGCATCGCATTGTATCGAACGCATACGCCGCGATCGGGTCCCCCGATTGCGGCGTATTTTTCGAGTTGCGCAAAACCATCCGCAAGGCGTTCTCGCGGGGCGTCATGCCGCGCCGGCGGAATCGGACGCAAAGCGCTTTTACTTCGTGAAAAGGTCTCCGATTCTTCTCGCCGCCGCGACCCTCCGCCTCCCTCCGCTGCGAACGCAATGCGGAACCGTTGCAAAACGCTTCGCGTTTTGTGGAAGACGCCCCCCCAAAAAACTTTCCATGCCGTCACGCAACGCGGAACCATTGTAAAACGCACAGCGTTTCTTGTTGGGAATAAATACAGGATCAAAAAGCAGGCGCATCCTGTCCGGATGCGCCTGCACAGAATATATGCCTCAAAATGGCGGATTACAACTCGCTCTCCTTGAGGCGCTCGGCATTCTCCGCAACGATGAGGTGGTCGATGCAGTCCTGGATGTCGCCGTCCATGAATGCCGAGAGGTTGTAGATCGTATAGTTTATGCGGTGGTCGGTGATACGCCCCTGCGGGTAGTTGTAGGTGCGGATCTTGGCCGAGCGGTCGCCCGTCGAGACCATCGTCTTGCGCTTCGAGGCGATCTCGTCGAGATACTTCGAGTACTCGAGGTTGAAGACGCGCGTACGCAGCTCCTCGAAGGCCTTGTCGAAGTTCTTGAGCTGCGACTTCTGGTCCTGGCACTGCACGACGATACCCGTGGGTATGTGGGTAAGGCGTATGGCCGAATAGGTTGTATTAACGGACTGCCCGCCGGGGCCCGAGGCGCAGAATATGTCCTTGCGGATATCGTTCATCGAGATCTCGACATCGAACTCCTCGGCTTCGGGCAGCACCGCCACCGATGCCGCCGAGGTGTGTACGCGGCCCTGCGTCTCGGTCTGGGGCACGCGCTGCACGCGGTGCACGCCCGACTCGTACTTTAGCGTGCCGTAGACGTTCTGTCCCGTCACCTTCATCACGACCTCCTTGTAACCGCCCGCGGCACCCTCCGAGAAGGAGGTTATCTCGTACCGCCACCCCTTCGACTCGATATACTTGGTATACATGCGCAGCAGGTCGCCCGCGAAGATGGCCGCCTCGTCGCCGCCCGTGCCGCCGCGGATCTCCATGATGGCGTTCTTCTCGTCCTGCGGGTCCTTGGGTATGAGCAGCAGCTTTATATCCTCCTCCATCTTGGCGATGGCCGGCTCCAGCTCGGCGATCTCGCCGCGCGCCATCTCGCGCATCTCCTCGTCCTTGTCGTTCACCAGCACATCCTTCGCCTCGGCCAGATTGGCCAGCGCCGTGCGGTAACGCTCCGAGGTCTCGATGATGGGCTCCAGCTCCTTGTACTCCTTGTTGAGCTGCACGAACTGCTTGACGTCGGCTATGACCTCGGGGTCGGTGAGTTTCTGCCCCATCTCCTCGTACTTGAGCTTGAGGCCGTCGAGGCGCGTAAGTATCGAATTGTCTGCCATAAGCGGGTATTTTCTACTGTTTCGGATTTAGCACCGCAAATTTACGCATAAAATTCGAGAAAACATAACCTTCGGCCCCGCCGCGTGCGATTCTTCTGCCGCAGCGTGGGTCTCCGGCGGCGCGCAAAAAAGGGGAGCGGTACGGCCGCTCCCCACCCTTTGGTTATGTATTTGATTGCTTATGATAAGGGTCTCCGGATTGTATGCCGGCACAGCGCCGTACGATCTACTTATTCGCCTGCCCGGCCTCACGGGCGGCCTGTTCGAGCTCCTGACGTGCCTGCGCCATATCCTCCTCGGCCTGCGCCATCTCCTTATAGACCTTCTCCATCTCGCGGTGGGTCTTCCTTATCTCGCGGCGGACGGAGCGGTCGTTGCCGCCCGACTGCCTTATCTTCTCCTGTGTCCCGGCTATCTTCCGCTGCGTCTCCATGATCCGCCGCTGTGTCTCGGACATATCCTGCCGCAGAGCCTCATGGTCGCGCGCCATATCGCGCCGTGCCTCTGCCACCCACTCGGACTCCACACCGTCATCGTGCGCGGCACGCCATGCGTCGAGTTTTCCCTTTATCGCCTTCCATTCGTCGCTCTGAAAGTAGTCATCGTCGCCGCTTTGAGCCGCCTGCCCGGCATGCTTCCACGCCTCGCGCCACTCGTCGCTGTCGAAATATTTCTCCACGTCGGCGCCCTGTTCTGCCATCTCCTTGACGGTCTGCTGCCACTCCTCACTCTCGAAATATTCGCCCAGCTTCCCCATTTCCTGCTGTTTCTGCTTCCATTCGTCACTGTTGAAATACTCCTCCAGCTTCCGGCCGGCCTCCTCCATCGCCTCTGCCTTCCGTTTCCATTCGTCACTCTCGAAATACTCCTCCAGCTTCCGGCCGGCCTCTTCCATCTCCTCTGCCTTCCGTTTCCATTCGTCACTCTCGAAATACTCCTCCAGCTTCCGGCCGGCCTCTTCCATCTCCTCTGCCTTCCGTTTCCATTCGTCACTCTCGAAGTATTCTCCCAGCTTCTCCAGCTCCTGTTGCTTCTGCTTCCACTCGTCGCTGTTGAAATACTCCTCCAGCTTCCGGCCGGCCTCATCTATGGCCTCCGTCGTACGCTGCCACTCCTCGCTCTCGAAATAGGCCTTTATGCGCTCCTTCAGTTCGGGAGGCAGGTCGGCATCCTTATCGCCGAAGATGATCGCTTCGCTGTGGCGGCGGACGGTGTCGGGATCGGCAATCCTGCTCTCCGGAGCGTCATGGTTGTCGCGTCGCACCGCGACAGGAGTCTCCCCGGCAGCAATTTCCGCCCCCGAAAGGTTGGTTTCCGAAAATTCTTTTGTAACTTTGCTTTCGGACTGTACATATACCGTCTCGGCAAAGGCTCCGAGCGCAAGGCCCGCAAGCGGCAGAAACAGAAGGGCGCGCGCCCGTGTCCACCGCGACGATTTTTCACGTAACATCATGGTAATACGGTTTTTAAGTTTACTGTGATTAAAGCTGTTGGCAATCGAGTACCACCTCCCGCCGACAGCTTTTCTTATTAACAGCAGTTGATAGCTCCGGGCATCTACACCGCTGGCGATGACGGCGGCGTCGGCCTCGTATTCGTGTATGGCGCGCAGGTCGCGGCGCAGCAGCCACATCGCGGGGTTGAACCACTGCACGGCCCCCGCCAGATCGACCAGCAGCAGGTCCAGTGAGTGGTGCAGCCGTATGTGCGCCCGCTCGTGTGCGAGGATCGCCTCGCCGTTCTCACGCAGGTCGCGCTCCGAGATCACGATATTGCGGCCCCAGCTTATGGGGGCGACATTGCCCTCCATGCGCACAAGCGTCGTGCCGTCGGCCATGCGTTCGCGGCGGCCGCAGCGCGTGAGCCGCCGCAGCGACACCACCGAATGCAATGTGAGCGCCGCAACAACGACTATGCCGGCAATATATATCCAGCCTGCAACCTGCCGCCACGGGATCTCATGCCACGGGATCTCCCGACGCTGGCGGACGGGGCTCTCCTCCGCCTGTATTGTGTCGTCCGGGAGATTCACCATGCCGGCTTCTGCCGATATGCCCGCGATGCCGGGGACGGATGCCGCCGCGGCCGTCTCCGCAGCCGGCCTCTCCCGTATCCCGACATCGTGAGCGGCAGCTGCCTGCAGTGCCTCCGCCGGCGACGCGTGTATCGCGGTCTCCACATTTCCCGTCTCCATTTCGGCCGTCATGTCCGCCACATTCTCCGCGGGCAAGGTGCGGTGTACGGTGATGACGCAGAGCGGCAGCAGGAACGACAGCACGGTCGCCGCCAGCACCAGACGGCGGTTGAAGGCATGGAATGTCTCGCGACCGAGCAGCAGCCTGAAAAAGAGATAGAAGACAGCGATGCAGAGAGCCGTCCGCAGGCTGTATGTCAACAATTCGGCGGGCATGTCACTTGTTGTTTTGGCGTTCGATACGTTCTATGAGTCCGCGCAGTTCGTCTACCGAGATGCGCTCCTCCTCCACCAGCGCCGAAACGGCGCCGAGGCCCGAATGCTTGAAATAGCGGTCGATGACGCTGCCGAGGGTGCGGCGCGAAAAGGCATCCTCGTCCACGACAGCATAATACTGGTATGTGTTGCCGAACGACTTGTGGCCGACATATCCCTTGGCCTCGAGGGCGCGCACCATCGTCGAAATGGTATTGAAATGGGGCTTCGGCTCGGGCGCGAGCTCCACAAGCTCCCGAACAAAGAGCGGCCCGCGATCCCAGAAACAGCGCATGAGCTCCTCTTCACGGCGTGTAAGTTTTTCCATCGTATATCCTGTTTTTATCTGTCAGTCAAACCATTGCAGTCCCTGTTGCCGGTTCTGCCGGTCATCGCGGCAGCGAATCCGCACGACCCGCACCACAAAGATAACTAAAAAAAATTCACATACAACTATTTTATATAGTTTTATAACTAAAAATTTTAGTTGCAGGGAGGTTGGTGGTTGGTGGTTGGTGGTTGGTGGTTGGTGGTTGGTGTATAGCAGAGGTCGGTGCGGGAGTCGGTGAAAATTCGGGGCAGGCGGCTGGTGGGAGGTGACTGGTGGGAGGTTGCTGGTGGCTGACGGACGTCGGAAGGCAGGAGGCGGCGGGCGGCAAATGGGAGGCGGCGGGCGGCAAATGGGAGGCGGCAGGTTGAATATAAAAATCCGGAAAATCCGGAAAGGGATAATACCACTCCGGGAAAATCCGGAAAAAACGGCGGCAGCCGCAATGGCTGCCGCCGCATGAACACACCGGCAATGGCGTCAGTTATTGACGCGGTAGGCGCGCTGCACCCCCTTGATCTTCACGATAGAGTGTATCAGCGTATCGACGACGCCCGTGCCGGGCACCTCGACGCTGATCGTCCCCTGTACCGTACCGTCGCCGCGCGAGACGAGGTTTATCGAACGTATGTTGAGCTTCAGGTCGCGGCTGACCGTCTCGGTGATCATGTTGGCCAGGCCCGACACGTCCTGCGCCACGATGGCGATGGTGACACGGAACGCCCCGTCGGCATCGCTCCGCCACCGCGCCTCCATCACACGGTAGGGATAACGCTCCCGCAGGCGCTGCGCATTGGGACAGTCGGCACGGTGCACCGTGATGCCCGACGCAATGGTGACGAAGCCGAAGATCGGGTCGCCCTTGATCGGGTTGCAGCACTTGGCCAGCTTGTACTCTATGTTGCCTATGCGCTCGTCGATGACCAGAGCGTCACTCGAACGCGGCGTCTGCTGCTGCGCCTCGATCTTCTTGATCTCGGCCTTGCGCTCCTCGGCCTCCGCCGCCACGGCCCGACGCTCCTCGTCGGCGCGGCCCGACACCCAGCGTGTCAGGATATCCTTTATGGTCTGCAGGTCGAGTTTCTGCGTCCCGATCATCGACTGTACCTCGCGCCCCGTGCGTATCTTCAGCTGACGCCCCAGATAGGCCACGGCCTCGTCGATCGTCACGCCGATCTTCCAGTTCTTGAGTTTGCGCTCCAGCTCCTCGCGCCCCATGCGGGCATACTTCATCTGCTCCTCGCGCAGGTAGGACTTTATGCGCGAGCGGGCCTTCGACGTCACGCACACGTTCAGCCAGTCGGACTTCGGAGTCTGGTTCTTCTGCGTCAGCACCTCCACTATGTCGCCGTTATGCAGCACGTCGCGTATCGACGCGGCGCGGTTGTTCACCTTGGCGCCCGTGCAGGTGCAGCCCAGATTGGTGTGTATGTCGAATGCGAAGTCCAGCACCGTAGCCCCCTCGGGCAGCTTGCGGATGTCGCCGTTCGGCGTGAAGACGAAGATCTCGCCCGACGCGGGCTTCGCCTCGAAGCGCTGCGTCAGCGAGTGGGTCGTCTCCTCGAGCACCTCGCGCAGACGGCTCAGCCACGCCTCGCTCGTCTGCCCGCCCTGGTTCACACCCTTGTAACGCCAGTGCGCCGCAATACCGCGCTCGGCAACGGCATCCATGCGCTCCGTGCGGATCTGTATCTCGACCCAGCGGCCGCCGCCCGCCGACACCGTCGTATGCAGCGACTCGTAGCCGTTCGACTTGGGTATCGTGATCCAGTCGCGCATGCGCTCCGGATTGGGCGTATAGCAGTCGCTCACGATCGAGTAGACCGTCCAGCAGAGCTGCTTCTCCATCTCCCGCTCGCAGTCGATGATGATGCGCAGCGCGAAGATGTCATACACGCCCTCGAAGGGAACCTTCTGCTTGTGCATTTTCGCCCAGATCGAATAGATCGACTTGGTGCGGCTCTTGATATGGTAACGGATCCCCTGACGGTCGATCTTCTCGACGATGGGCTCCAGGAACCGCGCGATAAAGGTCTGGCGCTCGCTCTCGGTCTCCTCGAGGCGGCGGCAGATATATTCATACTCGTCAGGCTCGAGCCACTTGAGCGCCTGATCCTCCAGTTCGCTCTTGAGGTTGTATAGGCCCAGCTTGTGCGCTATCTGCGCATAGAGGTTCATGCTCTCCCAGCTCTTCTTGCGCCGCTTCTCCGGCGGGAACATCTCGAGGCTGCGCATAACCTCCAGGCGGTCAGCCAGCTTGATCAGGATCACGCGCGGGTCCTCCGAGTAGGATACGATCATGTCGCGGAAGTCGCTCGCCTGCTCCTTCGATACCTTCAGTTTGATGTTCGATATGTTGTACAACCCGACGATTATGCCCAGCACCTGCTCGCCGAAGGTCTCGCGTATGGCGCGCGAAAGCTCCGGCACCGTCTCCGGCTGCTCGCGGTTGGCCACGCGCATCACGTCGTGCAGCAGCGCCGCCACGGTCGAGTTGCGTCCCAGTCCGATCTCCCTGGCCACGATCATGGCCACGGCTACGGCGTGATCCATCATCGGCGTGCCGTCATAACGCATGTAACCCTTCATCTTCTCGTCGGCAAAGAGCAGCGCCTTGTCGACAAGGTCCTGCGTCACCGGCGAAAAGGTCTCGCCGACGAAGCGACGCAAGGCGTCGTATTTCTGCAAAGCGTCCATATTCAACTTCTGTTTAGGGGTTTACGTACTATGTATATGTGGTCGGCCGGCAGCGCGTACAACCGCCGCTCGGCCTCGGAAAATTCCGACGCGTAGTCGCGCTCCTCCACCTCGAAGCCCGCCCCGGCCAGACGCGCGGCATAGTCGCGGCCATAGACCCGCCGGTGGTCGTACTGTCCGA
This sequence comes from uncultured Alistipes sp., assembly GCA_949283205.1. Classification (GTDB taxonomy): domain Bacteria; phylum Bacteroidota; class Bacteroidia; order Bacteroidales; family Rikenellaceae; genus Alistipes. Next base: position 1,118 of record CASDSD010000040.1, on the reverse strand, counting down.
AGAGGCGCGTACGCTCGTCACGGTCCGTCACCGTATCGTCCTCGAAGGTCGTCTCCCGCGACAGATCCACGGGCGAGAGGACGATGCCCCAGCCGCCGGCACGCAGGATGCGGTACAATTCGCGCATGGCCAGACGGTCGTCCTCGACATGCTCCATGATATGGTTGCAGATGACCGCATCGAACGACCTGTCCTCCAGCGGTATATGCTGTATGTCGAAGTGCAGGTCGGCAAGCGGGCTCTCCAGGTCCGCCGTGACATATCGCTCCGGCACATCCCCGTACAACCGCTTGAAACGCCGCATCAGGGCAACCTCGGGCGCCACATGCAGCAGCCGCGGCCGCTCCTCCGCAAGGCGTGTCTCGCGCGCGAGATAGAGCCACAGCAGGCGGTGACGCTCCAGAGCCAGACACCGCGGACAGAGGGCGTCCTCACGCGGGGTGACATAGCCGTAGGGAAGGAACCGCCGGCGCCGCGTCCCGCACAGCGGGCACTCGCGGCCGCGCCCCACGTAGAAGAGGCCCAGCAGGGGCACCGCCCACCCCGCGGCACGCTGCAGCAGCGGCCGCGGCAGGGCATTGAGTATAAATCGTATGAATCGTTTCATAACATCCCGTTCATGCGCCGCGCTTTATTTCTTATCATCCTCTGCGGAGAGAAGCGTCGTCACGGCCGCCTCGGTATCATACAGACGCTTCTTGCAGAAGGCGATAAGCTCGGTGGCGCGCGTCACCTCGCGCGCAAGCTCGTCCACGCCGATCTCCTCGCTCCGCAAACGCGACAATATCTCCTCGATGCCGGCAACGGCATCGGCATAGGTCAGCTCCTTCGCGGCATCACTCTTTTTTGCCATATGTCTCTTCTCCTGTAAATTCAGTAAATCATGTTCACTCCCGATCCTGCGGCTCCGCATCCCCGCCCGAAGAGCTCTCCTCAACGCGCACCCCGAGCCAGCCACGGTACAGCTCCACACGCAGCATATCCCCTTCGCCAGCCTCCGCCGCCGAGGTCACGGCCGTCCCGTCGCGCCGTACCACGGCAAAGCCCATACGCATGATGCGCCGCGGGTGCCGGCCCTCGACAACACCCTCCGCCACGGCCAGACGCGTGCGCTCGCT
>CASDSD010000039.1 GCA_949283205.1 uncultured Alistipes sp. | reverse complement strand
CCGCCGTTGCGCTTGTCGTAGATGAGCATCGACAGTCCGCGCGCGTCGGTCGTGCCCTCCTCGGTACGCGCCAACACCAGCGATATGTCACCGTCACCGTTGGTGATGAAACGCTTCACGCCGTTGAGCAGCCATGTGCCCTTCTCCTCCGACCACGTTGCCTTCAGCATCACGGCACCCAGATCCGAACCGGCATCGGGCTCCGTCAGCGCCATGGCGCACGTCGCTCCGGCCGACACCCACGGCAGGTACCTCTGCTTCTGCTCCTCCGAGGCGAACTCGTTGATGGTCTCGGCGCAGTCCTGCAGGCCCCAGATGTTCTCGAAGCTGGCATCCGCACGGGCCACCATCTCGTTGGCCATGACGAAGCAGATGAGCGGGAAGTTCAGGCCGTCGTACTTGCGCGGCAGCGTCAGGCCGCTCAGACCCGCATCGACCACGGCCTTCATGTTCTCGACCGTACCCGAAGCATACTCCACGTGGTCGTTCACCACGCGCGGACCCTCATGGTCGACACCCTCGGCGTTGGGGGCGATAACGTCGCCGCACACCTCGCCCGCGATCTCCATCACGCGGCGGTACGAGTCCATGGCATCCTCGAAATTCTGCGGAGCGTAGTCGTAGAGGTCCTTCTCGGCGAAACCGCGCTCCTTCAGCTCCACGATCTTCTGCATCAGCGGATGCGAGAGCTGGAACTGCAAATCCTTGTTATCTAAAAAGAAATTGGCCATAATTATGTTTCGTTTTGTTTTTTCTTTGCATTTACTCTTCCTTCACCGGCGTGAATACGACGCCCATCACGTAGAAATGCGGCACGTGGCTCACAATCTCGCTCGACAGGTCGGGCGCTATCTCGCTCTCGCCGCAGAAACGGTAGACACCATACTCGGCGTCATACCACATCGAGCCGAAAAAGATCAACGGGATGAACTCCCCTGGCATCACGCCATCCACAGTCTCGAACGGACGCGATATGTAGTGGTATCGCGGTGTCCCCTCGACCGCAATGTTCCGCAACGGCAGACGCGGGTACATCTGCGCCACATCCTGCAGCTCGACCATCCATGTCGCAATCGAATCCGCCTTCGAGGGGTAACACCCCGCCACCAGCTTCTCGGCACGCGACACGACACCCGCCTCGTCGGAGAAGACGTCGGAGCGCTGCTCCTCGGGATAATCCGTCAAGAGAGTCTTATTCTCGCCCAATACATAATCCGTCGAGTCGATCTGGCTGCCAGCGGCATACTCGCGCACGCGGAAGGTAACGTCATAGCGGCCCTCACCCTTCAGGAAATCCCTCAGGTCGAAGGCGTAGGCCTCGAATCCCGCCGCCGACAGCAGCGGACGATACTCCCCGAAACCGCACTCGATGCTTGCCACACGCTGGGCGGCGGCAGGCAACAGGCTCAACAGGACTGCTATGAACGAAAGCAAACGCGGCATCGCTACTTGGAATTTTGCTTGTAATATTTGATCATCTTGGGTATAACCTCGTTCACGTCACCCGTGATGGCGTAGTCGGCGATCTTGTTGATCGGCGCCTCGGGATCGGTGTTGATAGAGATTATCATCGACGACTGGTCCATGCCCGCCGTGTGCTGTATCTGTCCCGAGATACCGCAGGCGATATAGAGCTTCGGACGTACCGTGACACCCGTCTGCCCGACCTGACGCGCATGGTCCGTGAAACCGGCATCGACGGCGGCGCGGCTTGCGCCCACCTCGGCACCCAGCACCTCGGCCAGCTCGTGCACCAGCTTGAAGTTCTCCTTCGAGCCCATGCCGTAGCCGCCGGCAACGATCACGCTCGCGCCCTTGATATTGATCTTGCGCTTCTCGATCTGACGGTCGATAATCGTCACCGCGAGGTCGCTGTCCTTCAGGTACTCCTTCCATGCGATCTGCTTCACCTCGCCTGCGGCGGGCACGGCAGCCTCGGCCTTGCGCATAACGCCCTCACGCACCGTAGCCATCTGCGGACGGTGGTCCGGGTTGACGATCGTGGCGATGATGTTGCCGCCGAAGGCGGGACGTATCTGGTAGAGCAGGTCCTTGTACTCCTTGCCCGTCTTGGCATCCTTGTGGTCGCCGATCTCGAGCTGCGTACAGTCGGCCGTAAGGCCGCTGTGCAGCGCCGACGATACGCGCGGCGCGAAGTCGCGCCCTACGGGCGTAGCGCCGAAGAGAACGATCTGCGGCTGCTCGGCCTCGATCAGGCCGCACAGCACCGACGTATGCGGCAGCGTGCGGAACGGTGCGAAGATCTTGTCATCGGCAACCCACACCGTATCGGCACCATACTTGGCCAACTCCTTATCCATGCCGGCGAGGTTCTCGCCCATGGCCACGGCCTCGAGCTTCACGCCCAGGCGGTCGGCCAGCTCGCGTCCCTTGGTGAGCAGCTCGAGGCTCACGTCGGCGACAGCGCCGTTTTCGAGTTCTATATATACGAATACGTTATTCATACTACCTCCTTCGATTAACCGAGCGTATGGCTCGCAATAAGTTCCACCATCAGTTCATTTATATCGGCGTCGGCACCCGTCAGGCGCTTCGCCTCCTTGGCCTGGAAGACGATGTTCTCGATCTTCTTCACCTTCGTGGGCGAGCCTGCGAACCCGAGCTGGTTCTCGTCGGTGTCGATGTCGGCAACCGTCAGCTCGGTAATCTGCAGATAGTCGTGCGCCGCCACCATGCGCGCCTGCTCCGAATCGGGCGCCGCGGCAATCTCGGTGGGGATCATCGCATACTTGTACTTCATGACGCGGCGGGCGTTCTTGGGACGCACGGCCGGCGCCGACGAGTTGACCGTGATGACGGCAGGCATGGGGCACTCCACAACCTCGCTGCCGTGCTCCAGACGGCGGCGTATTACAAGCGACCCCTCATCCACACGCTCGATCTCCTCGACATAGGTCACCTGCGGCAGCCCCAGCTTCTCGGCCACCTGCGGGCCTACCTGCGCCGTATCGCCGTCGATAGCCTGACGGCCAGCAACGATAAGGTCATAGCCGACCTTGCGCAGGGCGCACGACAAGGCATACGACGTAGCCAGCGTGTCCGAACCCGCAAACTTGCGGTCGGTGAGCAGATAGCCTCCGTCGGCACCGCGGAACATCGCCTCACGGATGATGTCGGCGGCACGGAACGGACCCATGGTCAGGATATGCACCGTCGATCCGGGACGCTGCTCCTTGAGGCGCAATGCCAACTCGAGGGCATTCAGATCTTCGGGGTTGAAAATGGCCGGCAGCGCCGCACGATTCACCGTACCCTCGGGAGTCATGGCATCCTTACCCACATTGCGGGTATCGGGCACCTGCTTGGCCAGAACAACGATTTTCAATGCTTTGTTCATTGGTTATAAATGTTTAGTTTATTCGGGTATTCGGGGCAGGGCCCTGCGGCCGCAGCCCGTTTACTTTTTTCTTTTCTGTTTATGACCGGACGTCAACTCATGACCGGTCCGCACCACTGATCGGCATCAGCCCACGCATCCGCACGACACCGGTCCCAATATCGACCGGCCGCCCCCGATCAACGGCTCAACTCGAGGATCTGCACCTCGGCGCCCAGCGGCACCGTAACGCACTCCGTACGGCCGTAGTCGGCAACCGCCACGTCCGATTCATTAGGCACGTAGGCACGCACCGCGAGCCGCCGCCCCGTGCGCACGACAACGTCGACAGGCTCGACCGTCACATCCTCCCGGCGCGTCAGGTCATACGCCACACCTTCGCGCATCAGAGCCAGGTACCACCGCCCGTCGCTCTTCTGCAACAGCGTTGTCCGCACCGTGACACCCTCTGGCGCCTCTACCCCGACCTCCAGCGGCCGGCATCTGTGCCCGGCATCGTCATCCGACAATATCCGCAGCAGGTTCCGTATGGCCGTAAACGACGGCTTGACCGTACCGTCGGCCCGCACCAGCCCGAAGTGACACTCCATGTCGGTCATGCCGTCATCGGGACGCAGGTCCAGGAACTCGTATTTGTAGCACCGCTCCACACCCCGGTTGAAATAGATGAAGAAGAGGTGCAGGTGATATATCGCCGCAGCACGTTCGCTCACGCCCGGGTGGTTGGAATTGTCTTCCTTGTTATGGTAGCCGCACTCGGTCGCCAGAAGCGGCCTCTCACCGCTCACCCTGCGCGCCTCATTCAGCGCCGCCTCCATCGACATGCCCCACCCCCAATGGCGCGAGGGATATTGTCCCGCCGCATAGGGGTGCATGCCCCCGTAGTCCATCCACTGCGACACATCGCCCAGACGTGCCGGGTTGTCCCTTATGTTTGCCAGCGACACGCCTACAACGGCAAGGTGCCGCGTCGCGGCGCCGCCCTTGACCGTTTCATAGAGCCGCCGCTGCTCCGTTCGGGCCGCATCGACCCACTCGCCGCCACGGCCGTCGGGTTCGTTCACGGCCTCCACACCCCACAGCATGGGTCCTATGGCCTCGGCCTGCCCGGCCACATGCTCCGCCGAGGTTATCAGCAGCAGGCGTATGCCCGCCTGCCCCACCTCGCGGTACTTGCGCGCAACGTCGGCATTGAACGTGCCGTCGCGGATATGTTTCACGCCCAGCTCCAGCAGGCGCGGACGTAACACCTTCTCATAGAGGCCGTACGTCGTATCGTAATACCCGAAATGGGTATTCACGCCTATCGAGTTTACAAAGTCGCATGCCCTGCGCGGCAGATGCCGCCGCAGGCCGCCGCCACGCGCCTCCAGAGATGCCGGCAGCAGCAACAGCAGGCACATTATCCACCCGGGCAACGACATCGCCGCCTACCTTACGATGGTATCGTCGCGGTCGGGACCCACCGAGATGATCTTGACGTGAACGCCCGTCTCGCGCTCGATAAACTCGACGTATGCCTTGAACTCGGCGGGGAAATCCTCATAGCGGCGCACGTGGCAGATATCGCACTTCCACCCCTTGAACTCGGTATATACCGGCTCCAGGTCCTCCGTCGCCTCATAGGGGAAGACCTTGGTCTCAACGCCCCCGATACGGTAAGAGGTTGCCACCTTGATGGTGTCGAAATCGTTCATCACGTCGGCCTTCATCATGATAAGGCCCGTCACGCCGTTTATCATGACGGCGTACTTCAGCGCCACCATGTCGAGCCAGCCGCAGCGGCGGGGACGTCCCGTCGTGGCGCCGAACTCGTGGCCCACCTGGCGCAGCGTCTCGCCCACCTCATCGAAAAGCTCCGTGGGGAAGGGGCCGCTGCCCACACGCGTACAGTATGCCTTGAAGATACCGTACACGTCGCCGATCTTCGTGGGAGCAACGCCCAGGCCCGTGCAGACACCCGCACACACCGTATTCGACGAGGTCACGAAGGGATATGTACCGAAATCCACGTCGAGCATCGATCCCTGCGCACCCTCGGCCAGGATACCCTCGCCGGCGGCGATGTAGTCGTTGACGGTCTGCTCGCTGTCGACGAAACGGTAGCCGCGGAGGAACTCTATGCCCTCCATCCACGTCTTCTCATACTCGGCTATGTCGTATTGGAAATCATACTGACGCAGCATCTCGACATGCTTGTTCTTCAGGCGCTCGTAACGCGCCTTGAAGTCGGGCGCCAGCACGTCGCCGAAGCGCAGGCCGTTACGGCCCGTCTTGTCCATATAGGTGGGGCCTATGCCCTTGAGCGTCGAGCCGATCTTCGACTTGCCCTTTGCGGCCTCGCTCGCCGCATCGAGTATGCGGTGCGTCGGCAGGATGATATGCGCCTTCTTCGATATGAGCAGACGGCTCTTGACATCGACGCCATGCGCCTCGATGTCGGCGATCTCCTTGGCCAGGATGACCGGATCGACCACCACGCCGTTGCCGATGATATTTACCGAGCCGTCGCGGAAAATACCCGACGGAACGGTGTGCAAAACGAAACTCGTATCGCCGAAATGGAGCGAGTGTCCGGCATTGGGACCGCCCTGAAAACGGGCGATAACCTTATATGAAGGGGTCAGGACATCCACAACCTTGCCCTTGCCTTCGTCGCCCCACTGTAATCCGAGAACTACGTCTACTTTTTTCATTATACCTTGTAATTATATGCAAAAGACGTTTTTTGCTTTCAAAGATAGCTATTTTTTCCGAACCCGCCGCCCTTGAGGCGCAATATTTTATCAACATGTTCTGCACCTGCGCCGCCACCATGCGCACCGATGCCGCACGCACGGCGGCCCCGCCCGCCCGCAGGGACAAAAAATAAGAGAGAACCGTGTTTCGATCCTCTCTTATCTCGACTTGATCCGCGACTAGTCATCCATCTCGTCCTCATCGTCACCCATCGATCCGCCGTCGTCCTGGATCTCGTCCGCCCCCTTTATCTCGTCGTCATCGTAGTAGTCGTCCTCGGCGGCATCGGCTGCCGAATCGTCGATCTTGACATCGATCTTGACCAGATAATAGGTGTCGGCCGTCTCGTAGGGAACAGCGTAGAAAAAGTCTCCGTTGGGCTTGTCGATACGCATCATCACATCGGAAAACCCTTTGGGATAAAGGGTTTTCAGGTCTTCCTGCTGCTCGGCGGTAAGGTTATGGATGTTGGTCACTAAACGTTTTTTCGTACTGTTTGGCGTCATATCTCCAAAATTTTCTGCAAGTATAAACAAAAATTACATACGTCGTTATTTATGTATATTTTTTTTCTATTTTTTTTATTTCGCCGCCGCGAACCGAACAAAATATGTACCTTTGGCAAGGCGTAGGCCGTTATTATCCCGTTATGACAGAAGAGCAGCGTATAAAGGAACTCCGACAGCGTCTCAATTACTGCAATTACCGCTATTATATCGAAAACGACCCCGTCGTCTCCGATTTCGAGTTCGACACCATGCTGCGAGAACTGCAGGACCTCGAGGCCGCACACCCCGAACTCGCAGACCCCAACTCCCCGACGGTGCGCGTCGGCAGCGACGTCACAAACGAGTTCCGAAGCGTCCAGCACGCCTTCCCCATGCTCTCGCTCAGCAATACCTACTCGCTCGACGAGCTGCACGAGTGGATCGACCGCGTGCAGAAGGAGATCGGCGAATCGGAGTTCGTCTGCGAACTGAAGTTCGACGGCACGGCAATATCGCTTACATACCGGCACGGGGCACTGCTGCGCGCCGTCACGCGCGGCGACGGCACACGCGGCGACGACGTCACGGAGAATGTCCGCACCATACGCACCGTACCTCTGACACTCACCGGAGAGGACTATCCCGACTTCTTCGAGATACGCGGCGAGGTGCTCATGCCATACGCCTCGTTCGACCGGCTGAACGCCGAGCGCGAGGCCAACATGGAGCCGCCCTTCGCCAACCCGCGCAACGCCGCCGCGGGAACACTCAAGCAGCAGTCGTCACAGGTGGTGGCGCGTCGCGGCCTCGACTGCACGCTCTACCAGCTGGCGGGCGACAATCTCCCCTACGACTCGCACTGGGGAAGCCTCGAGGCGGCCCGCAGGTGGGGATTCAAGATATCGGACAAGATGGCCATCTGCCACAACACCGAGCAGATCGACGCATATATAAATTATTGGGACACCGCGCGCAAGGCGCTGCCGTTCCCCACCGACGGCGTGGTGATAAAGGTAAACCGCTTCAGCGACCGCCGCGCCCTGGGCTTCACGGCCAAGGCCCCGAAGTGGGCCGTGGCATACAAGTTCAAGGCCGAGCAGGCCCTCACGCGCCTGCTCAAGGTGACATACCAGGTAGGACGCACGGGCGCCATTACCCCCGTGGCCAACCTCGAGCCGGTACTGCTGGCCGGCACCGTCGTAAAACGCGCCACGCTGCACAATGCCGACCAGATAGCGGCGCTCGACCTGCGCGAGGGAGATATGGTATATGTCGAGAAGGGAGGCGAGATCATCCCCAAGATCACGGGGGTGGACCTCGCGCAGCGACCTGCCGACAGCCGCCCGCTGGAGTATATCACCGAGTGCCCCGAGTGCCACTCGCCGCTGGTGCGCTACGAGGGCGAGGCGAAGCACTACTGTCCCAACCAGAGCCATTGCCGGCCGCAGATACTCGGACGCATCATACACTTCATACGCCGCAAGGCCATGAACATCGACGGGCTGGGCGAGGAGACCGTCGAGCTGCTCTTCGAGAACGGCCTTGTGGGCTGCATCGCCGACCTCTACGACCTGAAGGCCGAGCAGTTGGCCGTACTGCCCCGCCTCGGCGAGAAATCGGCGGAGAATATCATAAACAGCATACGGCACTCGACAGAGGTGCCGTTCCACCGCGTCCTGTTCGCCCTGGGCATACGGTTCGTGGGCGAAACGACGGCCAAATATCTCGCCGCGCACTTCCGTTCGCTCGATGCCGTGATGGCGGCCTCGCGCGAGGAGCTCATCGAGGCCGAAGAGGTAGGCGACAAGATCGCCGACTCGATCCTCGACTACTTCGCCGACGAACAGAACCGGGCCATAATAGAGCGGCTGCGCGCCGCGGGCCTGCAGTTCGAGGCGCGGCAGCAGACACCCGCCTCGGAGGCGCTGCGCGGATTGTCGATCGTCATCTCGGGCACGTTCCGCGACCACTCGCGCGACGAACTCAAGGCCATGATCGAGGCGCACGGAGGCAAGAACCTCGCAGCCGTATCCGCCAATACCTCCTACCTGCTGGCGGGCGACAAGATCGGGCCCGCCAAGCTGCAGAAGGCGCAAAAACTGAATATCAAGATCATCTCGGAGGAGGAGTTCTACCGCATGATAGCCGACAACATGGTCGGCGGCACCGCCTCCGACACACCCGCATCCGGGCAGACGCAGCATACCGATACGGCAGAGGCTGCCGACGAGAACACACCCGCACAGCCGCAGCAGGGAACCCTGTTTTAAGCGGCACGACAAAACGAACAAAAGGAAAACGAGATATGGACACGAGTAAATTCCGCGGCGCAGGTGTCGCCCTGATAACACCGTTCAAGCAGGATCTCTCATACGACATCGCCGCTATGGAGAGCCTTATCGACACTATAATCGACGGCGGTACAGACTATATCGTGGCCCTCGGCACCACGGCCGAGACCCCCACCATAAAGCCTACGGACCGAGGACGCATACTCAACATCATTAAGCAGCGCGTAGCCTCGCGCGTACCCCTCGTGGCCGGTCTGGGCGGCAACTGTACGGCCGAGGTGGTGGAGTATGTCGAGCACACCGACCTGAGCGGCATAGATGCCATTCTGAGCGTCACACCATACTACAACAAGCCCTCACAGGAGGGACTCTACCGCCACTTCCGCGCCATCGCCGAAGCGTCACCCGTGCCCGTGATCCTCTACAACATACCGGGCCGTACGGGCGTCAACATGACGGCCGAGACCACATGCCGCCTTGCGGCCGACGAACCAAATATCATCGCCGTGAAGGAGGCCTCGGGCAAGATCGACCAGATAGAGCAGATCATACGCAACCGTCCCGACGGGTTCCGCGTAATCTCGGGCGACGACAGCCTCACGCTCGAGGTGATGCGCCGCGGCGGCGACGGCGTGATATCGGTTGCGGCGAACGCCTTTCCGCAGATGGTGTCACGCATGGTGGATCTGGCCGCCGCGGGCGACTTCGACGGTGCCGAGACCATCATGGGCCGCCTGCGCGAGGCCATAGGGGCCCTCTTCGAGCAGGGCAACCCTACGGGCATCAAGGCTGCGCTCGCCGTGATGGGACGCATAGAGAACGTGTTGCGCCTGCCCCTGGTGCCGGCAACGGAGCCCCTGATGAAGAAGATCGAAAAACTCATAGCGGAATACGATTTGCGGTAGGAATACGTTATATCCGAAAACTCATAACGTATGAAACTCCTGTATATAGCCCTGGCGCTGCTGATGGTGCCGTCGCTCTCGTGGTCCAAGATACCCGACGAGGACGATATCCTCGACCGTACGCTCGACTCGTCGTCACCATACTACTACCCGTCGCTCATGATGCGATACAACACGCTCGACTCGCTCTCCGAGGAGGATTACCACTATCTATATTACGGATATGCCTATCAGGAGAGTTACAAGCCCCTGGCGACGAACAAGGCCGTGGACATGCTCTACGAATCCCTGATCGGACTCGATCCCGATGCCGTCACCAACGAGGAGATGCGGCAGGTGATATCCATCTGCAACGAGGCGATGAAGGTCGACCCCTTCAATCCCACGGTGCTGAACATGATGGTCTTCGCATACGGCGCCCTGGGTGACAAGCAGAAGGAGGAGGCATACTTCCGCCACCTGAACGGCATCCTCGAGACCATCAAGGCCTCGGGCGACGGCCGCAGCGAGAAGTATCCGATGCACATACTCATGTTCTCGCACGCGGTGGACGTCGTGGCGTCGATGGATCTCACGGGCAAGCGCGCCGAGATCATCAGCCGCGATGTGGAGTACATCCCTCTCATAGAACCCGTCAAGGCCCCGGACGGCAAGAAGATCCGCGGTTTCTACTTCGACTACAGCCGCATCTACCGCAACAAGCCCGATGACGTCACATTCAAGAAGAAACGTACCTGGCAGTTCAACAACCTCAAGCCGAGAGAATACAAATAGGAACACACTCCAGATATCCGACACGACAACACCATGCGCCCCGCACTTCGACATATCGTACTGCTGTTTGCCGCCGCCGCAATGCTCTTCACGGCGGCATGCCGCAAATCGACACCGCAGGAAAACGGTCCGACACCCCATACGCTGATGTTTTACTTCACCGGCACACAGTTGTCGTACTACTTCTCGCGCAACATCGACGCCGCAGCCGAAGCTATCGCCCGCAATGCCGCAGGAAATTGCCGTGTCCTGTGCCTCTACCAGGGCAGCAGCCGCAACAGCGCCGACATCATGGAGCTTGAGCTCGAGAACGGCACGTGCGTCGAGAAGAAACTGGCCACATACGACATGCCACCCATAGCCGAGGGCGAGGACATGACGTTCTTCCTATCGGAGATGATGCGTCTGGCCCCGGCCGAGAGCTACGGTCTGGTGATGGCGGGCCACGCCACGGCATGGATCCCTGCGGAGACGCCCTCCGCCGCTGCCGCTGCCGCCACGCATCCCCGCACCGTGAAGGCGGACTACTGGCGCAAGATGCCAAGCAACATCGTGACACGTTACTTCGGGGAGAGATATTCCGACAGCGCATCCAACAAATTCGAGATCGCCGACATCGCCGAAGCGCTCACGGCAACGGGCACGAAGTTCCGCTATATCCTCTTCGACGCCTGTTTCATGGCCAACGTCGAATCGGCATACGTGCTGCGCAACAACGCCGACTATATCATAGGGGCACCGTGCGAAATCCTCGGCGACGGCTTCCCATATACAGAGGTGCTGCCGTACCTGCTGGCCGGAAACGGCCGCAACAGCGATATAGACGCCGTATGCCGCACCTTCCACGACCACTATGCCTCGACATACGGATACTCGGGATCGGTGGCAGCCATCGACTGCTCGCAGCTGGAGCCCCTCGCCGAAATAATGAAACGCATCAACACGGCGGGAGCATTGGACGATACAGACCCCTCGCAGTTGCAGACATACGAAGGACAGATCGACCACATATTCTTCGATCTGGGCGACTACGTCGACAAGGCGTGCGGCGGCGAGACCCTCAAGGCGTCATTCGCACGGCAGATGTCGCTCTGCGTGCCGTACAAGTATACCCTGCCGTCGTTCTGGTCCAACTACGGCGTGGCGGGCAACTACCCCATCTCGTCGTATTCGGGCATCAGCACCTCGGCCCCCGCCGAGATATACCGCTACGAATACTCCCTCACCGACTGGTACAGGGATACGCACTGACGCGGCACACGGGACAAACGGAACGGCGGAACCCCTGTGGGATTCCGCCGTTTTCATATCGTCATGCGCGCGACGTCACTCGTAGCGGCCGCTCTTGAGGCGCTCGACCTCTTCGCGCGTCAGGAAACGCCATGCGCCACGCTTGAGGTTCTTCTTCGTGATACCGGCATAGTAGACACGGTCGAGCTTCTGCACCGAATAGCCCAGATGCTCGAAGATGCGGCGCACGATACGGTTGCGCCCCGAGTGTATCTCGATGCCCACCTCCTTTTTGTTATCGCCCGTATATGCGATCTCGTCGGCATAGACCTCGCCGTCCTCCAGCGTGATACCTTCGGCTATGCGCTCCATGTCGGCTCGCGTCAGAGGCTTGTCGAGCGTCACCTGGTAGATCTTCTTCTTCTCGAGCGAAGGGTGCGTCAGCTGGCTCGCCACGTCGCCGTCGTTCGTGAAGAGCAGCAGGCCGAGACTGTTCTTGTCCAGACGCCCCACAGGGTATATGCGCTCCGTGCAGGCATTCTTCACAAGGTCCATCACCGTCTTGTCGGCATGGGGATCCTCCATCGAGGTGACATATCCCTTGGGCTTGTTCAGCACCAGATATACCTTCTTCTCGCCCTGTATGCGCTCATCGTTGAACCTTACATCGTCCGAAGGCTTCACCTTCGTGCCAAGCTCCGAGACAACGACCCCGTTCACCGTCACAAGACCCGCCTGTATGTAGTCGTCGGCCTCGCGGCGAGAGCAGAGACCCGACTGCGCCAGAAAACGGTTCAGACGCATCTCGTCCGGCATCTTCGACGGGGCATACTTCGGATAATATCCCGGTCTGTCGCCGGCACGGTACGAACGCTTGGGACGATTGTCTCCATACGTACCGCGGCCGCCATCGTTACGGGAACTTCGCGGCGCGCCGCCCTCGCGATGCGGCTTGCGCCCGTATTCCGGTTCCGCGGCCCCGCGCTCGAAACTGCGGCCGCCGCGCTGACGCGTCTGCCTGCCGCCGAACTCCTTATCCCCGGGCTCCCTGCCGCCGAACTCCTCACGGTCGCCCTCATGATACGGACGGCCTCCGAACGAGGGACGGCCTCCGCGTGAAGAACGGGCTCCGAATGACGGACGCTCGTCATAATGGCGGTGTTCGCCATAGGGCGCATGCTCTCCGCGCGACGGACGGAACCGCTGTGACGGACGCTCGCCACGCTCCTCGCGGAACGATTCGCGTCCAGGCTGTTCGCCGCCCTCGCGCAGGCGGTTGTCGGCCGAGAAATTGGGGTTGTACGATGCGCGTTTGCCTGCGTGCGGGTGTTCTCCGCCCCGCTGCGGATACCCGTCGCCGTCGGCTTCACGTCGTGGACGAGGGCTGCGGTCGACACGCTCGGCCGAAGCGTTGCGGGTGCGTTTGTCGCGGCCGAAACGCGATACGGCTGTGGTCGAATCCTGTTTGTTGTTTCTCATAACGATGACATAAGTTTTATGCGGCAAAGGTAATCAAATTTCCTTACGTTAGGCAATCACGCCATCGAATAAGAGGACAAAAAAACACTCCCCGCAGCCGCAATGCAACCCCGTATGCGGGAATGTTGTATCTTTGCTGCGATTTACACTATCACAGCATGGGCATGAACCGCGAAATACTGCGCCTGGCGCTGCCGAACATCGTCTCCAACATCACCGTCCCCATAATGGGTATCGCCGGCACCGTCATCGCCGGACAGTGGGGAGGCTCCGCCGCAACCATAGGCGCCCTGGCAATAGGCGTCTCGATATTCAACTTCATATACTGGAACTGCGCCTTCATCCGCATGGGCACGAGCGGCCTCACCGCACAGGCCTTCGGCGCCGGAGACAGGAAGGGAACGACTCTCATGCTGGCGCGGGCCGTACTGGTCTCGTGCCTCGTGGGGTTCGGCGTCCTCATACTGCAACGTCCCATAGGACTCGCCGCCATAGAGATCATGCACGGCGACGCGATGGTTGCCGACTACTTCTTCGCCCGCATCTGGGCCGTGCCCGCAGGCGTGATGCTCTTCGGCCTCAACGGCTGGCTCACCGGCATGCAGAACGCCATAATACCCATGATAGTGGCCATCGCCGTAAACGTGATACACATCGCCTGCAGCGTGTGGTTCGCCTTCGGCTTCGACATGGGAATCGTCGGCATAGCATACGCCTCCGTCGTGGCGCAGTGGACCGGCGTCGCCGCTACTGTCATCATAACGTGGCTGCATTACCGCCGCCGCTTCGTCGCCATTGCGTGGCGCGAGGTGACGGATATCAAGGCCATGCGCGAATTCTTCGTCATAAACCGCGACATCATCATCCGCACGCTCTGCATCGTCGCCGCATACACCTTCTTCACCGCCGCCTCGGCACGTATGGACGATCCCGTGCTGCTGGCCGTGAACACAATCCTGCTGCAGCTCTTCACACTCTTCTCGTACATGAACGACGGCTTCGCCTATGCCGCCGAAGCCCTCACGGGGCGTTTCATCGGGGCGCGCGACCACCGTTCGCTGCGCCGCTGCATACACCGCTGCATGGCGTGGTGCATGGTCGTCGCCATACTCTATGTCGGCATCTACATCGGCTGGTGGCAGGAGCTGCTCCACCTCTTCATCAACGACGAAACCACCGACGCGCAGCTCATCGTCGAATATGCCTCCCGCTACATCGGCTGGGTCATAGCGATACCACTCGTGGCAGCCATGCCATTCATCATGGACGGCGTCATGGTCGGAGCCACGCAGTCGCGTATCATGCGCGACTCGATGCTGCTGGCAACGGCCGCATACTTCATCATTTTCTACACGATGCACCCGATGATAGGCAACAACGCCCTGTGGCTCGCCTTCACGTCGTTCATGCTGCTGCGCGGCATCTTCGAGTTCCTCATGTCGCACCGTCTGGGCAAGGTCTACCGCCAGGCCGAGGCCGGCAGCAAGGATTAGCATACAATGCGGCAGCATCTCCTCATGCAGAATAAAAAGGCGGGAACCGCATCCGGATTCCCGCCTTTTCACTCTTGCACGGCAAGCGTCAGAAGGTGAACTTCACACCCAGCAGACCCTGCGCCGTATCGTAATAGTAGTATGCCCAGTCATATATCGTACTGCCCGCGAGGTTGCGACCCTCGGCATATACGGCCAGCCGCTCCGTCACCCGCCACTCGGCATCGATGTTAAGGCAGAACGACGACGGCGTGCGGTACATCCCGATCTGTCCCGTGGACTCATCCGTATCCATCCACTTTATGGGGCCGCGGTAGTCGAACGACACGCCGGCCGTCACCTTGCGGCCGATATACCGCAATGCGGCGTTGATCTCGGCACTCGGGCGGCTGCTGTAGAAGCCGTCGTAGTTCTCCCACGCATATACTCCGGCATGAAACTCGGCCTCGAACTGACCCACGGGGCGGAACTTCAGATCACCATTGATACGCAGGCTGTGCTGATAGGCGTTCGTGCCGCCATAGTCGGCATAGTCGTAACTGTACCAGTAGAGATGGTTGTCGTTCAGCGACAGCTCGGCCGAGATGCCGTAGGCGAAGACTCCGCCGCCGAAGTTGCCCCCGAAACCGGCACGGCCGTTATACACCGACTCGTTGGGTATGGCCAGGAACGCCGACGCGCTGCCTGCCGGGATCTTCAGATAGGGATTCTCGTAGAGCAGCGACCCGTAGTCGTGACGACGTATGCCGCCGTCGACCTCGACATAGGGGACGAACTTCTCGTTCGTATTCTTCCACGTCAGCTTCAGGTACGGGAACACCTTGTGCGGGCTGTCGGTCGAGCCCTTGAGATCGTCATAGCAGTAATCCGCACCGATGAGGAACTCCATACGGCGGCCGCTTATGCCGTAGCGCAGGCCCGCCATAAAGGTGTTGTCGCCATAGTCGCTCAGGGCCGCCGAGCCGAATACGCCCGTATATCCCGCATGCACCCGGAATATGTGCCGGCCTCCCAGCAGCTTGCCCAATGCGAAACGGACATCGGCCTGCGACTGGCTGTGCTTTTCGGCCCCCTCCGGCACATAGTTCTCGCCGAAGATGTTGCCCCCGACCTCGAGGTTGAAGTTCCAGCGACTCATGTCCGTAAAGTCGTCGCCGAAGCGGATCTTGCCAGCAACGCTGCCGAAGAGGATCTTCTCGCCCGTAGTGGGATAACGGTGGCGCAGCCGCTGGTCACCATAGATGTCAACCTCCAGCATATGCCGACGCACCATCAATCCGGCACGGCCCCCCACGCGGTTGTTCATCTCCGAGACGCCCGACGTCACCTTCTCGCCGAGATGGTTGTGGCGGTTGCGGTAGTCTCCCCAATGGTTGACATAGGCCATGGCATAGCCGCGATCCTTGTTATAGGTCGAGACATAGATGTCGGCCTCGCTCGTCAGGGGCACACCGAAGGCCCCGCGCGCATAGAAGGGACGCGAACGGTTATAGTCCCAGTATGTGATCGTCGCCGGGCGGAAGTTCTCCACCAGCATCGAGGTCTGATACCAGCGCGGCGTAACCTCATACTCGATGTCGGGCTGCATGGTGACCGTATCGGTCATGTCGGGAATTACGGAGAGTTTCTGCGCCGACCTGACCATCGGCACATAGTCCTTCGTCACCTCCACCTGCTTGGCCACCTGTGCCGAGGCCGCCACGGGCAACGCAAGCAACAGCATTATATATGACAGTCTCTTCATAATCAATTGATTTTAGCAATTTTCGACTTGGCTTCCTCAACTATGCCGTCATCCGCGGGCGAATATCCGTCCGCCACGCTCTGATACGTCGCGCGCGCCTGGAAGCTGTCGCCACGACTCATGTATATGTCTCCCAGAAGGATAAAGGCCTTGGCCAGCCAATAGTTCTGGGGCGTCTTGCTGTCGGAGAACTCGTATACCATCTTCTCGGCCCTGTCGTAATTCTTGGCCGCATACTCCGCCTCGATCAGACGGTAGAACGACTCGGCACCCTCGGCGCTCTTGGTCTCGGACGACAGGCTCTTGTATATGGCCAGGGCATCGTCGCCGCGACCCTGACGCTGCAGCACCTGAGCCTTGGCAAACTGTGCCTTGCGCCGTGCCGTATCGTTCACCTCGGCCATCGACGCCACATCGTCCGCCATGGCCAGTATGCCGTTGTCGTCGGCATACTTCAACGTAGAGGCAACATATCCCGAGGCGGCGTTGATCTTGGCTGCCGACGTCGTGGCCTCGTCATAGAGCGAGCGGAAAATTCCCGCCGCCTGCTCGTACTGCTCCGTCTCGTAATACATCGACGAGAGACGATCCAGCACACGCTCCGAATATTGCGTATGTCCCTGCGCCGCCAACTCGGCCAGCGACTTGATGGCCTCTTCATTCCGCCCGTCGCGGATATGGCAGTCGCTCAGGTAGAAGAGAGCATCGTTGCGGTAATATCCCTTCGGGAAGTTCGACAGGTAGGAGGTGAACGATGCCGCCGCCTCCGACGTCTTGTTGTCGAGGTAGAGCTTCTGCGCCGCCGTATACGAGAGCGAGTCGCGCGTCATCTCGCTCATGTTGCCCTCGAGACCGGCCTTCTGTGCATAGTCGAAGTATGCATCCACGTCGCCTTCAGCGATATATATCTCGCGGATGCCCTGCATGGCACTCTTCGACTGTGCCGACTGCGGCGCCGACTTGACAACCATGTCGTAATATTTCAACGCCTTGTCGCGCTGTCCCAGATTCATGTACGCAAGGCCCAGGTCCGACAACGCCTGCGTGTGGTAGCGCGAATTGGGATATTGTCCCACGAAACGCTCCAGCACCTTCACGCCCGCCTCGTACTGCGCATCGCCTATATATGTACGTCCCAGTTCGTAGGTGGCCGCATCGACATAGTCGCCGCGGTCCTGCTGCACGATACGCTGCAGGCTCTCTATCTTCTGCGGCACGTTGTTCTGCGCCCCGAGCGTCACGGCACGCTGGAACTGCGAATAGTAGCGCTCCGGCGTTCCCAAAGCCGCCGCCGCATCATAGTTCCTTACGGCCTCGTCAAACTCGCGCGATGCATAATGCACGTCGCCGAAGCGGTTCAGGGCATCGGCCCGGTACGAGTCGCGCTGCGCATAGAGCGACAGGAACTTCTCGAAGGCCTCGCCCGCAGCGGCATATTCGTCGTTGTTGAAGTAGCAATATCCGATATTGTACTGCGCCATGGCATACTCGTTGCCCGTGCGCGGCGCGCGGGCCATGTAGTTGCGATAGCGCTGCAGCGCCGTGGACGTGTCGCCCGAGGCATAGGCTATCTCGCCCAGCCAGAACGACGCCAGGGCGTTGTACTTGGCATTGAGTCCCACGCCGAGCGACTCCTGCAGCGAGCTCTCGGCCTCCTCCAGATCGCCCGCGACATACGACTCCAGGCCGTTGAAGTAGGCTATCTTCTGCAACGCCTGCATCGCGTCGGCATCGGGATCGGGGAAGTTCTTGATGGCATGGTACGCCTCGGCATAGTTGTGCGAGTTGTAATAGGCCGCAATGAGCAGCCGCCGCGCCTCGAGTACGCGCGGCGACGAGGGGTACATCTCGACATAACGGCTCAGGACATTGATCGCCTCGTTGAAGACGCCGCCGCCGAGTTCGTACTGCAGCTTTCCGTAGTTGAACAGGGCATCCTCCGCAATATCGGCATCGTAGGCCGACGAGGCCGCCATGGCGAACGAACGCATGGCGTTCTCCTTATCTCCGGCCCGCAGGTAGCAGTCCGCAAGGTTGTACGACGCATTCTGCGTGAGCATGTCGTCGGCGCCGCACGCCTGGCGGAGATACTCTTCGGCTTGGGTGTAAAAGGTCTGGCGGTAGAGCGAATATCCCATGATATAGTTCTCCACGCGCTTCATCTCGCCGCCCGACTCCTTGTACGCGGTCATGTACTTGACCGCATTGGCGTAGTCCTCGAGCTGGAACCACGACTCGGCCATCATGCGGCGTATCTGCACCGCCTGTTCGGGCGTGGTGTGCGACATCAGCTCCTCGCCCTTGTCGGCCACGGCGCGGTAGTCGCCGCTCTTGAAGTCGATCTGCATCAGGTAGAACGGCATCAGGTCGCGATACAGCGGGCTGCGCAGCAGCGAGTTGAAGCCGTTGCGCGCCGTATCGAAATCTCCCCGCGAGTAGGCCATGTATGATTTGTAGTAGACCGCATGGTCGGCATAGTCGCTCGACGGGGCGATGCGGCCGAAATAGCGTTCGGCGTTCTCGTAGTCCCCCTTCATGAAGGACATGTATCCCATACGCAGGTCGTACTTGTCCCTGTACTTGGGATCGAGGCTCTCGTAACGCACCTTCGACAGCTCCTCTTCGGCACGCTCCGTGTCGTCCAGGATGCAATAATAGGCACCCAGCGAGAACTGTATCTCGTTGGTGTACGACGAACCGTTATATGATTCCAGGAACCGCCTCATGCGGCTCTCGGCATCCGCCGTGCGCAACTCCATGTCGCACAGCGCAAGGTAATAGTCTATCTTCTCGACACGCAAGCGGTCCCGCACCGGCGAGAGTCGTTCGCGCGCGTTGCGGAATTCGGTCCTCGCCTCGGCCCAATGGCCGAAATTGTAGAGCGAGACGCCCCGCCCGATCGCATCGTCTATCGACGGGGACTGCGCCGCCGCCTCGAACGTGCCGGCCGCAAACAGCGACAGGGCCAATATCAATACTCTTCTGTGCATACGATTCACTTCGGATTTAGTGGTGAGCAAAGATAACGATTTTGCCATAAAATACGCAACAAAGGAACGATTATTGTCCCCACGCACTATCGCGGGCGCGAGATCGTTACGCTCTTCGCGCCGCACCAACCATAAAAACCACAAAGACAATGAACACGCAAAAAGTAACCGTCGGGCTCACCCGCAGCGGCAAGTTCCGCCTCGAGGGCTCGCAAAAGGCAGACGATCTGAATCCCAAGGCCCTCATGCTCTACGCTGCGGCAAAATGTGCCGGTCTCACCGTGCAGGCCATGCTGCGCAAGGCGAAGATATCGCTCAAGGCGCTCGAAATAAGCGTCGAGGGCGTTCTCGACACCCCCGACGTACAGGCCGGAAGCCGCTTCCGCAGCTTCAACGTATCCTACAACGCGCAATGCAAGACGCTCGACGACCAGAATGCCGTCAGCCGCGCCCTGGCTCTCACCCAGGACAAGTATTGCGGCACCATCGCCATGCTGCGCACGATAGCTCCCGTGGCTCACGAGATATCGGTCGTAAGTACCGAGAGCGTGAGCGCCTAATCCGCCGCCGTTATCCTTTCGTATGCCGACACCGCCACCGCATAGTTGAACTGTGCGGTGATGGTGTTGGTGTATATCTGTATCCAGCTCAGCTGCGCCTGCAGCACGTCGAGAATCGTCGCCTGCCCCTCGTTGTAGGAGTAGGTGCTTATCTCGAGGTTCTCGCCCGCGATCTTGAGGTTGCGCAGCGACGAGAGCATCTGCGCCCGGCTGCTCGTAAGGGAGCTCCAGCCGTCCGCCTCCTCACGCGCCGCGGCGTCGCGGGCCGCCCCGAGCGAGTATTGCGATGCGCGCACGGCCGCACCCGCAGCCGAAACGGCATGGCGCCGCTCGCCCCAATGGAATATCGGCACGCGCACTCCTACCGTCAGCGCCGCATCGAAATACGTGCGCCCCGAGATGTTGGGCGTGAACGTCTGCCACGAACCGCTCGCACCGACTACGATCTGCGGGTTGTATGCGGCACGCACCACATCCACGGCATGTTCCGCCGCCTCGACGCGCAGCGCCGCCGCCTGAAGGTCGGGCCTGCGCGCCAGCATCTCGTCGGCCGGCACCCGCTCGGGCATGGGCACGGAATCCGTTATCGACTGTGCCAGATGCGCCCGGCTGTCGAGGTCGGCACCGTACAGCACATTGAAGTCATGCAGCACCTCGGCATAGTTCCGCCGCGCCGTCTCGAGCTGGTACTCGGCATCGCTCAGTCGCGTCTCAACCTGCAGCAGGTCGCTCTTGGCGATATATCCCTCGCCGAAACGCTCCCTGACCACACGATACAACGACTCGATTATGGAGACATACTCCTCGGCCGCCGACATGAATATCTGCATCGCCGAAACGTTCCAGTAGGCACAGTCGGCCGCATAGCGCACCTCGAGGCGTGCCGACAGCTCGTCCTGCTGCGCCGAGCGGTAGTCGCTTTGCGCCTTGCGGTATGCCGCGCGCAGGCCCCCGCCGCCATAGACCGTCTGCTCGATGCTGCGGTCCAGAGCGAATCCCCAGAGCCTGCGGTCGTCGATCTTGTGGAATGTCTTTACGAACGACCCCGATATCGAAAAGTCGGGCAGCATGCCCGTCTTCTCGCGCCGCATGGTAGCATAGGCGCCCGAAGCATTCTCCGCAGCGCTCTTCAGCTGCCAACTGTAGCCGCTCACACTGTCGCGGTATGCCGCCAGCGTCATCGGCCCCTCCTGCCCCCACGAAGAGAGGGAAGCCGCCACCGACATGCCCACGATCGCTATACGTAATCCGTTCATCATCGTTTTCTGATCTTGTGGAACAATGCGTATGTCACGGGCAGCACGAACATGGTCAGCGCCGTGGCCACGATCAGCCCGCCCATTATCGTTGCCGCCATGCTGGCGAACAGGGAGTCGAAGAGCAGCGGTATCAATGCCAGCACGGTCGTCGCCGAAGCCATGCACACCGGCACCAGACGGCTCCGCGCCGCCTGTACCACGGCCGCCGCGCCATCGACCCCCGCCGCACGCAGGTCGTTTATCGACGAGACCAGGATCACGGCATTCTTGACATTCATGCCCACCAGGCCCAAAAGCCCCAGCAGCGAGAAGAAGTTGAAACTGTTGCCCGTCGCGAGCAATCCCCCCACCACGCCGATGAAGATCAACGGAGTCATGAGCAGAATGACCACCGGATCGCGGTAGTTGCCGAACAGAAGCAGCAATACGATGAACATCAACACCAGCGTCAGCGGCATATTCTCCGCCAGCGCGGCATTCGACTCCGCCTGCGACTCCTGCTCGCCGAAGATACGCATGCGGTAGCCCTCGGGGACGACGACCTCGCGCTCCACGGCCGACACCAGCCGCGAATAGAGCCGCTGCGTATTGACGCCGCGCGCGGGGTCGCACTGTGCCTTCATCACCCGCTGCCGGTTATACTGCTTGATCACGCCCCGCAGGAAATCGAAGTCGAAGCGGCTGCTCGCCTGCTCGATAGAGTATACGCGGCCGCTCTGCGAGAAAACGGGCATCGACTGCAGGTTCGACAGGTTGTAGTCCCTCTGCGCCTCGTCCTTGAGCAGGATCGGCACCACCTCGTCCCCGCTGCGGTATTCGCCCATGTTGTATCCCTGCGTGGCGAGCGTCATCCATTGCGCCATACGGCTACGGCTCACGCCGATACGCTGGCCCTTGGTCTGCGAATAGACGGGGATCCACGCCGGGATGCGGTTGCCCCAACTGTTGCGTACGTTCACCGCGCCGCCGTCGCGCCACATAATCTCCTCCACGGCGCTCGTCAGCCGCAGCAGCGTGTCGATATCGTTCCCCACGAAGCCGATCTCGATCGTGGCCTCGGGCACAGGCGAGAGTTTGAACAACGACGAGCGCAGCCACACGTCGGGACACGTCGACAGCACGAATTCATCGAATCGCCCCTTCACCGCCTCCGTCGAGCGTTTGTCGTCCACCTCGACCAGTATGTTACCGAAATTGGGGCGCGAGGCGACGCTGCTGCTGGCAAGGTAGTATCGCAGGGGTGTCGATCCCGCCGTCGTAGATACGCGCACCACCTCGGGCTGCGTGTGCAGCCAGCGCGTCATCGTGTCGAGGTTGCGCTGCGTAGCCTCTATGTCATACCCCTCGGGCAAAATAACGTCGGCACGGAAATAGGGCTTGTCGATCTGCGGGAAGAAGTTCTGCGGCATGACGCGCATGGCGGCCAGCGACGCCGCGAAGAGCGCCACGGCAGCCGTCACCACCGTCCAGCGGTGGCCTATCATCCACCCCAGCACGCGGTCGAACCATGCGAAGCGGCTCTCTGCGCCGCCCTGCGGCGGCACCTTGAGCATGGACACCCCGAACATGGGAACCTGCGTCAGGGCCAACGCCCAGCTTATCATCAGCGAGAGGGCGATGACGACGAACAGCGGTTTGACGATCTCGGCAACGGCCGAAGGTGCCAGATAGAGAGGCAGAAACGAGAAGACGGCGATGAGCGTCGCCCCCAGAAGCCCCCACTTCGGGCCTTCGGCGCCGCGGACAAGAGCCTCGCGCAGCGGCACGCCCGAGGCGGCCGACCTGAGGGCATTGTCCGTAACCACGATGGCGTTGTCGACCAGCATCCCCATGGCGATGATGAAGCCCGCCAGCGAGGTGCGGTTGATCCCCTCGCCCGTCATATACATGCAGAGCATCGTGCCGCCGATGGTGAAGAGTAGCGACAACCCGATAAGCGAGCCGCTGCGCACACCCATCGCCAGCATTATCACCACGATCACTATGGCCACCGACTCCAGGAGGTTCGCCAGGAACGACATGTTGGCCTGACGCGCGATCTCGTCCTCGGGATAGAGCGTCACGATATCCATACCGACGGGCATGCTCCGCGACAGCTGCTCCATGCACGCTCGCACCTCGCCCCCCAGGGCCACCACATCGGCCCCGGCTTCCGACGACACCCCTATGCCCACGGCGCGCCGGCCGTCGACGTGCATCAACGCCGCAGGGGGTTCGAGATAGCCCTCCTCGATGCGGGCTATGTCGCCCAGGCGGTACTGACGGCCGTCGGCGGCGATAAGAAGTTGATCGGCTATGTCATCCACGGAGGCATATACGCCCGTCTCAAGGACGCGTATCTCCATCTCGTCGGCGACGATGCGGCCGCTGTTGACGATGGCGTTCTGCTGCGATATCGTCGCCACGATCATCTCGGGCGTGATGGCGAAATTGGCCAGGGCCGACATCGTTATATAGAGGTTTATCACCGGAGTCTGCTCGGCGAACAGCGCCACCTTCTGCACCCCCGACACGGTCACCACCTCGGTCTTTATGCGCTGCGCCCAGTCGCGGATCTCGCCCCACGAGAAACCATCGTCGGCGACAAGCCCGTAATAGAGCCCGTAGACATCGCTGAAATCGTCGTTCACGCGTATCGTTCCCGCGCCCGAGGGCAGCTGCGGCGAGATGTTGGCCACCTTGCGCCGCAACTCGTCCCACAGCTGCGGGATCTCGTCGGCACGCGTGGCAGGGTCCAGCTCCACCGTTATCTTCGAGTAGCCGTAATACGACTCGGAGGTTATCTTATGCACGCCGCGCATCGACTGCAGCTCACGCGCCACGGGCTCCGAGACAAGCTGCTCAACCTGCACGGGTGTCGCCCCGGCATAGCTGCACGTGACCACGGCCGTCTTCAGCACGAAGGTCGAGTCCTCCTTCTTGCCCATCGAGGCGAAGGCCCACACGCCCCCCACGATGAAGAGCGCCAGCACGAACCACACCACACGGCGGTTGCGTATCGAATATTCTGCTATCGACATGGCCTCACGGATTTAATATTTTCACCTGCTCGCCCTCGCGCAGACGGTAGACGCCCGCCGTCACCACACGCTCACCCGCCTTGAGGCCGCTGTCGACGATAACCATGTCGCGGCCGAAGATGCCTCCCGTGACCACCGCACGACGCTCGACACTCCCGCCGTCGGTAACGCACCACACGAAGGTCCCGCCCTCCGCAGGCGCATAGATCGCCGTAACGGGCACACCCACCACACTCGCGGCATTCTCCGCCGTGCGCATCGTCACGCTGCACGTCATGCCGGGCGAGATGCCGAACCGCTCGGCATCCGCCTTCGCTATCCGCAGCGACACGGGAAATCCCGAGGCGTCGGACGAGGTCTTGGCATAGCTGTCCAGACGCGCCGCGAAACGGCGCTCGGGATAGTTGTCGAAGGTGACGAAAAAGCGTGTCGTCGTATCGGCAAGGTAGGACATGCTCCGCTCGGGCATGGTGAACTCGACCGTCGAGCTGACGGGATTCACCAGCCGCACCACCGTCTGCCCCGACTGCACGCGTTCGTAGGTATCGACATAGGTGCGTTCCACCACGCCGGCGAACGGCGCCCGCAGCTTCGTCTCCACGAGCAGGTCCTTCGAGTTCTCGTAGGCCGACTTGGCCTGCACATAGGATGTCTGCGCCGACTCGTACTCCTGACGCGACACCGCCTCGTGCTCCAGCAGCCGCCTCATGCGCGACAGCTGCGACGAAGCCATGTCGTAAAGCGAACGGTCGGCATCCACCTGGAGCTGCACGTCACGCGGATCGAGCTGCGCCAGCAGCGCCCCCTTCGCAACATAATCGCCCTTCGCCACATCGACGCTCGACACCTGTCCCGAGATCTTGAATGCCAGATTCGTAGCGTCATCGGCCGTAGCCATGCCGGCGAAATCCTTGTCTACATAGTCGACGGCGTGAACCGTCGCGACCTTGACGGGACGCACATACGGGGTGTCGGGAGTGCTGCCGCCGCAACCGGAACACACCCCGATGCCGACAAGCCACACACCCGCACGCAGCAGAGAAAACAACGGTTTGCACATAGGTATAAAAAATTGACCTCCTCTTTCGAGAAGGTCAATTTTTATACCAAAGTGCCGGCACGCTCGCCTGCGTCCGATCAGAAATCTATGCTGCCGCAGTTGTACTTATCCTCGATAACGCCGTCGTGCAGCACCACAAGCCCGTTTTTCGCACGCAGTACGGTCTTCATCACCGTGGCGTCGATATTGTAACAACGCACCTCGTCGCTGCCGTCGAAACGGTAATAGGTCACCGTACGCAGCGGCTGCGGCGTGATGCAGACAACCGTAGCGTCCTCCTCGGCCGCACGCTCCACGACACGGCGCAGACGGCGGCGGCAGCCTTCGCCTATGTCATCAAAGTCGGTGACGCAGATAAGGTATACCGTACCCTCACGCGTCAACAGGTCATCCGTCACATTGCCCTCGGGATCCGACAGCGAGAACTCGCTCACGAGAGTCTGCACGGCCGACGTCTCGTTCTCGACGCGCGTCTCGACCCACTCCCATTTCGACTCGTCGCGCCACTCCTCGTCATCGATCGAGAACTCGTGCAACTCGCCCGTGTCACGGTTGCGGTATACCAATACGTACTCCTCCTCCGACATGGTCTCGGCGCCCGTATCGTGCTGCTCGGAAATCATCCCGTAGATGTTGGCTCCCTTCTTATAGGGCAGGAAGTCGATCAGCGGCAGCGTGAAGTAACAGTATGTCCCGAGGCCCATTGCCAGAACACAGAAAAGTGTGGTGAGGAATATCTCTATGCGCTTGAATTCCAGCACGCGGTGCCCGCGATAACGGTACCACACCACGAATACCATGGGCAGTATGACCACATTCTTGGCAAAGGTCTCCCACGGCGTAAGTTTCAGCGCGTCGCCGAAACAGCCGCAGTCCTCGACGGGGATCCACGTGGCGCTGAGGAAGGTAAGGACCGTGAAGAATATCATCGACGCCAGAGCGAAGATCGACACCAGGCGCGTGCGCACCTTGAACAGCAGCATCAGACCCATCATCAGCTCGGCGCCGCACAGCCATATCGAGAATACCATGCTTACGCCGCTCAACTCCTCCATGCCGTAGATCGAGAGGTACTCGTTCACCTTCAATGCGGTTCCCCACGGATCCACCGCCTTCACGAATCCCGAGAAGACGAATACGAGGCCCACGATGACGCGGCACACATGAGAGGCTATCTTCAGTTTGCGGCTCATCTTCCTATCCTATCGACATATCGTGTTACAAGACTGCGTATGCGGGCGAAGACCTCGTCGGGCGAGGCCATCTCACGGCCGGCGACGCTGCAATCGACCACATGCAGGTCGTGGTCATGGCGGGCCGCCTCGAGATACGTGTCGCGCACCGCCTTCTGGAAAGCCATCGACGACTCGTGTATGTCCTTTCCCCCGTGCAGATATTCACGGTCGGCGCCTTCGCGCGCCTCCGTCAGCTTGCGCTCGGTGAAGGCATACGGCACGTCAAGAAAGATCGAGATGTCGGGCTGCGGGATCTTGAAATATTCGTACTCGAGGTCGAAGATCCAGCGGCGCAGCTCCTCCCGCCGCCTCTCGTCCGAGATCTTGGCGCACTGATATCCGATATTAGAATAGACATACCTGTCGGCGATGACCACCTTCCCCGTATCGAGCCAGCGCCGTATCAGAGCGGCGGCATCACGGCGGTCTCCCGCATAGAGCAGAGCCACGACATAAGGGTCAACCTCGTCGATTCCGCCCAGCTCCCCACGCAGGAACCGAGCTATGAGCTCCCCGAAAAAGGGCGCATCGAATCGCGGGAAATGGATATATTCACTCGCGACACCACGCTCGGCAAACATTCCGCGCAGTCTCTCTATCTGTGTGGACTTGCCCGAACCGTCCACCCCCTCAAGCACTATGAACATGTACTGTTTTTTCGTTTGGTATTATACTTATTCCGCAGGTCGTCACACGGCCGCCTCGGACAGTCGGAAACACCCGACCGCTCCATTCCGGTACAATCATACGCATCGCCATTCGGTATCCGACTCTCCAACCCTGTTTCCGGCGGCATGCGTCAGACGGCAACGCCCTACCGCAGCATCCGCACCGCACGCCGCACACCGGCCGCAAGCGCGTCGATCTCCGCGCGCGTGTTGTACATGGCCAGCGAGGCGCGGCACATGCCCGTCACGCCGTAGTGGTCCATCACCGGCTCGGCGCAATGGTGCCCCGTACGTACGGCGATGCCCAGCTTGTCGAGGATCATGCCCATGTCGTAGTGGTGCACGCCCTCGACGTTGAACGATATTATCGGAGACTTGTCCTCCGTCGTCCCGTATATGCGCAGTCCCTCTATCTCACCAAGGACCCCGGCGGCATAGTCGGCCAGCGACCTTTCGTACGCCTCAACCTCGGCGGCATCGAGCGACTGCACGTACCGCACGGCCTCACCCAGCCCCACGGCACCGACGAAGTTGGCCGTGCCTGCCTCGAACTTCAGCGGCAGCGGCGCATAGGTCGTACCCGCGAACGACACGCGGTCCACCATATCCCCGCCGCAGAGGAACGGAGGCATAGCCTCCAGCAGCTCGCGCCGCCCGTACAGCACGCCGATACCCGTAGGCCCGTACAGCTTGTGCCCCGAGAAGGCATAGAAATCGCACCCCAGCGCACCGACGTCGACACCGCCGTGAACAATGCCCTGGCATCCGTCCACGGTGACCAGCGCCCCCGCCGCATGCGCCCGCTCGATCACGGGCCGCAGGTCGGGACGCGTTCCCAGCGTGTTCGAAGCCTGCGTCACGGCAACCATGCGCGTGCGCGAGTCTATAAGGTCGTCCAGCCGCTCCGTCATCAGCCGCCCCTCGTCGTCGAAGGGAAGCATGCGCAGCGTCGCCCCCTTGCGCTCGGCCACAAACTGCCACGGCACCAGGTTCGAGTGGTGCTCCATCTCGCTCACCACGATGTTGTCGCCTTCGTGCAGGAACCGCTCGCCCCACGCATAGGCCACGGTGTTGAGCGACGCCGTCGCCCCCGCCGTGAAGACCACCTCCTCGCGTGCCGCCGCCCCGATAAAGGCCCGCACCGTCTCGCGTGCCTGCTCGTAACGTTCGGTAGCCTGCTCGGCCATGAAGTGCACCCCGCGGTGTATGTTGGCATTGAGCGTACGGTACATCTCGTCCACACAGCGCAGCACGCACTCGGGTTTCTGAGCCGTGGCGCCGCTGTCGAGATATACCAGCGGCCGGCCGTTCACCTCGCTTGCCAGAATGGGAAAATCCCTGCGTATCTTATCTACGTCGAACATTCTACAACTCCTCCAGTTTTGCCGTCAGCTCCTCCGCCAACGCATCGCCCAAAGTCCCCGCCTGCGACACTATGTCGCGCACGAAGCCCTCGATCTGCAGCCGCCGCGCCTGCGCCTCCGAAAGGCCGCGCTGGCGCATGTAGAGGATGGCGTCATCGTCGAGCTGCCCCACCGTGGCGCCGTGCGAACACTTCACGTCGTCGGCATATATCTCGAGCTGGGGTTTCGTCACGATACGTGCCGCTCCGCCCAGAACAATATTGCGGCTCGTCTGCCGCGCGTCGGTCTGCTGCGCATCCTGCGCAACATATACCAGACCGTTGAACTCGCACTCGGCGCTGCCTCCGGCAACGCCCTTGACAAGCGAGTTGCTCGTGCAGCGCGGTACGTTGTGCGACACCCGCAGCCCGAAGCGCACGCGCTCCGCACCTCCCGCAAGGAAGGCCCCGCGAAGATTGTTCCCGGCATCCGTGCCGTCGAGGTCCACCGCATAGTCCGCCTCGGCCGCCCCCGTCACCACCGACGTAATGTCGCAGCGGCTCGACGCCGCCTGACGTATCCGGCACTTCGATACGGCACCGCCGCAAAAGGCCTCCACAAGGTGCAGCGACGCTCCCTCGCCGAGCTCTATCTCCAGCGACGCGGTCCCTGCATCGGTGTGCACCACGACCAGCGACAGGCGGCCGCCGGCCTCGACACGACGCACCTCGTGCGACGAAGGGTTCAACATGATCTCCGCCTCGCCGGCATCGCCGCGCGCTATGTATTCGAGCAGTCTCATTCCTTGTAGTCGTTTATGAGCCAGTCGTAACCCTCGCGCTCGAGTTTCTGCGCCAGGGTCTTGTCTCCCGAATATATTATGCGGCCCTTGTAGAGCACATGCACCACGTCGGGCACGATGTAATCCAGCAGGCGCTGGTAGTGCGTTATGACCACCGTGGCGTTATCCTTCGTATGCAGTTTGGTCACGCCCGTGGCCACGATGCGCAGGGCGTCTATGTCGAGGCCCGAGTCGGTCTCGTCCAGCACCGCCAGCTTGGGGTCGAGCATCGCCATCTGGAAGATCTCGTTCTTCTTCTTCTCGCCGCCCGAGAAACCCTCGTTCACGGCGCGCCCCGTCAGTTTCGAGTCGAGCTCCACCACGGCGCTCTTCTCGCGCATCAGGCGCAGGAACTCGTTCGCCTTCAATGGCTCCTCACCGCGGTACCTGCGCTGCTCGTTCACGGCCATCTTCATGAAGTTGGCCATCGTCACACCCGGTATCTCCACCGGATACTGGAAACCGAGAAACAGTCCCAGACATGCACGCTCCTCGACGGGCATGCTCAACAGATCGCGCCCCAGAAACTCGACCGAGCCCTCCGTAACGGTATATTTCGGATTCCCCGCCAGCACCGACGCCAGCGTACTCTTGCCCGAACCGTTGGGGCCCATTATCGCATGCACCTCGCCGGCACGCACCTCGAGATCTATGCCCCGAAGTATCTCCTTGCCCTCGACCGAGGCGTGCAGATTCTTTACACTCAACATATCTTTTTCGTCAATTTTTTACATTTCACAATTTTCGGACAACCTTTACACCAAAACGGCCATATGGCGCAAAAGCCCGATATTCCGTGCGCCGAATCATCCGACCGAGCCTTCGAGACTTATGGCCAGCAGCTTCTGCGCCTCGACGGCAAACTCCATCGGCAGCTTTGCCAGCACCTCCTTGGCATAGCCGTTCACGATAAGGCCCACGGCATCCTCCGTCGAGAGGCCGCGCTGGTTGCAGTAGAAGAGCTGCTCCTCCGATATCTTCGATGTCGTGGCCTCATGCTCCACCACCGCCGACGCATTGCGCGAGTCGATCACGGGGAAGGTATGCGCCCCGCACCGGTCACCTATCAGAAGCGAATCGCACTGCGAGTAGTTGCGGGCATTGTCCGCACCCTTGGCCACACGCACCAGACCGCGGTAGGCGTTCTGGCTGCGGCCCGCCGAGATACCCTTCGAGACGATGCGGCTGCGCGTGTTGCGTCCCACATGTATCATCTTGGTACCCGTATCGGCCTGCTGGAAGTTGTTCGTCATGGCCACCGAGTAGAACTCACCCACCGCGTTGTCGCCCTGAAGCACGCAGCTCGGGTATTTCCACGTTATGGCCGAGCCGGTCTCGACCTGCGTCCACGACAGGTGCGCATTCTCGCGGCAGAGGCCTCGCTTGGTGACGAAGTTGTATATTCCGCCGCGCCCATCCTTGTCGCCAGGGTACCAGTTCTGCACCGTAGAGTACTTCACCTCGGCATCGCGCTCGACGACGATCTCCACCACGGCGGCATGGAGCTGGTTCTCGTCGCGCCGCGGTGCCGTGCAACCTTCAAGGTAGCTCACATAGGCGCCCTCGTCGGCAACCAGCAGCGTGCGCTCGAACTGTCCCGTCCCCTCGGCATTGATGCGGAAGTATGTCGACAGCTCCATCGGGCAGCGCACCCCCTTCGGGACGTAGCAGAACGACCCGTCGGAGAAGACCGCCGCATTCAGCGCCGCATAGAAGTTGTCGGTATATGGCACAACCGACCCCAGGTACCGTTTCACCAGGTCGGGGTACTCGCGTATGGCCTCCGAGATCGAGCAGAAGATTATGCCCTTCTCGGCCAGCGTCTCGCGGAAGGTGGT
Source organism: uncultured Alistipes sp. (assembly GCA_949283205.1). Classification (GTDB taxonomy): domain Bacteria; phylum Bacteroidota; class Bacteroidia; order Bacteroidales; family Rikenellaceae; genus Alistipes. Next base: position 77,713 of record CASDSD010000039.1, on the reverse strand, counting down.
CTTTACCGACACCGAATCCATGACGGCATCCACCGCAACGCCCGCAAGAGCCATCTGCTCCTCGAGCGGAATGCCCAGACGGTCGAACGTGCGTTTGAGCTCGGGGTCGACCTCATCCATCGAGCCGAGCTTCCTGCGGGGCTTCGGCGCCGCATAATATATTATGTCCTGAAAATCTATTTCGGGAATATCGAGATGCGCCCACGTCGGGAGCTTCATCGTCAGCCAATGGCGATATGCCTTCAGGCGCCGCTCGAGCATCCACTCGGGCTCGCCCTTCTTCTCCGATATGAGGCGTATGACATCTTCGTCGAGGCCGCGGCCTATGGTATCGGTGTCGATATCCGACGTAAAGCCGTACTTGTATTCGCCGCGTTCGATATCCTCGATCAATTCTCTCTCCTTGTCAGCCATAAAAACCATTTATGATCGGCAAAAATACAAAAAAAATGCAAATGGCGTATCGGCACGCGGCACACATAATCATATCTTCAGGAATACCTGCTTCCGGTAGAGGAAATAGAGGAACAGCCAGCATACGGCCACATATCCCGCCGAGGTGATCACCGCCGCGATCTGCTCGGGACACAGCCCCGCAACACCCCCGAGGAAGAAATCCGAGATGCCGCCGAAACCGATGATCCGCTGCGCCATGTAAATCGTTATCGAATTCATTCCGACCACGCGGAAGAAGAGCGTCCACCCCTTGTGCCCGCGCACGTCGATCACATAGTAGAAGAGCGCCATCATGGCCAGCGAATAGGCTCCCACGGCACATACGAAGGTACTCGACCACAGCATCTTGTTCACAGGCACGAAGCCGTTGCCCGCGATTGCCGCCACGGCCAGCACCACAGCCCCGGCCAGCATCCACAGAGTCTTGCGGCCTCCCGACATTCGCTCCTCGGGCAGACGTATGAGTTCTCCCGTAAACATGCCGAGCAGGGCCGTAACCACCGCCGGCAGCGCCGACAACAGTCCCTCGGGATCGAAGCGCCCCCCGTCATAGAGCAGGCGTCCCGGCAGCAGGCAACGGTCGACATATCCCACGAGGCACCCCTCACGGCTCAACGGGTCGGCTCCGGGCACATCCGGCGCACCCACATATTTCGACAGCAGGGCGTAGCCCACAAGTATCACGACCGAGATCACGGCACGCGTGCGCGCGCCGAAGTTGACATACAACAGGGCCGCCACCATCCACGCTATACCGATGCGTCCCAGCACGCTGGCGCAGCGCAGGCCCGAGAAGTCGAGCGTGAAGAGCCCGTTATATATGAGTCCGAACAATACCAGCAGCACGCCGCGGCGCACGATCTTCAGATAGATCTGCCCGCGCGTACGTCCCGACTCGCGCTGCTTGGCCAGTGAGAAGGGGAACGACACCCCTGCCAGGAACAGGAACAGCGGGAAGATGGTGTCGTGGTGACGCAGTCCGTTCCACTCAACGTGGCTCATGGAGCGGGCGATGGCGTCGGTGACGCTGCAGGGCCACAGGGCACAGAGGGCCACCACCAGCGAGGCCAGGCCCATGATGAATAGCATGTCGAATCCGCGCAGAGCGTCAAGCGACATCAGACGTTCGTTTTTCATGGTATTCAAAAATGAAATGAAATATTGTATTCCGTACAATTCCGGCAGCCGGCACACAAGGTTCAACCGTGCCGTAATCCACACAGATTACAAATATAACTTTTTTTGACAAAACGGCATAACCGCGGCCGGCATGTTAACGTTAATGTTAACGTTAACACGATTAATATTCCGGTTACATCCATTCGGCCGCCAAAGGTCTTAGTCGTCCCGTACAACGGACCTCCTTCAAGAACCAAGGACCTTAACAAATAAAATCTCGGACAATGTGATTGCAATCCCATATTTCTCGGCAGCAAAAATTTTACAGCTCGATTATTTTGCACTGTAGTTTTTTTTGCATACATTTGCACCACTCTTTCAGAGAATATCGGTTTGGAAGGATGGGTGAGTGGCTGAAACCACCAGTTTGCTAAACTGACGTACTCGAATTTGGGTACCGGGGGTTCGAATCCCCCTCCTTCCGCTTCGACGGGGCAACGTTTCGGCAGAGCCATGTCATGAAGGCGAAAGGACGATGTCTCCGAAAAAATGGCATGACAGGCCATTGGGTTATTAAGGGTATTACAAAGATGCCGCGAAACTTTCGGTTTCGCGGCATTTCTTTTTCATGAAGAGTCGAACAGGTTGCGGTCCAACTGCAAAAGCATCCGGAATCAACATAGTGACGATATATTTCATGAATTCGATCGTAGTACGTCTGCTGCAGCCACATTGCTGTACAATCATGTGTATCCCCTTGAGGTGTGTGTTGATTTGGTGTTTGCCAAGCTACGTGCCGACAGCGAAGATCCTCAATGCCCCGCAGTAAAGATAAAACAGAAAAAATTGCCGAAACGTTTGGATGTTGAGATTTTTTGTTTACCTTTGCACTCGCAACGGGTCGGAAAGATCTGCCGGACGGCCGAAAGGCTGCGGGAGGATGATCAAAAAAACCGACCGATGAAGATGGTGCCATAGCTCAGTTGGTAGAGCAAAGGACTGAAAATCCTTGTGTCGGCGGTTCGATTCCTCCTGGTACCACTTGAAAGACAGCCGCTTGCAGCAATGCAGTCGGCTGTTTCGTTTTTGGCGGGTGCACAATTTCGACACAAATACGCGCAATTCGATCTTTCCGCCTTTTTCCGTATCGTTTTTTCAGTTAAGGCGTTTTAATTATCTCTGTTTCGATCCATATGCTTTTCTTTACTAATTCATCAATGCCACATATACCGCCGCTTTCTGCATTTAATTAGGCTGTTTTTGTTAACTTTGTAAAAACCACACCACCCATTTGCCAGCCATGAGCGATACGAATTATTTCAAGACTTTTTTGTCCGAATTGGATCAAACCAGCAGCAAGAGCCTGTCCGAGGCATTGAACAGACTCAATAACAATGAATCCATCCGCAAGGCTCCTCTTTTCGGGAAACCGGTTGATGTCATATATGTCGGCAAGGATAATTCGTTCCTGTTGGTCAAGTTCGATTTCTTTGATGCATCCAAAGGGGACCAGTCCTGGTTGGCCGATGAAGAGAGTTGCGGACTCGAACCGCCGTTGTATTTTTCACAAAGTGACTACCGCGTCTCTCCGGTCTATGATATGCAGCGGGCAAAATGCGTCCTCGCACTGCTTCATCCCGACGTCGAGATCGAGATGCTACTTGTGTGCAACTACACAATCGTCAATTATGAACTGATGGAAGATGTATGGGGGCAAATAGGAATAACGGTTATTCATGAAATCGACAAGACGGTTTCGGACATATTCCGGCCGTCCGATGACGACAAGCGATTGTTGGTAAAGACTGCGGCCGCAGCCTCCATCCAGTCCGAAGAATCGGATTTGGACAAGGCGTTCCCGGAACTGATGAAGAAGGTATTTAACACGGAGGGACAGTGCCAATTTTCAGAAAACGACTTCGATTCCGATACTGACTCTAACACGGATTCCGACTCCTCAAAGGAGGATCCCTATTCCGACTTCCCGTTTGACAATTTGTCCGATTCGGAGACCTCCGATGAAGTCGAAAACAGAGAAAAAGAGAATGCAACCAACAGACCTGGTAACAAAGATGATTTGAGAATAAAGTCGATACGCCTGTTCCGCGGGCCGGTGAATTCGGACGAGGGTATTCCGCAGGAGTCGCTGTGGGCATTCGATGTCCGGCGGCTGGAATCGGTGTGTCTTGCTTTTGAAGCCATCAGCAGGTTGACCCGGTGCCATTATGGAGAGATGTCGGTCAATCTCTACGACGAAACCGGCCGCTTACTGGTACACAAAGAGGTCTTTCCCTCCGTAACCCATAATGAATACATAACGGAGCTGTTTTTGCTCTGCTCGTTCGACGAGGACGAGACTTTCTGCTGGACACAGGGCAATTATGTGATTGAGCTAAAATACAAGGATCAACTAATTGCGCCTGTCACATTCCATGTCGGGAAACGGGATGTCCATGGCTATTACAAGTCCGAGGGTTCGGGAACTACCAATATGCCCGAACAGCCTTTCGAGATGCTGAAGTCCCTGATCGGTTTGTCGCAGGTAAAGGAACAGATGGCCACCTATCGGGACATGATCCGCATGGCCATCCAGCGGCGGCAGAACGGGTTGTCCGTACCGCCGGTATCCCTGCACGCCGCATTCATGGGCAATCCCGGAACGGGCAAGACGACGGTAGCCCGGCTTTACGGGGCGATGCTCAAAGAATTGGGATTGCTGAGTTCGGGGCACGTCGTCTACAAGGAACGCAGCCTGCTGACAGGACAGAACTACTCCAGTGAGCAGGAGCTGACCCTACAGGCTATTCAGGAGGCGCAAGGCGGGGTGTTGTTCATCGACGAGGCCCACAACCTCTACAACCCGAACGACCCTCGCGATCCGGGCAAGAACGTCATACAGACTCTGCTCACGGCCCTTAGTGACGAACAAAAGAACGACTGGGCGCTGCTGCTGGCAGGATATCCCGACGGCATCACACGCCTGTTCTCCATCGACCAGGGGCTTTCGTCACGTATCCCGGAGCGGAACAGATATTACTTTCAGGATTACACGGCCGACGAGCTGATGCAGATCGCCGACTCGTACTGTATCCGGCACAACTACTTTCTTTCGGAGGATGCACGCGAGGCGTTGCGTATGAAGATCCGCCACGATTATAGGCTGCGGGACGAGAAGTTCGGCAACGCCCGCTACATTGCGACGCTCCTCCAGACGGAGATTCTCCCGGCCATGGCCTCACGCCTTGCCCGCCGCAATCCGGTATCGCTGTTCGACATGCTGACCATCGAGCGGGAGGATATCCCGACACCGCACGTGAAAGACTATAGAGGCTCCATGCGCAAACTCTACGACATGGTGGGACTCGGAGCATTGAAAAAGAGCATCGAGGCCCATTTGAACATGGTCAAGTTGATGATGCTGCGCAACGAGCAGGGCATCGAGACGGCCATGCCGCCCCTGCACATGGTATTCACAGGCAATCCGGGCACGGGCAAGACCACCGTGGCATCGTTCATCGGAGAGATCTACGCCTCGATGGGGCTGCTGTCGAAGGGCGATCTGATCTATGTCGAGCGGAAGGATCTGGTCGGCCAGTTCGTCGGCGACACGGAGAAAAACACAGAGGATATCCTGAATCGGGCCAAAGGCAACGTCCTGTTTATCGACGAGGCCTACACGCTGGCACCCAAAGGCAACGAGAAGGATTACGGCCCGCGGGTACTCGAGGTGCTGCTCTCGGCACTGGACAAGGAGCCGGTCGATATGCTGGTCATCATGGCCGGATATAAGGAGGAGATGGAAGAGATGCTCGCATCCAACCGCGGACTGCGTTCACGCATCCCATATACATTCCATTTCGTCGACTACACGGCCGACGAACTGATGCAGATAGCCGACCAGGTGGCCGAACGCTCGCAGTTCCGCTTCTCGCCCGCCGCCCGGCGCAAGTTGCGTGAACTGGTCGAGTCCAAACTCGCGGGCAAGGATGCGAACTGGGGGAATGCCCGTTATATCACGCGGCTTATCTCGTCGCAGATCCTGCCGGCCATGAGTTCGCGTCTGGCCGCACTCCCTGCCGCAAAACAGAAAGACCGCAACCGTCTCTGCCTGATCTGCCAGGAGGATATTCCGTCACCGGGGGACGATGCGGCACGCGAGCAGAAGGTCGGATTCGATGAGGCCGCTGTAGGCCGCGTACTGAAGAGGCTCGATGCCCTTGTGGGACTGGAGGAGGTCAAGCGCAGCATCCACAATTTCGTCGATGTGAGCCGCTATATGCGCTCGCAGGGCGGAGGCTGGATGGACAACGAACCCCTGCGCTGGAACTTTACGGGTAATACGGGTACAGGAAAGAGTACCGTGGCCGGCATCATGGCAGAACTGCTCCGGGCGATGCACCTTCTCGGGAAGGGGCATCTGGTGGAACTCAAGGCCGAGACGCTGTACAATGTTTCGGACTTCAAGGCCGAGGAGCTGCTGCAAAAGGCGATGAAACGCTCCGAGCAGGGGCTGCTCTTCATCGACGGCGATGCCCCCGTCTTCAAGCATCCCGACTCCCGCTTCAACAGCGAGGTGCTACGCTTCAAGCTGAGTTCGATGACGATGGAGCTGCCCGGCACCTATGCGCTGGTCATCGCCGAAAACGAAGGCACGCCGCACCTGCTGACGCGCAGCCTGCGCGAAGGGGGCATCACCGCGTTCGACCATACGCTGCACTTTGCGGACTATACCGAGGAGGAGCTGCTGGCCATTCTCGGGAAGTGCCTGCAGCGCAAGCGGCTCCAGCTCTCGCCCGAGGCGGCCCGGCATATGGCCGACTACATCCATTCGCTCTGCGCAAACCGCCGGCTCGGCTATGCCAATGCGCGGACCATGTCGAAACTCGCCCGTTCGATTGCCGAAACCGCCCTGCTGCGCATCAGCACCGGGGATTCGCACGGCGACGGCACGGTGCGGCTGTGCGATGTGGAACATTATGTCTGGAAAGAGGTCGATACGCGGCGAATCGGGTATGTAAAACCATAATCCGACCCAATGACGGCATCCCTGACACCTCGCCGCATCGTGTAGCGCCCGTTTGGGACAATCCATAACAACCGCCATACCGTCCGGCAAATATCCCATTCTCCCAAGAGGGAGGGGACAATAAAAAGGTATCTAAAGGATATAAAATACTAAAGACTTATTTTATTGTAAGTTCATTGAAGTATTAGAGGCTGTTTTGAAACAGCCTCTAATATAACAGGAAGACAATAAAGTGTTGCCCCCCCCTTATATCTAAATTATTTAAGCACGACACCAAAGACTAACCGGAACTGACAACTCACAACGGGTAGTATTCCACGGGAAATAACATATAACAAATATTTGGCATGTTCCGATATGCTCAATATTAAAATAAATTCAACATTCATTTAATGAGAATATCGACTTGATAAGTTCTGCATCTTTGTATTTAAATTCATCTCCCGTTTTTTCTGCCGCAAAGATTACCTTATTGTAACAATCAACAACTTTATGTTTAAGTTCGTCGTCAAAATTGTCCATACAAAGTGCGGTTTTAAGGATTTGAACACGCATAAAATCCCCACGATCCAAATATAAAAGCTTACTTGACCTTCGTCCTTTATTATAACTCATTTTTACTTCTGATTTGCAGATATAATGCACCATTGCAATCCTGAAGTCTTGCCAAGTGAGTAAATCTTCCCATAAGGCATTCATTCTTTTCCATTTATTCGACTTTATTTTGTGGGTTGATCTTATGATGTATTCATCACAGATCTCTTCGAATATTCTGCGATTATTATCTCTCAAAAGAATTTGACAAATATGCTCCACTTCTTTCCGTGCGCAATCTTTATCTTTCAATTTTACTGTTTCATACGTAAAAGCATAGTTTTTTAATGCATCCTTCAAGCAGTTCTTTTTACCTGAATCATCATATGTAAAATCACCATTGAACAAAGTATCCATAGTACTTATGAGATTCGGTGTAGTTTGAACAAAATACGAGAACGTCTGAACATTTGCCTCTATGAGCCACTTGTTTTCCTGGAGCTCCATCTGTTCAATAATGTCTATTTTTGTTTTTTCATCAAGCTTAAGAAGCTCAAATACATCTATCTTGCTCTTTTCTTTTAGAAGAGGCCAACAGCGATCAAATGGAGTATCACCAATATTGCTATTATCCACATAAGTCAATTCATGTTTGGCTATTTTGACAAATGTGCTGAGGTAAATATTTATAATCCAAATATTAACATTGCGACAGTTTTCGACAATCAGATCTTTAAATTCAGATAATGTAAGATCAGCCTTGCTGCTATTGTGCCGCAACCGAAGCGTTTCTTTCATGCGAGCTGCAATTACTTCTGTCTTATTTTTCAACTCGGCAAATTCATTGTCTAAAAAAATATGATTCAATGATTCTTCATTAGGTGTGACGGCAATAAGAGATAGGCACATTTGCACACTTTTATGAATATACGAAGTTTCGGGAAATATGTTATTGATATATTCCCACATTTGATCATATCCATTTTTAAGGACATCGTTGTCGTGCCCTGATAATCTCCAACTTTTTATAATGTTCTGAGACATGCATTTAAGAGCTAAGTTGAGGTAAGTTTCAGTAATCGGTATCTTGTTTTGCATACGATATTTCTCCGCATTATCGAGAGTCATCAGTTCGTTATACAATAAAAAACACAACACCTTAATATATGAAACATTATGTACTAGATCTTTATCAATATAGAGCGTGTTTGATTCCACGTCGTAATTGAATAACCTTTGCTGCATTTTTTGTGATAACACAGGTGAATTCTTGTTAGTTCTAAGAATAGTATCGTATTTCACTCCTACATGATTCAATGACGCTAATATGGCAAGTTTATCATACACCTCATCATTTATTTGTTTTTGCATCATTATCAATGCATTATATATGAAAGTACCATCCACAAAAGCGGTATTGTTTTTTATAAGATATTCAAGATAATCTACATAGCTTGTTTTCAATATTCTGTTCTCGTATGCATACTCTTCAACGTTATTGAAACTAAATTCATCCGTAAGGAGTGGCCGATAACGATAAAGGTTTGCCATCATATATATTACCTTGTCTTTCGTATATAGTTTTGCAAATATTGCATATGCACTAATTAATTCACTGTTAAGCAATTTTATGGCTTTAGTTCTGTCATATATATTTCTTTTATATGCATCTATGATATTCCATAAAAAAACACTGTAAATATAATGATCTACCATCTCAGGCTTACATTCATTTGATAAGTTGTCATAGAAACGCCTGACACTCTCGTAATCAGGGAACAAGTGTCTATTCTTCATGTATACAGATAGAATACCATTTTTCCCATTACAGTCTGGATCGGTAATCAATAATTGTAATTTGGGGTCTTGAATTATCTCTTCAAATTTCGCGCTTATGAGTTGTGCGACTTCATTGCCACCGTTATTTGCTCCGGAAAATAACATGTTGAGATGTATGGCATTTTTACGCATTCTCTCGATTTCTTTATCAAGAAATCCATAGTGTTCAAAATAATAGCCCTGACCAATGTTTTTCTCTGACGGGAAAAAGATATCAATAAGTTGTTCAAGATTTAATTTTGACAGAACAGCTGTTATAGTAGTATCCGAAAGAGCGTCAGGGTATAACTGGCGCCTTCCCTTAATAATCTCAATACATTGATGTTGACCTATATACTTTATCTGAAGATATTTTACAAGTGCACTTTCATCACGTATTTTACACGGGTCACAACTCATAATTCCCATTAGGCGCAGGCATACATTTGCATCTGACAACGTTTCGGCCTTGCCCAGAAGTTGATTTAAAGTTATGAAGTTAGTTTGCCCGTCGTCTTTGCCTATTAGACGTACAAGTTGCTCAAAATTCAAGAATTCATTTTTTAAAAGGTGTGATAACGTCTCCATGTCACAAAGTTTGTTATCAACCATCTCCTCGTAACCTTCTAATGCGGCATTCTCGTCAAGATATATTAAAATTTGATTTAACAAATGAATACGGGATGCACGATGTAGTTCTACATATTCCGACTTTATTGAGCCGTTACCCAACATCCCCTTGTTGTCATCAATACATAAAATGAATTTGAAAAACTCATTTCTGTCGATATAATTCATAGTTCTGACTATTTCGGGGACTATTTTATAAAAGTCTCGAGTAAAGGTTCGTTCAATTGCAAGTTTAACATGTATGGATTTAATGCACATTGCCCGAAGACTTTCGATGACCTTAATAAACTCATCAAAACTACGTATGCGACGTATAGCATTAATGGCTGTATTGTCAAGCTGTTTCAGAAAGATGTTCTCATAGAGCCCACTTTGTTCTTCTTCGTCACTATTTTCATCTTCAATTGACGATGAAGATACGATATCAACAAAATATTTATATTTGTCTGCTTGTTTTTTACTGTTATTTGTCTCAGGCTCTTCATTATCATCTAATAGCTTCAAGCCTTTGAGGGTGGCATTCGGCAGTAGTTCTATTATTTGCTGAGCATCCATTTTTTTCGTATATTTGGACAGACGCGCAAGGTTGAAAACATTTTGAAGGTCACTGTCTTCAAATGGGAATTTCCACTCTTCCCCATTGTCAAAAATACGATCTAAAATTCGTCGTTCTTGCTCCATGGTCATTATTCGATTCCCCGTCGAAAGCATCGAATAAACAGCTCGTTTGTAAAAATCTATGATTATATTACTATTATCTTTGTTATTCTCCATGCAATACTGGTAATAATCATAACATGTATCCAGCAGATCATTGACCATCTCAAAATCGTTAATTTTAGCAATCGCAGATGATGCGAAATTCATAGAATAACGTCCTGGGATTGAAGCTATGTCCACTAAATTCATTATAATAACAGCATTTGCATTTTCTTTATTTCTTTTCCTATTTACAGACAGCAGGGTTGATGCTAACATCTCTATTAGATCAATTATTTCCTCATCGGCAGGTTGATTTCGGTCAACAATAAGATACGCCATCTGTGTAACGTAGCATATGTGATGACTTGCCAAACTTCTTCTCTCCTCTCTTTGGCATTCCATCGCGTAGTCTATGAGTAATTTATTAAGCGCATAAATGCCTTTCGTTTTTTCATACTTAATCTTATTTGAGACTACTTCATTGAAAATGTCAAGGATATATTTATCAATATATATTTTCCGTAATGTGTCATACTCATTTGTTGATGTAACGAGAAGTCCCTTTTGGCGTAATCCTTCAATCCCATCCTCGAGTTTTTCCGAATACGTATGCGCATACGATTTCGTACTTCGTATAAAATCATACAGTTCCTGTATTTCTTCTATCAACCCCGTGAATCGAGATTTTGTAGAGGTATATTTGAAATGGCCGACAAGTGCTATCATAAGAGCACTGTTTTGCTCATATTGTTCCATCGCTTCTTTCCTGATCTCTTCCGTTCGAATAAAAAGCGATCCAATTGTGTAATTCCCAGGACTAATACTAGCCCTATCAATCATTCCTTCACGTTGCATGGCATTTACCATCTGACGGAAAGAATATTGATCATAAACATCAAAGTTTACTATTATTTTTTTTAGGCTAGAGTGTAGATCTGCACTAGGATTATTGAAAATTTGTTCATATATTTTATTTTTTTGAGAAGTCGATAATTTTCCTGATATAGTGAATATAATTCTTGTTTTGCCAAAATCTTTAATATTAAACCCGTTCAATTCGTTGTATCCGTTGAGTTTGCTCCACAGAGGTTGATTACGATCAATCTTTTCGTCTTCTTTATTGAGGATATCGTTGATATCATCGAAAAAAAAGACATTTCCGCGATTGGCCCCCGAGTAATCTATATTGTAAATTTCGAGTAAATCTTTTATGTAATTACGATTGGCATATATATTGAAATCATATTACTTCCACTCCTTGCACCTTTTCAGAAACTCAAAAGCCGCACGTGTCTTACCACTATAAGTATTACCTTCAAGTATTACAATTGGTGAAGTTTTAAATATGTTCTCTATTTGTCCATCAAGGTTGTCTCGTTTGTAATACTTTTTATTGTTCTGTCGTATTCCGCCTTGACCAATTTTATGAAGATGATCTCCATAGGCCAGTTCATCCTGGGTTAAATTATGCTCAAATCCATACAAGGCAATCTTTGTAAGCCATTCCTCAAAAAACTCATTGAATTTTGTTCTCAATATATATTGAGGATAACGTTTGGAATCATCATACAATTTCGTTTCAAAGTTACGACATGTACCATCCTCTGCGATGTAGGCCAACTTTATATGTTCATTACTCTGATTGCATAGAGAAAATACCTTTATGTATGGGTGGTTGTCGGGATTGTTTAACGACTGTTTATAAGCTGCCTGATACTCCCCATAAGTATATTTGCCAATCGGGATATTATTCTCAGCCAAGACTATTAACAAATCGGATGTAGCAGCCTTCTCATTTAATATTTGTTGTGTGTCGGGCCCGTGATCGACGATAGGAGTTTCTCCATATTCTATTAAGTCAAACTTAATATCATGAAGTTCAAGTTTCGTATTTACTTTTTTGATTATATCACAGACCAACTCGCGACACGAGTTTTGCATCGATGAAGCTATAAACAGCTTGTATATCCTGATTTTTATTAATTTATCCATGATTGCAATATTGATTATTTAATTAATACCTTTTTCTATATCTTTGAAGTAGTGCCACATATCTCTTTTCTATTCGGACTGTTCGTAATGATGCGCAAGGCAACGATTCCTTTTTTGACGTTGACATGATGTGATCCATATATTGTTTACATCATTTACCCAAGAATTGAAAGTACCGAAAGGAATCTTATGGAAACAAGGCTGCTTTGTCGCCTTATTGCTCTTATTTTGAAATTCACGTAAGTACGTTGGGGATCATTGCATGCATCAAGGTTCAGTTATTTTGAGATTTGATTATAAATATACAAAATTGTGTCAAAATAAAAAACTTTCTATCCATTATTGTGCATTTAAGCGTGCCGACAACACACAGTCCTGCATGGTTGTCCTTCCTAGTGCTTCCTGCAAATGTGTGAAGCCTGATTTTGGGCGATCGATGCGGCGGGCCATTCAAATAGCGGTATACAGATGTTTGAATACTTCTTTGAACGCCCGACAGCTGAAGGTTAAAGAAGTTCTCGGAAACTGTGTTTGGGACTTGAACGGAGCGGTCAAACGCCTACGGAAATAACACCCTAATAACATGAAGGTCACATTTAGACCAGCATTTCCAAGGCTGCTACGACTTGATTCATGATGCCATATTTTGCTCCTGTATACACCTTCCCACCATCTTTCGACATGGCCGAAGGCGTTTCGACATGTCGAAACAGGGAAACTGGCCATTTCGATTTGGCTCTGCCCTCTCCTTTCACTACCTTTGCATGGTTGACGGCACCGGACGGCGCTGCCTAATGATGACGATTAACAACTAAAACAATCGGATATATGAAGAGACTACTGTTGTTTATCCTGCTCCTGCCCTTGTGGTACGCCGCATCGGCGCAGGAGTGGCTCCCGCTCAAGGCGCGGGCCGAGGCAAACACGACGCTCATGTCGGCTCCCGCCATATGCCTCCTCGACCGTACGAACGTCGAGATCGCCGAGACCGGATCGGGAGCCTTCGACATCCATCGCGTCATACTCATAAACAAGACGGAGGCGGCGCGGACGAACCGCGTGCTGAAATACGACTACGATCCGCTCACGGCATCGGCACGCTTCACCTCCGTGAAGGTGTACCGCGCCGACGGCCGCATCGACGAAATACCCCTCGGGAACACATTGGACTACGCCGCCCCTGCACGCGCCATATATTGGGGCGCACGCCAGATCATGATCGAGATCGGAGCCCTCGAGGTCGGCGACGTCATCGACTACACCATCGAGAAGCACGGTTTCACATACGCCCTGCTCGACGGCGGCATGCCGGCCGACGACGAGCGTTTCATCCCACCCATGCGGGGGCACTTCTACGATATCGTGCCATTCTGGGTATCGATGCCTACGATGCTCAAGAACTATACGGTATCCGTCCCGCAGGGCAAGCGCGTACAGTATGAGTTCTATCAGGGAACATGTTCCCCCTCGGTACGCTTTGCCGACGGAAGGCAGATACTGTCGTTCACGGTAGAGGATGCGATGCCCTTCATCTCGGAATCGAACATGGTCGACCTCTACGACGTGGCGCCGAAGCTGATGCTCTCGTCGACCGACTCGTGGCGCGACAAGTCGCTCTGGTTCCACGGCGTGAACGAGGACTACGGCAGCTTCGACCCCACACCCGAGGCGCAGGCCAAGGTAGACGAGCTGATACGCGGCATCGACGACCCTATGCGCAAGATCGCCGTGCTGACACACTGGGTGGCCGACAACATGCGTTATTCGGGCATCTCGATGGGCGAGGGCGAGGGTTACACGCTGCACAACACCCGCACCAACTTCACAGACCGCTGCGGCGTCTGCAAGGACAAGGCGGCGCTGCTCATCTCGATGCTCCGCATGGCGGGTTTCGAGGCCTACCCTGCCATGACCATGGCCGGCTCGCGCATCGAGGCGATCCCCGCCGACCACTTCAACCACTGCGTGGCTGTCGTGAAGCTCGACGACGGCACATACATGCCGCTCGACCCGACGTGGGTGCCCTTCAGCCGCGAGCTGTGGAGCAGCGCCGAGCAGCAGCAGAACTACCTGCCCGGCATACCCGAGGGGTCGGACCTCTGCCTTACGCCCCTCTCGGCCCCGGAGAACCACTACTTCCGCATAAGGGCCACGTCGCGGCTCGATGCCCGCGGCAAACTTACGGGCAGTTTCGTTGTCGAGGCCGAGGGGCTGTCGGACGCCTCGGCACGCCGTCCCTTCACCACGGGCATGCGTGCCCGCGTACGCGCCGCGATAGAACGCGAGCTGCTGAACATATCGCCGCAGGCGCGCCTCCTGTCGTACGATGCGGGGAAAAATCCCGCCGACTACCAGCAGGGGCCCCTCTCGATAACCGTACGCTTCGAGATCCCCGACTATGCGGCTGTAGGTGACGGCGTCATGATCTGCCGCCCCATAGTGAAGACCGGACTCTACAACTCGATATATTCGTTCCTGCGACTCGATCTCTCACCCGAGACGCGACGCTACGCCTTCAAGGATTCGACCTCGCGCCTTGTGGAGCTTGACGAACAGATAACGCTGCCCGAGGGCTACGCCCTTGCCGGCGAGCCGTACGGGGCCGAGGCGGGCGGCGACGTTGTCAATTACGAAGGCAGCTGTTCGCAATCGGGCGCGACGCTGCACCTGCAGCAGCGCATATCGCTCGGAAAACGTGTATATGATGCCGCCGACTGGACCCAGTTCCGCGAGTCGGTCATGGGATTCAACGCAATAAAGGATTTGGTATTCGAAAAGAGATAGAGCAAGATGAAACGATACATAGCAACCATATTGTGCCTTCTGGCCTTCACGGCGGCATACGCCGGCGACGAGGCCACATACGACAAACTCCACACCTGCTACACGCTCGCGGCCGACGGCTCGCAGCAGTACCGCCGCGTGATGGACCTGAAACTCGAGACCCACACCTCGTTCAACGACCTCTTCGGCGAGACGTTCGTCGTCTATGACCCCGAATACCAGACCCTGACCATAAACGAGGCCTACACGACACAGGCCGACGGCACCGTAATAGAGTTGCCCGGCAACGCCGTCAACAAATCGCTGCCCAGCGCCGCGGCCGATGCCCCGGCATACAACCGCCTGCTCGAGGCGGTCATAACCCATACGGGGCTGGAGATCGGCGCCACGATACACCTCGACTACACGCTCTCGACGAAGGCGGGCTTCTACCCTGCACTGGAGGTGTGCGAGATGCTCACCGAGCCTGCCGCCTCGGTAAAGGAGCGCCGTATCGAGATCACCGTACCCGCAGGCACCGAGCTGCGTTACGACCCCGCCATGAAGCCCCGCCGCACGGGCGACACCTATACGTGGCAGTTCCGCAACCTCGCCGCATACTACGATGAGGGCAACATGCCGCAGAACGGCGAAGGACGCCCCATACTCTGCGCCACGACATTCGCCTCGACGGCCGACGCCCTTAGCCGCATCGCCCGCTCGGAACGCGACATAGTACGCATACCGGGACTTGCGCGCGACTCAAAGGCCGGGACCGTAAAAGCATATTGTGACTATATGACGTCGAATCTCGGCTCATGCGGCGTAACGCCCCATATGGCAGGCTACCGCAGCCGCACGGCAAGAGAGGTGCTGTCATCGGCCTACGGCACCGAACTCGAGAAATGCACGCTTCTGGCCCGCATGCTCGCGGCCGAGGGCATCGACGCCGAGCCGGTGGCGGTATATCCCGCCTGCCACGCCGTGAAGATGCTGCGCGACATCAAGAGTTTCGCGGTACGGGTCGCAATCGACGGCAAAGACGAATACTACACCTCGACAGGCTCTCCCGTCGACCTGCAGCTGCGCAGCGACCGCGACGAGGCATACTCGGTAACAAGCGGCGAGAAGATCGGCTTCGCCCCCTGCGGCAACAGTTGCAGGGCTGCGGTAAATATCACGGTCAAGGGGACGGAAGCCGCCGCCACGACCGAAGTCGAAACCGTCCGCAGCGGCGTAACCTCGAAGACGGAGCAGACACCTGCCGTCAGCGTTGCCGACCGCTCGGGATACCGTCTGGTGAAACTGCCCGCCACAGGGTTTGCCGAGTCGTGGGGAATGTCGCGTCCGGGGACGGAGCGCACGCAATATTTCGAGATGCCCTTCGTATGCGACGACGAGGTACGCTTCACCGTCGAGACCGACGGCCGCATCCTTACGCCGAACCGTGAGCTGAAGATCTCCAACTCGGTTGGCGAAGTGACGCTCCGCATAGAGGTCGAGGGCGGCAAGGCCACCGTCACGCGCAACGTGAGGATCAACAAGGCGATCGTCCCGCCCGCAGAGTGGAAGTCGGCACGCGCCCTGCTTACGGCCCTTGCCGACCGAGCATACGGCGAGCTAATAGTAAAATAACCTCGTCACACGACGCAAAACGAACGGGTGCGATCCTCCAAGGGATCGCACCCGTTTGTCATATCCTGCAGCAGGCAGCGACACACTACCCGCGGCGCGGCCACTCGCCTATCTCCATGTCACGCATGTCATCGCCGTCGATGGTGAAACGAACCGCCGTGCGCACCTTGTGGAATCCGTACTCGCCCGCAGCCCCGGGGTTGATGTATAACAGCCGGTACACGGGATCGAACATCACCTTGAGTATATGCGAGTGCCCCGCCACGAAGATGTCGGGCTGCGCGCCCTGTATCAGCTGCATCGCAGGCGGAGAGTAGTGGCGCGGATAGCCTCCGATATGGGTTATCAGAACCCGTTTGCTCTCGCACTCGAAGAATGCCGAGCTGTGGTAGACGCGGCGCGTCGTGCCGCCGTCTATGTTGCCATAGACCCCGTGCAGGGGCTTGAAGGCCGCGATGGCGTCGGCAGTCTCTATCGAGCCGAAGTCGCCCGCATGCCATATTTCGTCGACATCCTCCAGAAAGTGTTTCAACACGTCGTCGAAGGTGCCGTGCGTGTCGGATATTACTCCTATGCGTTTCATAAGTCCGGGTTTTCGCAGGTTATCGGGACGTTTCGCGTCACTCCGAGTAGTTGGAGCGTATGTAATCCATAACCTTGAATTTCGTCTTGCAGGGCGGGAAATCGCCGTCGCGCACCTCTGTCGTCACACGCATAGGACGCCGCTCGCGCACCATGCGCTCGAGAAACGACAGTATCTCGTAACGGTTGTCGCGCATGGGCGTCACGGCCATAGAGTGGTTCTGGTACTCGACCGTATAGAACCAGTAGGGCCACACCTCCTTGTCGAACTGCTTTACGAGGAACTTCGAGCCGTAGAATCCCACACCGAAGAGCGATGCCTTCTCGAAGGGCACCTGATTGTCGGCATTGCCGTGGAACATCATCACGGGCGCGGGCTTGCGTCCCCACTCGGGCGCCCCCTTAACCGAGAAGACCGCACCGGCAAAGGATACCACACCCGCATAATCGAACTCCTCGGGCATGACGGCGGCCGTCCTGCTGCGGTTGCATAGGGCGTTCTCGGCCTGCAGCACCGTGATGGCGCCTGCCGAAGAGCCGCACGAGACGATCATGTGCGGGTCTATCTCCCACTCGTCGGCCTTGTCCAGGACGAAGAGCGTGGCGCTGAAGAGATCCTCCACGGCCATCGTGACGGCATTGTCGAACAGCCCCACCATCTCGCGCACCGACAGCTCCTTCGAGCCGTCGATACCCTTGAGCCCCAGACGGTAGTCGATCGACACCACATCGTAGCCGTGTTCATTCAGGAACTCGAAATAAGGGATGTATTCCGCATTGTCGCGCACGCCGCCGACGAAGCCTCCGCCGAAGACGAAGATCATGCAGGGACGCTGTCCCTCGACGTCGGCCGCATAGTGGTCCAGGTAGAGCGAGTCGGCGCCCTTGACGGCATACAGAAGCGTCTGCCTGCCGGCGGTTGCCGCCATCGCATGAAGGGCCGCCAACAGCGATAAAATCAATAATATACTCCTTTTCATGGTGAATGTAAGATTTCTTTTTAACGTGGATAAAACGAGCAAAATGCGTACCGCCCCGCGCAACGGGCCCCTACTTCGAATACTTGTCGCCCCAGAGCGTGCGGATGCGTTCGGCGATCTTCGCCTCCGAAGGATTCTGCGTGTTGGGCTTGTAGAACCGTTTTCCGGAGATCGATTCGGGCAGGAACTCCTGCTCGACAAAACCGCCCGCGAAGTCGTGCGCATACTTGTATCCCTTGCCGTAGCCCGCCTCGTCCATCAGTTTGGTGGGGGCGTTGCGCAGGTGCAGCGGCACGGGGCGGTTGGTCGTGTCGTGCGAGACGAAACCCAGAGCCTCGTTTATGGCCATGTAGGCCGAGTTGCTCTTGGGACTTGTGGCAAGGTATATGGTCGTCTCGGCAAGGGTTATGCGTGCCTCGGGCATGCCGATCTTGTGTACCGTGTCGAAACAGGCGTTTGCCAGCAGCAGTGCGTTGGGGTTGGCCAGTCCTATGTCCTCCGACGCCAGGATAACAAGGCGCCGCGCGATGAAACGGGGTTCCTCACCCCCGGCCAGCATGCGCGCCAGGTAGTATATCGCCGCATTGGGGTCGCTCCCCCGCACCGACTTGATGAAGGCCGAGATGACGTCGTAATGCTGTTCGCCGTTCTTGTCATAGAGGGCAATGTTCTGCTGCAGGCACGAGGTGACGTAAGCATCGGTTATCTCGATGTCGCCCGACGTGGCACCGGCAACGATATCGAGTATGTTGAGCAGCTTGCGGGCGTCGCCCCCGGCAAAGCGGAACAGCGCCCCGGTCTCCGTCACCTTGACATTGCGGCTGCGCAGCTCCTCGTCCACCGTGATGGCACGGTTGAGCAGCGTCGAGAGTTCATCGTCGGTCATCGGCTTGAGGATATAGACCTGGCAGCGGCTCAACAGCGGCGAGATCACCTCGAACGAGGGATTCTCGGTGGTGGCGCCTATCAGCGTAACGATACCCTGCTCGACGGCTCCCAGAAGCGAATCCTGCTGGCTCTTGTTGAAGCGGTGGATCTCGTCGATGAAGAGGAAGGCCGCCTTCTGGTTGAAGAGGCTCTGCTTGCGCGCCGACTCGATCACCTCGCGCACCTCCTTCACGCCCGACGTCACCGCCGAAAGCGTATAGAAGGGACGTTTCAGATGGTTGGCCACAAGTTTTGCGAGCGTGGTCTTCCCAACGCCCGGCGGACCCCACAGAATGAACGACGGCACGTTCCCCGTCTCGAGGAACTTGCGGAAGACACCGTCGGGACCGACCAGATGTGTCTGCCCGATATACTCTTCAATGGTTTGCGGCCGAAGCCGCTCGGCCAACGGTATGCTGTTCATAACCAAACTGTTTCAGCGCCAGCCGTCGGCCGTAATCCTCCGGTGGCGGCCCGCAGCGGTGCGAAGGCAAAGATACGCATTATTTCCGGTGCTGCAAAATCGCATCTGCAGCGACTGTTTTTTATAGCATATCATGCCTGCAGACTGTCACGGCTGCGATTTTTTTCATAAATTTGTACAAATACCGACCTTATGAAAAGAACCTCGCTACTTCTCGCACTCGCCCCGCTGCTGATGGCAGGGGGCTGCACCCGCACCCTCGAATACGACATATGCGTCTACGGAGGCACATCCTCGGGCGTCATCGCGGCATACTCGGCCGCCATGCAGGGCAAGACGGTCGTCGTCGTGGAGCCCGGGCATCGCGCCGGAGGCCTCTCCACGGGCGGCCTCGGACAGACCGACATAGGCAACAAGCAGGCCGTGGAGGGGCTCTCGCTCGACTTCTACCGCCGCGTGGGGGCGCACTACGGCGAACTCGAGAAATGGATCTTCGAGCCGCATGTCGCACTCGACATCTTCAACGACTACATCGAGCGCGGAGGCGTCGAGATGCTCTACGGCCACCGCATCCTCCGTGCCGACAAGCAGGGCACGCGCATCGAGTCGATACGGCTTCAGAATACAGACCGATGCTTCGGCCTGGGCCGCACCGTCGTGCGCGCCAAGCAATATATCGACTGTTCGTACGAGGGCGACCTGATGGCCCGCGCCGGCGTCTCATACGTCGTCGGCCGCGAGGACAACGTCACCTACGGCGAGACATGGAACGGCGTACAAATGCGCCACCTGCATCAGTTCCCCGACGGGGTCGACCCCTATGTCATCGAGGGCGACAGCACCAGCGGCCTGCTGTGGGGCATATCCGACGGCACACTCGCGGCCAAGGGCAGCGGCGACGACAAGGTGCAGGCATACAATTTCCGCATATGCCTCACCGACAACGGGCAAAACAGCATCCCCATCGCCCGCCCCGCCGACTACGACTCCACGCGCTACGAACTGCTGGTGCGTCTGATCGAGGCCAGCGGCAACCACAATCTCTACTCATACATAATCCTCAGCCACATGCCCAACCGCAAGACCGACATAAACAACAACGGCGGTTTCTCGACCGACATGATAGGCATGAACCACAGCTATCCCGAGGCGTCGTACCGTGAGCGCGAGAGGATCTTCGACGAGCATATGAGCTACACGCTCGGCCTGCTCTACTTCATCGGCCACGACGCGCGCGTGCCCGAGAAGATGCGCAGCGAGATGCTGCGCTGGGGCCTGCCCAAGGACGAATATACCGACACCGGACACTGGACACCGCAGCTCTACATACGCGAAAGCCGCCGCATGGTGGGAGAATACGTCGCCACGCAGGCCGACTGCGAGAACCGCACCACGGTCGAGGACGGTGTGGGCATGGCGGCCTATACCATGGATTCGCACAACTGCCAGCGCATCGTCATACACAAGGACGGCCGGGCAATGGTCAAGAACGAGGGCGACGTACAAATAGGCATAGGTTCGCCCTACCCCGTATCATACCGTTCGATTACGCCCCGACGCGAGGAGTGTACCAACCTGCTGGTTCCGGTATGCCTCTCGGCCAGCCACATAGCCTACGGCTCGATCCGCATGGAGCCCGTATTCATGGTCCTCGGGCAGAGCGCCGCCAAGGCTGCCGCGCTGGCCATAGACGGCAACACCGACGTGCAGGCCATAGATGTCACCGAGATACAGCGCATGTATGACGAAGACCCGCTTTTGGACGGTACCGCGCCCGACATTCTGGTCGACGACACCGACGTGGAGGCCGCCGCAGGGTCCGGATGGCAGCGGGTAAAGATATACGGAGGCTACGGCCCCTCGCTATACAGGCTCGAGAAGGCGGCCGGCAAGCAGACCCTGCGCTATCCCTTTACGGTCAAACGCGACGGACGCTACGACATATACACCTATTACAGCAAGCGCGGCGGCATGTCGAAGCTCTCGGAGGTGACCGTATGCAACGGCACCGACACGAACCGCATCACTCTCGACTATGACGCCATAACCATCCACGGCCAGACCTCGGGCGAATGGATCAGCCTCGGGCAGTACGACCTGCGGGCCGACACCCCCGCCTGGGTCGAGTTCGACAACGGAGGACAGGTTACGGGTACGCTCTATGCCGACGCCGTACTGGTCGTGCCCGAACGGTAAAAGAGTGTGAAGCGGCATCCGCACGGAGTGCCGACAGGTGAAATTGGTAACAATATCCGTAACAGGGATACGCCGCGGCACCCCGCCGCCGTGTAACTTTGCAGCAGATTAAAAAACATGATATCATGTCAAAAAAGGTTCTGATCATCTCATCTTCGCCGCGCCGCAAGGGTAACTCCGACACGCTGTGCGACCAGTTCATGCAGGGTGCCGCCGATGCAGGCAATACGGTGGAAAAGATCTTCCTGCGCGACAAAAAGGTAAACTACTGCCTCGGGTGCGGACTCTGCACCACAGGCAAGCCGTGCCCGCAAAAAGACGATGCCGCCGAAATCATCGCCGCCATGATTGCGGCCGACGTGATAGTACTGGCCACACCCGTCTATTTCTACACGGTGAGCGCACAGCTAAAGACCCTCATCGACCGCTGCTGCGCCCGCTATACCGAGATCTCCGGCAAGGAGTTCTACCTCATAATGACCGCAGCCGAAAGCGACGTCGAATCGATGCAGCCCACCGTAGCGGCATTCAGAGGCTTCCTCGGCTGCCTCGACAACCCCGTCGAGCGTGGCATCATCTACGGCCTGGGCGTATGGCAGAGCGGCGAGGTGAACTCCACCCCCGCCATGCGCGAAGCCTACGAGGCGGGAGCCGCCGTATGACGTCCGCGTCAAAAGCTCCATGACAGACGATAACAACGCCGCGTGTGCCGATTGTCCAAATAGAACATTCGGCACATGTTTTTTATGTCGCACCAACCGGGGCGGCCTGCACATATAAAAATCACATCGAGCAATATAATTGAGCGTTAAACGGATAGATGCAGGGATTCCGCCCAACATAATATCCTCGCATGTTAATCCGTTATATTGCCGAAAAACGACAAAACGGACTGTTATGGATACTAAGATTTCAAAGACCTTGGAAGCCGTATTCGCCCGCGTCACGTTCGATACGACAAAGGCCGACATACGCCATTCATATAAAGATCTGCTTGCGCTGGAGATCCTGCGCGAGGACGGATCGATGGGATACAGGGCTTTAGCCTCGCAACTCAAGGACTGGGAGATGTTCCAGCTGCCCCTGCGCATCGAGAACCTCACGAAGAGCCAGCCGCAGGCCGAACAGCTGTCGCCCGAGACCTTCTACAAGGAGTACCGCGAGCGCCTCATGGTCGAGAACCACGCCCTGCGCCATGTCTCGACGGCACATGCCCTGCTCGACATCGTGCGCGACACCACCACTGCCACGTCACAGGTACTCGCCCTCTACGGAGTCAACGCCCAGGCTCTGGCATCGGCCATAGAGGAGATGACCATCCCCGTCGAGGAACCCTCGGCAATACGCCTCCATATCGCCGACATGGAGGATGAACAGCCCCGGACGGCAAATACCTCCATGCTCGACAAGTTCGGCACCGACCTCACGCGCCAGGCGCGCGAAGGACATATCGATCCCGTCATCGGGCGCGAGGCCGAGATCGAGCGCGTCATACAGATACTCTCGCGCCGCAAGAAGAACAACCCTATCCTCATCGGCGAGGCGGGTGTGGGCAAGAGCGCCATCGTCGAAGGGCTGGCATTGCGTATCGCCTCGGGCGAGGTGCCATGCACCATACGCAACAAGACGATCTACTCGCTCGACGTTGCGTCGCTCGTGGCGGGGACCAAGTTCCGCGGCGAGTTCGAGGAGCGCATGCAGCAGATCATCGACTGCCTGCGCCGCAGCAATGACACCATAATCTTCATCGACGAGATACACACCATCGTCGGGGCCGGAGCCACGCAGGGGAGCCTCGACACGGCCAACATACTCAAGCCGGCGCTCGCACGCGGCGAGCTGCAGACAATCGGAGCGACGACCCTCGACGAGTTCCGCGAGAACATCGAGAGCGACGCGGCACTCGAGCGGCGTTTCCAGAAGGTGATCATCGAACCCACCACAGCCGCGCAGACGCTCGAGATTCTGCGCAACATAGCGCCCTACTACGAGCGGTACCACAACGTAAGGTATACCGAAGAGGCGCTGCAGGCCTGCGTCACCCTTACCGAGCGGTATATCACCGACCGCCACTTCCCCGACAAGGCGATCGACGCCATGGACGAGGCGGGAGCGCGCACGCATACCCTGACGGCACACGAGCCCGAGGCCATACGCGAGACCGAACGTCAGATGAACGCCGCCTCGCGCGAGCGGCGCGAGGCCGTGTCGGCACTCATCTACGAGAAGGCCGCCACGGCACGCCTGCGGGAGCTGGCGCTCAAGTCGCGCCTCAACGAGCAGCGTGCGGCATGGCACCGCGACATGCAGAACAACCCCGCCGTCATCGAGGCCGCCGACGTCGAACACGTCATTACCGAAATGACCGGAATACCGGCCGAACGTATCTCGAGCGGCGAAGCGGAGCGTCTGCGCACGCTTGCCGACCATCTGCAGGGGCGCGTCATAGGCCAGCGGGAGGCCGTGGAGCGGGTATCGCGTTCGCTTCGCCGCTCACGCGCCGGCCTCAAGGATACGAACCGCCCGATCGGGGTCTTTCTCTTCGTGGGGCCCACGGGCGTAGGCAAGACGCTGCTGGCGAAGGAGCTCTCGCAATGGCTTTTCGACAACCGCCGCGGACTCATCCGCATCGACATGTCGGAGTACGGCGAGAAACACAACGTCGCCCGCCTCATCGGTTCGCCCCCGGGATATGTGGGCTACGGCGAGGGCGGACAGCTCTCCGAGGCCGTACGGCGCCAACCGTATGCCGTGGTGCTCTTCGACGAGATCGAGAAGGCGCACCCCGACGTCTTCAACACCATGCTGCAGATATTCGACGAGGGACGCCTCACCGACGGCGCGGGGCGCACGGTAGACTTCCGCAATACCGTCATCATCATGACCTCGAACGTCGGCTCGCGCGCCGCGGCGGACAAGAGTTTTCAGGTGGGATACAACACCCACTCGAAAGATGCCAACACCCTCTCCGCACCCGAGGCGGAGTACCGCAAGGCGCTTGAGCGCACCTTCGCGCCCGAGTTTCTCAACCGTATCGACGACATAATCTGCTTCCGCACGCTCTCGATAGGCGACGTCGAGCGTATCGTCGACCTTGAGCTCGACGGCATACTCTCCCGCACGCGCGACATGGGCTATGATGTCACCGTCACCCCCGAGGCGCGGCACCGGCTGGCCGAAATGGGATACGAGGCGCGATACGGGGCGCGGGCGCTGCGCCGCACGCTGCTGGACGAGGTGGAGGACCCGCTCTCGACACTCATCATCGACGGCAAGCTCCGCACCGGCGGCAGCGTCGTCGTGGAAGAGAGCCGCGACGGCATAACCCTGCGCGTAGCCTGACAGGCGGCAACGATCCAACCCGCTTTACGAAATGAATGAAACGACGTCCGGCTCCCTCTGAAGGGGAAGCCGGACATTTTTCGTTTCGGCCCGACCGCATCTGTCGGAACCGCAACAGCGGCGAACCGCTCTCTGCTGTCATGACGCGGCCGCAGCAACCGTCCTCTCCTGTCATGACGCGGCCGCGGCGAGCCCTCTATTTACGCTCGCCCTCCTGTCGCGCCGATCTCTCGGCGGCACGCTCGTTAACGACGAAACGGTACGTCGAGCCGTTACCCTTGATCCTGTAGACACCGTCGGTATAGATCGTGGCGGTGGTATTGAGAGGTATGGTAACTTCGAGAATGATATGGTTGCGGCTGCGGTGCCATGCCGAGCGCACCACGCCGCGCACCGAATGGTACGACGCCTCGGCCCACTCCATTCCGGCGGGGAAGTGCGGGCGGATGACGATATTCTCGAAGCCGGGCTTCGACTCGTCGTAGTTTATGCCGGCGATGTCGCTCTGCATCCATGCCGCTATGTCGCCGAAGAAGACATGGTTGGCCGACGAGTCGGAGAAGTTCTCGCGCAGGGCCCACGTCTCGAGCGGCGTGGTGAAGCCCTCGACGATCCAGTTGCCCCACGACGGGCGGCGCGTCTGCGTCGCCAGCTTATAGGCCGTCTCGACATAGCCGTACCTGACCAGCATGCGCAGCGCATAGCGGCTGCCCAGAAGGCCGAAATCGCACGTATAGCCATCCTCCACGACAACATCGTTCAGGCGCGCCGCAACACGCTCCTCAAGGCCTTCGGGGACGATACCCAGAGCCAGCGGCACGGCCTGCGCAGTAACACGCCCTATCGAGTATATGCCGGTTTCCGGATCGAGATACTTGTCGTTGATCAGATCGCGCAGCGCGGCAGCCTTGGCCTCGTATTTCGAGGCGTCGCGTCCCGTCAGGGAGGCAAAGCGGGCCATCAGCTTCTGGTCATAATAGTAGAAACATGTGGTGGTGAAGTCCGACGGCGTCTGCGTCTTGTAGTAGCACCAGTCGCCAAGGCCGTAGGTGACGGTACCCTCCTCGTTCTCGCGCGCAGCCAGATAGCCGAGATACCGTTCCGCCACGGGATAGATCTTCTCGATGGCGCGCACATCGCCGTAGTAGTTGTAGAGGGCGTTCGGAATTATGAACATGGCGGCATCCCACACGGGGCCGATCCAGTCGTCGTAACCCCACCCGGCGCTCGGGATGATACCCGAGATCGAGCCGTCCTCGCGCTGGTTGTCCACGATGTCGTCGATCCACTTCTCGTATACCGTTATGGCATCGTAGTTCGTCAGTCCGATATCGATGCTCACGTGCGCGTCGGCCGTCCAGCCGTTCTTCTCGCGGTGCGGGCAGTCGGTGGGGATACCCTGCAGGTTGCACAGGTATGAGCGCCGCACGGCCTGCCACAACTTGTTCAGCAGCTCGTTCGACGAGCGGAAGTCACCCACGGAACGCACGTCCGTATGCAGGAAGTGTGCCGTCAGGCTGCTGCGGTCCAGCTCCACCGGCCGGTCGGCCGTCACCGTGACATACTGGAATCCGTTGTAGTGGAAACGCGGCGTGAAGCTCTCCATGCCCTCCCCGCTCAAATAGAATATGTCGCGCTGCAGCGAGTAGTCACGCACGGGGTGCGAGTGGAAATCGATATTGTGCATCTCGACCGTACCGTCGTCACGCAACAGCTCGCCATGCTCCATCGTGATACGCGTACCGGCCTCGCCGCGCACGCGCAGCGTGCAGACGCCCGTCATGTTGCGTGCGAACGTGAAAACATACTCCCTGTCCGAAATGCGGCGCACCGATACCGGCTCGCAAGTCTCGCTCTCGCGGATCGGGGGCATCTGCTGCGCCACCAGCAGCGGAGACGGAGCCTCGCACACCACGGCGGCGGGATATGCGCTGTCGTCCATCGCGGGGTCGTTCCACCCCTCCACCTCGCAGCGCGCGTCGATTATGTCGCCGGCATATATCACATTACCCAGCACCTCTCCCGTCGCGGTTCGCCACGTAGAGTTCGACAACACCTTCTGCGTGCGGCCGTCGGCATATTCCACATGAAGCTCGCATATCATACGGGGTCGGTTGCGCCAGCGCGCCGACTCGAACTGCCATACGGCCATACCCGAATACTCGTTGTAGAAGCCGTTGCCCAGCGTGGCGGTGATGACATTGTCGCCCTCCTGCAGGAGATCCGTAACGTCATGCACCATATAGAGGTTGCGCTTGTCGTAATGCGTATATCCGGGACTGAGCCAGTCGTCCGAGACACGGCCGCCGTTTATCGCCGCATCGTAATACCCTGCGGCGGAGATGTAGAGCGATGCGCGCGCCACCTTGCCGTTCACCCGGAACCGCTTGCGGAACATCGGCGCGGGCTCGTAATCCTTGTCGTGGGAGTCCGTTATCCACTTTGCACTCCACGCCTTGCCGTGCAGTTTCGCCGTCGAGAACCACGCCACGGGCGAGACCATCGTCTCCACACCCAGGGCATTGTATCCGCGCACCTGCCAGCAGTAACGGCTCTCGGCCTCGAGGCTGTCTGTAGGCATCGTCACCATCTGACCGCCCCGCACACGACCGCTCGTCGCAACGCACGTCTCCCCGTCCGCCAACGATGCCTCGTCCGTGGCGATACGCACCTCGACCTTATGCTGACGGAACGACGCCACGGGGTCGTCGCTCTCGTAACGCCACGTAAAACGCACGCTGTCGCCGTCGATGGCAAGCGGCTCCTCCGAATACTCGCACCGCAGGCCCGCAATCTTCACCCGCTCGTCATCGCCGCCGCAGGCAACCATCGTCACCGCCGCGGCAGCCGCCAGGCCCGCAACAGCCCCACGGCGGAAATATCGCGCCGCAACGGAGGCGGCCCAGCAAACCATATTATTCATACCGAACTGTTTTCTGCTTCTCTACAATCTCATCTTACGCACAATCGCAATATCGCATCCTACTCGCGCACCACGGCCGCAACCACTTCGCGCAGCAGACGCCAGAACTTGTCCACCGAGGCGATCTCGAGCCTCTCGTCGGGCGAATGGACGCCGCGCAGCGTCGGTCCGAACGACACCATCTCCAGATGGGGATACTTCTCGAGGAAGAGGCCGCACTCCAGACCCGCATGTATGGCCCGCACCTTCGGCTCGGTACCGAAAAGCGTGCAGTAGCTCTCCACGGTACGCCGCAGCAGCAGAGAATCGGGATTCGGCGTCCAGCCCGGATACCCGTCCGAATGCTCCACCACGGCCCCCGCAAGACGGAAGACCGACTCGACCATCGACATGGCATACACCTTGGCACTGTCGACCGACGAACGCTGCGACGTGGTAATGACCACACGTCCCGCCTCGGGCTCCTTGACCGAAGCCAGATTCGTCGAGGTCTCGACAAGGCCCTTCACCGTCTGCGACATGGCGATAACGCCGCACGCCACACCCATAAGCGCATCCGTAAGCGCACGTTGCGACGCCTCGCTGAATACACTTGCGGGAGTCTCCGCAGCCGCCAACGACAAGCGCATACGCGGCTCCGCAACATGATATTCGGCCTTCACCTCGGCGGCAAAACGGTCGAACAGCTCCTTCAGATCATCCCCACGATCCGCAGCTACGCCAACGACGGCATACGACTCGCGCGGGATGGCATTGCGCAGGTTCCCGCCCTCGATACGCGCCAGACGCGCCCCGCACCCTGCGGCCGCCGCCGCAACGAAACGCGCCGCCACCTTCACCGAGTTGGCGCGGCCCTTGTCTATGTCGTCGCCCGAGTGCCCGCCAAGCATGTCGGCGGCATCGAAACGGTAAAACGAATATTCCGCAGGCGCCGCCTCACGGTCGCACGCCAACGTCGCTACGGTATCCACACCGCCCGCGCAACCGATAAATATCTCGCCCTCGTCCTCCGAATCGAGGTTTATAAGGTACTTGCCGCCGATCATCCCCTCGCCGAGGTTGAAGGCCCCCGTAAGTCCCGTCTCCTCGTCCACCGTAAAGAGCGCCTCCAGAGGCCCGTGCTCCGCGGGAGGATCCAGCAGCAGCGCCAATGCCGCCGCCATGCCGATACCGCAATCCGCCCCCAGCGTCGTGCCCTCGGCACGCACCCAGCCATCCTCGACGCGCGTACGGATCGGATCGCGCTCGAAATCGAACTCCACATCGCCGCGCTTCTCGCACACCATGTCCATATGTGCCTGCAACGTCACCGCAGGCGACGCCTCGCACCCGGCCGAGGCCGGTATGCGCATAACGACATTTCCAGCATCGTCACGCTCCCACTCGAGACTGTGACGGCGTGCAAAATCGACCAGATACTCAATAATTCGGCCTTCGCGCTTCGACGGGCGCGGCACACGGGTTATGGCATCGAACTCCATCCATACCCGACGAGGTTCAAGATCCTTAAGAGTCATGATTATTTCGCTATGACTGAAAAAACATTACATGTCGAAAACAAAGTTACAAAATCCCGCCGGATAACCAAAGCCCGCCGTGCCATAATTCGCCGCACGAGACCATGCCCGCATCTCAAAAGGCAAAAACCGCAACGAAAAGACCATTCCGCGAAGAGCCTCGCCCCACGTCATAAGCATCGTCCGCCCCCCCGGCATGCAAACAAAAACCCCTTGCGGCTCGGCCGCAAGGGGTTTTCAACATGTATGCAACGAATTATGCCTCCAGTGCGAAACGCTTGTAGGCAACTACCGTAGCATCCTTGTCCGCATTCTTGATATACTCGCGGATCGAGATCTTCTCGCCTACCAGCGTCTGGTTCAGAAGCGTGTTCTCCTCGAAGAACTTGCGCATCTTACCCTCGGCGATCTTCTCGAGAATGGCCTCGGGCTTGTTGGCGTTCTTGGGATCCTGCTTCATCTGCTCCATGGCGATGCTCTTCTCATGAGCAACCGTCTCGGCGGGGCAGTCGTCCACGTCGATCGAGATGGGAGCCATGGCCGTAGCCTGCATGGCAACGGTGTGGGCAACCTCCTCCGACACCTCCTTGTTGAAGCCGAGAATGGTGCCGAGCTTCTTGTTGAAGTGAACGTATGCGTGGCAGTAGGGAGCCTCGATACGGCCATAGTATGCCAGTTCGACCTTCTCGCCCGTCTGACCCGACTTCTCGGTCACCATCTCCTCGACGGTACGACCCTCGTCGTTCTTGATGGCGAGCAGCGCAGCCGCGTCGGCAGCGTCGTTCTTCACGGCGATGTCGAGGATGGCGTTGGCCGAAGCCGCAAACTCGGCATTCTGGGCAACGAAGTCGGTCTCGCACGCCAGGCACAGAAGATATGCCTTCGTGCCGACGATCTTCGTGACAACCACACCCTCGGTAGCGCTGCGGTCGGCACGCTTGCTCACAACCAGTTTGCCCTTCTCGCGGATGATATCCTTGGCGCGCTCGTAATCGCCCTCGGCCTCGATGAGAGCCTTCTTGCAGTCCATCATGCCTGCGCCCGTCATCTTGCGGAGCTTCATTACATCTGCTGCTTTTATTTCCATAGTCTTTTCGATTCTGTTAAAAGGTTAAAAACTATCTTCGGCTGTAGCCCGCCCGTTACTCTGCATCGGCGGGAGCCTCGGTATTCTCTGCCGCAGCGGCCTCCGTAGCTGCCACTACATCGGCTACGACCTCCTCCTCGGCATCCACAGCGGCACGTACGGCCTTCTTGATGCGGGGCTTGCCCTCCTTCTTGGCGGGAGCTGCCGCCTCGGCCTCCTGTGCCTCCTTCTCCTTCTCGAGCTTGCGCTCCTCGGTGCCCTCGGCGATGGCCGTGCAGACTACATCGAGGATGGTAGCGATTGACTTCGCTGCGTCGTCATTTGCCGGAATTACGTAATCTATGTCTGTCGGATCACAACAAGTATCAACCATGGCAAAGACGGGGATGCTCAATCGCTTGGCCTCCTTGACTGCATTGGCCTCCTTCTGCACGTCGATTACGAACAGTGCGGCCGGAAGACGCGTCAGGTCGGCTATGGAGCCGAGGTTCTTCTCCAGCTTGGCACGCTGACGTGCTATCTGGAGCTTCTCGCGCTTCGAGAAGTTGTCGAATGTGCCGTCGCCAAGCATCTTGTCGATGGTGGCCATTTTCTTGACGGCTTTACGTATCGTGGGGAAGTTTGTAAGCATACCGCCTGCCCAACGCTCCGTAACGTAAGGCATTCCGACGGTTGCAACCTTTTCGGCTACGATCTCCTTGGCCTGCTTCTTCGTGGCGACGAACAGCACACGGCGGCCGCTCTTGGCGATCTGCTTCAATGCGGCGGCTGCCTCATCGAGCTTGACCACGGTCTTGTGGAGATCTATGATATGGATGCCGTTCTTCTCCATGAAGATGTAGGGAGCCATTTTGGGGTTCCACTTGCGCTTCAGGTGACCGAAGTGAACGCCTGCATCCAACAATGTATTGAAATCTGTACGTGACATTTTTTGTTTCTGTTTTTAATTTTTATTCTCTTTACTTCAACTCCCGCGGTAGGGGCCTGCGGCCGATCCCAGAAGTTTTCCGCGACGGGGCAATTTGCCGGTAATACCTTAATATTATACAAGTGGCGGTCCGACAGATTTGAAACCCGCGTCGTGCCAAGCCGAAATTCAGGTCGGGTAAGGTTTAACGCTTACTGAACTGGAACTTGCGGCGTGCGCCCGGCTGACCCGGCTTCTTACGCTCAACCTCGCGTGAGTCACGCGTCAGGAATCCGTTCTTCTTCAGTACCGAACGGAACTCCGCATCGATCTCGCACAATGCGCGGGCGATACCCATGCGAGCGGCCTCGGCCTGTCCCTTGATGCCGCCGCCGTCGAGGTTGATCTCAACGTCGTAGCTGCCCAGCGTGTCGGTTACCATCAGCGGCTGCTTAACCTCGTACTGGAGAATGTTCAGGGGGAAATAGACCTCGAGATCCTTGTGGTTGATTGTAATCTTACCATTACCCGGCTTCACGTATACGCGAGCGACAGCGGCCTTACGGCGACCTACGGTGTTTACAACTTCCATACTCTGCTACTTAATCTCGTTTAACTTAATTTCCTTGGGGTTCTGTGCGGCGTGAGGATGCTCGGCGCCCGCATAGACCTTCAAATTCTTGATGATTGCCTCTCCCAGACGAGTCTTGGGAAGCATACCCTTTACCGCGTGCTCGATCACGAACTCGGGGCGTTTGCCCAGATAGTCGGCCGGAGTCGCGAAACGCTGTCCGCCCGGATATCCCGTGTGCCGCGTGTAGACCTTGTCGGTCATCTTGTTGCCCGTGAGCTTCACCTTCTCGGCGTTGATGACGATGACATAGTCACCGCAATCGACGTGAGGGGTGTACCCGGGCTTGTTCTTGCCTCGGAGGATCTTAGCCACCTGCGATGCAAGACGTCCCAGTACCTCGTTGGTGGCGTCGATCACGTACCAATCCTTCTGGACCGTGCCGGCGTTCAACGAGATAGTCTTGTAACTTCTTGAATCCATCTTGTTACGTTTAGTTAATACTTGTTGTTTGTAATCCATCCCGCACTTTACGGGTGCGCAAAGATAGCAATATTTTTTCACTCCACCATCCTTCGGCCAAAAATATTGCAGATAAAGCGAATAAATCGCCCTCGCGACACGCCGCGACAGGCACAAACAACGGTGCCGGCACCCTCTTCGACAGCCTGTGACAGCATATCGGACAGGATACCGGCACACTCCGGACCGCGATCTCCGCCCCGCGGACATGCGCTCCGCACGCACGATCACATCGACAGCAGATACTCCTTAAGTGCGCCCGCCTCGGCAGCGATATCCACCGCATGGCGCACCTTTCCCATGGCCGCGGCCAACGCCTCCGGCAGCGGAGGCTCAACCCCCGTCGCACGCGCTATCACGTCGCCGAACTTGGCGGCATGCGCCGTCGAGAGCCAGAAACCGTCAACCCCGAGCGCCTTGGCCGCACCGTAACCCACGGCGCTGTGAGGATCGGAGACATATCCGAAACGCGCCTTCTGTTCGGCAATCAGCGCAAGGATTTCGTCATCGCCGCACGAATAGCCGCACAGGTCGCGGCGCATGGCCTCCATGTCGCCCCCGTAGAGCCACACCATACGTTCGAAGTTGCTCGGCGCCCCCACATCCATCGCATTGGCCACCGTACGCACCGACGGCCGCGGGCGGTACTCTCTCGTGCGCAGGAACTCCGGCACCACGTCGTTGGCGTTCGACGCAGCGACGAACCGCCGCACGGGCAAACCCATCCGGCGCGCCAGCATGCCGGCGGCAAGGTTTCCGTAGTTCCCGCTCGGGACAACGATATCGGGAGTCTTGCCCCCGGTCGCACGGCGCCACGCCGTCCATCCGTAGAAATAATAGAACGCCTGCGGCAGCCACCGCAGCAGGTTTATCGAGTTGGCCGAGGTGATACGCATGCGACTGCGCAGCTCCGCATCGCCGAACATCTCCTTCACCAGCCTCTGGCAGTCGTCGAAGGTGCCGTCCACGCGCAACGGGCAGATATTACCGCCTATGGTGGTCATCTGCGCCTCCTGCAACGGGCTCACCTTGCCCGAGGGGTAGAGTATCACCACGCGCACACCCTCCACACCGAGGAAGCCATGCGCCACGGCGCTGCCCGTATCGCCCGACGTCGCCGCCAGGACCGTCAGCTCGCGCCCGCCGTTGAGCAGCCCCGCTATGCGCCCCATGAATCGCGCCCCGAAGTCCTTGAAGGCGAATGTGGGTCCGTGGAACAGCTCCAGCGTGTAGTGTCCCTCCCCGATATCGTGCAGGCGGATCGGGAAGTCGTATGCCGCATGTACCGCCCCGGAGAGCATGTCGGCATCGAGATCGTCCATGATAAGTCCCGCAACATATGCCGCCATATCGGCATACGACCGCTCCGCAAGACGCTCCACGCACGCCATATCAACCTGCGGGATGCGTTCGGGCACGAACAGTCCCCCGTCGGGGGCCAATCCTATGAATGCAGCCTCGGCCAGCGCATGCGGATGCCGGCGGCCCGTGTCTCTGGTACTGTAATACTTCATATCCTCCGCACGCGCATTAATCGTTCAACACCCGTGCGCCGCGGTTCGACACCTTCGACACATATATGTCCGACGCTATGCCGCGCACCCCGAAGTGGCGCTTCATCACCTCTCCCACGCGCGCCGCCGTCTCCATGTCCGACGAGAGGGCGAATACCGACGGGCCTGCGCCCGAGATATTCATTGCCAGCGCCCCCGCCTCGAGGACGGCATCGCGCATCTCGTCGAAGCCAGGGATAAAACGCTTGCGGTGCGGCTCGGCAACCACGTCGCGCATCGAGCGGCCGACGAGCTCCACATCGCCAAGCATGAGCCCGGCCACCAGCCCCCCGACATTGCCCCACTGGCTCACGGCGCTGCGCAACGGTATCTCACGCGGCAATACGGCGCGGGCCTCGCGCGTGCTGACCATGATATCGGGATGCGCC
Organism: uncultured Alistipes sp.; assembly: GCA_949283205.1. Classification (GTDB taxonomy): domain Bacteria; phylum Bacteroidota; class Bacteroidia; order Bacteroidales; family Rikenellaceae; genus Alistipes. Next base: position 43,118 of record CASDSD010000039.1, on the reverse strand, counting down.
ACGGTGCAGCAGAAACGCTCCGGCACGGGCAGACGCACCACATCCAGAGGCTCGTAGCCGCGCAGCAGGACCACTCCGCCCAACAGCGACGGACCCACGTTGTCGGCATGCGGCGTGCCGCCGCTGATGAGTTTCTCGCCCTCCATGGCGAACGACACCAGCTCCTCCTCCGAAAAGGGACGTCCGAGCAGTTCGTTCAGCCCGTAGACGGCCGCGGCCGACGAGGCGGCGCTCGACCCTATGCCGCTGCCCGGGGCGATCTTGCTCTCGACAGTCACCTTGACCGAGAGCGGAGCCCCATATACGGACATAAAGGCCCGCAGGGCAGGCGTGATGACATTGCGCTCGGGATCCTCGGGCAGTTCGGCCGCGCTGCGGTTCTCGATTTTGATGCCGTCCATGACCCCGTCGCCCTCCTCGGCCTCGACCTTGAGCACATCGCCTACGGCATCGAGCGTCATTCCCATTATATCGAATCCGCATCCCATGTTGGCCACCGAGGCGGGAGCGAAGACACGTATCTGTTTCATTGCATTCATGATGTTATCTGTTTTGCACGCCGCGGCATGACACATACGCGCACACAACGTCGGCGGGCTGAAATTTGTAAAATGTAAACTGTGAAATTGAAAATTCGATCTCCGCGACCTTGGCGGAACTGCGCGGATCCAACGCGCTCTATCGGCAAATATGAACTCCTACCCCCACAGGGGTGGTACCGGTACCGATACCCGTACCGACAGCTATAATGGTAATGTTAATGACAGCAACGGCAACGATAGAAATCGCAGCAGCAAAAATCGTCGTTATGTCAAAACATACTCCCATAGCATTCGGCAGGTTTTTCGAATGCAAGTATACGATAAAAATCCTTAACCACCAAATATTCGACAAAAAAAGTGCCATACAACCGCACAAATCGCCGTTTTACGACTTTCCGGAGCTGTTTTTCGGTGCCGATGCAGGCATCATAAACGAATTTACCTTATAATATATAACCGCATGCCGGACGCGTTACATATCATAAGCCCCGACACCGCACAAGCTGTTCCGCGCAAGGTTCAACCCGACATAAAGGCAGCAATATCCGGTATCGGGACGCCGTCCGTGCGCCCCGAATGAGCGTTTTCACACCCACGCGAGCAGCCGCTGCAGCTCCGGAAGGCCATAACGCATAAAAATTCATAAAAATTTAACCTTCGCTTTACAATTTGTCATCAGTCCGTCAGCCGTAACATTTGCGCCGCCATTGGCATGCCGAACGCCTGCCATGAAGACCGCACATGACAAAAACAGCGTTCCATCACCTTTCAGACCCTACTGCAGCCACACCAAAAAGGACACGACGGTAAAAACATTTTACAAATGCACCCATCTCGCAACGGCTCCGCATCGAAAGGCCCCGCGGGAGAGAGAGTTCGCATGCACCCCCGCGCCAAAGCGTACAAAATCGGCACTCTACCAAACACATAGCTCCGGCAAAGCATTCGCAATAGATCCTAACGACAATTTTTATGCGTAAAAATGTCGAAAATATCGTATATAAATGCACATTATTAAGAATTTTCACTAATTTTGCACTCGACAAGATGTGTGAAGCACAAATACCGTGAACAATTAACGACATTACGCTATGACCAAAGAGCAACTGTACGCCGAAGCCCTCCGATATCACACCAAAGGGCACCCTGGGAAGATCGAAATATGTCCCACAAAACCCCACGCAACACAATACGACCTCTCGCTGGCCTACTCTCCGGGCGTGGCGGCTCCGTCGCTCGCCATAGCTGCCGACCCCGCACTCAGCTACAACTACACGGGCCGTGGCAATCTGGTCGCCGTGATCAGCAACGGTACGGCCGTTCTGGGTCTGGGCAACATAGGCCCGCTGGCCGCAAAGCCCGTAATGGAGGGCAAATGCCTTCTCTTCAAGGCCATGGCCGGCATCGACGCCTTTGACATCGAGGTCGACGCCAAGAATCCCGACGACTTCGTCGAGTGCGTACGCCGCATAGCCCCCACATTCGGCGGCATCAATCTCGAGGATATAAAGGCCCCGCAGTGCTTCGAAGTGGAGCGCCGCCTCGTCGAGGCTCTCGACATACCCGTCATGCACGACGACCAGCACGGTACGGCCATAATAATCTCGGCGGCACTGATAAATGCCGCATACTGCACCGGCAAGGAGCTGTCGTCGCTACGCGTGGTGGTGAGCGGTGCCGGCGCCGCAGCCATAGCCGCCGTGCGCATGTTCCTGCGCCTGGGACTCAAACGCGAAAACATCGTCCTGAACGACAGCCACGGAATAGTCTCTACGGAGCGCCAGGACCTCACTCCGGAGAAGAAAGAGTTCGCAACGTCCCGCCACCTGGCCACTATGGCCGACGCCCTCGTCGATGCCGACGTCTTCCTCGGCGTCTCGAAACCCGGCGTTCTCACCGCCGAGATGATCCGCACCATGGCTCCCCACCCCGTGATCCTCGCCCTGGCCAATCCCGATCCCGAGATCACACGCGACGAAGCAATGTCGGCTCGCAACGATGTCATTTATGCCTCGGGCCGTTCCGACACCCCCAACCAGGTGAACAACCTGCTCTGCTTCCCCTACATGTTCCGCGGCGCTCTCGACGTGCGCGCACGCCGCATAAACGAGGAGATGAAGATCGCCGCAGCCAATGCCCTCGCCATGCTGGCACGCGAAGAGGTGCCGCAGCAGGTACGCGAACTGCTCGGGCGTGAGGAGATGGCCTTCGGCCCCGACTACATCATCCCGTCACCCTTCGACCCGCGCCTGCGCGAGGTTATCCCCGCGGCCGTGGCGAAGGCTGCCATAGAGTCGGGAGCAGCCCCCAGACCCGAATAGGCATCCATACGATCGGGCATGTTGCAGGCGGCACCTCTCCGGTACGGAGGTGCCGCCTGTTTCACATACCCCGTATAAAAACCCTTTGGATATGTGAGCTTTTATTCGTACCTTTCGACATACGGCGGCATCCGGGCCGCAAGACCATCAGACAAAAAGAAACAAAAAACACAAGGAGTACAATGAAACGCTGCCCAACCACCATATTCGCTCTCGCTGCGACGATCGTGACGGGAGCAATCGCCCTCACCGCATGCGGCACGAAAAACGGGAAACAGATCATAGGCTCGGCCGACGGAGCGACCGGGATAACCGTCACCGACAGCCAGAACGCAGCCTCGGCGGGTATCATAGGCGGTGCTGACGGCCCGACGGCAATATATATCGACGGGAAGGACAAAGGCGACGACAGAGACCAGGAGGGCGACACGGCCGCCACGGAGAGGCTCCTCGCAGAGAGAGGGCTCGCACTGATCGACCGCATGAGCCGCCTCGCCCGCAGCGAAGAATATGTTTCATACATGACCGGGGCAGAGTCCATGCTTGACGAGATAGCCGCCATCGCCTCTGCCGACTACACCTCGCCACAAAAGATAATGATCATTGACGGGACGGCCTTCGCCCCCGACACCACAGACTTCATCCGCAACCAGATACGCGTGAAGGCCGTACGCTCGGTGCCGGCCATGATAAACGGGCTAAACGGGGCGCAGATCCTTGCCGCCTCGTCGATATTGCAGGTTGACGACGCTTTCCGGTGCGACGGGATCGACCATACGGCGATATATCTTTTTGCCTACGACGCCCCCTACAGCGCCATGGTGACATACAACCCCACCGAGGATGGGACCGTCGCGGCAATCGCCTCCTTCGTCAAATTCTCCCCGGCGGACTCGGCCGCGGTCTCACGCCACGTGGCCGACGCCATAGGGTCGATAATCGAGTCGAGGGATATCACCGTACGAAACATTGACATGCCCTGACCCGGGAAACGGATCCGCAATCCCTGCGGCACCATACGACAACCAGGGAGGCGATGAGAAGGGGAAAAGAGGGAATCGGCTCCATACACAAATAAAGCGGCCCACTATACGTAAAAAAGAAGATGCCCGGCCTTTCCAGGTCGGGCATCCGTACGTTTTCAGCGCTCGCACTATCCGAGGAACGAGAGCAGGATACCGGCAGCCACTGCCGAACCGATCACACCGGCCACATTCGGGCCCATGGCGTGCATCAGAAGGAAGTTGGCGGGGTTCTCCGACTGGCCCACCTTCTGCGATACGCGGGCGGCCATAGGCACGGCCGACACGCCTGCCGAGCCGATCAGCGGGTTGATCTTCTCCTTGCTGAAGATATTGATTATCTTGGCCAGGAGCACACCGCCGGCGGTACCGAGGCAGAATGCCGCAACGCCCAGCACGAGGATGCCCAGCGTCTGCCAGTTCAGGAAGGCGTCGGCCGTAGCCGTGGCACCTACCGAGATACCGAGGAATATGGTCACGATATTCATCAGCTCGTTCTGCACCGTCTTGCTCAGACGCTCCACAACGCCGCACTCCTTCATCAGGTTACCCAGCATGAGGCAGCCGATCAACGGAGCGGCCGAGGGCAGAAGCAGCGAGATGATGATCGTAAGCACGATCGGGAAGAGGATCTTCTCGGTCTTCGAGACGGGACGCAGCTGCTTCATCACGATCTTACGCTCCTCCTTTGTCGTGAGGAGTTTCATGATGGGCGGCTGGATCACCGGAACCAGAGCCATGTACGAATATGCAGCCACGGCAATGGGGCCGAGCAGGTGGGGAGCCAGCTTCGAGGTGAGGTAGATCGCCGTCGGGCCGTCGGCACCGCCGATGATACCCGTCGAGGCAGCCTCCGCAGGCGTGAAGCCCATGGCCGTAGCGCCCAGATAGGTGGCGAAGATACCCAGCTGTGCGGCAGCGCCCAACAGCAGGCTCTTGGGGTTGGCGATCAGAGGGCCGAAATCGGTCATGGCACCCACTCCCACGAAGATCAGACAGGGATATATGCCGAGCTTGACACCCAGATAGAGATAATCGACCAGTCCGGCCAGAGAGTCGAAGCCCTGCCAGTGCACGTGGCCTCCGGCAAAGAGTTCCGAGTGGAACATGCCCGCGCCGGGCAGGTTCGTGAGGATCATACCGAACGCTATGGGCAACAGCAACAAAGGCTCATACTGCTTGACTATGGCCAGATAGAGCAATACGCAGGCTATGACGAGCATGACGATGAAACGCCAGTCCTGGATAAGGCCCGTGAAACCCATGCTCTGGACGAAGTTCAACAGCGACTCGCCGACATGTATGTCCGCGTCGACCGTCTGTTCCGTCGTTGCAGCCGCTGCGGCCGCACCCTCCTGCTGCGCCGAGCTGCTGCCCCACGCCTGCACGGTAAGGCCGACTGCCGCCACAGCCAGCAACATGAATAAGTATTTCTTTATGTTCTTCATCGGTAGCAACATTTACTGATTAAGCCAAATCGATGAGAGCATCACCCTGCTGTACGGCCTGTCCTGCCGATACGTGTACGGCCTTCACCGTACCGTCGGTCGGGGCCATCACTTCGTTCTCCATCTTCATCGCCTCGATGATGATGAGCGTATCGCCGGCCTTGACGGCATCGCCCGCCTTCACGTTGACAGAAATTATGCTGCCCGGCAGGGGTGCGGTGATCGCATTGGCCGCAGCCGCAGCCTTGGGAGCCGCCGCAGGAGTTGCCGCATGCGACGCAGCGGCGTGCTTGGGAGCGGCCAGGTGGGGCACTGCCACGCTCTCGGCACGCTCCATCTCGACAACGTACTTCTTGCCGTTGAGTTCCACTTCGGCCACATTGTGCTCCTTCTCCGCCACCGTAGCCTCGTACTTGGTTCCGTTTATGCTGAATTTAAGTTTTTGCATCTCGATTTCAATTAAAATGATACATTGTTTTCCTGGCTGAGAGGCCAATAGGGCGAATCATCATGCTTGATCGTAAGCACGTCGCTCTCCTCGTCATGCACGTCGTAATACATGTGCAGGGCGAAAGCCACGGCGGCCATCTCCTCGTCCAACGACTCGACGGCGGGAGCCTCCGCCACCTGCGGCTGCGATGTCCTCTTGGCGAAGATCTTGCCGAAGAGGACGATCACGCCGATGAGCAGCATCAGCACGATGAACACCAACGAGAAGCCGACCAAAGTGATGATCAGAGCATTGCCCCAGTTTATCGCTAACATTGTCATAATCGCTGAAATTTAATTACAACGGGATGTTGCAGTGTTTCTTGTTGGGATTGTGCGTGCGCTTGTTACGCAGCGACTCCAGAGCGCGGATCACGCGGAAACGCGTATTGCGAGGCTCGATAACGTCGTCGATGTAACCGTAGCGGGCGGCATTGTAGGGGTTCGAGAACTTGTCCTTGTACTCCTGCTCCAGTTTCTCGATGAACTTGGCCTTCTCCTCCGGATCGGTGATGGCGGCAAGCTCCTTGGCATGCAGCACCTCAACGGCACCGCTGGCACCCATCACGGCTATCTCGGCCGTAGGCCATGCGTAGTTGATATCGCCGCGGATATGCTTCGACGACATCACGATGTAGGCGCCGCCGTATGCCTTGCGCAGCGTCACGGTAACCTTGGGCACCGTAGCCTCGCAATATGCGAAGAGGAGCTTGGCTCCGTGGGTGATCACGCCGCCGTACTCCTGACCCGTACCCGGCAGGAAGCCCGGAACGTCCACCAGCGTCACGATGGGGATGTTGAACGCGTCGCAGAAACGTACGAAACGCGCGGCCTTGCGGCTGGCGTTGATGTCAAGCACACCGGCCATGAAGTTGGGCTGGTTGGCGATGATACCCACGCTCTGACCGTTGAAGCGGGCGAAGCAGGTGATGATGTTCTTGGCGAACGAAGCGGCGCTCTCGAGATACTCGCCGTTGTCCACGATGCCGCGGATAACGTCGTACATGTCGTAGGGCTTGTTCGGGTGATCGGGGATTATCTCGTTGAGCGCATCCTCCTTGCGGGCGATATCATCGGTGCAGGGAATGACGGGAGCGGCCTCCAGATTGTTCTGGGGCATGTACGACAACAGGTTGCGGATAAGCGATATGCCCTCCTCCTCGGTGTCGACGGCGAACTGTGCCACGCCGCTCTTGGTGGTGTGCATCGTGGCGCCTCCGAGCTGCTCCTGCGTAACGTCCTCGCCCGTAACGGTCTTCACGACCTTGGGGCCCGTAAGGAACATGTACGAGGTCTCGCGGCGCATGATGATGAAGTCGGTCAGTGCGGGCGAATAGACGGCACCGCCGGCGCAGGGGCCGAAGATGGCCGAGATCTGGGGAATCATACCCGAGGCCATAACGTTACGCATGAAGATGTTGGCATAGCCGGCCAGAGCGTTCACGCCCTCCTGGATACGTGCGCCGCCCGAGTCGTTGAGCCCGATGCAGGGGGCGCCGTTGCGCATGGCCATATCCATCACCTTGCAGATCTTATCCGACATGGAGATCGACAGCGAACCGGCCGTTACCGTGAAATCCTGTGCATAGACGTATACCAGACGGCCATCGATGGTTCCGTAGCCCGTCACCACGCCGTCGCTGAAGGTATGTTTCTTCTCCATACCGAAATCATAGCAGCGGTGCGTCACGAACATGTCGAACTCCTCGAAGCTACCCTCGTCCAAAAGCATGTGTATACGCTCGCGGGCCGTATACTTTCCTTTTGCATGTTGTTTCTCGATAGCTTTCTCACCGCCGCCCATGCGGGCGATTTCACGATTCTCGATCAGATTCGCTACCTGTTGTTTTTGAATTTCGCTCATAGAACTTGTTATGCTTATTTTGTTTGATTATTTCTTGTTCTTGTCCTCGCACAACTCGGTCAGGATGCCCTGCGTCGACTTCGGGTGCAGGAATGCTATGGTCAAACCCTCGGCGCCCTTGCGCGGGGTCTTGTCGATGAGGCGGATACCCTTTGCCTCGGCATCGGCCAGCTGCTCCTCGATGTTCTCGCAGGCCAGAGCCATGTGATGGATACCCTCGCCGCGCTTCTCGATATACTTGGCGATAGTCGACTCCTCCGACGTAGGCTCCAGAAGCTCGATCTTCGTCTGACCGATCTTGAAGAATGCCGTCTTCACCTTCTGATCGGCCACCTCCTCTATGGCATAGCACTTCAGACCCAATACGTTTTCCCAATAGGGAATAGCCTCCTCAAGGCTCTTCACGGCGATGCCAAGATGCTCAATGTGTGAAACTTTCATAATTGTAGAATTTAGTGTTTATTGAATTTTTCGTTATGTTTTTCCCTGATTCGTTTCATTTCGCACAAAACAGTACAAAGATATAAGTAATATCTCGAATAATGAAATATTTTTAATCGCTTTTAGCCTATTTGCAAACCTTTTTAACACCTTGCGGGCTTTTTCCGCCCGCATCGCGGCGCGGTCTTCACCACCCGTGCCGCCCGCACGGAGATTTCGCTGAAGCGCCCCCGCCGAGGATTGTCGTCGAAGGTTTGTTTCTTTGTACGAAAGTTGTTAAATTCGCTCCGACAAACGATACGTAACGCGCGATGAAAAAGATCCTCACCATGCTCCTCGCCCTGCTTGCCGGCTCCGCCCTGCAGGCCGAGAACATCGTCATAGGCGAGCCCGTACCGAAGATACACATACGGCAATGGCTCATGGACTTCCGCCCTGCCCCCGCCGACTATACGTGTATCGTCTTCTACCATTCCGAGAGCCCGCAATGCCGCCGCGCCATCCCAACGGTAAAGCGCATCATAGAGCACTTCGGAGGCAGGATGAACGCCATAATCATCACCAAGGAGAGCTATGACGCCGCAGGGGTGGCCCTCACCGAGCATCTCGACGACCACACGGGCGTAGCCTTCGACGATGACTGCCGTACGTTCCGCTACTACAGCGTCAACTATATCCCCTACTGCGTCATCTGTGACCGCAAGCACCGCGCCATATGGTGCGGCAATGCCGCCATGATGGACGAGGCGGCCATCGAAAAGATGATCAACCTCGGCAAGGAGAACTACAAGGCCGAGAGGAACAAGTACCGGCTCAAGAAAAAGGACAAGGAGAGAAACGACAAGAAATAAACCGCCATGACATCATTTTCAAAGATAGAACACTACGAGAAGGAGTATGCCGACACGCACCACGACACGGCTCTCAACGTCACCGAAGGCGTTGCCGACCAGCCTATCGTAAACCCCTATTTCGTGCGTAAACGCCGCCGCAGCTTCACCACCGACGAATATGTCGACGGCATCCTGCGCGGCGACATCACGATCCTCTCGCAGGCGATAACCCTCATCGAGAGCAACAAGCCCGAGCACTACGACCAGGCGCAGCAGATAATCGAGAAGTGCCTTCCCCATGCCGGCCGTTCGGTACGCATCGGCATCACGGGCGTCCCGGGAGCCGGCAAGTCGACCTTCATCGAGGCCGTGGGCAACATGGTCGTATCGCTGCACCACAGGCTTGCGGTGCTGGCCATAGACCCCAGTTCGGAGCGCAGCGGCGGTTCGATCCTCGGCGACAAGACCCGCATGGAGAGCATTTCGTCGAACCCCGACATCTTCATCCGCCCTTCGCCCTCGGCCGGATCGCTCGGCGGCGTGGCCCGCAAGACACGCGAGACGATCGTGCTGTGCGAGGCCGCAGGCTTCGACGTCATCTTCATCGAGACGGTGGGCGTAGGACAGTCCGAGACGGCCGTCCACTCAATGGTAGACATGTTCATGCTGCTGCAGATATCGGGTGCGGGAGACGAACTGCAGGGCATCAAGCGAGGCATCATGGAGATGGCCGACATGATGGTCATAACCAAGGCCGACGGCGAGAACCGCCAGAAGGCGGAGCTGGCCCGCACGCAGTTCCAGAGCGCGCTGCACCTCTTTCCCATGCCCGAATCGGGCTGGCGGCCCAAGGTATACACCTGCTCGGCCGTGGCGCAGACGGGGCTCGAGGAGGTATGGAAGGGTGTGGAGGAGTTCCTCGACCACACGCACGCAAACGGATACTTCCAGGCCAACCGCAACCGCCAGAACAAATACTGGATGTACGAGAGCATCAACGACGCCCTCAAGGAGAGTTTCTACCGCGACCCTGCCGTCGCGGCGCACATCGCCGATGTGGAGAGACGCGTACTCGATGCCAGGCTCAGTTCGTTCGTCGCGGCAAAGGAGCTGCTCGACATCTATTTCGAGGACAAGAAGGAGGGCAACTGACCCGTCACCGCCACAGTTCCCGTGGGGCGCAGAGTCCGTATCGGATGTATTCCGATACGGATTTTTTCATGTTCCGTCGTGCGCCCGACCGCAATCTCTCCCGCACGGAATCCCCCGCCGCACATGATATCCACAGATCCCGCTTATGGATATAAAGAAGCCGAGTATCGCATAAATATGTCAAAAACAATCCAAACACACGAAAACAGGCGAGTAATATTTGCATTTTTATGAAATTTATCCCTATTTTTGAATTTTGTAGACGAAACCCTAAACGAAAAAGCGAATAAATTATGAGCCAAGTAAAATTCTATCGGGGCGGAGACCTGCCTCTGGAGCTGCACAAGGTCCGTGTCGTGCAGAAGCTCCACCTCGTACCCATCGAACGCCGTCTCGACGCCATGAAGGAGGCGGGATTCAACACCTTCCGTCTGGGCACGCGCGACGTATATCTCGACATGCTCACCGACAGCGGCACCAACGCCATGAGCGACAACCAGCTCTCGGCCATGATGCGTGCCGACGACGCCTATGCGGGCTCGCAGTCGTTCGAGCGCCTGCAGAAGGCCGTCGAGGATGTCCTGGGCAAGAAATACCTGCTTCCGGTGCATCAGGGACGCGCCGCGGAGAACATCATCTGCCGCACCTTCATCAAGCCCGGCAACATCATACCGATGAACTACCACTTCACCACGGCGCTCGCACACATCCTCGAGAACAACGGCAAGATCGCCGAGCTGCTGTGCGACCACGCCTTCGAGCTGAAGTCCGACCACCCCTTCAAGGGCAATATCGACATCGACAAACTCGAGCGCTGCATCCAGGAGAACGGCGTGGAGAACATCCCCTTCATCCGCATGGAGGCCTCGACGAACCTCATCGGAGGACAGCCCTTCTCGCTCTCGAACATGATGGACGTGCGCCGCGTGGCCGACAAGTACAACATCATGCTGGTACTCGACGCCAGCCTCCTGGGCGAGAACGCATATCTGATCAAGCAGCGCGAGGACAAGTGGAAGGAGAACTCGATGGGCGAGATCATACGCATGATGACGGGGCTGGCCGATCTGGTATACTTCTCGGCGCGCAAGCTCTCGTCGTCGCGCGGCGGCGGCATCTGCACCAACCAGAAGGCCCTCTACGGCAAGATGGAGGCGATGATTCCCCTTTTCGAGGGCTTCCTCACCTATGGAGGAATCTCGGTGCGCGAGATCGAGGCCATGGCCGTGGGTCTCTACGAGACGCTCGACGAGACGATGATAAGCCAGAGCCCCTCGTTCATCAAGTACCTCGTCGAGTCGCTCGACAGCAAGGGCATTCCCATGGTGACGCCCCCGGGCGTATTGGGAGCGCATGTCGACGCGATGAAGTTCTGCGACCACATCCCGCAGGAGGAGTATCCCGCCGGCGCCCTGGCTGCGGCGCTATACATATGTTCGGGTATCCGCGGAATGGAGCGCGGGACCATCTCGAGCGTGCGCGACGAGAACGGCAAGGAGATCCTGGCCGACGTGGAGCTGCTGCGCCTGGCCGTACCGCGCCGCGTCTTCACCCTCTCGCAGATAAACTATGTGATAGACCGACTCGAGTGGCTCTACGACAACCGTCACCTCATCGGGGGACTGAGGTTCGTCTACGAACCGCCCGTGCTGCGTTTCTTCATGGGAGGCCTCGAGCCCACGAGCGACTGGCCGGCGAAACTCGTCGACAAGTTCCGCAAGGATTTCGGCGACAGCCTCTGATCCGCCGCCCACATGCAAAACGGCTCTCATCCTGTGATGAGAGCCGTTTTTTCACACTATCCGCACCCCCTTTACAGACGCAGGAAGACCCTGCGGCGATACATCGCCATAAGGATAAGGAATATGATGAGATAGTTTGCGAAGTTGAGCAGTACGCCGTAATAGTCGCCCATGAACTTCTCCAACCCGTATGTGAGCGAAGAGGCTATGCAGCGGAAGTTGATCACCTGCGCCAGCACGTATGCCGTGATGGAGTTCATGCCGTAGATCTTGAGCCATTCAAGGCCGCGCGTGTGGCCCTTGTAGTCGATCCAGTAGTAGAAGATACCGAGCAGTATGAAACATATGCCGCCGGCAAAGAGGGTCATGCTGCAGCTCCATATGATTTTGATGATGGGCATCTGCAGGCTCCACAGCAGGCCCGCGGCCACCAGCGCCACACCGATTCCGAGCAGACGTTTCACGGCGCGGGCGCCGTCGTTGCGGCCCTCGCGTGCGATGCGCCCGGCGAAGCTGCCAAGCAGCACCGTAACACCGAAGGTGAGGCTGCTCAGGATCCATGTATAGTGGTAATAGGGCGAGAAGTGCCATCCGTCATCTTCCCAATAGACGCCGTCGCGGAAGCGGCCGAGGACGACACGGTCCACGGTATCGGCGAAGTTGCCGTCGGGGGTGAAGTCGCCGAGGAAGGTCATCGGCACCCAGTATGCCGCCAGCAGAAGCACCGCCGCGACGATCTGCCCGCGCAGCGAGCAGTGCAGCATCAGTATCGAGGTAATGAGATATCCGACGCCTATGGCCTGCAGCGTATTCGAGTAGAGATATATGCGGTAGGGATCGAGTCCCAGCAGGTTGCCCTGCACAACCATGCCCAGAACAAAGAGCAGCACCACGCGGCGTGCGATGCGTTTGTAGGCGGCACGTTTGTCATCGCCGAACTTGGCGAAGGAGAAGGGCATCGACGCCCCGGCCATGAACATGAAGAGGGGCATGACGATATCCCAAAGGCGGAAGCCCGCCCATGGAGCGTGTTCAAACTGCCGCATCACGCCTTCGAGCCACGGCACGTCGAGCGTGCGCGCCAGCGACATGAATACGGGTTGGAAGAATACCAGAAGGAAGAGATCGAATCCTCGCAGGATATCGAGCGATGCCAGACGGCCCTTTTCGGGCGATATTTCAGCGGTCATGCAAAATGTTTTTTTCGCATCGGGAGCGGTTGCGGCCGCTCCGTCGGCAGGTTTCCTAATCGGGAGATAAAGGTACGAAATATTATCCGTTTTGTTTCATTCGCCGCCGCAATTAATGCATGTAAGCCCACAGCACCACCTGCCGCTCGCGCTGCAGGATTGCGTCCAGCGTCGCCATGTCGCGCTCCGACAGCACGGGACAACCCCAGCTGCCCACCGTCGCCACGGGCCATATCGGGAACGAGGTTGTATATCGCCATCCGTGCAGCACGACACACCGCCGCCGCAGCGAGCCGTTCGTCGCGTCGAGGCCGTCGAGACGGTATGCCACGCCGTAGCGCCCCGTGTAACGTTCCGCCACGAGCGCGCGCCCCTCGGAACTGAGGTGCGAGCCATCCTCGTCCGATACCCGCGCCCGGACGCTGCGCACATGCGGCTTTGCGCTGCCGCTGCCGTGGCTTGCGACAAATATATGTTCCGCCCGCCCCTCGCGGAAATCCCACACGGCAAACCGCCGCCGTCCCGAGTGGCGCGACAGATCCCACAGCAGGGCCACGCGGTCGTTGTAGCCCCGCTCGCGGCAGAACTTCAGCAGCTCCGCCGCATGGCACTCGAAACCGCCGCCTCTCATCGTCCGGCCACGGTCTCAAGTTCACGCACAAGCTCGGGCATTCCCTCCGCCGCGCGTTTTTTGATATGCGTAAGCGGATTGCGTATCAGACGCGTGTCGGGATTCCCCGGGTCCACAAGCCATATCGGCACGTCGCGCCGTACATAGTGTACAAGCGATGCGGCGGGATATACGGCCAGCGACGTGCCCACAACAATAAACATGTCGGCCGTCGAGGCTATACGCGCCGCCGTGTCGAACATGGGCACCGCCTCACCGAAGAAGACGATATGCGGGCGCAGCAACGCCCCGTCGGGACCGCGGTCGTCGAGGTGCTGCTCCCACCCCTTGATCGGGACGATCACGTCGGGGTTGCGCTCGCTGCGCAGTTTGCGCAGTTCGCCGTGCAGGTGCGTCACGCGGCTCGAACCCGCACGCTCGTGCAGGTCGTCGACATTCTGCGTAACGACATCAACATCATACCAACGCTCCAGTTCGGCTATGGCCCGGTGCGCCGCATTTGGTTCGACGTTGTCGAGTTCGCGGCGGCGCTTGTTGTAGAACTCTATCACGAGGGCGCGGTTGCGCGCCAGCGCCTCCGGCGTGCATACATCCTCGATACGATAGTTCGCCCACAGCCCGTCGGCATCGCGGAAGGTAGCCAAGCCGCTGTCGGCGCTCACCCCCGCACCCGTAAATACCACGATCTTCTTCATATCCGGCAAAGTTTTCATACTATCTACAAAAATACGAAAAACGCCCGCCGATAACAACCGCCGCGGCACAAAAAATCTCCGGTCGCAATTTACAACCGGAGATTTTCGTAACAGAACTTTGCCAACGGCAGGCACCGTCACTGCACGTTTGGGCCTTTCCAGTACCGCAGGCGCAGATGGGCCGCAGCGGCAATGGCGAGGCATATGGCAGCCACGGACAACGTTACGGAAAAATCCTCCCATCTATCCTTATATGCGAATATAGCCGTAGGTATTAACAACATACATATCCCGAACTGCCAGCATATCCTGCGGCAGCGACGCCACCACAGGCGCGCGCTCTGACGGTATACCGTCACATTGCGCACGACAATCAGCACCAACGTCAGCGGAACCATTATCACCATCAGCGTATTGTCCAAAGTCTTCATGGCCCCGCTCTGCGCCAGCGCAGAGTCAGACCACCGTATAAAACAGCCCACCGCAAAGGCCGCAATGGTTATCGTCAGCCACCAGCGGCTGAGCCACTTCTTCCATTCCTCCATATGCAAAACGCCTTTTACTCTTTCGCCGCAGCCACAGCCTCGTCCACGACCGACGTCATTTCCTTCTCCGCGTCAGTCCCGGCCGTTGCATCTGCAGCCGTTGCCGTCGGCCTCTTCAGGCGGCCGCTGCGGCGCAGGGCATCGGCGATGATCCATTGCAACTGTCCGTTTATGCTGCGGAACTCATCGTCGGCCCACCGTTCGAGCGCCTCCATCGTGGCGGCATCGACCCTCAACACGAAACTCTTGTTTCCTCCACTCTTGGCCATTGCTGACGGGTTTCCGATTTACTCTATCAATGTATTAATGGTGCAGCGTACCTGCATTCACTATCGGCTGCGCCGACTCGTCGCCGCACAGCACTACCAGCAGATTGGTAACCATGGCCGCCTTGCGCTCCTCGTCGAGCTCCACAACGCCATCCTCCGAAAGACGGTCCAAGGCCATCTTCACCATCGACACGGCGCCCTCGACGATCTTCTCGCGCGCCGAGATTATGGCGTCGGCCTGCTGGCGGCGCAGCATCACGGCCGCAATTTCGGGGGCATAGGCCAAGTAGTTGATCCTCGCCTCCACGACCTCGATACCGGCAATGGCCAGACGCTCGCTCAGGCGCTGCTCCAGCACCTCGTTTATCTCGTCGCTGTTGCTGCGCAGCGTAACCTCGCCAGAGTCGGTGCCGTTGTCGTCGTAGGCATAGAGACCCGCCACCTGACGCAGCGCGGCATCGCTCTGCACGGCCACGAAGTTCTCCAACATGTGCATGCGGGCACTCTGCGACACCTGTCCCTGTGCGTTGGCCGCCACGTCGATGTCGAAGACGGCGCGGTACACCTCGTCGGCCTTCAGGCGCCATACCAGCACCAGACCGATCATGATCGGGTTGCCGGTCTTGTCGTTCACCTTGATAGGCTCGGCATTGAGGTTGCGGGCACGCAGCGACAGCTCCTTTTTCGTCATGAAGAAATTGACCCACCAGAAACCGGTCTTGTAGAACGAACCGCGGTACTCGCCAAAGAAGGTCAGCACGCGCGCCTCGTTCGGTTCCAGAAGCATGAAGCCCTTGTTGGTGATAAAGAAAAGGAGCAGCAACAACACTCCCGCCGCCACGATCCAGCCGGCCGCGGGCGCCTCCTGATTCGCACCGTATATAATCAGTGCCACCGATGCCGCCTTGCCGAGCAATATCAACGCCAACGCAACAAAACCGTTGGCACGCCATCCGTTGTATTCGTAATTCTTGTTTTCCATAGCAGGTTAGTTTTGGTTAATATCATTTTGATATCACAAAGATATAAAAATAAATTTCCACATTCCAAATTTTTCCCGATATTTTTCATCCGCAGCCCGCATCCGCCACCGGCACGGGCGGCATATCGCGGAAAAAAAGCTATATTTACAACCACAAATTACGACAACCATCCAAGATTCCGCACCATGAAACACATTCTGCGCACACTCACCCTGCTGGCGGCCGTCGCCGCCGTCATCGCCGCACCCTCGTGCCGCCGCACCACGGAGGCCGAACTGCGCCTGATGAGCTACAACGTCCGCAACTGCTGCGGCCTCGACGACTCGGTATCGTACGAACGCGTGGCGCGCGTCATTACGGCCGCCGCGCCAGACATCGTCGCCCTGCAGGAGTTGGACAGCATGACCACGCGCTACCCGGGGCAGGACGTGCTGGGCAACCTTGCCGCACTGACCGGCATGTACCCCACCTTCGCGCCGTCGATAGACTTTGCGGGCGGCAAGTACGGTATAGGGATGCTCTCGCGTGAAAAACCACTCTCGTACCGCCGCGTGCCGCTGCCATGCCGGTCGGAGCCGCGCTCGCTGCTCATAGTGGAGTTCGCCGACTGCTACTACTGCTGCACGCACCTCTCGCTCAACGCCGAGGATCGCGTCACCGACGTCTGCATCATCATCGACGAGCTGTCACGTCTCGACAAGCCCGCCTTCATCGCGGGCGACTTCAACGCCGAACCCGACGAGGAGGCCATGCTGCTGCTCGCACAGCATTTCACCGTCTTTGCCAAGCAGCCCTCGGCGACATTCCCCGCCGACAAGCCCTCGTCCGAGATAGACTACATATGCCAATATACCGCCGCGCAGCCGCACGCCGCGGCCAGGGTCGAAAACCACCATGTGATCGAGCCGTCGGAGGCGCCCGACGTCACCGCGGCATCGGACCACCGGCCTATCGTAGCCGACGTGCGCTTCGAGAGATGGGTCGCCTCGATGGCGCAATGACGGCCCGACATACGCGACAAACGCCGGGGCGCACCCTTTTGCAGGAGTGCGCCCCGGTTCATATAATACGTATGGCAGCGTCGCGGTCAATGGGTGAAGACACGCCCCTTCTGGTGAATCTTCTTCTCGTAGGCAATACGTGAGGGGGTCGGGTACTCGAGTTTCTCGAATTCGGCAACAGCATTGCGTATGTCCCCCAGAAGCATGTCTGCCATGTCGCGCGACATGCCCTGACGCGCCACCACGCGCATGACGATAACCTCGTCCATGCTCTTGGGCAAAGTGTAGGCCGGCACCATCCAGCCGCTCTGCTGCAGCGACGCCTGCAGGTCGAACAACGTCCACTTCGCCCGCTTCTCATACTCGGGATTCATGTACCATATGAACAGCGGGTTCACCACCTTCGGCGAGTAGTTCCTGAAGCAGTGCATCTTGCCGATCTCGTCGTGGCAGTATTGCGTGATGCTCATCGAGTTCTGCTGTATCTCGCGGTAGCCGTCGAAGCCCAGGCGGATAAAGTTGTAGTACTGGCCGAGTATCTGCGCCGCGGGACGCGAGAAGTTCAGCCCCACCTGCGTGATGTTCGCACCCAGGTAATTCACGCTGAACGACATCTCCTCGGGCAGGTACGACTTGTCGCGCCATACGACCCAGCCCAGACCCGGATATACGAGGCCGAATTTGTGGCCCGAGGTCGAGATCGAGCAGACCCACTTCAGGCGGAAATCCCACTTCTCGTCGGGCGAGGTGAAGGGCAGGATGAATCCGCCCGACGCCGCGTCGACATGTATGGGTATGTCGTGTCCCGTATTCTTGTTGTAGCGGTCCAGAGCGCGGTCCAGAGCCTCCACGTCATCGTTAAGGCCCGTCCACGTGACACCTGCGATGGGGACGATGCAGATGGTATTCTCGTCGCACAGCTTCAACGCCGCCTCGGCATCGAGCGTCGGGTGCTCCAGAGATATGGGCACCGTGCGCAGCTCTATCTGCCACAGCTGGCAGAACTTCTCCCATACGATCTGGTAGGCGGCACTCATCACAAGGTTGGGCTTGTCATAGGGCTTGCCCTCCTTCCTGCGTTTGGCACGCCAGCGGAGCCAGGCCGCAACGCCGCCCAGCATACATGCCTCCGACGACCCGATACCCACGGCACCCGCCTTCCACGCATTCTTCTCGGGCGTATGCCACAGGTTCGCCAGAATGTTGATACACCTCCCGCACATGACGGCCACACGCGGATACTCCGTCTCGTCGATAAAGTTGATATTGATGGCGTCGTTCATCAGCTTCGTGGCGTAATCGTCCATATATGTCGTGACGAAGGTGGCGAGGTTCAGATGCGGCTGCGTCTGCGAATATGTCTCGTCCTTGACCATGCGGTATGCGATCTCGGGCGTCGTCTTGTGCTGCGGGATAAACTCCGTAGGGGCGGGTGTAAGCATCTCCTCCGAGCCGTAGACGGCGGTCTCGGCGGTAGCGCGACTCTCTTTGGTCTGATCTGTTTTCATAGGATACGGTTTTAGTTTTAGTTTCAATATTGGTCCGATCCCGATTTTTCACAAACTATGCCACCAGCGCACCTCTTCAGCACAAAAATTTCCCCATTTTGTTGCTAAAAACAAAAATCGGCTATATCTTTGCACCACGAAATCGGCAGATTTCCCTGACCGTCTGTTTCGGCAGCGGCAGAACGACGGGATGTAGCGCAGTCCGGTTAGCGCACCTGCTTTGGGAGCAGGGGGTCACAGGTTCGAATCCTGTTATCCCGACCAAAGAGGGCGGCGAGAGAGAGGACCACAAAGGGAGAGGGCCAGAGAGAGAAGAGAGGGAAGGGACCAGAGAGAAAAGAGAGGGAAGAGAGAGAGAAGGAAGGAGAGGAGACAATTGACAGCGGCAAAGGCGGAGTTAGTAAAAAAGATGTGAAGGAGCAGCCGCAAAGAGTTCTGAAAAAATCCGTCCCCGGGGACGGTAAACATAAAACCAGAGTCATCGGGATGTAGCGCAGTCAGGTTAGCGCACCAGCTTCGGGAGTTGGGGGTCACAGGTTCGAATCCTGTTATCCCGACAGATGACGAAAGCCACCGCCTGCAGGCGGTGGCTTTCTTGTTTTCATACGGCACGACGCCGCATCATATCAGCGGCAGCAGATACATCGATGCCGCATAGGCCGCCACGAAACATACGGCAAAAGCCGCAACACCCTTTCCGTTGCGCACATTCGTCGACACCGCAAATGCCTTGTAACTCCAATAGAGATACCACACGAAGAGTACCAGCGACAGCAACCCCGTCACCATCAACGTCCCCATATAGTGCATGGCCGTATTGATGTTGCCGTCGGCAACCGCCGCCATCACGCCGCGCCAGCGGGGCACGGCAAAAATAAGCAGCGACACGTCGAACGGTATGCGGGCAAACAGACTGTCGGCAGCGACATCCCGGAAGCGGATCTTCGACCCCGACAAGATGACCCCGGCCACATAGAGCAGCACGGCGAAAAGCAGCCATACCACGATCTGCCGCACTGTGGCGATCCACAGCCTGTCGCCGGCGAAATTGACCTGCGTGAGAGACGAGAGACGCAGCCCCGCCTGCCACATGAAAATCGATGTAAGAATCAACGCCGCAATGCCCCAACAAAGGGTCTTGCACAGCGACAGATGGTCGAAAGGATTTACAAATTTCTTCATATCCATATATCTATACATATTTCAATATTCATTCAAAACCTCGCTCGGCCGTACCGTAGACAGCCGCATCACTCCTTCACCTCGGGCGGCAGGGCGCGCTGCAACTCCCCTATTATCTCATCCAGACGGTTGCGCACAGACGGATAGCTCAACCCCATGCGCGCGGCCATCTCCTTGAGCGAGCCGCTGCACATGACGAAGTCGATAACGAACCGCTGATCCTCCTCCGCAAGCCGCATCAGCGGCGGCAGAGGGTAGTCCCCCACAATCTGCGTATCGCATGCACGGCAATACATCGACCGCACGCGCAGCACACGCCCGCACGATGGACACTCTTTGGGTAATCTTTTTTCATGCATATCCATAGTCTTATCAACATATCGGAGGCGCCGCCCGTCATATCCCGATCCGGCAAGGGCTCCGCCATAACATAATCATCTCATTGCGCCCGATTCCGGGACCTCCCCTGCATCGCGGGACAGGATCCATCCGGCCACATCCGCCAGGACCTCCGGCGAAAAGGTCTCCTCGATATTGTAATACTCGTCCGCAAGTCCTGTCGTGCAATGCTGGAAGAGGTGGTTCAAGCCCTCATATCGCCGCACCGTAAGGCGGCCCGACAGCTCCGCACACCGTTCCAGAACCCCGAGATTCGATTCGGCCTCAACCTGCGTGTCATGCGTGCCGTTGACAGCCAGCACGTCGCACCGCACGCGCCGCAGGTCATCCGCAGGGTCATACCCCACAAAGAAGCGAAACCATGCCGTCGCATCCGTTGCGCTCTTAACCAACTCCGTACATATCGCCTGCGGTATATCCGTCGCGCCCGCCGCCGTCACCGCCTCCGAAACCAGTTGCCCGGCCTCCTCGGCAGAGAGCGCACGGCCCGCATCGGCCATACCATCGAATACCGTGCCCACAACCTCGCAATATCTCGAAACGGCCTCCTCCGACACCCCAGCCCGTAACAGAGCCTGCCGATTCTGCCAAACAATGCACTCTCTGCCCGGGATGGTCATACCGGCCATCGAGACCACGAATGCCACGTCATCGCTCCGCGACGCACACATGAAGGCTATTGTCCCGCCCTCGCTGTGCCCCGCGATACCGACTCGCGAAGGGTCGATACGACGATCGCGGCGCAGCCACGCCACGGCATTCAACGCATCATCCGCATAATCCGATGTCGTCGCTCCCTCGTAGCTGCGGCCCCATTCGCGGTCGTCATACCGCAACACGGCAATACCGCGGCGGGTAAGGTAATCGGCTATAACCTTGAACGGCTTGTGCCCCAGAATCTCCTCGTCGCGGTTCTGCGTACCGCTCCCCGACACCAGCACCACAGCCGTAAAAGGGCCATCGCCCTCGGGCAGCGTCAGCGTGCCGTGCATCTCTATGCCCCCGGCCGCCGACGGGAACGTCACCTCCTCACATACTACATAGGGATATGGCGGCTGCGGCTCCTGCGGCCGCGGCGCGGCAACCGAGGCTTCGTCGCCCCGCGCAAGCGCCAGAGGAAGCTCCAGACCGCTCTGACGGAACACCGCCGTGATGACATCGCCGCGGCGCATGCCCCGTATATCCACGCCCAACCGTGCGATCGACATCGTCACCGACATGCCGTCGCACGCAACGCTGTCCACGGGAACACCCCGCACGCCCTGTGCCGGGGAGTCCATCGTGGCCGCGAAGCCATCCCCCGCCTCCGAAATGCGGAACACCAGAGGCAGTTTCGTCTGCCCCACCTCTATGGTGCCGCTCCACACGCCGGCAAGCGACTGCGCCGCCACGCCACACGGCATGGCCACCATGACGGCCAGCACCGACAGCACGACCGCCATGCGCGAAAACCGAAAAAGACCACACGATCCCATCTCTCCACCGTTTTCATGCCGGGACACCCCGACACACAACAAAATTAATACATGATATCGTAAAATCAAAACCAATTATAAATAATATCAAGCGTCGAATAAATAATATTAATAGCGCAATCAATATTATCAACCGCACCCGGCGTCGGAGCAACCACACTCCATTCGGGTCTTTCTATAGTGACAAAGGTCATAAAAATCCCCGCGCCACGATATTTGCATGATTGATGTACGCAACGGGACAGGAGATGTAACATCCATATTTCAACAACATTAACCGAGACAATTCAGGCATGGGTACAAGATTACGATACCTTTCCCCCGAGCTTCACATCATGGAAGCAAAGACGGAGGCAGGATTCGCATTGTCCGCCGGCACGGGCGCCTTCGACGAAGGGGGAGTCCTGTAACGTCCGCAGGCCCGACACCGAAAGAACGGGGACCGACACCTTGACCATAACCGACAACCGACCATGAACAACAACACGATAATCGGTGCCGCGATCATGTTCTTATTCTGCGCGGCATCATGCCACAGAAGCGACAACATTCCCGCACAGGCTGCAACCGCGACATTCACAATGGCCTTCGACGGCGCGGCGGCACCTGCCGCACGGGCCTCATACGACCAGCTGACGGGAGTATGGGAGGCCGACGACATAGTCTACGCCTACCTCACCTCGACCGACAGCGAGACATACGGGCCCTATGAATTCACACCCGACGGGGCCGGCGTCGTTGCGACATTCAGCGCCGTGATAACCGGCATCCCCGCCGGCACCGAAATAGCATCCATAGATGCCTTTCACCATACCGGGCTCGACGACGTACGCTTCAACAACGGCGTCATCAGTTACTCGCTCCCCGCCGTATGCGACGGCACCCTCTCCTACCTCACCGTATCGTCATACGAATACCCCGCAGACAGCCGTCCCGAGGCGGCGGAAGGCAGCGAGATAGATATCACCGAGGCCCTCACCTTCTCGCATTGTCTCTCGCGCATCGACATCAGCACCGACATGCCCTCCGTCAGGGAGGTCACGCTCTCCATCGCCGGGGAGGTTCTCCCCACGGCAGGCACCCTTAACATATCCGACGGCATCACCGCCGCCGCATCCTTCGCCTCGCTGCTGCGCGCAACACCTTCGGACAACTTCCAGATCGGGATTATCCCCGTAGACTTCGGCAGCGGCAGAACCCTGAAGGCCACCGTAACCACCGACGACGGACGTGTATACACGCGCGAGGTGACAGTATCGCGATTCGCCCGTGCGACACGCTATACGTTGCTCCTCAACGCCGCCGACATGACCGAAGCGACGGCCGTAGCCGACGAGCAGGGATTTGCCGCCATGACCGACGGCAACTACGTCCTCACCTCCGACCTCACGCTCTCGCAGATACCCCATATCGACGGCTTCAGCGGCTCCCTCGACGGAAACGGCCATACGATAGACATCTCGGGGGCAACGGCAGCGACCACCTCGGGACAGGGCGGCATATTCGCCACGACAACAGGCGATGCCGCCATCCGCAATCTATACATCATCGGCGGCGACCGACAGACCTCAATGGCCGAAGGCGGCCTGCTGGTCGGGATGGTGAGCGAGAGCAGCTCGCTCACGCTCGACAACATACACGCCACGGGAAACATCACCACAAGCCGCGACAGCAATGCCAGCCATCTCTTCGCGGGCGGCATAGCGGGATTCGTCCCCGCCACCTCGCAGATAACGATAACGAACTCCACATTCAGCGGCTCGGTAACAATCGACCAGACGGGAACCACAAGCCTCACCTTCAAGAACGCCTATGTGGGCGGCATCATAGGATGTATCGAGACCGCGGTCAGCGACTTCACGCAAACCGCATCCTATGCCGGCAGCACCGCCGGCAGCGCCTCGGCCATAATCGGATGCAGCGTAACCGACACCACCCTCAACAACACCAACGACGGCAGCTACGATGCCCCGTTCGCAGACATAAGCCGCTCGGAGATATACACGGGAGGCATAGCCGGCCGATGTACGGGTCTCATCCTCGACTGCCGGGTAAGCAATACGGTCATCGCCGCCATATCGGAGGGCGACGGCTCGGGACGGCAGGCCCGCCCCGTCGTCGGCAACGACTGGTACGAGAACTCCGACAATGCGCGCAACACATACATCAACATTACCATTAACGGCAACGCTCCCGCCAGCGGCACATACAACGGACTCAACATAGCAGGAAGCACCGACAACCGTTACCGGAGCAATTGACGCCCCGCAACCAATGCAAACGGATCGGAGACTCCTTTCGCGGCTCCGATCCGTTTTATACGCCCAACTCATGGCAACAGTTATTCCCCCCGCCCTATTAGGCAACCCGAATCAATGGGGTTACGGGGCGCACGGAAAACATATCCAGCCCGTCCGCAGGAACAAATCCGCACCTCCCCCCAAAGAACGCAATCGGGGCGCCTTCAAAAACAAAATCGGGCCGCCAACAAAGGCGGCCCGACTTCTATTCCGATACCGGGGATTACTGCTGCTGACGCTTTGCATTCATCTCCTCGAAGATCTTGTTGTACTTGTCGTACTTCTCCATAATGCCGGCTTCGTCACGCAGACGGAAACAAAGCACCTTCAGAGTCTCCACCGTAGTGAAATCCTCGGGATTGAGCTCGTATGCCTTCTCGAGATAAGGAATGGCCTCCATATAGATGGCATTGACACCCTTCTGGTCCTCGTTGTATGCCGCAGCGCTCTTGTAGTCGCGCTTGTTGATCTCCTCGTTCAGAGCATCTCCCTTGGCGATATAGAAGTAGCCCAGGAAGTACATCGACTGCGCATCGTTCGGGTCGATCTCCACAACTTTCTTGAACGAAGCGATACTCTCGTCGTAGTTCTTCATGCTGTAGAATATACGGCCGCGGCCAAACCACATATCCTTGTTCTGGGGATCACGCTCCAGAGCGCCGTCGACCATCTTGATCAGCTCCGTCGGGTCGCCGACATTGCTGTCCGACGTATAGACATTGATCAGGCCCTCGACGATACGGTCGTTCTTCGGGTACTTTGCAAGGCCCTCCATGAGCAGATCCTTCGCACGCTGCATGTTGGCTACACGTACCGACGAATCGGTCTGTCCGTAATAGCAGTGGTAGAGGTAGTAGTAGATATTGCCCTCCTCATCGGTGTATCCCGACTCCAGAGCCTTCGTCAAAAGGTCTGCGCCCTTGACGTATGAATCGTTGTTGTTGGCACCGTCGATCGTGTAGAGGTAACCTGCATAATAGAGGTATGAAGGGGTCTTCTCTCCTGCGAATGCGGGACTCTCCTGAACCTTGTATGCCTGGGCATAGGCATAGGCCGCATCGGCATAGAGCCCTGCCTCCATTGCCACATTGCCGTTCTGCGAATAGTAGTTCTCCAACTCCTTCAGAGCATCGCCGAGCTTGCTCGCCGTCTTGTCGTCCATCTCGTAAGCCTTGTTGTACGACTCCAGAGCCACCGCTGCGAGATCCTCGTCCTTAACCGTCTGCGTCACAACCCACGTCGAGATCGCACCATTGGTCATATAGATCTTCAACCATGGATAAACCATCTCGGTATAGGTCTTGCCGCCCAGAGCAACGCCTTCGTTCGTAGCCTCGGCCTTACCCATAACCAACTCCATCTCTGCCAACGGCATACCTACGAAAATATCCTTCGTCGGAGCTGATGCAGCCGCATAGTAGGCCTTACCGCGGTTGATCCACGTGGCAGCCTTGCTGCCCTTCTTCGCGTCGGCAACATCGGCATCCGCCTTGGTCAGTTTCGCCAAAGTCGCATCCTTGTTCACCTTCTGCGCATTTGCCATCGGTGCCGCCATAACCATTACGGCCATCACCGCAAAAATTAATTTTTTCATAATTAATTTCGGTTAAATGAAAACTTATTTCTTTTAATTATTTGTTGCATCTCCGTTCTCCTCCGAGTCCTCCGCCGCGGCAGTACCTTCCGCTGCAGATACGGCCGGATCGACACCCCGCGCCTCAGCGGCCGCACCGCCGGTCACAATGCCGTCATCCTCAACGTCGTCGCTCGCCGGCACCGCCGTAACCGACGCTATGGCGTCGCCCTCGCGCAGGTTGATGATGCGCACGCCCTGCGTGGCACGTCCCGCAACACGTATCTGCGACACCTCCGTACGGATCGTGATGCCCGAACGGTTGATGATCATGATGTCGTTGTCATCCGTAACGGCCTGTATCGATATCAGGGTTCCGGTCTTCTCCGTGATGTTGATCGTCTTGACGCCCTTGCCGCCCCGGTTCGTGATGCGGTACTCGTCAAGATCGGTACGCTTGCCGTAACCGTTCTCCGAGAGTACCAGAACATCCTTCTTGCAGTCGGGCTCGATGCAGATCATGCCGACAACCTCGTCGTCATCCTCGATCGAGATGCCGCGCACACCCGCGCCGACACGCCCTATCGGACGTACCGTATCCTCGTTGAAGCGGATGGCCTTGCCGTTGCGCGCCGCAATGAGTATCTCGGCCTTGCCGCTGGTGAGCTTGGCGTCGATGAGCTGGTCTCCCTCGCGGATAACGATGGCGTTCACTCCGTTCTGACGCGGACGCGAGTAGGCCTCCAGCTTCGTCTTCTTGATGGTACCGTTCTTGGTACACATCACGATATAGGTGCTATCGATATACTCGGGATCGTTCAGGTTCTTGGTATTGATATATGCGCGCACCTTGTCGTCCGGCTCGATCTGGATGACATTCTGGATGGCGCGGCCCTTCGAGGCGCGCGTACCCTCCGGTATCTGGTAGACCTTGAGCCAGTAGCAGCGGCCCTTTTCGGTGAAGAACATCATCGTATTGTGCATCGAGGCCACGTATATGTGTTCGATGAAGTCCTCGTCGCGCGTAGCGCTCCCCTTGACGCCCACACCGCCGCGGTTCTGCGTGCGGTACTCGGCCAGAGGCGTGCGTTTGATGTACCCCATGTGCGAGATGGTGATGACCATGTCTTCGTCGGCGTAGAAATCCTCCGGATTGAACTCCTCCGACGAGTAGACGATCTCGGTGCGGCGCTCGTCGCCGTACTTCTCCTTCATCTCCCGGAGCTCGTCCTTGATGATCTGCATCTGCATGTCGACGCTGCCCAGCACCTCCGTCAGATAGGCTATCTGATGCTCCAGATCGTTGCGCTCGCCCTCCAGCTTGTCATGCTCGAGACCCGTCAGCGCGCGCAGACGCATATCGACGATGGCCGACGCCTGAATGTCGCTCAGGCCGAAACGATCCATAAGGGTCGATTTCGCCTCGTCGATGTTCTTCGACGAACGGATTATGTGAACCACCTCGTCGATGTTGTCCTGCGCGATCAGAAGTCCCAGCACGATATGCAGACGCTCCTGCGCCTTCTTCAGGTCGAACCGCGTGCGGCGCACAACGACATCATGGCGGTGCTCCACAAAGTAATGTATCAGATCCTTCAGGTTGAGCAGCATCGGGCGGCCGTTCACCAGCGCGATGTTGTTCACCGCGAACGACATCTGCAGCTGCGTGTTCTTGAACAGCGTATTGAGTACCACATTGGCCGATGCCTCGTGCTTGAGGAAGATCGTGATACGCATGCCCGAGCGGTCACTCTCGTCGTTGATATACGATATGCCCTCGATCTTCTTCTCGTTGACCAGGTCGCCGATCTTCTTGATCATCTCGGCCTTGTTCACCATGTAAGGTATCTCGGTCACCACGATGCACTCGCGGCCGCTGGCCGTATGCTCGATCTCGGTGCGGGCGCGCATGATAACGCGGCCGCGCCCCGTGAGCAGCGCTTCGCGCACGCCCTCGTAGCCGTAGATGATGGCTCCCGTCGGGAAGTCGGGGCCCTTGACGTAATGCAACAGATCCTCACACGGACAGTCGGGATTGTCGATATATGCGCAGCAGGCATCCACCACCTCGCCCAGGTTGTGCGGCGCCATGTTCGTGGCCATACCTACGGCGATACCGCTCGAGCCGTTTACCAGCAGCAGGGGTATCTTCGTGGGCAGCACCGTCGGCTCCTTCAGCGTGTCGTCGAAGTTGGTGGTCCAGTCTATCGTCTCCTTGTCTATGTCTGCCATCACCTCGTCGGTGATCTTCTGCATGCGGGCCTCGGTATATCGCATGGCGGCGGCAGAGTCGCCGTCCATGGATCCGAAGTTACCCTGCCCCTCGACCAGAGGGTATCGCATCGACCATTCCTGTGCCATACGCACCATGGCCTCGTATACCGAACTGTCGCCGTGAGGGTGGAACTTACCGAGTACGTCTCCCACGATACGGGCAGACTTACGGGTGGGTTTGTCGGAATAGAGGTTCAGCTCGGCGCTCATATCGTAGAGGATGCGTCGATGCACCGGTTTGAGTCCGTCCCGCACGTCGGGAAGCGCACGCGACACTATTACCGACATCGAATAGTCGATATAGGCCGACTTCATCTGCTCCTCGATATTGATCGGGATTATCTTCCCCTCCAATCCGGCATTCTTTTCTTCTTCAGTCAACATGTTTGAATTAATTTATTTCAAAAACGAACGTCGGAACGCTCTTTTTCAATAAACAAAAATAGTGTTTATTTTGCTAACGGCCAATTTTGGAATGCGATTTTTCATCTTCGCGCAACATATTACAGGCCACAGACGCCGTTTTAGGCCCTTTTCCGCCGATCTTACGGCATTTGATATTTTTCCCGACGGGGTGTCGGGCAAAACTGCGGCCAGCGACTCCGGACCAGGCCGGACAATCATCGGAAATCGATCGTCTCGTAACCGCCGTACGCCTTGCCGTCGTATCGCCTGACAGCCTCGCGGCTGCTCCCCAGGCCGGTCACCTCGACCTCGATACGGTCGTCATAGAGCACATAGGCGATATGCCGCGGACGCCCCGTCGCCCGATCCACCGTAAGGTATATCTCACCCTCCACGGCCTCGTCGCGCGAGCGCAGACGCAGCGTCGCCTCCGTATCCGTCGACGACGTCACCTCGGCGTCGTAATCCGTCCCCACGAAGTCGAAACAGCGCGTCGGGTTGTCCAGAATGTTGCGGCTCGAGGTATCCACGTCGTCCACGTTCACCTCGCGGCGGTCATTGTCCACCTCGTAACGGCTTTTGCCGTCAGAATAGACCTCCGCCCTGTCCACTGCGATATAATATGCGTCACCATCGACCGTATAGCATCCCTCGGCGGAATAGTCGCCCGCCGTGATCTCGAACCGCGCCTCGTAACGCCCCAGCGACGCAACATATTCGGCCGTGCGGCGCAACAGCGCCTGCGCATCGTCATCCGCCGCCAGCACCGCCGTCGGGAGCAACGCGGCGGCACAGACCGCAACCCGTATAAAAATCCGTATGAAAGTCGTTCCCATCACTGTCAGAATACGCCCAACTCCTGCAATTTGGCCTCCAGAGAGGGCAAATCATAGAATTTTATTTCACGCGGCTTGGCCCCGATCTGCGGACCCACGATACCGGCCCGCTCGAGCTGCATCATGATGCGCCCCGCACGGTTGAAGCCCACCTCGTAATTACGCTGTATGGCCGAGGTCGAGATCATGCCGTTGGTGACGGCGGCACGCGCTATCTCGCCGAAAAGCACGTCGTACTTCACCGGAGCGTCGCTCTCGCCCGAGCTGCCGCCGACACTCGCGCCCTCCTCGCCCTCCATGCCGCAGTCGGGCAGAGGATAGGCCTCCGGATAGCCCTGCTGCTTCGATATGAAGTCCACAAGCCGCTCCACCTCGCGCGTCTCGACCAGAGCGCACTGTATGCGCGTCAGCTCGCCGTCCTTCGAGAAGAGCATGTCGCCGCGCCCGATGAGCTGGTTGGCGCCCGGCTGGTCGATGATGGTGCGCGAGTCGATCATCTGCATCACGCGGAAGGCTATGCGCGCGGGGAAGTTGGCCTTGATGCCGCCCGTGATGACTTTCACGTCGGGACGCTGCGTGGCGATGATGAGGTGTATGCCCACGGCACGCGCCTTCTGCGCCAGACGCATCACGGGAACCTCCACGGCCTTCGCCGTCATGATAAGGTCGGCGAACTCGTCCACCACCACAACGATATAGGGCAGGTAACGGTGCCCCTTCTGCGGGTTGAGACGCCGCGCGATGAATTTCTCGTTATACTCCACTATATTTCGCGCCGTGGCCATCTTGCACAGCTCCAGGCGGCGCCCCATCTCCTCAACCAGGGAGTTGAGTACGCATACGGCCTTCTTCGGGTCGGTGACGATAGGCTCGTCGTCCGACTCCATCTTGGCCAGAAAGTGGTGCTCGAGCTTGTTGTACACCGAGAACTCCACCATCTTGGGGTCGATCATGACGAACTTCAGCTGCGCCGGATGCTTGCGGTAGAGCAGAGACGTGATGATGGCGTTCAGCCCCACCGACTTACCCTGACCCGTGGCGCCTGCAACCAACAGGTGGGGCATCTTCGCCAGGTCGAACGTGTAGTTCTCATTCTGGATCGTGCGGCCGATGACAATCGGCAGCTCGGCCTTCGAGTTCTGGAACTCCTCCGAACAGATCGCCGAATACATCGACACGGTCTGCTTGTCGCGGTTGGGCACCTCGATGCCGATCGTCCCGCGGCCCGGAATCGGGGCGATGATACGTATGCCGAGAGACTTGAGGCTCTGGGCGATATCCTTCTCGAGACCCTGTATTTTCGATATCTTTACACCCTGCGCCTGCACGATCTCGTAGAGCGTGACGGTCGGGCCCACCGTGGCGTGTATGTCCACGATCGGAATGCCGAAATACTTGAGCGTCTCCTCGATACGGCACTTGTTGTCGTAAATCTCCGCATCGCTCACCTTGTTCGGCGAGCGGTAATCCTCCAGCAGCGAGGCGTAAGGCTTGCGGTAATTCTCCAGATCACGCAGCGGATCATACAGGTCCTGAACCATATCCTCCTCCTCGACCTGGCGTACGCGGTTCTCGTGTACCTTCACCACGATGCCGCCCTCGTCGGTCCTCGCCGCCGGGGCATGGCCTTCCGGCTCCGCATGAGGCTCTCCGCCATCAGCGCTCACGGCCGGTGCCACAGCATCCGTAGAGGCCTGCGGCACGGAATCGCCGTCGGGAATGCCGCTGTCCGCGTGTGCGGCATCGGCTCCGCCGCGAGGGATAACGGCAAAGCCGTCCTCATCCGGCTCCACCGCCGGCGCGGCATGCGCAGATGCCCGCTGCGGCTCCGCATGGTGGTCGTCGGGAGCAAGCAACGCATCGACATCGATCCTGTTTGGCACCGCACCGTCATTCGGGATGACGATAAAGCCATCCTCGTCGGGCTCGGGAAGCCCCATCCGTCGGAGCTCCGATTCGCCTCCGTCGGCAACCTCTTCCGGCCGCTCGACATGGATATCCTCCCCGTAGGGGTCATCGCCTACGAGCTCCGTCGCAGGACCATACTGCTCCGACATACGCTCGTCGGCCGTTCGCCGTCCAGCCTCCACGTCGCCGTCCAGGCTCCTCTGCGGCATCGCAGCCGCAGGGTCTCTCTCCGGCTGCCGCGGTGCAACGGCAGGCTCCGCAACGTTCCGTCGCTCCGGTTCCGCCGTCATCTCGCGCGGCACGTCGGCGACAGGTTGCGGCGCAGCGGCACGCTCGACGGGAAGAGTCTCCGCATCGGCGGCGCAAGCCTCATCCGACTCCCCGTCATCCTCCCCGTCATCCGAACGATGGGGCTTGATAACGCGCTCCTTGACTACGGATACAAGGCGTTCGCTCTGCATCACCATCTTGTCGCTGGCATTGTTCACCGTACGTATGAAGTTGCGGTTGATGAACACCCCCGTCAGGATCCATCCCGCAAGCAGGATCAGTATTGTACCGAAAGCACCCGCCAGAGCCGTCAGATCGGCGGCACAGGCCTGGCCCAGCGTGCCCCCGATATCGTAGGCGGCCTCGACGCGCGAGCCGATAAAGCCCATCGTCAGCGATCCCATCACCAGCACCAGCGCGGCGCTCAGGGCGAAATGGTGCAGGTGCAGAGGCTTGCGGCGGAAGATGCGCCACCCCACCACCGTAATGACTATGGGGATGATGATGCCGAAAACTCCGAACGAACAATCGACGGCCCAATATGCCACCGTTGCGCCGGCGCTGTTGCATATGTTCTCGAAGGGGACCTCGATACCCGAAAGCTCCACGTCATTGCGCAGAGCCGTCAGATCCGACGCCCAATGGAAGAAGTGCGAGACGACGGAACAGAAGGCGAAGACACCGAATACGAGCATCACGAATCCCAGCATCCACAACATGTTGTCGTTGGATGCCGGAGCGGCCGGTTTCGCTGCCGCCGCAGGCTTGTCGTATCTTTTTCTTTCGTTTTTAGCGCGTTGCGTCATAACCGAATGCATGATGAAAACATACGCGGCGCCTCTTCGGCCCTCCGCGTCAAACGAGGTTAAATATAAACATTATTTTCTTGTCGCGCAACCTCACACGCGAAAGCCTTGCGGCGCAGCCGTTCGCAATATTCCTCGCCGGCCATCGACAGGAAGCGGTACTCCGCCTCGTGCCCCTCCGCAGCCCGCAGGCCATATTCGTCAAGCAGGCTCTCGACACGTTTCTCGACGGCCGCGCCGGAATCTATCACCTCAATGCCGCGATCGCCTATGACCCGTTCGATCACGGGCCGCAGGAAGGGATAGTGCGTACACCCCAGCACTATGACGTCGGCACCCGCGGCAATCACGGGCTCCAGCACCTCACGCACGCGCCGCTCCGTCTCGGGCGCCGCCTCGGCATCCGCCTCGACAGCCTCCACCCAGCCGCGCCCCACGGCCTTGACGATACGCTTGCCGCCGCCGTATCGTTCAACCGTGGAGAGGAACTTGCGCCCGGCGAGGCTGCGCTCCGTGGCCACGACACCCACCACACCGCTGCGCGTGCGCAGACAGGCGGGTTTCACGGCCGGTTCGAGCCCCACGAACGGCATCTCGGGGAATGTCGCCCGCAACCGCTCGATGGCAGCGGCCGTAGCCGTGTTGCACGCCACGACGATAAGCTTGCACCCCTCCTCCATAAGCCGCCGGACCGATGCCTCGGCCAACACGGCCACGCGCTCCTCCGACAGCGACCCGTAGGGGCAGTTCTTGCCGTCTCCCAAATATACGAGCGACTCGTGCGGCAGCGCACGCCGTATCTCGCGCCACACCGTCAAGCCCCCGAATCCCGAGTCATAGATACCTATCGGTGCATCACTCATCGCCTGCACATTTTGAGAGGATCACCTCTATCAGTTCGTCGTCGCTCCGCTCGGCACAGTCGATGCAGAGGCGCGCCCGCGAGTAGAAGGGTTCGCGCTCGGCCATATTCTCCGTCATGAACGCAACAAGCTCCTCGTCGTTCAACCCACGCAGTTTGGGTCGTTTCTGCCGTCCGTGCGGACTCAGCCGCGAGGCTATCTGCTGCGGCGTGCGCCGCAGGTAGACCGTCATGCCCGCCGTGTTCATACGCTCCATGTTGTCGCCCCACGTCGGCGCTCCGCCTCCCGTCGAGACAACCATATCACCTTCCGACACGGCTATCTCCTCGATCAGGTCGCGCTCCCGCCCCCGGAAGTACTCCTCTCCCTCGAAGCGGAATATGTCGCCGATCGAGGCACCCTCGCGCTGCTCGATCTCGGAGTCCATATCCACAAAGCGCACCCCGGCACGCCTGGCCAGACGTCGTCCCAGCGAGCTCTTGCCGCAACCCATATATCCGATAAGGAAAATCTTCATATCGTCCCCATTTTATCCGCGTTGTCCGACATCAGAACAGGTTCAACTGCTCCGGATCGATCGTAACCACCGCATCATCGACATCGTCCGGCGTGGTCGGAGCCGACGCGGGGTGCGATCCTTCGGCCCCGTGCTGTGCATGGGTCCCATGCGCACCATCCCGCACCGTCTCTCCGTCATGCGGCCGTACCGTCCCCGCGGCAGCAGAATCGAGATCCCCGATAACGGCGACATCGACCCCGTCCGTCATCTCATCCTCCGGTCCGGCATCGCCGTCGGCCTCCGACGGCTCCGGCTCCTCCGGCTCGACAAACGTCAGCGTCGCGACATCATATGTCGTGATACGCTTGCCCTTGGCGCGGTGGCTCTTGACCCCGACAAAGGTGTCGACATCGATAGCGTCCGCCGGACGCGACGCCTGCGCCCCCTTGTATGTCACCTCGAGCGTTGTCCCGCTGCGGTCCGTCATGGCGACAAAACGCATCGAAGAGCCCTCGTCGAGGAACCATTGCATCTTCTCGCTCATCTCGAGCTGGAAACGTTTCATGTAGTAATACCCCTGCTCGCCGTCGAAATAGCATACGCTGTATACGCGACCCGCCGAATAGCGGTCGATACGCACCGTCTCGTCGGGGAAGTGCTGGCCCACGTTGAAGTCGGTAATGTAGTACTGATTCTTCGAGGTCCATACCACGATCTTGTCGTCGCCCTTGAACTCACCCAGCAGGATGCCGCGCCCGTCGGTATTCAGGCGCCGCACATCCTCGTCGTACCATATGTTCTGGCCGCCGAGCGTAGACGTACCCCGCTCCTTGAGCGCAATCTTGTGTATGCCGTAGCGCGAGAAGAGGTTGCCCTGGCTCTGGCGTCCCTTGATCGCCACCGTCGAGAAGTCGAGGTCGACGATAACCTTCTTCAGACGCGGGCGCGGCCGGAAGTAGATCTTCAGCACCTCCGCCTCACCGTTCGGATTGACCGACATGTAGAGTATCTCGCTCTTGGGCGTACCCTTCGTAAGGTCGTACTCCCTGTCGCGCGTGATGCTCTTGATGGCGCAGCGCTTCATCATGATCGGGCCGCCGCGGCCGTCACGGTATAGGACATTGTATATCGTGCGCTCGTCGTTGCGCTTGAACACCCCGATGTAGTAGATTCCCTTGTCGAAGAAGTCCTTGTCCTTGACCTTCGTAACCTTGTACCGGCCATCCTTCAGAATCACTATCACGTCGTCTATGTCGCTGCAGTCGCACACCAGCTCCGCATCCTTCATGCCCTTGCCGATACCGAAGAAGCCCTCGGCACGGTCCACATAGAGTTTGGCATTCGTCACGGCAACCTTCGCCGCCTCGATAGCATCGAAACTGCGTATCTCGGTGCGACGCTCGCGACCCTTGCCGTACTTCTCGCGGATACGCTCGTAGTAGGCTACGGCATAGTCGGTAAGGTGCGCCAGATCGTATTTCGTGGATTTTATGTCATCCTCGATGCGGCGTATCTCGTTATCGGCCTTCTCGGCGTCGTAGCGCGTTATGCGGATGAACTTCAACTCCGTAAGGCGCTGCACATCCTCGATCGTCACCTCGCGCCGCAGCAGTTTCTTGAAGGGCTCCAAACCCTTGTCCACGGCGGCATAGGCCTCCTCGTGCGAACGGCATCCCTCCATGAGCTGGTAGAGCTTGTTCTCGATGAAGATGCGCTCGAGCGACGCGGCGTGCCACGCCTCGTTGAGTTCGTGCAGGCGTATCTCCAGCTCGCGCCCCAGCAGGTGGCGCGTATTCTCCGCCGAGCGGCGCAGAATCTCCTTGACCCCCATGAAGTGCGGCTTCTCGTCGCAGATGACACAGGCGTTCGGCGAGATCGACACCTCGCACGACGTGAAGGCATAGAGCGCGTCGATGGTCTTGTCGCTCGACTCGTCGTTGGCCACATGGATCACGATCTCGACCTTGTCGGCCGTAAGGTCATCCACCTTCTTGATACGTATCTTGCCCCTCTCGTTGGCCTTGACGATCGACTCCTTGATCGACTCCGACGTGGTCGTATAGGGTATCTCGGTGATCGCGAGCGTACGCTTGTCTATCTTCGAGATGCGAGCGCGAACCTTGACAACGCCGCCGCGCAGACCGTCGTTGTAACGCGTCACATCCATGATGCCTCCCGTCGGGAAGTCGGGATAGAGCTGGAAATCCTCTCCGCGCAGATGCGCTATGCAGGCGTTGATCAGCTCGTTGAAGTTGTGCGGCAGGATCTTCGACGCCAGCCCCACGGCAATGCCGTCGGTACCCTGTGCCAGCAGCAGCGGGAACTTGATGGGCAGCGTCACGGGCTCCTCGTTGCGGCCGTCGTACGAACGCATCCACTCCGTCGTCTTGCGGTTGAAGACCACATCGAGGGCGAACTTCGACAGGCGCGCCTCAATATATCGTCCCGCCGCGGCCTCGTCACCCGTCAGGATGTTGCCCCAGTTTCCCTGACAGTCGATCAGCAGGTTCTTCTGCCCCAGCTGCACCAGAGCGTCCTTGATCGAGGCATCGCCGTGCGGGTGATACTGCATGGCCTGACCCACGATGTTGGCGACCTTGTTGTAACGGCCGTCGTCGCAGCACTTCATGGCATGGAGAATGCGCCGCTGCACCGGCTTGAGTCCATCCTCCAGATGGGGGACGGCACGCTCGAGGATGACGTACGACGCATAGTCCAGGAACCAGTTCCTGTACATGCCCGTCAACTTGCGGACACTGCCGCCGTCCTCGCTGAAAAGACGTTCATATCGCCCGTGCGATGCCGCCGCGGAGTCTCCCTCGGCCGGCATGTCGACAGGCAGCTCGTCGGCGCCGATCTCCTCTTCTATCGTATCTTTATCTTCCGCCATTTAAGGTAGGTTTTATTCGTTACACTATTCTGCGGCCGCCGCCTCAACTGACGGCATCCTCCACGAGGTCCTCCTCGATGCGCAGGTTGTCGATGATGAAGCCCTGACGCTCGTAGGTGTTCTTGCCCATGTAGAACTCCAGCAGGTCGGAAATCGGGTCGTCCTTCGTAAGGCGAACCTTGTCCAGACGCATCTGATCGCCTATGAGGTCCTTGAACTCCTCGGGCGAGATCTCGCCCAGGCCCTTGAAGCGCGTAATCTCGGCCGTGGGGCCGCAACGACGTTTGGCCCGCTGCCGCTCCTCCTCCGAGTAACAGTAGTAGTTCTCCTTCTTGTTGCGCACGCGGAACAGCGGCGTCTGGAGAATATAGAGGTGGCCGCTGCGGATCAGGTCGGGAAAGAACTGCACGAAGAAACTCGTCATCAGAAGGCGTATGTGCATACCGTCCACATCGGCATCCGTGGCGATGATAACCTTGTTGTAACGCAGGTTGTCCATATCCTCCTCGATGTTCAGCGCCGACTGCAGCAGGTTGAACTCCTCGTTGTCGTACACCACCTTCTTGGTCAGCCCGTAGCAGTTCAACGGCTTTCCGCGCAGGCAGAAGACCGCCTGCGTCATCGCGTTGCGGCTCGCCGTGATGGGCCCCATGGCCGAGAGTCCCTCCGTGATGAAGATCATCGTCTGTTCGGCCAGATCGTGCTTGTCGGTAAGGTGTATCTTGCAGTCGCGCAGCTTGCGGTTGTTCACCGCGACCTTCTTGGCCGTCTCGCGCGCCTTCTTCTGAATGCCCGAGATGGCCTTGCGCTCCTTCTCGTTCTCGACGATCTTCTTCTGCAGAACCTGCGCCGTCTCGGGATGCTTGTGCAGGTAGTTGTCGAGATTCACCGACAGGAAATCCCCCACGAACTGCTGCATCGACACCCCGGGTGCCACCTCCTTCGAGCCGAGGCGTATCTTCGTCTGCGACTCGAACACCGGATCGTTCATGCGTATCGATACCGCCGCGATGATCGACGTACGTACGTCCGACGGGTCGTAATCCTTGTGGTAAAACTCCTTGACGACCTTCGCGATCGAGGCCCGGAACGCCGCCTGGTGCGTTCCGCCCTGCGAGGTGTACTGACCGTTGACAAACGAGTAGTAGCTCTCGCCGTATCCCGTGCCGTGCGTTATGACCACCTCGATATCCTCTCCCGAGAGGTGTATGGGCGGGTACAACGGCTCCTCCGACAGGTTGTCGTTGACCAGGTCGAGCAGGCCGTTCTTCGAGACGTACTCCTGCCCGTTGAGATATATCTTCAGACCGAGGTTCAGATAGGTGTAGTTGCGCACCATCTGCTCGACGAAGTCCATGTTGTAGGAATACTCGCCGAAGATCTCCTCGTCGACACGGAACGTGATGCAGGTGCCGGTGCGCTCGTCAACGCCGCTCTCCCACTTGTCCGACACCTCGAGCCCCTTGGCAAAGGTCACCGTATGCGCCTCGCCGTCCCGCACCGAGCGCGCCGTGAACTCGCTCGAAAGCATATTCACCGCCTTGACGCCCACGCCGTTCAGACCCACCGTCTTCTTGAAGGCGTCGCCCGCATACTTGCCGCCCGTATTCATCTGGCTCACGGCCGCCGAGAGCGACTTGAGCGGTATGCCGCGGCCGTAGTCGCGCACCGTGACCACATTCTCCTCGATGGTGATGTCGATACGGTTGCCGGCGCCCATGATGAACTCGTCTATCGAGTTGTCGACCGTCTCCTTTATGAGTACGTAGATACCGTCGTCGGGCTGCGAGCCGTCGCCCAGCTTGCCGATATACATTCCCGGACGCAAACGCAGGTGCTCACGCGGCGAGAGCGTCTTGATGGCATCGTCGTCGTAGGCCGCAACCGGCATATTGCTGTTATTCATATTCGTCATATTCCATTATCCGTTTTTGAGTTCGCCGCAGCGGCTGCCGCCGCGCCCGCCGTCACTCCCTGCGCGAGGCATCCTCCTCGCCGCGCAACTCGTCCAGAGCCGCCGACATGCGCTCCTGAACCATCTGCGCCAACTCCTTCACCTCCATCGATGCCGCCTCCTCGACACTCACCGCAGGCAGCACGCGGATACGTATGCGGTTGGTCCAGTTCATCCGCCAGCCGCGGAACATCGTGGCCGTGCCCGTCATCACCACGGGAAGTATCTCCACCCCCGCCTCCTTGGCCAGGCTGAACGCCCCCGCCTTGAAGCGGTGTATCCGGCCGTCCTTCGAGCGGGTGCCCTCGGGGAAGATCGCCACGCTGGCGCCGCGCCCGAGCCATATCTTGCCCTCGTGTATAACCTTGGCCATGGCTGCGGCGGCATTGCCCCGCTCGATGGGGATATCGCCGTGCACCAGAAGCATCGGCCCGAAGAAGGGTATGCGGAACACCTCGCGTTTCGACACCCAGCGGAAGTTGAGCGGTATCTTGTAGGCCGCGATTATGTCCACGCCCGACGAGTGGTTCAGAGCGATGACATAGGCCTTGCGGCGGTCGATATTCTCCAGCCCGTCGATCGTGCGGCGCACCCGCGGCGGCAGTCCGAAGAAGACCCACGTCATGTAACGCGAGATCTCATGCACCCAGCGGCGCGACTTGTCGAACGGGTAGGTCAGGGCCAGCACGATGGCCGAAACGATACACCATACGGTGGTGTGTATCACGGTAAAGACATAGTATAGGATCGACAGCATGGCAATGTGGATCGATTAAGGTTTCAACCGAAATAAATCATCTTGCAAATTTACTATTTTCAGCGGGCAGCCACAAAAAAATCGTCGCATTTTTCACGAAAAAACATCCGGAAAGCGGGTCGGCATGCGGCAGACGCCCTTTCGGGAGACCTCTCCGCAGCCGGCCCGCAGCCATATTCCCAACCATATCCCGCATACTGTCCGCAGCCAGGCCCGCAATACCGTTGACCTCCGCCTGTCGCCCGCATGTCCTCCTTCGGTCACACGCCTGTCGCCCGCATGCGGAACGGGCCCCAACGGCCGCAGCAGGCATGCGCCGCCGACTTCCGTCGCGCCGGAACCGGCACGCGGTACGGAGAAAAACGGATCGTGTATAGCTAAAGCAGCGTGCCGAGCCACACGACCAGCGCCACATAGAGCGCCATGAGCAGCATGGTCACCCCCTTGCGGATCTTATATGCGCGCAACTTGCCCGAGAGCCTGTATATCGACACCGTTATCACGACTCCGACCACAGCCGCCAGCACCGGCATGACGGCCGCCACGGCGCTGAAAAGCCCCATGATTATGTAGAAGATAACCACCGTAATAACGAAGGGTATGAGGATCAGATTGGCGAAAAACGGGAACACCCATTCGTAGGCATTGTCGACCACATTGCGGTTGGGAGTCTTCCGCCCCGTCTCGGTATCGACCTTGTATGATTTTATCCTGAAGCTGATCCAGTGCGGGATATACATCACCCACACCACCGCCGCCAGCACGCTGCTCAGCGGCGAGGTCATCATGTTCCAGTTGACGAGGCTCTGCCAGTCGAAGTCGGTCGTGAAGCAGCGGTAACCGATATATGCCGCCGCGGCCAACCCCACCAGCAGACACGTAAGGCGGAAGACACCATAGGACGACGAGTGTACCTCCGACTCCTTCACCCGGAGCGACAGGGCGCTGCGCAGGCGCTGCCCCAGCGGTTCGCGCACACGGCCGCTGCGGTCGGTGCCGTACTCCCTGACCATACGCTCCAGATGCTCGTGACAGCGTTCGTCACCCGCCGAGAGCCCCTTCTCGAAATACTCCTGCGCCTTGACCGTCGAGCGGGTACTCTCGTCACCGCAGGCATAAGCCATGCCCAATCTGTACCACAGCTCGCGGCGCCACCGCTCCGGCATCTCGTTTTCATGGCGTTCAGCCTCCTGCAGCTCTTCGAGGCGCGTCACGCGCCGGCCGTCCTGCACCCGTGCCGCGACGATCGAATCGGTATTGTCCACCAACACCGCCCGCACCAGGTACTGCAGCGGGGAGCCCGCCCGCACCAGTCGTTCGTACTGCCGGCGCAGGTCGGCGCGCGGCTCGTCGAGCGCACGCTGCAGCGTGGTGAAAGGGCTGCGGCACGTCCCGTATTTGTCATACAGGCGCAGGGCGTACTCCATAATCGCATCGGGCCCGGCACCCTCGGCGGGCTCCGTCGCGGCTATGGCGTCGAGTTCCCCGAATATCTTACGCTGGTATGCCGTATTGAATTTGTCGAAACCGTATTTCATGATTTATGAACGATTATAGTCTAACTACAAATATACGAAAAAATAGGATATCGAACAAACACGGCCCCCGCCGCAGGATTTGACCGTGTCGATTTTATTTCCTATATTTGCGATAACAGGACCGGCGGGGCCCACGGGGCATATGACACCGACGGCCAATATTATGAACCATATAACCGCATACACCATCATGGCTCTCTTCTCATTCTTCACCGGCGGCGGTCACGCGGGAGGCCCCGCATACCCCACCGACACGATCACCGCAGCCGACGGCACCGCCGTCACCTTCACCTTCTTCAAGCACGCATCGCTGGCCATCGAGGTGGCCGGCAAGCACATATATTTCGATCCCGTGGCCGACTACGCCGCCTACGCGCGCCTGCCCAAGGCCGACGTGGTTCTGGTGACGCACTCGCACTACGACCACTTCGACCGCGCCGCCATCGACGACGTGACCACGCGCCACAGCATAATCGTCTGCGACAAGACCTCGGCCGAGGCATTCGAGGGCGACTGCGTAACGATGGTCCCGGGCGCCGTGGCCGACCCCATACCCGAAGTGCACATCGAGGCCGTGGCCGCATACAACACCTCGGAGGGGCATACCGACTTCCACCCGCAGGCGCGTGAGGACTGCGGATACATACTCACCATCGCCGGCCTGCGCATATATATCGCGGGCGACACGGAAGATACGCCCGAGGTGCTCGCCCTCCGAGACATCGACGCGGCGTTCCTGCCCGTGAACCAGCCCTATACGATGACCGTCGATCAGGCCGTGCGCGCCGTCAAGGCCATACGTCCCCGCATATTCTACCCCTACCACTACGGCGAGGTTGAAGAAAAGACCGACATCGACCGCCTGAAGCGCGAGCTGGAGGGTGTTACCGACGTGCGTGTATTCCCCATGGAGTAACACACTGCCGCACTAAAAAGGCGAGCCGACGGGGGAATCCTCCAATCCCCCGTCGGCTCGGTTCGTATCATGTGCAATTTTGTCTGTTGGCTATATCACTCCTGCGGCTTGTCGTAAAGTTTGTATTCGACAATGAAGGCTATGAGCAGGCCGAGACCGCCCATAAGGAGGACCCAGCCGGTAATCATATCATAGACACCGCCAATATTGTTTTTCAGATATATTGTTTCAGCCAAAATATTACCAACTACTGCTCCAAGCCCCAGACCTACCAGCACGGCGCCTATACGCAGGGGCCATGCGGCGGCATGGCGCGGGCGCGGCGACTCTGACGGCACACCGCCGCCGACGCGCAGACCCGAAATTTTGGCATAATCCAGAAGCGAGGCGGGATCCATCCGTTCGATTATCATGCGACGCTCCTTGCGGCAGATCAGCAGCTCGAAGAACTTGTAAAGGAAGAAGGCCACGATCAGAAAGGTCAGAGGCACAGAGATAAGATTATACATGATTATAATGTTTTAAAGGTTAAAAATTCCGTTCGTGCAGCGGGCGTTCCCTCCCGCTTCCGTAATATTTGACGCAGACCGACAGAAAAGGTTACACGACAAAAGAAAAAAATTTCGTCGCGGTGTAACCTTTCGGCCGCGGCAGCGTCTAAATGTATGCCATGCGACAACAACAGGAACACGACCTAATAGAACGTATCGCCGGCGGCGACACCGAAGCCTTCGCCGTGCTGGTCGACCGCTACGCCCACACGGTACACGCGCTCGTGGCGCGCATAGTGGTCACGGCCGAGGATGCCGAGGAGGTGACGCAGGACGTGTTCCTCAAGGTGTTCGACAACCTGTCACGGTTCGACGGCCGCAGTTCGCTGGCCACATGGATCTACCGCATAGCCTTCAACACGGCCGTATCGCACGCGCGGCGCCGCCGCAGGCCGACATGCCCCATCGACGAGCGGCGCATCGCGGCCGTCACCGACGACGAGGCCGAGCGGCTCGAGGAGACGGCCGAGCGGCAGCAGGCGTTAGATTCTCTCGCCGCGGCGATCGGGGCGCTCGAGGCCGACGAGCGGGCCCTCGTGACACTGCGCTACTACGACGACCGCCCCGTTGCCGAGTGCGCCGCAATAACGGGCCTCACGGAGGCCAATGTAAAGGTGCGCCTGCACCGCATACGCAAGAAACTGTTTGTAATGATAAATACTCCTGCCGATGCCGACAAATGACACCATACGCCGCGCCATGATGCGCACGCCGCAGCCCTCGCTGCCCGCCTCGTTCACACCGCAGCTGATGGTGCGTGTACGCCGCCGCAGCCGCCTGCGCACGCTGATGCACAATGCCGCCATCACCGCCATGTCCGTTTTGGTCGTGGCAGCCGCCATAGCCGCCCTCGTGCGGTTCATGCCCGGAAACAGCATGGAGCAGCCGTCGCCCGAAACAACGCCGACTGCTGTGACAGACCTGCGGCCCGAGCCGCTGTCGCAAACGCTCAGACACCTGCTGCCGGAGATGCCCGAACTGCCATCGCTGCCCAAGCTGCCGCGCGTGGAGATGACCGATGCCCTGCACGAAAGTATCTCGTTCTG
>CASDSD010000038.1 GCA_949283205.1 uncultured Alistipes sp. | reverse complement strand
GAAAGCTGCGCTTGCGATCGTCATGACGGCCATGGCCGCGACCGCATCGGCGCAATACAAGTTCGGCGGTCTGATGATGGACCACGACGGCATGATGTCGAACGACATGTATACCCTCTCGCAGGTGAACTTCGGCTTCGGCACGGCACGCTCGATGGGTATGGCCGGCGCCTTCACCTCGCTCGGCGGCGACATAGCCTCGATAGGCATCAACCCCGCTGGTCTGGGAATGTACCGCCACAACGATATCTCGATAACCCCCATGATGAGCTTCCAGAAGTCGAGCAACAGCGCTGCCTCATGGGGTGACAACTCGATCTCGCGCGCCGCCATGAGCAACGTGGGTGCCGTGCTGAACCTCTACGAGGGGGCCTCGTCGCACGTGGTGAGCATCAGCGTCGGCATAGCATACAACCGTGTCGCCGACCTCAACTACCGCTACGGCTTCTCGTCTGCGAGCGCCGCATCGTCGTCGCCATACCGCTCCATAGCGGACGCCTTCTCGCGCATGATGGGGCAGAGCAGGCTCTTCCCTTCGGACACGGGGGCGCTCAACTACGCATACGGGGACTCGTACTTCTGGGGCGGCATCCTCGCATATAACGCCTTACTGCTCGATGTGGGCACCGACGAGTACGGCGACTACTGGACCACGGCCGGCCGCCTGGGCATAAATGCCGGCGTAGGGCACACGGCAAGCGAGGAGAGCAAGGGTTCGATCGGAGAATACGACCTCTCGTTCGGCATGAACATCGACAACGTGCTCTACGTGGGTGCCACGATCGGCATGCAGGATGTGGACTGGCGCCGCCAGCTATACTACGGCGAGGACTATCTCTACGACGGCCAGACACCCGTGGCGAGCGACGGCACGCCGCTGCAGGACCCCGCGCAGTGGATGGACTACAATCAGGCGATCAACATATCGGGTACGGGCATAAACCTCAAATTGGGCGCCATCCTGCGCCCCACGGAGGGGTTGCGCCTGGGAGTCGCCCTCCACACCCCGACATACTACATCCTCAACCGCAAGTACCAGGCGTACATGTCATCGAACTTCAACGACAGGGGCGACACCACACCGCTGCTTGAGGATGTGGCGCCCAATACGTGGGACTTCGCATCGCCCACGCGGCTGATGTTCGGCGCCTCGTACACCTTCGGCAACGTGGCCGTCGTATCGGTAGACTACGAGCGTGACTGGTACAACGGCATCCGCGCCAAGAACATCCCCGCAGGGTTCGACCTCTCGAAGCAGGACTACCGTGCGGAGGTTACCAACAACTTCAAGGGCTCGAACACGCTGCGCGTGGGCGCCGAGCTCAAGCCCCTGCCCAACGTTGCGGTGCGCGCAGGCTACGGCTATGCCGGTTCGATGCTGCGCAACCCCAGGGAGTGGTACTACAACACGCCGCTCACCTATCAGACGACATGTTATTCGGCAGGTGTGGGATTCTCGTTCGGGGGCTTCACGATAGACCTCGCATACCAGCACCTCGACAGCAAGAATACGCCTTACTACCTCTACTACGCCCTCGACGGCGCCACCGGCATGATGGACACGGCCAGCCCCCTCTACTCGACCGACTACACGCGCCAGTATGTCATACTGACGCTCGGATACAAGTTCTGACGGCGGCCGTGGACGGCGCGGCAGTGAAAAAAGCGGGCGCAATGGCACTCGTTACATAAAAAATGGTTACTTTTGTCATCCGGACACGAGTAACCTTTTTTTCGTGTCTCCGACACCGTTACGACGAATAACAGCAATAGAATATGGCAGTAGAGCTTAAAGATCTCACCAAAG
Organism: uncultured Alistipes sp.; assembly: GCA_949283205.1. GTDB lineage: Bacteria > Bacteroidota > Bacteroidia > Bacteroidales > Rikenellaceae > Alistipes. Next base: position 23,696 of record CASDSD010000038.1, on the reverse strand, counting down.
TCGAGGAGAACTACTCGAAGTGGTACAACGACCTTGTGGTCAAGGCCGGTCTGGCCGAGAACTCGGCCGTAAGAGGGTGCATGGTAATCAAACCCTACGGTTACGCAATCTGGGAGAAGATGCAGCACGTGCTGGACGGCATGTTCAAGCAGACGGGGCACGAGAACGCCTATTTCCCGCTCTTCATACCCAAGTCGTTCTTCTCGCGCGAGGCGCACCATGTCGAGGGCTTCGCCAAGGAGTGCGCCGTGGTGACGCACTACCGTCTGAAGAACGATCCCGACGGCAAGGGCGTGGTGGTCGACCCCGATGCAAAGCTCGAGGAGGAGCTTATCGTGCGCCCCACCTCGGAGACCATAATCTGGAACACATACAAGAACTGGATCACCTCGTACCGCGACCTGCCCATCCTCTGCAACCAGTGGGCCAACGTGGTGCGCTGGGAGATGCGTACGCGCCTGTTCCTGCGCACGGCCGAGTTCCTCTGGCAGGAGGGACATACGGCGCACGCCACGCGCGAGGAGGCCGAGGCCGAGGCAATGAAGATGATAAACGTATACAAGACCTTCGTCGAGGAGTGGATGGCGCTGCCGGTGATCGTGGGACACAAGTCGCCCAACGAGCGCTTCGCCGGCGCCGAGGATACGCTTACGATCGAGGCGCTGATGCAGGACGGCAAGGCGCTGCAGAGCGGCACGTCGCACTTCCTCGGGCAGAACTTCGCCAAGGCGTTCGACGTCACCTACACCACGCGCGAAGGCAAGCAGGAGTACGTATGGGCCACGTCGTGGGGAGTATCGACCCGCCTTATGGGCGCCCTCATAATGGCCCACTCGGACAACAACGGTCTCGTGCTGCCGCCCAGGCTCGCTCCCATACAGGTGGCGATGGTGCCCATATACAAGGGTGCCGAGCAGCTCGCCGTCATGACCGAGAAGATGGAGGCCATCGCCGCCGACCTGCGCGCCCGCGGCATCAGCGTCAAGGTCGACACGCGCGACAACGTACGTTCGGGATTCAAGTTCGCCGAGTACGAGCTCAAGGGCGTCCCCGTACGCCTGGCCCTCGGCCCGCGCGACCTGGAGAACGGCACCATCGAGCTGGCGCGCCGCGACACCCTCACCAAGGAGACCGTGCCGCAGCAGGGCCTCACCGACCGCATCGCCGCCCTGCTGGACGAGATACAGCAGAACATATACAAAAAGGCCCTCGACTTCCGCGCGTCGATGATCACGCGCGTAGACACGTGGGACGAGTTCATCGAGACGCTCAACGAGAAGGGCGGCTTCATCTCGGCACACTGGGACGGCACCGTCGAGACCGAGGTGGCGATCAAGGAGGCCACGAAGGCCACCATCCGCTGCATCCCGCTCGACGCCGAAGAGGAGGAGGGCCGCTGCATATTCACCGGCAAGCCGTCGCACCGCCGCGTGCTCTTCGCCCGCAGCTATTAGAGCCATCCCGGCCCGAAAGCATGCCGACACAACGGATAAAACCCCGGCCTTTCACAGGCCGGGGTTTTTGTCTGCCGGCAGCGCCGTCAATTACGGCGCATCAATACACGGGCTGCGAGACGATATATCCCTTCGCACGCCACAGCTCCTGCAACGGCGCCACGCGGCGGCGGAAATCCCCGAGGTCCTTGCGCTCGGGCGCCGTCCACCCGCACTCGGCATAGGCTGCAAGGCGCGGCAGCGTCTGGAACCACAGCCTCTCGGGCGTGGGGGTGCGCTCACCCCACATCTGGCATCCCGAACCGAGGATGCGGCTCGCGGCCTCGTCGCTCAACCCCTCGGGACGCGGGTCGAACGAATAGGCCTTTTCGAGAGGTATGGCGTCATAGGAATAGTCGAGATATGTGAAGAAGCGGTTCGAGTTGACCACGTCGTAGCCCTTGTCGATAGCCTTGTTCACGAGGGTGATGTCGCCGTCCCAGAACTGCACCACTACGCCATCGGCCAATCGCTCCGAACGGCTCGCCTCGACGTGCGCCTCATTGCGTATGTTGTCTCCCGTGATCTCGTTCCAGCCGATCATGCGTACGCCCTTCGACGCGAGGTATACCGACATGCGGTTTATGGCCCAGAGCTGCATGTCGGAACAGGTGGGCAGGTTGTGTTCCTTCATGAATGCCGTCACCTCGGCCGAGTTCTGCCAGTGGACGAATCCCGCCTCGTCTCCACCGATATGGATTATGCGCGAGGGGAAGAGCTCCGCCACCTCGTCCAGCACGTCGCGCAGGAAAGCCTCCACCTTCGGGTCGGCCATCTGGTAGAGGTCGCTCCACACGCTGCGGCCCTCGACACGCGACGAAGACCCCAGCCACGGGTAGGCCTCAATCGCTGCCGACGCATGTCCCGGCATCTCGATCTCCGGCACGATCATGATGCCGCGCGCGGCCGCATAGCGGACAATCTCGGTGATCTGCCGCTGGGTATAGTAGCTGCGGCGGTCGGGATAGAGGCGGTCCCACTCCTCGGGCGTGAGGTCGGTGTGCGAGAAGTCGCGCTTCGAACCCACCTCCGTCAAAAGCGGGTATTTGCGTATCTCGATGCGCCAGCCCTGACTGTCGGTCAGATGCCAGTGGAAGACGTTCATCTTCAGCCGCGCCATCTCGTCCAGCAGGCGCTTGACCATATCCATGCCCTGGAAATGGCGGCTCTCGTCGAGCATGTATGCGCGCCAGTGGTAGCGCGGGGCGTCATCCACCTCGCCGCAAGGGTAGCGCACGCCGTCATCCCCCGCCGAGACTATCTGCCGCAGCGTCTGCAGGGCGTTCAGCAGCCCCGCCGTCGAACCTGCCGTCGCCGTTATGCGCCGCCCGTCGAGCTGCAGGACATAGCGCTCGTTGTTGTCGCGCCCCACGGCGCGGTCGGTGACGAAACGTATGTCGGCCTTACGGCTGTCGCTCACGATGCGCGGCGCGAAGCCCGCCTCCTCCAACACCGAGAGCAGGTAGGCCTGGTTCAGCTCCCCGTCGCCGACATATACCGTCGCCGCGCACGGCATGACCGCCTCGCGCCCCGTAAACGACGCCTCGCACGGCGCCGGAACTATCGTCGGCGTCACGGCCGCCGAAGCCGTTGCCGCCACCGCTGTCGAAGCGGCCGTCAGCAATAATACAAAGAGAAGATTTTTCATATCGGGCTGCAGTCTTTGGGTTATTGATTCACTCAAAGATACGAAAAGTGTCGCGCATGCAGATCTCCCGGGTGAGAAAAAGTGCAAAACAGGCACAAAAAAGTCCGAAGGCAAAGCTCCGGACCATATCTCGGGACACCCCCCCCGCAATATGCGGCGCACGGCGCGCTACAGCTCCTCCGTGCGGTGCTCGCGGAAGATGTTGAAGCGGCGCAGGCGCGGATTGCGGCGCGGAAGGATCAGAACATCCAGCACAAGCAGCGCCAGCGCCACGGCCACCAGATACTGGTACTGTTCGTTGAACTCCTCGAAACGCACCGTCGCCAGGTCGCTCTTCTCCATCTCGTCGATGCTCTTTACGATCTCATCCAGCCCGATCGACTGCTTGGTGGCACGCACGTAGGCCCCGTCCGTGATCGACGCGATCTGCTCGAGCGTGGCCTCGTCGAGCTTCGAAACAACCATCTCGCCGTTCTCGTCCTTGATAAACTCACCGTCGATCTGTATCGGGGCGCCCTCGGGGGTGCCGATGCCGATAGTATAGATGCGTATGCCCTGCGCGGCAGCCTTGCGCGCAACCTCCACGGCATCATCCTCGTGGTTCTCGCCGTCGGTGATGAGCACGATGACGCGGCTCTGCTCGCTCTGGCTCGAGAACGACAGCATCGCCTGCTCCAGGGCCCGCCCGATGGCCGTACCCTGCTCGCTCACCAGCGAGGGCGAGATACGCTTGGCAAAGGCCTGCGCCATACGGTAGTCCGACGTTATGGGCAGCTGCACCTTCGGCTCGCCCGCAAAGACCACAAGCCCGACACGCTGCTGCTGCAACCCCTCGAAGAGCTTGCCGATGGCATACTTCGTACGCTCCAGGCGGTTGGGCTCGAAGTCCTCGGCCATCATCGAATTCGACACATCCACCACGAGCATCATCTCCACGCCGCGCGAGCGCTCCTCGCGCAGCTTCGACCCGAACTGCGGCCGCGCCGCCGCAAACACAAGCAGCGTATATGCCGCGATGAAGAGGGCGGCCTTGAGCCGTATGCGCCCGCGCGAAAAGTCGGGCATCAGCTCGCGCAGCAGCGCCGGATTGCCGAAACGCGCCACAAGACGGCGGCGCCGACCCACCGCAAGCAGATAGACTGTCACCAGCAGCGGTACCAGGATCAGCAGATAGAGCAGTTCGCCGTTTGCAAATCGGAACATATCAAGGTATGCGTTTAAGTATTATGTTACTGAATATGAACTCGAGCAGCAGCACGCCCAGCGCCGCCAGCACCAACGCCAGGAACCGCTCGTGGTAGACCGTATAGTCGGTCACCTCGACCTTGCTCTTCTCGAGCTGGTTTATCTCGTCGTAGATCGACTGCAGTTTGTCGTTGTCCGTGGCGCGGAAGTAACGGCCTCCCGTGCGCTCGGCGATCTGCTCGAGCGTCTTCTCGTCGATCTCGACATCCATCTGCTGGAACGACATGTTGCCGAACATGTCGACAACGGGATAGGGCGCCTTGCCACGCGTACCCACACCGATGGTATAGACCTTGACACCCATGTCGGCCGCAATGTCCGCAGCCATCAGCGGGGCGATCTCGCCGCGGTTGTTCACGCCGTCCGTCAGCAGGATTATCACCTTGCTCTTGGCGTCGCTCTCGCGCAGGCGGTTCAAGGCCGTGGCCAGGCCGTTGCCGATGGCCGTACCGTCCTCGATGATGCCGCTGCGGATACGCGACAGCATCGTCTGCAACGTCCCCTGGTCGGTGGTCAGGGGGCTCTGCGTGAAGGCCTCGCCCGCAAAGACCACAAGACCCAGGCGGTCGCCGTAACGGTCGGCGATGAACTTGCCCGCCACCTCCTTCGCCGCCGTGATGCGGTCGGGAGTGAAGTCGCGCGCCAGCATCGACCCCGAGACGTCCACCGCAAGCACTATGTCGATGCCCTCGGCGCTCGAACGCCGCTGCTCGTCGACATCCTGCGGCCGCGCCAGGGCCACCACAAGCAGCGCATAGGCCGCGCACCGCAACACGAAGGGTGCATGACGCAGCCAGTACCGCAGCGTACGCGGCGCACGGCGCACACCCTCAACCGTCGAGATGCGTATGGCCGCGCCGCCCTGAAGCGTACGGTAGATGTAATAGGCTATCATCGGCGCCAGAAGCACCAACAGCCACAAAAGATATGGATTTGCGAATCTCATTTTTTCACTCGTTCTTTCCGTCCGCCCGCGGCGCCGCCTCGCGGCACCCGCAAAACGGAACACTCCACATGTGCCGCCGCACCGTTACCAGTTCTTGCGGCCCTTGATCAGGACACCCTTCTTCTTCTCGTCGATCTTGTCCTGCGTCTTGTCCTCCTGCGCCTGGATCGCATCGAGCAACTGCTCCTGCTGCTGGCGGCTCATGCCGCTGCGCGGACGCCCGTCACCCTGATCCTCGTCGCCGTCACGATCATCATCCCCGCCGTTCCCGTCGTTTTGGTCGTCCCGGTCATTCTGATCCCGGTTCTGATCATTCTGGCCATTGTCGTTCTGATCCTGATTCTGGTCCTGATTTTGATTCTGGTTCTGGTCCTGGTTCTGGTTCTGATTTTGATTCTGGTCCTGGTTCTGATTCTGATCCTGATCCTGGTTCTGATTCTGGTCCTGGTTATCGAGCAGCTTCTTCGTGTAGGCATAGTTATACTTGGCCTCCATGTCCGCCGGGTTCAACTCCAGAGACCGCCGGTAGCTCGCAAGCGCCTCCCGGAGCTTCTGCTGCGCAAACTGCGCATTCCCCAGGTTGTAGTACGCCTCGGCACGATCCTCATCGCTGCGCAGCGAATCCGCCGCCGCTACCGTCAATACCTCCTCCGCCTTGTCGTACTGCTCCATGCGTATCAGGGCGTTGCCCAGATCGTACGTGGCCTCGAAGTTCTCCGGCGCGCTCTCCAACGCCTGCTTGTAGCTGTCGGCGCTCAACTCGTACCGCTCACGCGCAAACTGACGGTTGCCCTTGCGGACGAGTGACCGCTCGGGCATCCTCTGCGCCGAAACACTCCCCGCAAAACAGATCGCCGCCGCCAGCGTCAGCACCACATATGCTATCCCTCGTCTCATAACTCGCTCTGCTTTGAGTTTTCATCTTCCTTCCGGCTCCCCGGGTCCGGCTCCGAAGCCGTCTCCGAAGCCGCCGCACCGGCCTCACTGCCGGACTCCTTCTCCCCGCCGTCGGCGCTGTCCGGAATCGCAGGTGCCGCCGGGGCTGTCTGCGCCGCCGGAGTCGCGGCCGGGTTGCCGCCCTCGGCACCGCCCTCCTCCGGTTCCGGCTCCTCGGGCTTCGTCTGCTCGACGAAGTCCCATGCGGCACGGTATGCCGCCTCGTTCTCCTCGGCCGCGGGCATCGCCTTGGCGAACTTCACCAGGTCGGCCTCGCGCAGGATCTGCGTCAGGTCCATGGCGTTCTTACGCGGCAGATCAACGCCGCGCACCGCCTCGATGATCTCGTCCGAGGTCATCTCCATGGCCCCTATGCCGAACTGCCCCACCAGATAGGTGCGCAGGATATCCGTCAGGGCCGAGTAATACTGTTTGTGCCTATCCTGCTGCCACAGGCGCTCCGCACGCAGCCTCTCCAGCGCGGCGAAGGCAACCACATGCGGCGGCTGCGGCGGCGCCGGACGGAACATGTCGCGCAGCGAACGTCCGTAGTGGGCCAGCACGCGCCGAAGGGCATAGACCAGCGCCGCGATTACGAGCAGCGCCACGATAACCCACTTGAGGTATCCCGTGATCTCGCCCATGCGGAACGGAAGGGTCTTCTGCGGCTTGATGTCGAAGATCGAATGCGACGTGGAGTCTATCTGGAACGTCGTAACCAGCAGGTCGAGCGTGTCGCCCCCATAGAGGGTATCGACGATGTTCTTGTCGGCATACATCACCTGCGGCACCACGCGGTGGATACCCTCCTCGAAGGCGGCCAGCAGGTAGCGCTTGCGCAGCGTCAGATGCCGCCCGTCGCGCTGGAGCGTATCCACCGGAATATCCTCGATGAGCGAATACGGCTCCGAGCCGTCCCCTCCGAACGAGGGGAACAGGACGTTCTGCACAAGATCCTTGTCCACGACGATCGAGTAGACGAAGCGGTCGCCGATACCGATCGAGTCGGGCTCGAAGCTGCCCCGCACCACGGGAGCGTCGTCGTCCACGTCAGGCGCGGGCAGGTCGTCGGCGCGAACCCCGAAGGCCGTCACCGCCAGCGCGGCCAGCAATATCGTAATAAAGGGATGTCTCATCGTTGCTTGAACAGTTTAATCAATTCCACCACATAGTCGCCCTCGGTGGATACCATCGCCGTATCTATACGGTTGCGGCGCAGCGTCTCGCGGATGGCCTCGTCGCGGCGGCGCCAGCTCTCGGCATAGTACTCCCGCACGCGCGCCGACGAGGTGTCGACCCACTGCTTCTCGCCCGTCTCGGCATCCTGCAACTCGATGATGCCCACGTCGGGCATCTCCGCCTCGCGTTCGTCCCAGATGCGGATGCCGACGATGTCGTGCTTGCCCCCCGCGATCTTCAGCGCGTCGTCCAGCGCGTTGCGGTCACGCGCCGAGTCGATGAAGTCCGACAGGATGAAGGCCGTACAGTGCTTCTTGTTGACGTTGGTAAGGTACCGCACAGCCTCCGCGATGGCCGTGCCCTGCGACTCGGGGCGGAACTTCACCAGCTCGCGGATGATCATGAGGATATGGCTGCGCCCCTTCTTCGGGGGGATGAACTTCTCCACGCGGTCCGAAAAGAAGATACACCCCACCTTGTCGTTGTTCTGCGCCGCGGAGAAGGCCAGCACCGCCGCTATCTCCGTCACCACGTTCTTCTTCAGCCGCTCGCCCGTACCGAACATGCGCGAACCGCTCACGTCGATCAGAAGCATCATCGTCAGCTCGCGCTCCTCCTCGTAGATCTTGATGTGGGGTTTGGTCGAGCGCGCCGTAACGTTCCAGTCGATATCGCGCACGTCGTCGCCCGCACGGTATTCGCGCACCTCCGAAAACGACATGCCCCGCCCGCGGAAAGCCGTATGGTACTTTCCGGCGAAGATCTCGTTCGACAGGCCGCGCGTCTTGATCTCGATCTTGCGGACTCGCTTGAGGATATCGTTCTCGCTCTCCTGCATGGCACTACGGCACTATGACGTTGTTCAATATCTCGGTTATGATCTGCTCGGTCGAGATGTTCTCGGCCTCGGCCTCGTACGTAAGCCCTATACGGTGGCGCAACACGTCGTGGCACACCGCACGCACATCCTCCGGGATGACATACCCGCGGCGGCGGATGAAGGCGTAGGCACGCGCCGCCTTCGCCAGCGAAATGCTCGCACGCGGCGACCCGCCGTAGGCAATCAGCGGCTGCAGCTTCTCGAGGCTGTACTCCGCAGGCTCGCGCGTGGCGAAGATGATGTCGACGATATATTTCTCGATCTTCTCGTCCATGTACACGTCCTCGACAACCGACCGCGCCTTGACTATGTCCTCGGGCGTGATGACCTTCGCCACGCTCTTGCCAACCTCGCCCGACAGGTTCATGCGCACGATCTCGCGCTCCTCCTGCTTCTTGGGGTACGATATCTTCACCTTCAGCATGAAACGGTCCACCTGCGCCTCCGGCAGCGGGTAGGTGCCCTCCTGCTCCAGAGGGTTCTGCGTCGCCAGCACCAGGAACGGCTCCGGCAACCGGTAGGTCTCCTCGCCGATGGTCACCTGACGCTCCTGCATCGCCTCCAGCAGCGCGCTCTGCACCTTCGCCGGCGAGCGGTTGATCTCGTCCGCCAGCACGAAGTTCGCGAAAACGGGACCCTTGCGCACGATGAACTCCTCGGTCTTCTGCGAATAGATCAGCGTACCGATAAGGTCTGCGGGCAGAAGGTCCGGCGTGAACTGTATTCGCGCGAAGTCGGCATCCACGGCCTTCGCCAGCGTCGTTATGGCAAGCGTCTTGGCAAGACCCGGCACTCCCTCCAGCAGGATGTGCCCGTTCGACAGAAGTCCTATCAAAAGCGTGTCGATCAGATGGCTCTGACCGACAATGACCTTTCCCATCTCCGTGCGGAGCGTGTCCACGAAGACGCTCTCGCGTTCGATGCGTTCGTTGAGTTCCTTGATGTTGATTACTTCACTCATACGTCTCTGTTCTTTTTACATCCGGCGCCGCCCCGTCGCAACGGTCGGCAGGATATTCGATTGTTTTATCTTTTTTAACTGTTTTTCCTCCTTTACGCCTCTGCGCCGCCGCCGTGGCGGATGGCCGTTTCTGCGGTCCGTGTACCTTATATAACGCACGAGGCATCTTTATTATTGCAAATATACTAAAAGTAGGGAGCAAAAAAATCAAGTTTCCCCGAGATTTTACCGTACTGCCGCCGCAATGGCTCCGGCAACAGACGGCAACAAAAAAAATGCGGATCTCTCCGCACATCTTTCGGGGGAAACACCCTATCCGCATCCCGCATTCTCCATCATGACACGCACTGCCCGCAAACCTCTCGATACCCCTTTCGGGGACAACACTCAACCCGCATCCCGCATTCTCCATCATGGCACGCACTGCCCGCAAACCTCTCGATATCCTTTCGGGAGCAACAACTATCCGCACCCTCACTCCTCACGATCTCACCCCCTCACCATCTCGTCCTCTCGCCATCTCACTCCTCACCATCTCTTCCTCTCGCCCCCCCTTCGTCCTCTCGCCCCCCCTCGCGGGCATAGAAGGGGATGTAGCGTATCTTTTGCCGCACCGCCTCCCATAGCGGCAGCGGCCCGCTCCGGCATCCATGCCGGGCCCTCCGCCCAGCAGAAAGAGCGCCGCACCGGCTACAGCCACTTCTTGAACTTGAAGAACCAGAAGGTGAAGCACGAGATGAAGATCATCAGGCCGATGGCGAAGATATATCCGACGGGAATGACATGTCCGTTCACCTCCCACACCCACTCCAACTCGGGAATGGCCTTGAAGTTCATGCCGTAGACACTCGCTATGAGCGTCGCCGGCAGGAAGATAACCGCCGCGATCGAGAAGATCTTGACGATCTCGTTCTGCTCGATATTGATAAGGCCCAGCGCCGAATCCTGGATGTAGTCCAGACGCTGGAAGCTGAAATCCGCATGGTTGATAAGCGAGTTGACATCCTTGAGCATCAGCTGCAGACGCGGATAGACGTCATTCGGGAAACGTTCGCTCTTGAGTATGTTCGACAGGATACGCTGGCGGTCGAAGATATTCTCGCGCAGCACCATCGTATTCTCCTGCAGGGCGTTGATACGGTGGATGACCGCCTTGTCGATCGAGTCCTCGGTGTTGATGGCCTTGCTCAGCGCCGCAACCTGCTTCGAGACGAACTCCACAAGGTCGGCATCGAAGTCGATGCGAACCTCGAGCAGCGTGATGAAGATATGGTAGCCCGTCGAGTAGCTGCGGTAGTTCATCTGCAGGCGTTTTTCCGTCTCGCGGAACGTGCGCGACTCGGAGTTGCGCACCGACACCAGGACACCCTCGTTCGAGATGATGAACGACACCGGCTCCACCGAGAAGGTGTCGCCGCCCGGAAGGAAGAAGTTGGTGTTGGAGATGATCGAGTTCTCCGTCTCGGAGTACTTCGACGTCGACTCGATCTCCTCGACCTGCTGCTTGGTCTGGAGGCTCTCCTCCATGAAATTCTCCACAGCCTTCTGCTCCTTGATCGAGGGGGCCATAAGATCTATCCACAGGATGTCGTCATAGCCCAGATTGTCCAGAAGCTCCGGCTCGGCATTGCGGATGATTTTGTTGTACTGCTTGAGATATATGGTAATCATTGCTGCTAAGGTTTACGGGTTGAACTCCTTGTTCGAGGGGGCCGCCGGCAGGCAGATACATCTCCACCGCGGCCGAGAGTCACCGTCGCAGAGGCGGTCACCCCCTTCAACCCGGGTTGGATCGGGGCGTTACGCGTATGCCCGAATTCCAGAACTTTTGCAGCGCCGCATGTTTCTCGGCATTGAATATGAAGTCGATGTTGTGTGTCAGATAGTCGTAGGCGTCATAGGGCTTGCGGTCGAAGCCGTTCTCGACCACAGCCTCGTAGATGGACTCCACGCCCAGCGTGAGCGACCGCTCCAGGGCGTCTATCAGCTCGTAGGAGGTACCCTTGCGCGCAACCCACAGCGCGAAGGCGAAGGGCATGCCCGTCAGCTGCTTCCACTCCTCGGCCAGATCGTAGGTGTAGGTGAAGAGACCCTCATGGTCGAAGACCTTGTCGCCTATGAGCAGGAAGGCATCGTCGGCGCGCGCATCCGCTACGATCGAGTAGTCGGTAAGCCCGTACCACTCGGGGGCTATGTTCCACTTGCGCGCCGCAAGATATCCCGTAAGCTGCACCGACGTGCGCGAGTGTGCATCGAGGAAGATGCGGCGCACGCGTTCGATGGGGCTGTTGGACATGACGGTGACGGTGCGCACGGGGCCGAAGGCTCCGACGCAGTAGTCGGTAACGATGTTCGTGGATTTCATCTCCGGCACGGCGGCCGCGGGGATGAGGGCGATGTCGGCGCGGCCTGCGGCGTAGTTCTCCACGCACCCGGCGGGAGGCGCAAGCAGCAGGTCGGCACGAAGGCTACCTTCGTGCTGGATACCATAGATGAATGGTATCGTATTCAGATACGACACTGCCGCTATGCGAGGAGTGGTGACCATCATCCATAAATATCCCTAATAAGTTACAGGCCAGGCCTTTCGGCCCACGGCCTCTTTTTCGACACACAAAGGTAGCAAATAACGGGCAAAAAAGCAAAAAAATCCCCGTACAATACGGGGCGGAGACTCCGAACGCAAAAAAAACGGCCGTGTCCCGTGGGCACGGCCGCGAAAGATTTTATAGATAGTTCCACACAGAGATTTTCATGACATTGCGCCGCCCCGCCGGCAACGGATGCACGGCAACGCCGCACCCGCATGCGCGGCACTACCTGCGGCCCAGCTTCAGGTCGAGGCCCACGCCCAGCACGCCGCTGCGGCGGTCATACACCGTCGTCGAGGGCACCTCCCCCGCGAGCGTCTCGACAACGCTCTCCACCGAGCGCTTGTCGTAGAAGGAGATGAAGTAGCCGGCATTCAGGCGCACCCTGCCGCTTATGTTCCATGCGCCGCCGATACCCACCGACGTGGCGCTCAGCACGTGGTTCACGTCGCTGAAGTAGGCGTCCTGCGTGCTGTACACGGTGCGCTGCACGCCCGCGCTCACGGTGAACCTGCGCGAGAGGTCGTACTCCGCACCGAAGAGATACTCGGCCGTGCCGGCATCTATCTTCGACTGCTTGCCCTCGACCATGTCGGCCTGCCTGTCGAAGAAGTAGTGGTACTCGGCCGTGAGGCGGAGCCTCTCTCCCGCCAGCGAGCGGCCCACAGCGACGCTCAACAGCGCCGGTATGTCGTTCGGGGTCCTGGCACCGTCCTGATATGCGCCCAGGTCGTCGCGCTCGGTATTGTTCTCGAGCGTCATCGGCGCGATGAACTCATAGCGCGCGCTGGCCGACCATCCGCCCTTCCTGAAGTAGAGGGCAAGGACGGGACTCACGCCCCACGCCTTCTGTATGCAGTCGACATATATGTCGCCCGTGCGCTGCGCGTATGCCGCCGCCATGCCCGCAAGCTCGGGATTGGCCGCCTGCAACGCCCCGGCCACCGCCGTGAAGAAGGCGTCCGCGCGCATCATGCTGCCGTCGAAGCCGAAGGCCGCGCCCGTGGGGTCGACCATGATATCGGTGATGTGGCCGTCGTAACGGTTGCGGGCGTAGTGCAGGCGCACCGACGCCGACGCCGACAGCCAGTCTGTTATGCGGTACGAGGCGCCCAGCTGCGCGGACAGGTTCATCGTGAGGCCGCGGAACGAACAGTCGAGCGAGTACCGCGAGGCCGAGATGCCGTATGCCGACCCCAGCGACGTGATGGCCGAGGGCAGCACGGCGAAGGGCTGCTCGAACGACCCGAGGCCGTCGCGGAACTTCACGCGGCCGCCGCCTCCCGTAACGCCCGCCGAGAGGAACGCCGCCCAGCGGTTGCGCTTGTAGGTGGCATATACGTTGGGCACGCACGGCGAGACTATGTCGCCCTCGTAGCGGTGCGACCCCACGCCCATATGCGCCGCGTTCATGGCGAAGGAGGCGTATTCGGTGGTGGTGATGCGCGTCATGAAGGCGCTCTGCACGTTGAACGAGAGCATCCACCCGTCGTCCATGAAGGCCGTGCCCGCAGGGTTGTAGTAGGGGGCGTCGGCATCGAGCGTCACGCCGCGCGCGATGTGGCGCAGGAAGGCCACGCTCTGGTTCGTATTGGTGAGAATACCTCCGGCCAGCGCGCTGCCCGCGAGTGAGGTGACGGCCGCCGCCGCGAGGATCGTTTTGAGGATAATCTTCATAATAAAACAGTCGGATATGTCGTTTACATGTCGTATGCCGTGCGGTCCCGTCCGAGGCATGCGGCGGCAAATTTCACCCATAAAATCCTTTCGGCAAAAATTATGTGGCCTGTGGCGCCATCGGGTTGTGAACGAGGGCCCCGGTCAGGCGAAAAGGCCCATATTGTGGCGAAAGGGCTCCCGTGCGGCCGTGCATTCCGCCGGAGTGGAGACGCTGCGGACCTCCGTTTGCACGGTATATGCATGGCATATCCGGTGCAGCGGGTCGCTCTGCAGACAACTTTTTGCGAAAAAGGGTACATACGCCAACCCGACAGCACGGAATAACGATTTTTTTGAGTATATTTGCCGCGATAGCATCCTCCCTTCCGCCCGGGGCCGGACGGACAGAGAGAGACAGGAGCGAACGGAAAAGATCAACATCAAATAAAAGTCAAACGAATAAAACTCTAAAGTTATGTTTGCAATCGACAATTACGATTTCAAGGGCAAGCGTGCCATAATCCGTGTGGATTTCAACGTGCCCCTCGACGGCGAAGGCCATGTAACCGACGACACCCGTATCCGTGCCGCCATACCCACCATCAAGAAGGTGCTCGAAAAGGGCGGTGCCGTGATCCTCATGTCGCACCTGGGACGTCCCAAGAAGAATCCCGATCCCAAGTTCTCGCTCGAGCAGATCATCCCCGCCATCGAGGCGCGTCTGGGTCAGAAGATCCTCTTCGCGGGCGACTGCATGGGTGAGAAGGCTGCCGAGATGGCCAAGAACCTCAAGCCCGGCGAGGTGATGCTCCTCGAGAACCTGCGTTTCTACGCCGAGGAGGAGGGCAAGCCCCGCGGCCTGGCCGAGGACGCCACCGACGAGGAGAAGAAGGCTGCCAAGAAGGCCCTGAAGGAGGGTCCCCAGAAGGAGTTCGTCAAGAAGCTGGCCTCGTATGCCGACTGCTACATCAACGACGCCTTCGGCACGGCGCACCGCGCACACTCGTCGACGGCTCTCATAGCCGACTACTTCCCCCACGACAAGATGTTCGGCTACGTCATGGAGAACGAGCTCAAGGCCATCGACGGCGTGATGCAGAACCCGCAGCGTCCGTTCGTTGCCATCGTGGGCGGCTCGAAGGTATCGACCAAGATCACCATCATCGAGAAGCTGATGGAGAAGTGCGACAAGATCATCATCGGCGGCGGCATGACCTACACCTTCGCCGGCGCTCTCGGCGGCAAGGTCGGCAACTCGATCTGCGAGCCCGACATGTACCCCGTGGCCCTCGAGATTCTGAAGAAGGCCGAGGAGAAGGGCATCAAGATCGTGACCTCGCCCGACGCGCTGATCGCCGACGCATTCTCGGCCGACGCCAACACCTCGGAGGCCCCTGCCGACAACATCCCCGACAACTGGGAGGGCGTCGACATCGGCGAGCAGGGCAAGAAGCTCTTCCGCGATGAGATCCTCGGCTGCAAGACCATCCTCTGGAACGGCCCCGTCGGCGTCTTCGAGATCGACAAGTTCGCAACGGGATCGCGTGCCGTGGCCGACGCCATTGCCGAGGCTACCGCAAACGGCGCCTTCTCTCTGATCGGAGGCGGCGACTCGGTTGCCTGCATCAACAAGTTCGGCCTCGCCGACAAGGTATCGTACGTATCTACGGGCGGCGGCGCCCTGCTCGAGTACATGGAGGGCAAGGAGCTCCCCGGCGTAGCTGCCATCCGCAAGTAGGTTCGCGCCGCGGAAAACGGCAGGCACGATGCCTTCCGGAACGCAAACGGGTTCGACCAGAAGGTCGAACCCGTTTTTTCATGCGTGCGGCCCCCGAAAACTACGGAAGCCGCACCTGCAGATGGCCGGAAAACGTCTACTCTCCCGCATCGTCATTCACGAGGTCGAACTCCAGCGTGAAGGACTCCATCCCCTCCAGCGCCTGGCCTCCGACGGCAATGCCCTCGACCGTGAGGCTGAAGGTCAAAGCCCCGCTCTCGACGGTGTATATGCCCTCCGTATCGGCCGAGACCGTCACATCCACCTCCACGGGCTCCGAGCCCTCCACAGCCACCGATATGTTCAGCGTCTCGGGTGCCAGCGCCAGGGCGACGGTACTGCCGTCCTCGCTCATCACCGCGGCATACGGTATGGCGTAATCGACATCGCCGACGGCCTCCACAATGGCATCGGCACCATCCTCGCCCGCGATCTGCACGACAAGGTCTCGTATGGGGAAGCCGGCGAACCCGACGACATCCTCCGTCACCTCCGCCGTCACGGTCGTACCCGCCGTATCCGTCGCGGCATCTGTCGGCGTATCCGTGGCGCCGCCTCCGGAGGCGTTATCCACGACCGTCATGGTTCCGGTATAGGTGCCCACAACGACCGCAGTATCGGGATCGGGTGGCGGGGGCGTCCCGCCGTCATCGTCACTGCACGCCGCAAGGCCGAAAAACGCCGCCGCCGCAAGGCCCGGCAAAAGCCACGTCTTCAAAAACACTGTTTTCATCATTGTAAAGTTTTTTAATATTAAACATCTCTCCGCCGCATGTTATATCCTTCGGCGGATTCATTACATTAAATTCCACTGCGTACGGCATCTTGCGCAACAAGCGTGCACAATGATCGCGGAATCGTACTTTTTTCTCTCCGGATCTTCTTTTTCCGCCCCGCGCCCGCGACAGCCGCACCCGCACACCCCGGCTGCGGCGCCGACGCACGCCGCAGCCGGCCGCCAGGGGATGCCGCCGTGACGCTTCATAAAATAAAATGTATACCGAAACCGTTTTTGCATTACCTTTGCCACCGGAATGCCCGAACGCGCCCCACGCACAAGGCCAAACGGCGGCAGATGAAGATGGTGAAGCGGAGGGGAGGGGGGGGGAAAAAAAAATTGCGGAAAACTGACAAACGTATAAATAACTGAAGAAAGAAGATGAAAAAAACACTTTTATTCATTTCAATGATTGCTCTTATGACCGGATGCAGCCAGCAGAAGCAGACCACGTCGGTGCCGGCAATCGACCTGTCGAACTTCGACACCTCGATAGCCCCCAACGAGGATTTCTATCAATACGCCACGGGCGGGTGGCAGAAGAAGAACCCGCTCAAGCCCGAGTTCGCACGCTACGGCGCCTTCGACGTGCTGCGCGAGAACAACGAGGTGCGCATCAACGAGCTCTTCTCGCAGATGACCAAGTCGACGGCCGAGAAGGGCAGCGTCGAGCAGAAGATCGCCGACCTCTACACCATGGGGCTCGACTCGACGCGCCTGAACAGCGAGGGCCTCGCCCCCGTCAAGGCCGACATCGAGCAGATCATGTCGGTGGCCGACCTGAAGCAGCTCTCGCAGCTCGTGGCGCAGATGCACATGCAGGCGGGCAACCCCCTCTTCGGCGTGGGTGTGAGCGCCGACCTGATGAACAGCAACATCAACGCCCTCTACATCCAGCAGTCGGGCCTCGGAATGGGTAACCGCGACTACTACCTCGACGCGGAGAACGCCGCCATGCGCGAGGGTTACACCGCATGGCTCACAAAGGCATTCACGCTCTACGGCATGGAGGACCCCGCCGGGAAGGCTGCCGCCGTGGTGGCCTTCGAGACCAAGATGGCCGAGAAGTTCCGCTCGAACGTCGACCTGCGCGACATCGCCGCGAACTACAACCCCATGTCGAAGGCCGACTTCGTCAAGCGGTATGACGCCATCGACTGGGCCGCATACTTCGACGGCATGGGCATCGGCGACTTCGAGACCATCATCGTGGGCCAGCCCGAAACGCTCGACGCCGTCAACACGCTCCTGAAGACGGAGCCCCTGGAGACGCTGCGCGCATACCTCGCGGCCGACTACCTCGGCAGCGCCGCACCATACCTCAGCGATGACATCTACGCCGCCTACTTCGACTTCTTCGGCCGCCAGATGTCGGGCCAGCAGGAGATGCGCCCCCGCTGGAAGCGCGCCATGAACGTCCCCAACGGACTGCTGGGCGAGGCCGTGGGCGAGATATACGTGGCCAAATACTTCCCCGAGAGCGACAAGCAGCGCATGACCGAGATGGTGAAGAACCTACAGACCGCCCTCTCGCAGCACATCGACGCCCTCGACTGGATGAGCGACGCCACCAAGGCCAAGGCACAGGAGAAGCTGGCGAAGTTCACCGTGAAGATCGGCTACCCCGACAAGTGGAAGGACTACTCGTCGCTGGAGATCGACCCCGCCGTATCGTACTGGGAGAACCTCAAGCGCGCCACGGCATGGTACACCCACGACAACATCTCGAAGCTGGGCACCGAGGTCGACCGCGACGAGTGGTTCATGACCCCGCAGACCGTGAACGCATACTACAACCCCACCACCAACGAGATATGCTTCCCCGCCGCCATACTCCAGCCCCCGTTCTATAACCCGGCGGCCGACGACGCGGTCAACTACGGCGCCATAGGCGTGGTCATAGGGCATGAGATGACCCACGGCTTCGACGACCAGGGCCGCCAGTTCGACAAGGACGGCAACATGAACAACTGGTGGGCCGAGGAGGATGCCGTGGCATTCAAGGCCAAGACCGACATTCTCGTGGAGCAGTTCAACAAGATAGAGGTACTCCCCGCAAAGGAGGGACAGCCCGCAGTAATGGCGGACGGCGCCCTCACCCTCGGTGAGAACATCGCCGACCAGGGCGGCCTGCGCGTGGCTTACACGGCCCTGCACAACACCCTCGCCGGCACGGAGCCCGCACCCGTCGACGGCTTCACGGCCGACCAGCGATTCTATCTGGCATATGCGACACTCTGGGGCCAGAACATACGCGACGAGGAGGCCGCACGCCTCACCAAGCTCGACGTACACTCGCTGGGCCGCAACCGCGTGAACGCCACGCTGAGCAACATAGACACCTTCCTCAAGGCGTTCAACATCACCGACGGCGCCATGTACCGTCCCGAGGCCGAGCGCGTCATAATCTGGTAGCGCACAGCCACGGCGGTCGCCGCACGTCATCAAGGATCGGTCTTCGCCCGGCGCGGAGACCGATTTTTTTCGTCTTCGGCGGCCGCGGCGGCAACGCGTTTGCGCAGATACGGCGAAAAGAGTATCTTTGCCGTAACGACGGCCGCGGTTACGGCCGCCACACCCTGAAAAAACGAGACATGGAATACCTGAAAAATGCCATAGAGAACCTGACAGCCCGCCTGGGGCTGGGCGACACGCTCGCGCAGCCGCTCTTCACCGTCACGATACTGATACTCATAGCCCTGCTGTCATTCCTCGCGGCCAAGTTCTTCCGCATGGCCGTAACCCCCGCCCTGCGTGCCGTGGCAAGCCAGACCCGCACCGAATGGGACGACCGCCTGCTCAACGACAAGGTGCTGCGCGCCCTCGGACGCCTTATCCCGCCCGTGATATGGTACGCCCTGCTGCCCGTGGCCTTCACCGACGCCCCCATACTGCTCATGGTGCTGCACAAGGCGTGTCTGATATATCTTACAATAGTGGTCGTGATCCTCGTCTACACGCTGCTGAACACCCTCCAGCATATATCCGACTCGCACGAGACGTTGCGTAACCGTCCCCTGAAGGGCGTATACCAGATGATAAACCTCATTGCGGTCTGCATCGGCGGCATCATCGTCATAAGCATCGTCATCGACAAGGACGCCACCGTGATCCTCACCGGTCTCGGGGCCTCGGCCGCAATCCTCATGTTGATATTCAAGGATACGATCCTCGGCCTGGTGGCGGGGGTGCAGCTCTCGGCAAACGACATGCTCCGCCCGGGCGACTGGATCACCATGAGCAAGTACGGCGCCGACGGCTACGTGACGGAGGTGACGCTCACGACCGTCAAGGTGCAGAACTTCGACAAGACCGTCACCACGATCCCGCCCTACGCCCTCGTGAGCGACTCGTTCCAGAACTGGCGCGGCATGCGCGAGAGCGGCGGCCGCCGCATAAAACGCTCGCTCCCCGTCGACGTGAACACCATCGCCGTCATGCCGCGCGAGCGCATCGAGGCCCTCGCGGCCGAGGGTCTCGCCACGCAGGAGCACCTCCAGCGCGAGACTACGAACCTGCGCCTGATGATGGACTACGCCGCGCGCCACATACGCCGCCGCAGCGACATAAACCAGGAGCTGATGCAGATGGTGCGGCTGCTGCAGCCTACGGCCGAGGGGTTGCCCGTGGAGATATACTGCTTCACGGCGACCACGGCGTGGGTCGAGTACGAGGCCGTGCAGAACGACCTGTTCGACCACCTCATCTCCGTCATGCCGCGCTTCGGCCTGCGCCTCTACCAGCGCCCCGCGGGATACGACCTCTCCGGCGGCGGCACCGGACAGGCATAGGGCAAAAGACAAAACGGCGAGGGTGCCGTCTTCCGCGGAAGACGGCACCCTCGCTGCATAATGGGCCGACGGGCCCTACTCCTCGATATCGCCTACGGCGACCTGGTACTCGTGCCACAGCGAGTCGATGTCGTACTCCTCGCCGAGGATATGCTTCACGGCGCCGTCGAACGACCACGGCACCACCTCCAGGGCACTGCGGTTGAACTTGCGCAGGAACTCCGGGTCCTTGTTGTCGCGCAGCCACACCAGGAAATATCCCGTCGTGCGGTAGCCGTCCATGTAGTTGCCGCCGCGGGGCCGTCCGTCGGGGCCGAAGCCGCCGTTGGCCACGCGCACGGCGTCCGCCATGCCCTCGATAAAGGCCCAGAAGGTGCGGTTGGTGCCGTAAGAGCCTATGCCCTGCGGCTCGAGCTGGTAGGCATGCGTCAGTTCGTGCAGCAGCACGCCCCGCGTCTCGAACATCAGCCGCGCCGTGTCACGCTCGCGGCCATAGGATTTTTCGATATGGCGCGTGCTGTAGAAGATGGCTATGTCGCCGTTCGAGCCTCCCTTGGCCGAGATGCCGTCGGTATCCTCCAGCGTATAGCGTATGCGGTAGACGGGCGGCACGTTGTCCCCGGGCGAGTCGTACAGCGTCGCCAGCACCGTGCGCGCCTGCTCGCGGATATAGGATTCGGGATCGGGGATGATGTGGCGGTATATCTTCGACCCCTCGGTCCCGGGGGCCTTGTCCTCGAAGAGGATATCGCCCGAGTCGTACTCGAGCCACGCCTTCGCGGCACGATCCCCCGTATGGCGCGCTCCGGCGCACGCCCCCACCATGGCGGCGGCAAGCAAAGCCGCCGGAAGGATTTTCAGAATGCATTTCATATTACTGCTCGTTTCGTTTTGTTTGCTGTTGTCTATTTTGTTCCGGCCGACGCCTCCACGCCCGTCGTGAGCGAGTAGGGCCGCGCCTCGGGCTGCGTGCCGCGGCGCCTGTCGGGCGAGGCCCCCATGCGGAACTCCCACACGCCGCCGCGCATGATGTCGTCGTAGGTGACGTAGTTCTTCGTCCACCGCTCGCCGTTGACACGCATCTCGCGCACGTAGCGGCGGCCGTCGTCCACGCCCTCGGCGCGGATCTCCAGCGTACGGCCGTTGGGCAGCTTCACTTTGAGATATGGCAGGTAGGGCGCCCCGAGCACATACTCGCCGCTGCCCGGACAGACGGGATAGAAGCCCATCACCGAGAAGATATACCATGCCGACATCTGGCCGCAGTCGTCGTTGCCGCTCAGGCCGTCGATGCCGTCGCGGTACATGCGGTCGAGGATCTCGCGAATCCAGTACTGCGTCTTCCACGGCTGCGACGTCCACGCGTAGAGATAGGGCACATGGTGGCTCGGCTCGTTGCCGTGGACGTAGCCCCCGAGAAGGCAGTCGGCCGTGATATCCTCGTTCTCGGCGTAGTAGCGCTCCGGCAGGTGCATCGTGAAGAGCGTGTCGAGGCGCGCCGTGAAGGCGCGGTCGCCGCCCATCAGGTCGATCAGACCGCATACGTCGTGCGGGGCATGAAACGAGAAGTTCCACGAGTTGCCCTCGATGAAGCCCTCGCCGTAGGTCTGCAGCGGGTCGAACTCCTCCTTGAAGCGGCCGTCGGCATAGCGCGGGCGCGCGAAGCCCGTCTCGCGGTCGAAGATGTTGCGGTAGTTGAGCGCACGCGCGCGGTAACACTCCGCCGTCTCAGTGTCGCCCGCGGCGAGCGCCGTGCGGTAGATCGTCCAGTCGTCATACGAGTACTCGAGTGTCGTCGAGGCGGCCGTGGCGCTGCGGTCCAGAGGCACGTAGCCCAGCGACATGTACTCCGCCACACCCTCGTAATAGGGTACGGTCGAGGTGCTCTTCATGGCCTCGAGAGCCGCCGCCGTATCCGTAAAATTGCCCGTGGCGACGGCATCCGACAGCACCGACACGGCGTGGTAGCCGCTCATGCACCAGTTCTCGTTGCCCATGTGGCTCCATACGGGGAGCATGTGGTGCGCGCTCTGGCGGCAGTGGGCGATCATCGACCGCACCATGTCGGCATTGCGCTGCGGGAAAAACATGTTCAGGAAGGGGTGCTCGGCGCGGTAGGTGTCCCACAGCGAGAAGACCGTATAGTTCGTAAAGCCGTCGGCATGGTGGATGTTGTGGTCGACACCGCGGTACGAGCCGTCCACGTCCATGTAGACCGAGGGGTTTATCATCGTATGGTATAGCGAGGTGTAGAACATCGTGCGCTGGGCCTCGGTGCCCTCGACCTCGAAGATGCCCATATTGTCGTTCCATGCCGTGCGCGCCGCCGAGGCTATCTCGTCGAAGCCGCGTCCCGCGGCCTCGGCCCGCAGGTTCGCAACGGCACCCTCCGTGCTCACGGCCGACAGCGCCACCTTGACCACAAGCTCCCGCTCGCGGCGCGTGTCGAAACGGAAGTATGCCGCCACCTTGCGCCCCGCCATCTCGGGGAAGTTGCGGTTCACGTCGAAACGGCGCCAGAAGCCGTTGTAGGGGATCGGTGCGCGGTCCTCATAGCCGTAGTCGGCGACGGGCTGCGAGAACGATATGGCGAAATAGGTGTAGTTGGTGCGGGCCCAGCCGTTGGTTATGCGGTAGCCCGTTATGAGGGTGTCGCTCTCGACGCGCAGCGTCGACCACAGCACCTTGCCGTCGTAGTTGTAGATGCCGTGCGCAAGGTCCACGACCACGTGCCCGTCCGCATCCCCGGGGAAGGTGTAGCGGTGTACGCCCGTACGCTCCGTGGCCGTCAGCTCCGCCCGCACGCCCGTGTCGTCGAGCGTCACGGCGTAGTATCCCGGCGAGGCGCTCTCCGTCTCGTGGCGGAAGCGCGAGCGGTAGCCGCTGTCGGGGTCGTCCGCGGTGCCCGGGTTGAGCCGCACCTCCCCCACCGACGGCATCACCAGGATGTCGCCCAGGTCGGAGTGGCCCGTGCCGCTCAGATGGGTGTGGCTGAAGCCCACGATGGTACGGTCGCCGTAGCGGTAGCCGGCGCAATACTCGTAGGCGCGTTTCTGATACTCTCCATTGACATTGTGGGGGATGGTGTCGGTGTCGGGGCTCAACTGCACCGCCCCGAAGGGTACGCACGCCCCCGGGAAGGTGTGGCCCATGCCGTTGGTGCCGATCATCGGGTCGACATAGTCGGCAGGCTCCTGCCCCCACGCTGCGACAGACACTATGGCGGCGGCAGCGCACAGCGCATGCCTTGCCGCCGTGATTACGGATCTCTTCATATTGTGTGCGAAATGATACTCCTCAAAACCGGAGGGTAAAAGTATACAAAATTTCGCAGACCGCAATCGTTTTCCGCACACATCACTGCGGCGCTAACGGCTCCCGCCTCCGCGGCCGGCGTGTCACTCCACAACGTACCACGTATATCCGTTGGCGGGGATCGTCACCGTAAGCCGCACGGCGCGGTTGTCATCCAGACGGTAGCGGGTGCTGCGCCCCTCCCGCTCGCGGATGCGCGCCGTCCTCTCGAGACCCGTATAGTAGAGCGGCACCTCGATCTCGCGCGTGATATCCTCCGACAGGGGGTTGAACAGAAGCACGAAGCCCTTCTGCGGCAGCTGCGGGTTGACGTGCATGATGCCGTCCCAGTCCTGCGCGTCGGGGCGCCGCAGGTGGATGATGTCGCTGTTCAGGATGTCGCGGTAACGTTTGTACCAGTCTATGACCTCGATGACGGCCGCCTTCGTCTCGGGCGTGTCGTAGAGGCGCGGGCCGCGGTAGCAGGCCTGCACGCCCGCACCGTAGTTCTGCACCAT